>DAHUYQ010000028.1 GCA_027315115.1 Solirubrobacterales bacterium | reverse complement strand
AGGCGTTCTCCATCAACGCGACGGAGCTGGCCGACGCCCTGGAGGGAGGGATGGGGTTCGACGGCTCCTCGATCACCGGCTTCAACGCGATCGAGGAGTCGGACATGATCGCCCAGCCCGATCCGACCACGTTCACGGTGCTGCCCTGGCGCCCGAACGAGGCGGGTGTGGCCCGGATGTTCTGCGACATCATGACCCCCGAGCGCACGCCCTACGAAGGCGACCCGCGTCACGTGCTGCGCCGGGCGGTGGAGCGGGCCAACCGCATGGGCTTCGACCACTTCTACGTCGGACCGGAGCTCGAGTACTTCTACTTCCGCGACAGCTCCTCCACCGAGGTGCTCGACGAGGGCGGCTACTTCGACCTGACCACACTCGACGCTGGATCGGACCTGCGGCGGGAGACGATCCTGGCCCTGGAGCAGCTCGGTATCCACACCGAGTACGCCCATCACGAGGTCGGCCCGAGCCAGCACGAGATCGACATGCGCTACGCGGACGCGCTGAAGATGGCCGACGACTGCATGACCTACCGGATCACGGTCAAGGAGTACGCGCTCAAGTACGGCTTGCACGCCACGTTCATGCCCAAGCCCCTGTTCGGCAAGAACGGCTCCGGGATGCACACCCACCAGTCGCTGTTCCGGGGCGAGCGCAACGCGTTCTACGACGCCGACGATCCGTACTACCTCTCACCAGTGGGCAAGGCGTTCATCGCCGGCCAGCTCCGCCACGCCCGCGAGATCAGCTCGATCTTCGCCCAGTGGGTGAACTCCTACAAGCGCTTGGTCCCGGGCTACGAGGCGCCGGTGTACGTGGCCTGGTCGCGCCGCAACCGCTCGGCGCTCGTGCGGGTGCCGCTCTACCACCCCGGCCGCGAAAAGGCCACCCGGATGGAGCTGCGCTGTCCCGACCCGGCATGCAACCCCTACCTCACCTTCGCGGTGCTGCTGCAGGCGGGCCTGGAGGGCATCGAGAAGGGCTACGAGCTGCCCGAGCCGATGGAGAAGAACCTCTACCACCTGCCGGCCGAGGAGCGCAAGCGCGTGGGCATCGAACAGCTCCCCGAGACCCTGGGGGAGGCGATCGAGATCACCGCCGACTCGGAGCTGGCGCTGCGGACCCTGGGCGAGCACATGTTCAACCGCTACGTGGAGATCAAGCGCCAGGAATGGGAGGACTACCGCGTGCAGGTGACCAGATGGGAGCTCGACCGCTACCTCGCGGTCCTCTAGCACCGCTGCTCGTGACCGGCCGGGCCGTCGTGCGGCTCAGCCGCCGGGCGCCTGGCCATCCAGCAGCCGCCGCAGCTCCTGCGGCTCGCTGACCGGGCGCAGGCACGCGAAGCGCTCGCAGACGTAGGCCGCCGGCGCCCCGTCGATGCTCGTGCGCTCCGCAAGCAGCGGGACCGAGGTGGGCGTGCCGTCCCCGGCTCCCACGGCGAGCACGACCGTGGGGCGGTGGCGCTCTCGCACGACCCGCACGAGCGCGTCGCGCCGATCGCCGGCGGGCCCGACGATCGCCACCTCCGCGATCGGCCCGACGTGAAGGCGGATCGCCTGCAGCATGTGAGCGAAGGCCAGCGGATGCTGCGGAGCGATGTCCTGCAGCAGAGCGATCGTGCCGATCGCCGCCTGCTCGTAGGAGTGCTCCCCGCTCAGCGCCGCCAGCCGCAGCAGGCCCACCGCCGCGCTGGATGCGCCGGCCGGGATCGGCGTGTCGTCGATGTCCTTGCGCCTGGCGACCAGGGGCTCGGCGTCGATCGCGGTCGAGAAGAAGCCGCCGTTGCGAGGGTCCGCGAAGCGCGCGATCATCGTGTCGGCCAGCGTCCGTGCTTCCAGGAACCAGCGCTCCTGGAAGCTCGCCTGGTAGAGCTCCAGCAGCGCTTCCACCATGAACGCATGGTCCTCCAGGAAGGCCGGGATCCGCGCGCCGGAGAGCTCGCTGTAGGTGCGAAGCAGCCTGCCCTGGTCGTCGACCATGCGCTCCAGCACGAATCGCGCACATCGGCTCGCCTGCTCGATCAGGCTCCGGCCGAGCTCACTCGGCGCGTCCGGCCCCACGGAGCTCAGATGCGCGCCGGTCCGGGCGAACGCGGAGATCGCAAGGGCGTTCCAGGAGGCAAGGCGCTTGTCGTCGAGGCCAGGGCGCACGCGCCCCGAGCGCGCGCCGCGCATGGCCGCGAGGATGCGCTGCGCCGTGGCCTCGTCGGGGCGCGGGTGAGACGGCCGTGCGGTCAGGACGTTGCGGCCCGCCACGGGGTGGTGCGGGTCGCTGAAGTTGCCCTGCTCGGTCGCGCCCATCCATTCGATGGCGCTCTGGGCGTCTGCTCCCAGCAGCTCACGCATCTCCGCGACCCTCCAGAGGTAGTAGGAGCCCTCCACGCCGCCGGAGTCGGCGTCCAAAGCCGAGTAGAAGGCTCCCTCCGGCCCCTGCATCTCGGCTCGCAGGAACTCGATGATGTTCAGGCAGACGTCGAGCAGGCGGCGGTCGCCGTCGAGCTTGAACGCGTGCAGGTATGCGGAGGCCAGCAGCGCGTTGTCGTAGAGCATCTTCTCGAAGTGCGGCACGGTCCAGTCGGCGTCGACGCAGTAGCGGTGGAAGCCGCCGCCCACCACGTCGTGGATGCCGCCGGCGGCCATCGCTCGCAGGCTGGAGAGCCCCATCTCGGCCGCCTCGGAGCTCCGGCCGGCGGCGGCCTCGCTCAGCAGGAGCTCGAGCACCGGGGGCTGGGGGAACTTCGGCGCGCCGCCGAAGCCGCCGTGCCGGGCGTCGAAGCTGTCGCGCAGCCGATCAACGGCCTCCGCGAGCGAGCTGGGGTCGAGCGGCGTCTGCGCGGCGCTCAGCAGCGCGCCGCCCGCCAGACGCTCACGCATCTGCTCCACGCGCTCTCTGATCTCGCCCGCCTGCTCGCCCCACGCCTCGGCGATCGCCTCCAGCACCTGACGCCAGGAGGGCATCCCGGGTCGCGGCTGCGGCGGGTAGTAGGTGCCCCCGAAGAACGGCATCTGCTCCGGGGTCAAAAAGACGTTCAGCGGCCAGCCGCCGCTGCCGGTCATGAGCTGGACCGCCTCCATGTAGATCGCATCGACGTCCGGTCGCTCCTCGCGATCGACCTTCACGCAGACGAAGTGCTCGTTCATGAGCGCGGCGGTCTCCGGGTCCTCGAAGGACTCCCGCTCCATCACGTGGCACCAGTGGCAGGCCGAATACCCGATCGAGACCAGCAGCGGACGGTCCTCGCGGCGCGCCCGCTCCAGCGCCTGCGGCCCCCACGGCAGCCAGTCGACCGGGTTGCCGGCGTGCTGGCGCAGGTAGGGGGAGCTCTCGCGGGCGAGTGCGTTTGCCACGAGCTCAGCCTAGTGCGTGCTCTGGCGACGATTCGCCGCGCAGCACGCCCGTCCACTACGCCGCTGAGGACCCCGCAGAGCCAGCGGTTGACTAGCTCCGAAGATAGCCAATCTACGAACCTATCGAATGTGGTATCTTGCGGGTCGCGCAAAGGAGGCTGGCAGGTGCACGACACGCATTAGATCAAGGGCTTGGCACGGCGATGTGGACCAGCGGACGCTAGGAGCAAGGATAGGTCGGTCGCGGCCCTGGTTCGCTCGATGTCAGAGGTCGGACGCACAATTGATCGAGGATACAAGGAGGACGCTTAGAATGATCCAATTGACGAGATGTCGGTGCTGCCTACGTCACGTAGCGCTTCTCGCCGCGCTGGCTGCGGCTGCTGCCGTGCTCATGGGCAGTACGGCTTCTTCCGCGCGAGCGAGCAGCTCCTTTAACTGTGAAAGCCGCTCCGAAAGCAAAAAAATCCCATGCTTCACAATCAGCGGGCCGAACGAAAGCATGGAGGAAGGGGAAGGCGACAATTACACCTACCCTGAATTCACTATGGTGTTCTGGAAATACAACGGTGGCAGCAGTTACACCCAGATTTGGGGCAAACCCTTCAGCGCCTACACTGGCACACATTGCTACTCAAGTGCTTTCGATGGCCATCTGCAGGTTGCCGTCCTGTCGCAGGCTAATCTCGCCGGTACTCAAAGGTATTGTGGTGCGTAGAAACTACCCAACAACCAAATTCTGCGTCTAACGATGACTACAAGGGTTGATAATATGGCTATGAGGCTGACGCGCAACAGGCTAGCATTGCTGACAATTATCGTAGGTAGCGTAGCTGCCGTGGCGGGTATCGCGGTCGCTGGTGGCGCTTTTGCGGCTAACGGACCGGCGGTGCACAGGCATGCCGGGAGGCGTTCCGCACGTTTTGCGCCACGGTGGCCTTTGTCCATTTTCTCTCATCCTGCTACGGCTCGTGCCCGCAGGGCGAATGCCGGTAAGGTGTCTGCTCCTCAAGGTGCGATCTTGGCTGGTGTGAGCCACGTAGCTGGAGTAACAGACGAACTCTATGCTTGGCACAAGACGCCACAGGAAGACTGCCTTGTAGATGTTGAAGGGGGCAGCGAACTCACTATCGCATGTTCGCCAAGCTCCGCGGCCGAAGCCGAAGGAATCTCATGGGTAGGTACCAATTCTGCGGCAACGGGGAGGCCGGGCGGTGTTGGTGTAGTGGCTATGGTGCCAGATGGTGTTGCAAAGGTCGAAGTCACAGGCGCTGATGGCTCGACGGGCGTTGTCGAAGTGGTCAACAACGTAGCTGACGATACAGCGCAGGCTGATGTAAAGGAATACCGTTACACGATGCCGGACGGCGAAGTGGTCTCACGTAATGGCCAGATGCATGTGCCGACGTCAGAATGAGATCATTCGGCGGCCGAATGATTGATGATGCTGAGCAGGCAGGAAACGCCGCCCCACGACGGGGGGCGGCGTTTCCACGTTTGCAGTGGGGCCAGCGCGTGCAGCGCCTGTGGCGTCAAGAGGGCTATAGAGCGACCTGCGGGCCAACCCTATTTTCGGCTGGCTAGGGCACGAGCGCGTGCAGCGGAGAGCCAGACGTGGAGGGCAGCAGGTCGGCGCGCAGCCCCGGCCACTGCCAGCGCCTCGCCGCGCTCGCGAACGAGGCGCTGGCCGTGCCCATGTGGAAGCGGTGGCCTTCCAGCACGCCGGAGACCGCGCTGCCGGCGCCGATCACGATCCGGCCGTGCGCGGCCGCGCTGCCCTTGATGTGCACGGTCGCGGCACCGACTTCCCCTTTGCGGACCGGGAAGGCGCCTTCGAGCTGCACACCCGGGATGAAGGAGAAGCGGTGCAGGCGCAGGGTCTTGGCGGTGATCCGCGCATATCCGCCGCGTAGGCCGCCGAAGCTCGAGCCGCTCGGAAGCGATTGCTCGGCCTGCAGGGTGGCCCCGATCACCTGCCGGTCGAGGTCGATCATCGTGTCCAGCACCGCGTGCAGGGTCCTGCCGGCCCGTGCCGGGAGGCCCGCGACCGGGCGCAGCGCGCCCAGGCTGGTGGGTGTGAGCGGGGTGGGGCTGAAGAGGTTCGGTATCGGTCCGCAGGGAAACACTTCGGCGCCTTCGAAGAACGATTCGACCGCGATCTTCGCGCAGCCGCTGAGGTCGCTGCCGAGCACCGAATGGCCTGTGTAGGGGACGACCAGCAGGTGCGCCTCGGGGATCATCGCAGCCACCCGGCGCGCGCCGGCGGTCGGGGTGCGGAGATCCTGTGCGCCGGAGAGGATCAGCGTCGGCACGTTGGGCAGAGCGCCCGTGGCCGCCGGCGGCGCTGGGCTGCTGAAGGGCCAGTGGGCGCATCCGGGCAGCAGGCTCGCGTTCGCGGCGGTCGCCGCGTCGAAGGGGTAGAAAGAGGAGGAGGGCAGCGCCCGAAATGCCGCCGAGGCTTCGGCCAGGCGCACCGAGGGGGCGCTGCTGCGCTTCCACGGGTAGGCGGTGTCTTCGCAGGTGGTGTCGATCAGCAGCGCCGTGTCGATCGCCTGCGCGGATTGGGGCGCCGGGGGTTTGCGAGGCACGTTGGGCACCAGGCCCTCCGAGAGCAGGTCGAGCCGCAGCAGCGGCGCCGAGTCGCCCGCGAGCGCCGAGCGCACCGCCGCGGGAGTCATCGCCCGCAGCGCCGGGTTCAGGTCTCCCGCGACGAGCTCTTCCAGGAGCTGCTCCTCGTCCAGCGAGGCTCTGTGGCGCCTGCCCGAGCCGTCGTAGACGATGCCTTTGAGCGGCCTGCGCGCAAGCCGCGAGGCGAGCCTGGCCAGGTCGGCGACCGGGCTGGAGGTGATCCCAGCGCATGCGCGCTGCGAGCAGAGCTCGGAGAAGACGGGCTTTATCGCTTTCAGCGTGGGAAGCTCGAAGGGTTCGATGCCGGTGGGCGAGACCACCGAGTCGAGCACCAGGGCTTCGAGATGGCTCGGATAGGTCTGCGCGTACTGGAGAGCGACCTTGGTCCCGTAGGAGGTGCCGTAGAGGACGAGCTTTTCGTAGCCCAACGCCTGCCTGATCGCGTCGATGTCGGCGACGGATTCGCTGCTGGCGTAGCCGCCGCGAGCGGGCCCGATCTGCTTGGCGCACTGTTCCACGAGCGTGCCGAGCGCCACTTCGTCGGCGCCGAGGGCCGGGCAGCTCAGCGGGTCGGATTCGCCGGTGCCGCGCTGGTCGAAGACGATCAGGTCGCGGCCGTGCAGCGCGGATGCCATCGCGCCGGCGAAGTCGTTGGCCAGCGGCAGCGCGGACTGGCCGGGGCCGCCGGCGAGAGCTACGACGGCGTCTGCGCTGGGCGTGGAGCCGCCGAGCTTGCGCGCGATGTGCAGATCGATCGTGCCGAGCGCCGGATCGGAGCGCAGCGCCGGGACGCTCAGGCTCGTGCACGAGAAGCCTGGGGCATGCGGGCAGGCCGAGAACGTGAGCGCCCTGGCGCCGACGGGGATCGCGCCCAGCGCCGACGCCGGCAGCACGACTGCGATGAGCAGGATTGCAAGCCGCCTGCGCATGCGCGGACCTTACCTGAGCCCTCGGCGCTCGATTGGGTGCATGAGCGCGTACCGCAGCGCAGCGGTCGACGGTTCGCTGCCGATCCCGCCGAGACCGCCGTCGAGCGCCACGAGCTGCGCCAGTCCGCGGCCGCCGCCGCGCTTGGCGAGGCGGCTCGCGAGCTCTGCGGGAGCCATGCCCCGCACGCCGGCCACCTGCGCCAGCGACTCGCCCGACGGCGCGGCTTTGCGCAGGCGCCTCAGCGAGACGCGGATCGCCTGGCCGCCGAGCGTGCCGACCAGCTCTTCGTGCGCGCCGAGCGTCAGGCTGCCGTTGGCGGCGGCAGCACCGCTGACGCGCAGATACAGGTGTTCATAGCCTGTCCAGCCGGAGAGCGAGACGCCGGGCACGTAGGAGTAGCCGTGGATGCGGACGCGGCGCGGCGACAGTGCGGCCCAGCCTCCGCGCAGGCCGCCGCTGCTCAGCGGCGAGTGAGCCGCCGCTTCCAGACCACCTGCTTCGCTGATCGTGATCGAGAGCTGCCGCACGAGGTCCTCCAGCGTCAGCGCGACCGCGCGCAGCGTGCGGCCGGCCGATCCGCCGTAGCCGCGCAGCGGGGACAGCCGGCTCACGCTGCGCGGCGCCAGCGGCGTCGGCTGCAGGTAGGAGGGGGGAGCGGTGCGCTTGCACTTGCGGATCGCATGGCCGGCGAACAGCGCGTGCAGCGCGTCGATCGCGCAGGATCCCGGCTCCGTGGTGAGCACGGAGTGGCCCGTGTCGGGGACGACCAGCAGGTGCGCGTCGGGGATCATCGCCGCCACCCGCCGCGCGCCGGCGGTCGGGGTGCGGAGGTCCTCGGCGCCGGAGACGATCAGCGTCGGCACGTTGGGCAGCGCGCCGCCGGCGATCGGCGGCGCGGGTCGCGAGAACGGCCATGCCGCGCAGGCGGGTATGTCGCTGAGCGGCAGCACATCGCTGCGAGTGAAGGGCGCGAAGGCGCTCGCGGGCAGCGTTTCGAGCCTGCGCGTGACTTCCGCGAGCCGCTGCCGCGGGCCGGCGCTGCGGCTCCAGGGGAACTGCTCCTCTTCGCACATGGTCGCGAAGTAGAGGGGGCTGTCGAACGCGGGGTCCTTGCCTTGTTCGGTTTCTTCCTGTTCGCTTGCCAGGGCGTGGATCAGCAGCCTGCCCAGCAGCGCCGTGTCACCGCCGGTCGCCGCGGCGACAGCCGCAGGGAATTCGGCGCGCAGCAACGGATCGAGGTCGCCGGCGATCAAGATGTCGAGCATCTCGACCGAGCTGATGTGCACGGCGTGTCGGTGGCCTTTGCCGTCGAAGACGGTGGCGCTCAGCGGCGCTCGTCCCATGCCCGCCACGAGCCGGCGCAGGTCGCTGACCGGATTGCCGGTGATGTGGCTGCATGCATGGAAGGCGCAGAGGTCCCAGAGCACCCTCGGGACCGCGGCGAACGTCGCCAGATCGAACGGTTCGGGGCCTGCGGGCGGCACGACGGAGTCGAGGATCAGCGCTTCGACGTGAGAGGGGTGCTCCTGCGCGTACTCCAGCGCGACCTTCGTGCCATACGAGGTTCCGTAGAGGACGAGCTTTTCGTAGCCGCCCGCGACTCGGATCGCTTCTATGTCCGCGACGGTTTCGGGCGTCGTGTAGAAGGCCCGGCTCGACCCGAGCTGCTGTGCGCAGCGCTTGACGATCCTGGACGCCGACGCGTTGCTCTGCGCGGCGAGCGCCTTGCACTTCAACGCGCCGGAGAGGCCGGTGCCGCGCTGGTCGAAGACGATCAGGTCACGTGTCGAGACGATCGGGCCGAGCACTTCGGCGAACGTTTCCGCGAAGGGGATCGCGGCTTGGCCCGGACCGCCGGCCAGCGCGATCACCGCGCTGCGGGATTCGCCGACGGGGGCCCGGCGGCGTCTGATCGCCAGCCGCACGGCGCCCGGCGCGGCGCCGCTCGGGGACAGCGGCACGGTCAGCGCGCCGCAGGCCAGCTCGTTGGTGTTGGCGCAGGTCGTGAACGCGATCCGCGCCTCCGCCGCGCCTGCGCAGATCGCGGCCAGCAGCGCAAGAGTGGCCGCCGCGAGCAAGACCATCGGGAGCTTCCCGGCGACCCGTTCCATAGATGGGAATCTAAAGCATGAGCGCGTTGGTAGGCTCCGCTCCATGGGCCAGGCGCGCACGACGATCAGCACACCGCTGGCTCCCGCGGCCGTCGGCCCCTACAGCCAGGCCGTGCTCGCCGACCTCGGCGGGGGCGCGCGGCTGCTCTTCTGCTCGGGACAGATACCGCTCGATCCCGCGACCGGAGAGCTCGTCTCCGACGATCCCGCGCAGCAGACCAGGCGCTGCCTGCTGAGCCTGCAGGCGATCTGCGAGCAGGCCGGCGCGAGCCTTGCCGACGCGCTGCGGCTGACGATCTACACGACCGAGCTTGAGGCATTCGCCCAGATCAACGAGGTCTACGCATCCTTCTTCTCCGGCGAGCCGCCCGCGCGCGCGACCGTCGGCGTGGCGGCGCTGCCGTTGGGCGCCAAGGTCGAGATCGACGCGATCGTCGCCGTTTCGCGCTGATAGCGCGCACAGGTATGCTCCTTTCATGCCCAGAGAGCTGGGCGAGAGCGCAGCAGCAGTCTGCCGCCATCCACAAGCAAAGACCTTGACCCTGGAGCGTTGCCGAGCATGGCCGTAGCCGCCCCGCAGGACACCGAAATGACCGACGAGCAGAAGGCGATCACCGAGATGGTGCGCCAGTTCGCCGACGAGCAGATCATCCCCAACGCCGAGCACTACGACCACGAGGACCTCTTCCCGGAGCCGATCGTCGAGCAGATGAAGGAGCTCGGGCTCTTCGGCGTCACGATCCCCGAGGAGCACGGGGGCATGGGGCTCGACCTGACGACCTACGCGATGATCGTCGAGGAGCTCTCGCGCGGCTGGATCTCGATCTCGGGCGTGATCAACACCCACTTCATCGGCTCCTACCTGCTGATGAAGTTCGGCAGCGAGGAGCAGAAGCGCAAGTACCTGCCGCGGATGGCCACCGGCGAGATCCGCGCCGCCTTCTCGCTCTCGGAGCCCGAGCTCGGCTCCGACGTGCAGGCGATCAAGACCTCCGCCAAGAAGGTCGGCGAGGGCTACGAGATCAACGGGCAGAAGATGTGGGTCACCAACGGGCTGCGGTCCTCACTGGTGTTCGTGCTGGTCAAGACCGACCCGGACGCGCAGCCGCGCCACCGCGGCTTCACCTGCTTCATCGCCGAGAAGGAGGGCGGCGTCTCCGAGAACACCGGCGCGTATGAGGGCCTGAACGTTCCGCCGCAGATCAAAAAGCTCGGCTACAAGGGCGTGGAGTCCACCGAGCTCGTCTTCGACGGCTACGTCTGCCCGGCCGAGAATATCCTCGGCGGCGAGCAGGCCGGCCTGAACAAGGGCTTCTCGCAGATGATGGACGCGCTGGAGGTCGGTCGCGTCAACGTGGCCGCGCGCGGCGTGGGCATCGCACAGCGCGCGCTGGAGCTGGCGCTGCGCTACTCCCAGGAGCGCAAGACCTTCGGCAAGCCGATCGCCGAGCATCAGGCGATCCAGTTCAAGCTCGCCGACATGGCCACCCAGGTCGATGCGGCGCGGCTGCTGACCCTGCGCGCCGCGCGCATGAAGGACGCGGGCGTGCGCTCGGATCTGGAGGCCGGCATGGCCAAGCTCTTCGCCTCCGAGGCGGGCCGCTTCTGCGTGGAGGAGAGCTTCCGCATCCACGGCGGCTACGGCTACTCCAAGGAGTACGAGATCGAGCGGCTCTACCGCGACGCGCCGCTGCTTCTGATCGGCGAGGGCACCTCGGAGATCCAGCGGATGGTGATCGGCCGCAAGGTGCTGGAGCGCAACAAGCTCTGATGTCCGACGACGCCCGCGCCCTGATCGAGCAGGCCACCCGCCGCTTCGTCGGCGAAGTGCCCGCTCTGGCTCAGCTCAAGATGATCTTCGAGGTCGAGTTGCGCGGAAAAGGGGATGCCCAGCAGTTCCGGCTGCAGATGCCCGAGGTGCAGGTGACCAAGGGCCCCGCCGCCGACGCCCAGATCAGGATCGACATGCAGCGCGCCTTCTTCAACGTGATGGCGGTCGAAGCGAAGGTGCCGGACTGGATCGAGGCCTTCACCTACGGCAAGGCGCACGCGACCGGCCCCTCCCAGTACCTGCGCCTGATCGCCACGGTCGTGGACCGCCATCAGGAACGCCAGAACCTGCGTCGCGGGCGCGTGCAGTAGCCGTCCCGAGGGTGCAGCAGCGCACCGGCCGACGTTCGCCTAGTGATAGGCGCTGATCTGCTCGGCCAGAAAGGCCAGCGAGCCGAGCAGGAAGATGCACATCATGATGAGCGAGAAGTTGTCCTTCATGTGGACCCGCGCCGAGTCTAACACCGGCGTGGGCGCCGGCGATCAGCGGTGTCGCACCTGCGAGGTTCCGATCGCCTGGCCGGCCGCGTTCAGCGCCTGCACCTGCAGGTAGGCGGCCGTCGGCGCCGAGATCGTCGTTTCGAAGCCCTTGGATGCCGCTGTGCTCACGGGCGCCAGCGAGGAGGCGGAGGGGCCTGCCAGCAGCCTCCAGGAGGCGACTTCGGTCGCGCCGTTCCAGCTCACGTGGACTGTCCCGCCGCTGACGGTGAGTTGCGGCGGCTGTGCCGGCGTGGCGCTCCAGGGGAACGCGAAGGTGCGGAAGTCCTGGACGTTCTTGCCGAGCCGAGCGTCATAGATGATCTTGCCGGCGGCGTCGAACTCGGTGAAGTTGGGCAGTTCACCGTAGCCCACCAGCCAGTCCCCTCCGGCGAGCGGCTGCACGCTTCCCTGGCTGCCCGCGAGCAGGGTGTGGGTCGTGTTGAGCAATCGCTTGACCAGGCTCACGCGGCGGCGGCCTTCTTCGGGGCGCAGCAGCAGCCCGCTTGACTGCTTCTCCTTGGGCGGCGTGGAGCCGTTGTCGAACACGGAGATGAGCCCGCCGGGTCGCAGCTCCGCGTCGTGCTGCCAGTAGAAGCGCACGCCGCTGCCGAGCTTGAAGCTGCTGCGGGCGCCGTCGCCGAACTGCCAGTGGAAGCCGCCCGTGTGGATGTCGAGGTCGTACAGCGTCCAGGTGTTGCGGGCGGAGATCAGCAGGTTGCCCTTTTCGTCCGGGGAGACCGAGTTGACGTGGTAGGCGTCCCAGGGGTAGGAGCTGTGGGGCGTGGGGTTCTTTGAGCTTGCCAGCGGGATGTGTCCGAGCGCGTGCCATTCCCACATCACAAGGCCCGTCTTGATGTCGATCTCCTGGATCACCGAGTCGCTGAGCACACCGCCTCTCACGCCGTGATAGCGGGTCAGGTTCATGCGGGTCGGGTAGAAGGCGTCGACCCACATGGTGCCTTCGGGCGTGATCGTGAGCACGTGCAGGTCGGCGTGCAGC
This sequence comes from Solirubrobacterales bacterium, assembly GCA_027315115.1. Classification (GTDB taxonomy): domain Bacteria; phylum Actinomycetota; class Thermoleophilia; order Solirubrobacterales; family Solirubrobacteraceae; genus Palsa-744. The sequence goes on along the minus strand of DAHUYQ010000028.1, from coordinate 128,204 downwards.
CCGTTGCCGGCCTTGACGGTCTTGATCGGCTGGTAGGAGTCGTTGTAGATCTCCTGTTCGCCCTGGCCGAAGCCGAGTTTGAGGATGCGGCCCTGCCACCAGGTCAGCACCTGCTTGCCTTCGTAGGTGGCGACCTGCAGGTTGGTGGCGGAGTAGCCGGGCGGCAGCGGGTGGAACCAGATCAGCCGGCCGTTGGGCGCGACGATCATCGGCCCGGGCGAGCCGGTGCCCTGGTAGGGCGCCAGGAAGAAGTCGACCGGAGCGCTCCCCGGCTTCGGAGCGCTGAGCACCTTGATGCCCGACGGCGTCAGCGACGGCGCGGAGGCGAAGTGCAGGACTTCGGCAGAGTTGCCCGGACGGTGTGGGAACGGGTTCGTGGGCTCGGGCACTTCACGCGCGACCTTGAAGCTGGTGCCGACGCTCTCTTCCTGTCCGTTCACGAGCACCTTGGCGTTGACACCCACCATCTCGCCCGAGATGAAGTGACGCGCGGGCAGGAAGCTCTCGCCGGTGCCGGTCGAGTAGCCCTCGATGCGCCCTTCGTGCAGGCCGCTCTTGGAGCCGACGGCATGAACGCTGAGCACCTTGGTGCCCTGGGGCCCAAGGATGCTGATCTGCGCGCGCGGCGAGACGTCCGGGGTGCCCGGCAGCGGCGAGATCGTGACCGCGTTTTCGGCCGCGGTGACGGTCGCCTTGGCGCCGCTGGGCAGCGACGCGTTGGTGTGCACCTTGGTTTCCCCGCAACCGGCGAGGCCGGTGCAGAGCAGGGCGCTGCTCAGCAGTGCGGCCAGCGGCATCGGCCTCACCTTGAATCTATGGACGTTGGACCCGTGTGCTTCATCCGCCTACCCCGAAGGCTTTGGAGGTGCCGATCACCTGCCCGCTCCCATCCAGCGCCTGCACCTCGAAGCGCCGATAGTCGCTGCCCGAGAGCGGGATCGCCGTCTCGAAGCCGGACTTCGGAACGGTCGCGACGCTGGAGAGACTACCCGCCCCGGAGCCCGATGACGCCAGTACCCGCCAGGACCTGACCTGGGTCGCGCCATTCCAGCTTGCGTAGACGGTCAGCTTGCCGTCGCTGCTGCGAGCAGCGCCTGCCGGCGGGTAGAGCGGTTCTCCCACCCAGGGGTCCAGGGTGGCGCGGTAGCTGAGGTTCGGTGTCGGGAATTTGCCTTCCAGCACCGGTTTGCCGTCGGCGGAGAACTCGTCGAAGTACGGTTCAGAGCCAAAGCCGACCATCACGTTGCCGCCCGGCAGCGGCTGCAGGTCGCCCATGTAGTCGGCTTCCACGTTGAAGCCGACACCGTAGTCGGTCACCTTGCGCGCTTCGTGCGTGGCTTCGTCGAGCTTCAGAACAAGACCGCGCGAGGGCGAGCTCGCTTCCACATAGGTGCCGCCGCCGGTGAGCTGACAGCAGTGGTCGTCGAACATCGTCACGATCCCGCCCGGCTGCATCTTGACGTCGTGCTGCCACTGGAATTCCGCTTCGGGGCCGATCTTGAAGTCTGATTTGCGCCCGCCTAGCGTCCACTCGATCTTGCCCGTCTTGATGTCGACCAGGTAGGCGGCCCACGTGTCGCGCATCGAGACAAGGAAGGTGCCCTTGCCCACCAGCGCGATCGAGTTGACGTGGTAGGCGTCCCACGGGAAGCCGTTGGTGGGCAGCGTCGCCTGCGACTCGGAGAGCGGGATGTGCTTCAGCGCATCCCAGTTGTAGAGCAGCTTGCCGGTGTGCAGGTTGTACTCCTGCACCGCCGAGTCGATCATCGCTCCGTTGTAGGCGCCGCCGTAGGGGGAGAGGTCTTGAGGGATGTCCTTGTTGGCCGTCACCCAGGCGTTTTCGCCTTCGATCAGCATCTCGTGTAGCGTCAGCTTCCAGCCGTCGGCGCCTTTGAGGTGCGCGACCTCCTGGTAGTGCTGGTTGACCAGGATGTCTTCGCCGCTTTCGATCGCGCCGGTGTTCGTGACCAGGCCCTGCCACCAGGAGAGCGCCGGCTTGCCTTCCCAGGTCTGCGACGCCAGGTTGCTGGCCACGACGTCTTCGGGGACCGGCTTGAACCACACCGGCTGCAGTCCGTTGTCGAGGATCATCGGCCCGCTCTGCCCGACGATCGGCGGGTGGTTGATGTTGTAGAAGTTCGCGGTGAGGACGTAGCCGGGCGCGAGCTTGCTTGTGTCGGTGGTCCCTTCGACTTCCATCTTCGGCGGGTGCAGTGTGGGCTCGGTGACGAAGCTGTAGGCGCCCTTGGTCACGTAGGCGCCGATCGGCGCGCCGTGAGAGTTGGCGAACGCGAAGTTGGCTGCCACGTAGACGACGACCAGCGCAAGCGTCCCCAGCGCCAGGCGCCGTGCCGCGGGGACGCGATTCGCGCTCGGCCTGGGCATCGTCAGGAAGGTCAGCACCGCGGCGAAGGCCACGCAGCCGGCTCCGATCAGGTACGCCAGCCGGAAGCCTTCGGTCAGCGAGAGTGGAACGCGGTGGCCGGAGCCGATCAGTTCGGTGCTGAGCTGGGTGGCGAGCGTGATCTGGATCGCGAGCCCGAGCCCCCCGCCGACCTGCCGCGAGGTGTTCACCATGCCGGAGGCGAGCCCGGCCTGGCCCTCCTTGGCGCCCTGCGTGGCGGCGATCGTTGAGGGCACGATCGAGAGCGCGATGCCGGCGGCGGCCAGCAGCCCGGGGATCATCACGTAGACGACGGCGCTGCCGCTCGGCTCGATCCTGGCCATCAGCAGCAGTCCCGCGGCCAGCATGATCAAACCGCTGCCCAGCACCGGGCGCACGCCGAAGTGGCCGACCAGGCGGCCGGCGCGCGGGGCGATGAGCCCCAGCACGATCGTCATCGGCAGGAAGGTCAGGCCCGTCTTCAGCGGTGAGAGCCCGAGTACCTGCTGCAGGTAGAGCGAGCTCACGAACCACATCGCGAACAGCGCCGCGGAGAAGAACAGCACGATCTGGTTGGCCGCCCGCAGCGTCTTGGTCAGATCCTTGAACGGCACCAGCGGATGCTTGGCCACGCGCGCCTCCACGTAGCCGAACGCCACCAGCATCGCCACGCCGGCGATGATTGGGCCGAGCGCCTTGGCTGAGCCCCAGCCGACCAGGCCGCCTTCGACCACTCCGTAGACGAGCACGATCTGGCCGATCGTCAGCAGCGCCGCGCCGAGCAGGTCGAAGCTCGCGCCTTCCTTGGCGCGGCGGCGTTCCACCACCACGAAGAAGGCGATGGCCGCGGCCGCCAGCCCGATCGGCGGGTTGATCAGCAGTATCCAGCGCCAGCTCAGGAATTCCGTGATCACCCCGCCGAACAGCATCCCGGCGGCGCCGCCGAGCCCGTTCATCGCCGCCCACGCGCCGATCGCGCGGTTGAGCTGCGGCCCGGGGGCGAATGAGGCGGTGATGATCGCAAGCGAGGTCGCGGCCATGAAGGCGCCGGCGCAGCCCTGCAGCGCACGGGCGGCGATCAGCATCTCGCGCCCCTGCGCGGCGCCGCCGATCGCGGAGGCCAGCGCGAAGAGCGCCAGCGAGGCGACGAAGACGCGGCGCTGGCCGTAGCGGTCGGCGGCGCGGCCGCCGAGCATCAGGAAGCCGGCGAAGGCGATCGAGTAGGCGTCGACGATCCACTGCAGTTCCGGCGAGGAGAAGCCGAGCGCGGACTGGATGTGCGGCAGCGCGACGTTGACGATGCTGAGGTCGAGGATGACCATGAACTGCGCCACGCAGCAGACGGCGAGCAGCAGCGCCGGGCCCGAGGGACGCCGCAAGCCCCAGCGGCGCCGAGGGGGCTGCTCGATCTGCACGACCTGCGGCGCGCCGGCTGCGTCGGCGCCGAGCACCGGAGTGGCCACAGCGCTCTCAGAGCCCTGATCTGCGGCTGTGTTCTCGTGGTCTTGCATCAGCCTTGGTCCCCTCTGTGCGATCCTCGATCGTGCCACCAGGTCAGGTGCGATCGGAATGTTAGGGGCGTGTTAGCATCCCTGCCGACCCCTTCACGCAACAAGAGGAGCCAAGCCCATGAGGAAACGCCAACTGCTGTCCGCCATGCTAACGGCACTCGCCGCCCTGGCGGCGACCCTTGCGATCGCGGCATGTGGAGGCGAATCCTCGAAAACCAGCGGGGAAACGAAAACGAGCACGACCTCGACTGAAACCACGAGCACGAAGCCGCACGCCGGAAAAGGCTACTGATCGCGGCTTCGTCGATCATCTTTTGCCGCCGGAACTGGTGAACGAGGCGGAGTAGGAGGCGACCTTGGACGTGGCCGAGGTCCCGAGCACATGGCCGGAGGCGCTCAGCGCCTGCACCTGCGCGTAGGCGTACTTATTCGGCACGATCCCGGTGGTTTCGAAGCCGGTGGACGAGATCGTCTGCCGGCTCTGCAGCGACTGCGGCGAGGAGCCGGTCAGGATCCTCCAGGACGCGACTTCGGTGGCGCCGTTCCAGCTTGCGTCGACGATCGTCTCTTCGCCTGTGTTGTTGAGCATCGCAAAGATGGCGGGCGGCGTGGCGGGCCGGCCTTGCCACGGGTGCCTGTAGGCGCGGTAGAAGATCATCGGGTAGGGCAGGTGGGCGTCGAAGAGCAGCCCGCCGCTGCTGGCGTACTCGCTGATCTGAGGCTCGCCGCCGAAGCCGATCACCACGTTGCCGCCTGAGAGGTGCTGCACGTTGCCCTGGCTCGCGGAGAGCAGCGGGGGCGAATGCGTGATCTGGGACGTGAGACGCGCTTCATGGGTCGCGAAGTTCAGGGCGATGCGAACCGCGCGCGACTGGCTGTGCTCCGGGGGGTTGGCGCCGTCGTCGAAGAACGACACTTCGCCGTCGGGAAGGATGCGCCCGTCGTGCTGCCAGGCGGTCTCTGTGCCCGGACCCATCTTGAATGAGCTTTTCGTGCCGCCCAGTCGCCAGAGGATCTTCCCTGTCGATTCCTGAATCTGGTAGCCGGCCCAGGTGTTGCGGGCGGAGATGAAGATGTTGCCGTCGCTCTGCGGGTCGATCGAGTTGATGTGGAACCAGTCCCACGGTGTGTCCGTGGTGACCTGCGATTCGGTGGCGGCCACGTGGTCGAGCGCGTGCCATTCCCATCGCACGAGCCCTGTCTTCATGTCGACCTCCTGGATCGCCGCGTCCAGGATCACGCCGTTCTTGGGCCCTTTTTCGATCGAGGAGAGGTTGCAGCGGATCGGGTTGAACGCCGTGATGTAGGCGACGTCGTGTGGCGCGATCTGGAACTCGTGCAGGTCCGCCTGCAGACCGTTGCCGCCGCGGACTTTGGCGACCACCTGGTAGCCATGGCTCATCACGAGGTCTTCCCCGTCGCCGTACCCATATTCGAGCACCTTGCCCTCCCAGAAGGTGAGGTCTTCAGATCCTTCGTAGCTCTGCACCTTGACGTCCTCGTCGGTGAGGTCGCCGGAGAGCTGGTGGAAGTAGACGAGCTGCCCGTTCGGGTTGTAGATCAGCGCTCCGTACTTCCCCGGGCCCGGCCCGTTGCTGGCGAACACGTCACCGGCGGCGGGGTCCTTGTCCGGGCTGGTGACCGTGAGGATCGGCGCCTGCATTCCGGGTTGGGTGCGGAAGCTCTGGTATTCCGAGGGCGAGGCGGTGGGGTTCTTGAACGGCGGCACTTTCCCGGTCGGGTAGGGCGTGTCGACGTGGAAGGAGAGCGTGTCCTTGTGGCCGGCGACCGTGGCGTGGACGGTGACGGTCTCTCCGGCCGCGAACGGCTTGCTCGGCACGAAGCTGGCGCCGTCGCCCTGGGAGAAGCTCTTCAGGGCGCCCGTGTGCGAGCCGGTCTGCGAGCCCTGTACCGAGACTTCGCTGATCGAGGCCGCCGGCACTCCGAGGAAGCTGATCTGCGTGTCGGGATTGGCGGTGCCGCTGCCCGGGGTGGGGGAGACGGTCGCGCCGCCCGGTAGGCTCGCGTCATGTTCGACGTCGCTTGGCAGGCAGGACGGCGCCGAGGCGCTCGCGGTCTGCGATTTCGAGCCCCCGCAGGCGGCGATCAGGACCGCCGCGCAGAGCGCGAGCGCCGCGAGCGCGGTCAGGCTGGTGGTACGCCGCATCTGCGGGGGAATGCTGCCGCTCCGGCCTAGACGAGCAGCGCGCCGGCGTCGTACAGCTTGAGCACCTTCACGGCGGGGTGGGCGGGATCTCGGTCTGCATCGATGCAGAGCCGGCAGAGCACGCACTCGTCGAGGTTGCCATCCACGATCCGCAGGCTGCCGTCGGGCTCCTGGGCGAAGATGTCGACCGGGCAGACCTCGGTCAGCTTCTGCGCGAAGGCCGCATCCGCCGCCGCGGAGTCCTCGACCTCGACGGCGATGAACGTCCCGTCCTTTCTCATGAGAGTCCTCCTTGCGCCGCTGCGGTCGTGGGCGTGCCACGAGCCTGCATCTGCTCGGCGATCAGCCCTGGGATGTCCTCGATCCGCTCGGCGACCGTGATGCCGGCCTCGGCCAGGCGCGCGATCTTCTCCGAGGCGGTGTCGGCCTTGCCTTCCACGATCGTGCCGGCGTGGCCGAAGCTCATGCCCGGCATCTCGTCCATGAAGCGGCCCGCCATGAAGGCGACGATCGGCAGCCGCGATTCGTTCTCGGTCACCCAGCGCGCCAGCTCGGCCTCCATGCGGCCGCCCGGCTCGGTGTAGATCACGATCCCCTGCGTCTGCGGGTCGGCCTCGAACAGCGGCATCAGCTCCGCATAGGTGGAGCCGATGATCGCGTCGCCGCCGATCGAGACGGCCGTGGACTGGCCAAGGCCCGCGGCGGAGAGCGTCGAGGACATCTCGGTGGTCATGCCGCCGGAGCGCGAGATCACGCCGATCGGGCCGGGCGTGTACGCCTGCGCGGCGTTGCGCGCCGGCCCGCCGATGCCGCCCATCTTGACCACGTCGGGCACGATCATGCCGAGGCAGTTGGGGCCGATGATGCGCGCGCCGCGCAGCGTGGCCAGCTCCACCATCTGCGCCACGTCGCGGCGCGGGATCCGCTCGGTCACGATCACGATCAGCTTGATGCCGTTCTCGATCGCCTCGAAGACCGCGTCCTTGGTGAACGCGGGCGGGACCGTGACCACAGAGCCGTCGATCGCCGCTCCGTGATGCGCGACCGCCTGGGCGACGGTGTCGAAGACGGGCACGCCGTGGACCTCGCGGCCCAGGCGACCCGGCGTCACGCCGCCGACGATCTTCGCGCCGGCGCCGTAGTCGAGGCACTCGCGCGTGAGGTTTACGGCCTCGCGGCCGGTGATGCCCTGGACGATGAAGGTCGTCTGGGCGTCGATCAGGATGCTCATGCCGCCACCCCCTGGATTTTCTCCACCGCGCGACGCGCGGCCTCGTTCAGCGACACGGAGCGGTCGGCGTACTCGACGCCGTACTTCTCCAGGATCTTGAAGCCCTCCTCCTCCCAGGCGCCCGGGATGCGGAAGATCGCGATCTTCCGCGCCGGGTCGTAGCCCAGCTCCAGGCAGGCCTTGATCACGCCGCGCGCGACGATGTCCACCCGCGTGTTGGACACGATCGACATCATCACCGCGATCTGGTCCACGCCGGGCTTGGTCAAGACCAGCTTCGCCAGCCCGCAGGCCTTGGCGACGGAGGGGTTGCCGCCGATCTCACAGTAGTTGGCGGGCTTGCCGCCGTGGGCGCGGACCGCGTCGAAGAGCGTCAGCGAGCCGCCGCCGGCGCCGATCACGAGCCCCAGGTTGCCGTCGAACTCGGTCACGTTGCCCGCCACGCCACGATGGTCCTGGGCGTCGACTTCCTCACCGGCGATCTCGAACGGCGTGGCCTCTCGCGCCTGACGGGTCTCCTCGGAGCCGACGCCGAGGTCCGCCAGCAGCTTGGCGTGGCGCCCGCGCGCCTCGTTCTCCATGTCCATGTGGGCGTCGAGCGCGACGAACGAGCCGTCGGCAAGCTGCCCGAGCGGGTTGATCTCCGCCAGCGTCATGTCGTTCTCGACGAAGACCTTCGCCAGCCGGGTGAGGATCGGCACCAGCTTGTTCAGCGCGCCGCCGGTCACTCCGGTGGAGGCGATCACCTCCTTGGCCATGAACTCCGAGAAGGGCAGGATGTTGGAGAAGTGACGGCGACCGACCTTGTCGGGTTGCTCCTCCGCGACCTGCTCGATGTCGATGCCACCCACGGGGGAGAAGATCATCACCGGCTGCTTGCGGGGGCCGTCCCAGACCACGCCGGCGTAGTACTCCTGCGCGACCTCCGCCTTCGGGTCGATCAGCACGCCGCGCGGCATGTGGCCTTTGATCTCCAGCGCGAGGATGTCGCGGGCGTAGGCCTCGGCCTCCTCGGGCGTGTCGGCGAACTTCACGCCGCCGGCCTTCATGCGGCCGCCGGTCAGGACCTGCGACTTCACGACCGTCGGGCCGCCGATCCGCTGGGCGATCTCACGCGCCTGCGAAGGCTCGGTGGCGAAGCCGAAGTCGGTTACTGGAATGCCGGCACGCTTGACGATCTCACGCGCCTCGTACTCGAAGAATCGCATCGGGGGGAGGTGTCCGGGTCTCGAAGTGGGCTGGAGCTTGGAAGTGTTGTCTTCCGGTTAGGAGGCGCGAAGCCTATAGGTACCGGCAGGCGGCAGGGCGCAGCCGCCGTGCGGGCGCGTCCGTGTGGTGGAACCCGCGGGCGCTGCGATCGACGCGGCGCCCCGTCGAGCGGCCGCCTACGCGGCCGCCGGCGCGAGCCCGTACAGCTCGGCCAGCTCAGGGTCCTTCTGGGCCAGCATCTCGGCGAGTTTGACCATCACCTGGCACTGCTTCCAGGTGGCGTCGTCCTGCATCTTGCCGTCGATCATGTGCACGCCCCGGCCATCCGGGATCGCCTCGATCACCTTCTTGGCGAAGGCGACCTCATCGGGGTCGGGCGAGAAGACCTTCTTGGCGATCGCGATCTGTCCGGGGTGCAGCGACCAGGCGCCCACGCAGCCGAGCAGGAAGGCCGCCCGGAACTGGGTCTCGCAGCCGAGCGTGTCCTTGATGTCGCCGTAGGGCCCGTAGAACGGCAGCGCGCCCACGGCGGTGCAGGCGTCGACCATGCGCGCGATCGAGTAGTGCCAGGGGTCCTGCTGGTAGCTGGCGCGCGGCGCCTGCTCATCCTGCGGGTCGGGATCGGCGATCGTCCGGTAGCCGGGGTGCCCGCCGCCCACTCGCGTGGTCTTCATCCGTCGAGAGGCGGCCAGGTCGGCCGGGCCGAAGCTCATGCCCTGGATGCGCGGCGAGGCCGCGGCGATCTCCTCCAGGTTGGCCACGCCGAGCGAGGTCTCCAGGATCGCGTGCACGAGGATCGGCTTGGAGAGGCCGGCCTTGGCCTCCAACTGGGCGAGCAGGCGGTCGACGTAGTGGATGTCCCAGGCCCCCTCGACCTTCGGGACCATGATCACCTCGAGCTTCTCGCCGATCGCCATCACGATCTGGGTGAGGTCGTCGAGCACCCAGGGGGACTCCAGCGCGTTCACGCGGGTCCAGAGCGCCGTGTCTCCGAGGTCGATCTCGCGTCCCACCTTGATCAGGCCATCGCGCGCGGCCTCCTTGCGGTCGACGGGCACGGCGTCCTCGAGGTTGCCGAGCAGGATGTCGACCTGCGGCGCGATGTCGGGCACCTTCGCGACCATCTTCTCGTTGGAGAAGTCGAGGAAGTGGATCATCCTCGAAGGCTTGACGGGAATCTCTTTGGCCGGCGTCGGCGCGCCGATCGCCAGGGGCGTCTCGAAGGCTCGGGGGTTGCGCAAATCGGTCTCCTGGGTCCTCGTGTGGTCGGGCCCTGAACGGTATCGCCTCGCGCCCGCGGCGAGCGATCTCTAGAGTGCTGAGCGACCCCCGCATCAGGAGAACGCGACAGATCCATGAGTGACACAGAGACCGTCCAGCGCCCTTCAGTGGAGACCGATCAGGCTGCCCGCGAGGCCAGCGGCGCCCATCCCTACGGCCGCTACCTCGAGGAGTTCGAGGTCGGCGACGTCTACAAGCACTGGCCGGCGAAGACCGTGACAGAGGCCGACGACCACCTCTTCTGCCTGATCACGATGAACCACCACCCGCTGCACATCAACGACGTCTACGCCGCCGGCTCCCAGCAGGGCCGCAACGTCGTCGTCGGCCCGCTCGTCTACTCGCTCGCGCTCGGCATGTCCGTGTCCGACGTCAGCGGCAAGGCGATCGCGAACCTCGCCACCGAGGAGCTCAGCCACCCGGCGCCCGTCTTCCACGGCGACACGCTCTTCGTCGAGTCAGAGGTGCTGGAAAAGCGCGAGTCGCGCACCAAGCCCGACCGCGGCACCGTGAAGGTGCACACCCGCGTCTACAACCAGGGCGGCACGCTGGTGGCCGAGTTCAAGCGGATCGTGCTCGTGCCGCGCAAGAACCCGAGCCCCACCCGCCCCGCGCCCTCTGCGGACGGAAACGTCGAGTAGCGATCGCGGACTGTCACGGACCGTCTCGGCGGCTTGCCACTGAGCTGCCCGGCGGTCCGTACGGTAATCTCCGCTGATCGCCCCCAAGGGCGATTTTCCGTTCTCGGCGCCGCATCGGCGCCGGCCGCGCCGATCGAGGCACGTTCCTGCGACACAGAGGAGCCGCTCGCACGCCATGTCGACCACCGCCCCCGCCCCCGCCCCAACCAAGCACAAGCGTCTACTGGCATGGGTAGAGGAGGTGGCAGCGCTCACGGAGCCCAGTGACATCCACTGGTGCGACGGCTCCAAGGCCGAGTACGACGGTCTCTGCGAGACGCTGATTGAGGCGGGCACCTTCGTGCGGCTCTCGGAGCAGAAGCGCCCCGGCTCCTATCTCGCGCTCTCCGATCCCGGCGATGTGGCGCGCGTGGAGGACAGGACGTTCATCTGCTCAAAGCACGAGCAGGATGCTGGGCCGACCAACAACTGGCGCGACCCGGAAGAGATGAAGGAAGCGCTCAGCGAGCTGTTCGCCGGCTCGATGCGCGGGCGCACGATGTACGTCGTGCCCTTCTCGATGGGGCCGCTGGGCTCCGACAAGAGCCAGATCGGCATCCAGATCACCGACTCCGCCTATGTCGCGGTCAGCATGCGGATCATGACCAGGATGGGTGCCGGAGCGCTCAGCTCGCTGGGCGACGACGGCGACTTCGTGCCGTGCCTGCACTCGGTCGGCATGCCGCTCGTCAACGATGCCGGCGAGAGCATCGAGGACGTGCCGTGGCCCTGCGACGCCGAGAACAAGTACATCGTCCACTTCCCGGAGACCCGCGAGATCTGGTCCTACGGCTCGGGCTATGGCGGCAACGCGCTGCTCGGCAAGAAGTGCCTGGCGCTGCGGATCGCCTCGGTGATGGCGCGCGACGAAGGCTGGATGGCCGAGCACATGCTGATCCTGAAGCTGATCTCGCCGGAGGGCGATGTGAAGTACATCGCCGCCGCCTTCCCGTCGGCCTGTGGCAAGACCAACCTCGCGATGCTGATCCCCACCATGCCCGGCTGGCAGGTGCAGACGATCGGCGATGACATCGCCTGGATGAAGTTCGGCGCCGACGGCCGCCTCTACGCGATCAATCCCGAGGCCGGCTTCTTCGGCGTGGCGCCGGGCACGGGCATGGACACCAACCCGAACGCGATAGAGACGGTCAAGGAGAACTCGATCTTCACCAACTGCGCGCTCACCGACGACGGCGACGTGTGGTGGGAGGGCATGACGCCCGAGCCGCCCTCGCATCTGATCGACTGGCACGGCAAAGACTGGACGCCCGACGCGGGCACGCCGGCAGCGCACGCCAACGCGCGCTTCACGGCCCCCGCGGCGCAGGACCCCGCGATCGCGCCCGAGTGGGAGGACCCCGCCGGCGTGCCGATCGACGCGATCCTCTTCGGCGGCCGCCGCTCCGGCGTGGTGCCGCTGGTGACCGAGGCACTGGACTGGGAGCACGGCGTGTTCCTCGGCTCGATCATGAGCTCTGAGAAGACCGCGGCCGCGGCCGGCAACCTCGGCGAACTGCGCTTCGACCCGTTCGCGATGCTGCCCTTCTGCGGCTACAACATGGGCGACTACTTCGCCCACTGGCTGAAGATCGGGCGCGAAGCGGACGCGAGCAAGCTGCCCAAGATCTTCTACGTCAACTGGTTCCGCAAGGACCCCGAGGGCCGCTTCCTGTGGCCCGGCTACGGCGAGAACTCGCGCGTGCTGTCCTGGGTCTTCGCGCGCTGCGCCGGCCACGGCATCGCGCGGGAGACGCCGATCGGCCACATCCCCCCGATCGGCTTGGAAGGGATCGATGTCAGCGGCCTGGACGTGCCGCAGAGCGACATGGAGCAGCTCCTCGACGTCAACGTCGAGGACTGGAAGGCGCAGCTCCCGCACTTCCACGAGCACCTGGGCAAGTTCGACCACCTGCCCCACGAGCTGCACGAGCAGCTCAAGGCGCTTGAGCAGCGGCTCGCCGGATCCTGATCGAGACCGCACGACTGGCCGGCCGGCACCGATGTGGACCGGCCGGCACCGATGTGGATCGGCCGGCACTCGGCCGGCCCACGCGCGTCGGGGGCGTGGCGGCCGACAGCCGCTCTACTCGTGTCCGTGCGTGCTGTCGCCTGCGGCAGGGGGGCGTGACTCCTCTGCCAGCGAGGTGATCGTGAGCGCGCCGCGCGCGGTGGATTCGAGCACCTCGGTCGCCTCCTCCAGCGAGCGCGCGTAGAGCTCGACAAGCAGATGGACGATGATGGTGGAGTCGTCCTCGTGCTTGTGGAAGCGCACATGCGTGAAGAACTCGCGCACTCCGTGCTCGCCGAAGGCGGCGTAGGCCAGCGCGTCGCCGGCCTCGGGGCCGGAGCAGCTCTCGACGTCATCGGCGTCTACCGTAACGGTGCACGAGGCGACCCACGGGGTGCCGACGATCATCCTTTCCCAGCGGTCCTCGATCGGCTCTACCCGGCCGCCCACGAAGCCGAGGTGCGGCTGGTCGTGCATGCAGTCCAGGCACTGCACGACGGCCTCCTCGAGCTCGTCCACGATCTCGGAGCGCTCGCCGGTCTCAGGGTCGATCTTGTGGATCCCCTCGTAGTGGACCTGCACCTCCAGGTTCTGTGACCAGCAGCGGTAGCAGCGCAGCCAGCTGCGCGCACTCGTCTCCGACGTCGAGCCCTCCATACGTGCATTGTAGGCGTGCCTCCGGTTGGGAGCCGGGCGCACGCGTCTCGGGAGACGACCTTCCTGCCCTGCGACCTGGCTCAGGCGGCGATCGGCGTCGCGAGCGCCTCGGCGACCGGCAGGCGGGTGATCTTCGCCTCGCGAGCCGGCTCCACGCCATAGATCAGCCGCGCCAGCATCAGCGTCGCGTCCTGCCTGGAGAGTCCCTCATATGTCTGACCGTCGACGGTCCTCAGTGTCCACGTCTTCTTCTGCATGTTGCGCCTCCGATCGATTACTTGCATACAACAATGCAGTCAATCGTGTGCAAGCACTGTGACGCTGCGCACGCAGTGGCGGCTCTCTCTGGCGAAGGGGCCGGCTCAGCCGATCGCGGCGCGCAGCGTCGCCTCGAAGTCCGTGTGGGCGACAGGGCCCACGCAGGGCGAGCTGGCCCCGGCCTGGCGGTAGCGCTCCACGCCGTCCACGACGGCGGAACGATCGCCGATCGCGGCCAGGTCAGCGAGGAAGGCGTCGGAGATGGCGGCCTGCATCGCGGCCGCGTCGCCCGCCGCCGCGTCGTAGGCGGCGATGTCCGCGCCGAAGCCGCTGCGCTCGATCATCGCCCTGTAGAAGGGCAGCCCGAAGTAGGGCAGCAGGTCGCGGCGCAGCGAGGAGCGCGCCTGGTCGACGTCCTCGGTGAGCGCGGCCGGCACGGCGGCGACGATGTCGAACCCCTCCAGCGTCTTGCCGGCGCGCTCCCGTCCGGCGCGGATCTCCGGGATCACGACCTCACGGATGTAGCTGGGGTTGCAGAGCCAGAGCATCGCGCCATCTGCGATCTCGCCGGCCAGGCGCAGCATCGCGGGGGAGAGCGCGGCGATGTAGACCGGCAGCGCCGGCCGGGCTTCCAGGCCCATGAGGTGGAAATTGCTCTGCCACTTCTCGCCCCCGGGCGGGTTCTCGCCGCGTAGGATCGCCCTGACGATCGCGACGTACTCGCGCATCTCCCTGACGGGCCGGTCGATGCTCTGCCCGTGCCAGCCCTCCACGATCGGACGGTGGGAGACCCCCAGCCCGAGCGTGAAGCGGCCCCCCGACAGCTCGTCGATCGTGGCCGCCGTCTGAGCCATGGTCGCCGGCGTGCGGCTGTAGATCGGCACCACGCCGGTGCCGAGCCGGATCTTCGTGCTGGAGAGCGCGAAGGCCGTCAGGACGGTCAGAGACTCCCGGCCCGCGATGTGGGTCGTGTAGACCGACTCGTACCCGAGCGACTCCGCGAGCCTCACGCGCTCGATCGCCGGCTCCAGCGTGCGCCCTGTCGAGATGAAGCAGCCTGTTGCCACGCGCGCAGCATACGGCGCGCCGATCGCGAGCGCTATCTGGGGCGCCGCGCCGGGGCGCCGCGAACGCTGCGAACGCCACGGCAACGCCACGGAAACGCCGCGCTCAGGCGCCGCGAACGCCGCGCCCAGGGTCGCCGGCCGCGCTGAGCAGCGCCTGCTCCAGCTCTGCCTCCCCGAGCGCGGGGTCCTGCTCTGCGAGCAGGCGCTCCGCGGTACGCCGTCCGCCGAGACCCCGCAGCGCCCTCATCCCGTACTCGCCCACGAAGTCGGAGAGCGCCGCGGAGCGCCGCGCGGCCGTGCGGCGCGCGGGCAGGTCGATCGCGGCCAGGCGTTCGTCTATCGCCTGCGCCAGTTGTTCGATGCCGCTCGGCGGCGGGACCGAGGAGACGGACAGCACGGGTGTGTCTCGGCGACCGAGCGAGCGCAGCGCGGCGTTCAGGTCGCGGCGCGCGCTGACCGCGACCTGGCCGAGGTCGGCCTTGGTCACCACGAGCACGTCCGGGATCTCCATGATCCCCGACTTCAGGAACTGCAGCACGTCCCCGCTGCCGGGCTGCACCACGACGACCACCACGTCGGCGGCGTCGGCGATCTCGGTCTCCGCCTGGCCAACGCCGACGGTCTCGATCACGACCACGTCGAAGGCGGCGGCCAGCGCCTGGCCGGCCGCGCGGGTGCCGAAGGCAAGGCCGCCGAGGCGTTCGCCCGCCGCGGTCGAGCGGATGAAGACCCGCCGGTCGGAGGGGTCGAACTCGATCCGGGCGCGGTCGCCGAGCAGCGAGCCGCCGGATGCGCGCGAGCTCGGGTCGACGGCCAGCATCGCCACCGAGCGGTCGGCGTCGCGCCATGTTCGCAGCAGCGCCGAGAGCAGCGTCGACTTGCCTGCTCCCGGAGGCCCCGTCACCCCGACGACGCGGCCGCGGGGCTCGTGTCCGAGCCTGGCCGGGGAGACCTCGGAGAGCAGCGCAAGCGCCTGCTCGCGGTCGGCCTGAGTGGTGCT
Source organism: Solirubrobacterales bacterium (assembly GCA_027315115.1). Lineage (GTDB taxonomy): Bacteria > Actinomycetota > Thermoleophilia > Solirubrobacterales > Solirubrobacteraceae > Palsa-744. Next base: position 112,752 of record DAHUYQ010000028.1, on the reverse strand, counting down.
CTCCAGCAGGTTCAGGACGGCTGGCGCGACGGTCAGGTCTCGCTCCCGCAAGCGCCTTCCGAGATCGTTGCCGCTGGCCTGCTCGGAGCCGCTCATCAGCAGGCGGGTCGGTCTGCGCCTATGCGGGGACGCCGGCGCGCTCGCCGACCAGCTCGACGATCTCGCGCATGATCTTGGAGATGTCGAAGTCCTTGGGCGTGTACACGGCCGCCACGCCCGCCTGCTTCAAGGCGGGCACGTCCTGGTCGGGGATGATCCCGCCGACCACCACCGGCGCGTCGACGCCCGCTTGCCGCAGCGCCTGGATCACAGCCGGGATCAACTCTCGGTGAGAGCCCGAGAGGATCGAGAGCCCGATCACGTGGACGCCCTCGTCGACCGCCGACTTGGCGATCTGCGATGGAGTGAGGCGGATGCCGCTGTAGACCACGTCCATGCCGATGTCGCGCGCCCGCACCGCGATCTGCTCGGCGCCGTTTGAGTGGCCGTCGAGGCCGGGCTTGCCGACCAGGATCTTCGGACGCCGGCCGAGGCGCTCCTGCAGCGATGCCACCTGCTCGCGCAGCTCCTCGAGCTCTGGCCCGGAGACCGCGGCCGCCGCCTCCCCGACGCCGGTCGGTGCGCGGTAGGAGTCGAAGACCTTGCGCAGCGTCGCTGACCACTCGCCGGTGGTCGCCCCGGCGCGGGCCGCAGCGATGGTGGGGACCATCAGGTTCTCGCGCTCGGCGCTCTCGTCCGCCGCGACGCGCGCGAGCTCGCCCAGCGCGGCATCCACCGCGGCCTGGTCGCGCGAGGAGCGCCACTGCCTGACAGCCTCGATCTGCTGCGCTTCGACCGCAGGGTCGACCACGAGGATGCCGCCTTCGGCGTCCGCGGTCAACGGAGAGGACTCGGTCTCGGTGAAGCGGTTCTGGCCCACCACGATCTGCTCGCCGGCCTCGATGCGGCGGATGCGCTCGCGGTGCGACTCGACCAGCGCGCCCTTCATGTAGGGCACGGCATCCACGGCGCCGCCGTGCTCGGCGACGACCGCCATCTCCGCGCGCGCCTTGCCCAGCAGATCCTCCACCAGGCCGTCCATCACCTTGGATCCCTCGAAGATGTCGGGGTAGTCGAGGATGTCGGTCTCGTAGGCGAGCACCTGCTGGATGCGCAGCGACCACTGCTGGTCGAAGGGACGCGGAAGCCCCAGGGCCTCATTCCAGGCGGGAAGCTGGATCGCGCGCGCTCGCGCGTTTCGCCCCAGCGTGACCGCCAGCGCCTCCAGCACGATCCGCTGCACGTTGTTCTCCGGCTGGGCCTCTGTCAGGCCAAGCGAGTTGACCTGCACGCCGTAGCGGAAGCGCAGCAGCTTCTCGTCGGTGACGCCGTAGCGCTGCCGTCCGATCTCCTCCCAGATGATCGACATCGCGCGCAGCTTCGCGTGCTCCTCGACGAAGCGCACGCCAGCGTTGACGAAGAAGGAGATCCGCCCGAAGACCTTGCTCATCGTGTCCTGCTCGGCGCTCTCGCCGAGGCGCTCCTTGACCGCGTCGAGCACGGCGATGGCGTTGCTCATGGAGTAGGCGATCTCCTGCGCCGGCGTGGCGCCCGCCTCCTGCAGGTGGTAGGAGCAGATGTTGATCGGGTTCCACTTGGGGATGTGCAGCACCGTGTAGGCGACCATGTCGGCGATCAGCCGCATCGAGGGGCCCGGCGGGAAGGCGTAGGTGCCGCGGGCCAGGAACTCCTTGATGATGTCGTTCTGGGTGGTGCCCTGAAGCTGGTCCTGTGAGGCGGGTGGGCTTTGGCTCTCGGCGGCGACGATGTAGAGCGCCAGCAGCCAGGCCGCCGTGGCGTTGATCGTCATCGAGGTGTTCATCTCGCCCAGCGGGATGCCCTCCAGCAGCGCTTCCATGTCGCCGCGGTGGGCGATCGGCACGCCGACCTTGCCGACCTCGCCGCGCGAGAGCTCGTCGTCGGGGTCATAGCCGGTCTGGGTTGGCAGGTCGAAGGCGACCGAGAGGCCCGTTTGGCCCTTTTCCAGGTTGCGCCGGTAGAGCTCGTTGGATGCCTTCGCGGTCGAGTGGCCCGCGTAGGTGCGCATCATCCAGGGCCGGTCTGGGTGGGGTAGCCGTGGACCCCTGGTCGTCTCGCTCATGCCCGCAATTGTAGGGTTTGGCAACAATGCAGCAGATCGACCTCATGCACCTCGGCCACGAGCGGGTGATCGGATCCTGGCTGATCGGCGACGTGCTCGTCGACCCCGGCCCGCAGAGCTGCATGGAGACGCTGCTCGCGGCGCTGGATGGCAGGCCGCCGCGAGTGATCGCGCTCACGCACATCCACCTCGACCACGCCGGTGCGACCGGCTCGCTGGTGGCCCGCTTTCCCGACGTCGAGGTGTGGGTGCACGAGCGCGGCGCCAGGCACCTGATCGATCCCTCCAAGCTGCTGGCCAGCGCCGGCAGGCTCTACGGCGAGGACATGGACCGGCTCTGGGGAGAGGTGCTGCCGGTCCCCGAGGGCAACGTCAGATCGCTTGCGGGCGGGGAGGCGCTGCCGGGATTCGAGGTCGCATACACGCCGGGTCACGCCTCGCACCACGTCGCCTACCTGCACGCCGACAGCGGGACCGCCTTCTGCGGCGACGTCGCCGGGGTGCGAATCCTGCCGCAGGGGCCCGTCTTCGCGCCCACGCCGCCGCCCGACATAGACCTGCCGCTCTGGCGCGCCTCCCTGGACGTCGTGGAGGCATGGCGGCCACAGGCGATCGTGCCAACTCACTTCGGACGCTACGAGGACGTCGCCGAGCACCTGGCGGCCGTCAGAGAGAGCCTGGGGGAGATGGAGCGCTGGGCGCGGGAAGGGGACGTGGAGTCCTTCACAGCCGCGATGGAGGCGAAGGTGGAGGCGAAGGGCGATCCTGATGTCACGCGCGCCTACGAGCAGGCGATGCCGCCGCAGCAGAGCTACGCCGGCCTGCAGCGCTACATTCAGCGCGCCGTCTGAGGGCTGACCGTGGCGCCTTGCGCTTGCGCGCCCATCCCTTGCGTCTCTATCCTTGCGCCCTCATGAACGAGACGATCGAGAAGCCCCGGATCAGCGGCCCGGGAAGTGGCACGGGCGGTCCCTGGCGGGTCATAGTCCGCAACGACGATCACAACACCTTCGACCACGTCGCAAGGACGCTGGCGCGCTTCATCCCCGGCGTCAGCCTCGAGCAGGGGCATCAGATCGCCAACGTGATCCACAACTCCGGGCAGGCGATCGTCTACACGGGCGAGAAGGAGCCCGCCGAGCACTATTGGGAGCAGCTCAAGGGCGCGGGACTGACGATGGCGCCGCTGGAACGAGGCTGACCCGGCTCGCCGGACTACATTCTGGGCATGAGCGACGCTGGCCATCTGCGCATCTCAGATCAGGAGCGCGATGGCGTCGTGGAGGAGCTGCGCGAGCACACTGTCGCGGGGCGCCTCACGGCTGAGGAGCTCGACGGGCGTCTGGACGCCGTCTACAAGGCGAAGACGCGTGCCGACCTCGATGCGCTGCGAGCCGATCTCCCCGTCAGCTCGGCCGCGGCCAAGCGGACGCTGTTGGCCCGCAGATCGCACTTGCGCCGGCGGCTGGCGCAGGAGGCAGGCGGCTCGCTGACGGCGTCCATCGTCTGCGTGGCGGTCTGGATCGCCGCGGGCGCCAGCGGCAGCTTCTGGCCGATCTGGGTGATCATCTTCACGCTGCTGCCGGTGCTCAGGGACGGCTGGGCGCTGCTTGGGCCCGGATCGAACCTGGAGGCGGTCGAAGCGAGCCTGCAGGCTCGGCATGAGCGGCGTCTTGCGCGGGAAGCCAGGCGCGCGCGCTGGCGGCTGCCGCGCTGAGCCTCAGCACTCCGCCGGGGCCGAGCTCAGCACTCCGCCGGCGCCGCGGCTCGGCCCGCCGCCGGCGCCGCGGCGAGGCCCGCCGCGCCGTGAGGCTCATGCATCGCCGGCGGGGTGTCGGCGTGCTCCGCGTCCCTGCCCAGCGCCGCGATCAACGCCTCCACCACGCGCTCGTCGAACTGGCTGCCCGCGCAGCGCGCCAGCTCCTCGCGCGCGGCCGCATGGCCGATCGAGTTGCGGTACGAGCGGTCGCTGGTCATCGCCTCGTAGGCGTCTACGACCGCGATGATCCGCGCCTCCAGCGGCACCTGATCGCCGCGGCAGCCGCTGGGATAGCCGCGTCCGTCCGGGCGCTCGTGGTGCGCGCCGACCCAGGAGCTGACGTCCGCGAGGCTCGGGTGGTCGATGATCTGCGCGCCGAGGCTCCGATGCGCCTTGATCACCGTGAACTCGTCGTCGGTGAGCGGTCCCTGCTTGCGCAGGATGCTGTCGGGCACGCCGATCTTGCCGATGTCGTGGAGCATGCCCGCCAGGCGCACGCGCGCGATCCGGTCTTCGCCCAGCTCAAGCTCCCTGGCGACCATCTCCGCGTAGCGGCCGACGGTCTCTGAGTGCCTGGCGCTGCCGCTGAAGCGCAGGTCCACCGCTTCGGCGAGGTCGAGCATCAGGGCCAGGAAGCGCTCGGACTCGATGTCGCGTCTGCCGGCCCCCGCTCCAAGCGCGGTCGGGTTGTGGGCGGCCGCGCGGTTGCCGCCGGAGCGCTTGGCAAGCTGTAGCGCCTCGTCCGCGGCCCGCAGCAGCGAGGCGGACGTGTGCGCGTGGCTGGGGAAGCAGGCGACGCCGAAGCTGATCGTGATCGGTACCTCGTCGTGGGCGAAGGTCTCCTGCACCGCCTCGCGCAGCCGCTCGGCGGCCAGCAATCCGCCCTGCGCGTCGGTCTGGGGAAGGATCAGGGCGAACTCCTCGCCGTCCACGCGCGCGATGACGTCGATCTCACGCTTGGCTTCGCCGAAGACGTCGGCAAGCCGTCGCAGGGCAGCGTCGCCGACGTGGTGGCCGGCGCGGTCGTTGACCTCCCTGAAGCGGTCGACGTCGCCGACCAGGATCGCGGCACAGGCGCCGGCGCGGCGAGTGCGCTGCAGCTCGCGGTCGAGCAGCTCGCGAAACCCGCGCCTGTTCGGAAGCCCGGTCAGCGGGTCGGTGCGAGCCGTGTCGTACAGGCGGGCGATCAGGGACTCCACGCGCTCCCTCATCACGCGCGTGAGGATCGCCGCGACCGTCAGCGTTCCCATCACCACAAGCCACCACTCGACGATCCCGTTCTTCGGTGGCTGCAATGCCAGCAGCACCGCGTAGGCCGCTCCCGCATATGCCACCTCCGCCACCGCCTCGCGCCTGCTCATGAAGTAGGAGGCGTACAGGAACACCCAGAGGTAGAAGCAGATCAGCGGGCTGGGGCGCTCGCCGGAGAAGTAGGCCACCGCCGCGATCAGCGTGCTGCCCCAGGCGAGCACCAGCGGCAGCGCCCAGCGCGGAGCTTGGCGGGCGCGCCAGCACAGCAGGCCCGAGACGAGGTAGGCGGTGGCGACTATCGCCAGCAGGCCGATCTTGTCGGCGTGCCTGGAGGCGGGCAGCAGCAGCGTGATCAGCGCAAGCGTCGCGCCCGCGGCAAAGAGGGCCGCGAGCGTCACGGCCATCATCTTCTCCTCAGAGGCGTCCGCGACCGGCCGCGCGGGTACGCGGGACCCCCCGGTGGACGACGTCGCCGTCATGCGTACCTATTTCGGCATCGCGTGGCTTTCGCATTAGCGGCATGCGGCGAGGCGGTCGCGGCCGATGTCGCGGGCGCGGGGCGCCGGCGAGCGTCGCGTCAGGGGACTCTGCGGCAGGGCGCTGCTACAGCGTGTGGGAGCCGTTGGCGAGCTCGGCCTCCACGGCGTCTGTCTCGTGCCCCTTGAGCCTGCCCTCCGCGGTCCGCGTCCACCAGCCGTAGAGCACCGGCACCTGGTACCAGCCGGAGTGCTGCCTGCGGAACCTCGTCATCTCCTGGCCCTCCCAGTAGCGCTCCCAGTCGAGATGGCTCTCGAAGGTCGCGAACTGCTGGAAGCGGTAGCGGTCTTCCTTGGAGCGGTAGACGGCGTAGGAGGTGGCGCCGTAGCGCATCGCGACGGCCGCGACCTGGTTCAGGACATCCTCGAAGCCGTCCGCCCGGAACCCCGTCGCGTACCAGGGGATCATCACCGTGTCTGACATCAGCCGCCAACCTCCGCATGTATCGCGCCCCCACCCTCGGCGGTGCGGCCCTGTCCCTCGGAGTCCGCGCCGACCAGGATGGAGATCTTTCCTAGGTGCTTGTTTTCGAGCATGAGCTGGTGCGCCTGCGCCACGCCGTCGAAGCCCATCGTCCGCCACAGCACGGGCTTGATCTGCCCGCTCTCGATCAGCTCGTTGGCCTTCATGCACTCGTACGCGTTGGCGAAGTGGGAGCCGACGATCTCCTTCTGCTTCATCCACAGGTAGCGCACGTCGAAGTCGAGGTTGAAGCCGGTGGTGCCGGCGCAGATCACGACCTTGCCGAACGGCTTGACGGTGTAGACCGAGGTGGGGAACGTCGCCTGGCCGACGTGCTCGAAGACGATGTCCGGCGCGTCGCCGAGCATCTCGCTCACGCGCTTTGAGAACTCGCGCGAGGCCAGGAAGCGCGCCTTCTCCTCCGCGGGGCTCTCGCCTCCCTTGCGCATCATCCCGGCGAACTCGCCGCGGTCGATGAAGCCCACGGCGCCCAGGCGCTCCACGAGCTCGCCCTTCTCCGGGGATGAGACGACGCCCACGCAGTGCGCGCCGGCGGCGGCGCAGAGCTGGGTGGCGAAGACGCCCAGGCCGCCGGCGGCGCCCCAGATCAGGACTCGCTGTCCGGCCTGCAGGTTGCAGCGCGTGATCAGCATCCGGTAGGCGGTGAAGTAGACCAGGCCGTAGGAGGCGGCCTCCTCCCAGGAGAGCGCCTTGGGCTTGGGCAGAAGCTGCTGGGCCTGGACCTTGGTGAACTGGGCGAAGGAGCCCCATGTGGTCTCATAGCCCCAGATCCGCTGCGAGGGCGCTGCCATCGGGTCCAGGCCGTGGACCTCCGGGTCCTCGTAGGACGCCTGGTTGCAGTGCACCACGACTTCGTCGCCGGGCTTCCAGCGCGTGACGCCGGGGCCGACCTTCCAAACATACCCGGAGGCGTCGGAGCCGCCGATGTGGTGGCCGAACTCCGGGTGATCGCCGTACTTCATCACCGAGACGGGCTTGCCGAGCGCCGCCCAGACGTTGTTGTAGTTGACGCCCGCGGCCATCACCCTCACGATCACCTCGAAGGCGCCGGGCTCGGGAACCTCGATCTCCTCGACCTGGAAGGCGTCCTTCGGCTCGCCCTGGCGCTCCTCCCTGATGACCCAGGCGGCCATGCTCTGCGGAAGCTCGCCCGGCTGCACGTCGATCTTCGAGACCTGTTGCAAGTCGATTGCCACGGTGATCAGAAACCTCGTCTGTCGCGTTTAGGGTGTGGAGGAATCCTATCCTCGGCCCGCCGGCACGGTGGTCAGCCCTCGAATGGGAGCGCCACGACCTGCGCGCCGATCTGCCGCTCACCGACGCTGACGCGATCGCCCGGCTGCGCCTCGTGGCGGACCAGCGCGAGCGCGATCGGCCCCAACTCAGGGGAGATCGCCACGCTGCCCAAACGGCCAAGGACGCGCTCGCCGGCGCTGATCTCCTCGCCAGGGGTGGCCGGCGCATCGAGCCGCAGACCCCGCAACAGCCTGTTCGGTTTGCCCTTGTAGTAGAGCCTTGCGACTGTCTCCTGCCCGACGTAGCAGCCCTTCGTGAAGCTCACGGCGCGGTCGTTGAGGCCGGCCTCCTGCGGGATCACGCTTTCGTCCAGGTCGATGCCGTAGCGAGGCACCCCCTGCTCCACGCGCACGGTCTCCGCCGCGGCGTCGCTCACCGGGTGGGCGCCTGCCGCCCGCAGCGCCGATGCCAGGGCCTGCAGGCTCTCGGCGTCGCAGAGGATGTCGAGTCCTTCCGGGCGTGCGGTGGCGATCAGGCGCACCGGATGGCCGGCGATCGTGGTCTCGACGTGAGCGTGCTCAACGCTCGGTGGCAGCGCGTGCGCGCCGGCCGCGCTTGCGATCTCGCGCGATCGGGGCCCGATCAGGCAGAGCAGGCCGCTCTGAAGCGTCCGCTTGTGCAGTTCGACGTCGAAGCCGATCTTGAAGCGGCGGATCATGTCGAAGAGGCTCTGCAGGGCGACGCGCTCGGTGTCCAGCAGCAGCTCGTGCTCTGTGCGCAGGATGCGCAGATCGCCCTGCATCTTGCCCTTGTGGGTCAGGTAGGCGGCATAGCAGCCCTCGCCGGGCGCCAGCTTCTCCACGTCGTTGCTGACCTGCCCGTTCAGGAACTCGGCGGCGGCGGCGCCGGTGAGTGCGAGCTTGCCTCGCTGCGAGCGGTCGAGAAGGCCACAGCCGTCGTGCAGTGCCGCGAGCTCACTCTGCGCCGCGGACGCCGGGCTCGTGTTGGCCGCATCGATGGCAGACATCGGATCCGAGGATAGCCGCGCTAGGCTTCACGCCAGCATGGGCCTTGCAGACACCTTTCAGGCGATCATCGACTCGCTGCCGGAGGACTGGACGGACCTCGAGCTCGACCTGCGAATCGCGGACGAGTCGCGCTATGTCGACGCCTCCGTCTACCTGACGACCTGCAATGCGCGTCCCTACTCGCGCCACGACTGGCACTGGCGGCTGCTGGTGGCCCACCAGTTCGGCCATGCCGCCGCGGCGCCGGCGGTCCACGCCGCTCTGCGTCTCCTGGACGAAGCGGGCATCGAGGGCGAGATCGCCGTGCGCGAGGTCCGCAGCGGGCGCGTCGAGGTCACGCAGATGTGGGGCCGACCCCAGTCAGTGCGCGACGAGTTTGCGCGGCTGCGGGCGCAGTGACGCGCGCAATCGCCCTGATTCCAGACCTGCTGTTCGGCTCCAACGTGGTGGGCTCCCTGCGGTCCGCGGGCATCGAGGTCGATCTGGTCGGCGACTCCGAGGCGGTTCGCGGGCGGCTCGGCGAAGCGGACGTGCTGATCGTCGACCTGACCGGCGAGCTTGACGGCGCGGGCCTGGTCGAGTCGCTCACCCAGGAGGGCGCGCTGCGGGACACCAAGACGCTCGGCTTCTATTCGCACGTGGACGTCGAGACTCGCGAGAGGGCGCAGCGCGCCGGCTTCGACCTGATCGTGCCCCGCTCGCGGATGGCGCGCGAGGGCGGGGATCTGGTCAGGCGGCTCGCGGAGGACGGGTCGAGCGGCGAATGAGCGGTCTGGACGGGCAGACCTAGCTCGGCGGCAGCGCCGCGCCACCCCCGAGATCCGCGTGCGCGGCCTCCTGGGGGTCCAGCGGCACCAGCGCGGCGTTCGGCACCCGCTCGGCCAGCGTGACTCTGTGGCCGGCGCGCTGGAAGAGCGCGATCCTGATCACCACGCCGTGACAGACGACGAGGGCGGGCAGATCGCCCCGCTCGATCTCCGCGATGGCCGTGGCGACCCTGGCGCCCTGCTGCGCGAAGGACTCTCCGCCGGGGAAGGCGAAGGAGGGGTCGCCCTCGGCGAAGCCCGCGAACAGCTCCGGGGTCTCCGCCAGGATCTCGGCAAACGGCCGGTCGGTCCACTCGCCGGCGTCGGTCTCCATCAGGCGCGCGTCCTCCTGGATCGGCAGTCCGATGCGCGCCGCGACGATCTCGGCGGTTTCGCGGGCTCTGCGCAGGGGGCTTGACCACAGCGCCGCGAAGGAAATCGCGCCGGCGCGCTGCGCCAGGTCGTGGGCCTGGGCGATGCCGGTCTGATCCAGCGGCACCGGCATCTGTCCCTGGAAGCGGCGCTCCAGGTTGTAGGCCGTCTGGCCGTGCCTTGCCAGGTAGATGTTGCTCATCGCGGACGCCATCCTACGGGCCGCGACGTAAACTGTGCCGATGCGACGCAGGGTGACCTTCTCTCGCAACCTGACGCTCTCGCTGTCCCGGACCTGCCGCTGCTACTGCAAGTACTGCGCCTTCGCGACGCACAAGGCGCACCTCCATGCGCCTGAGCAGGTGCTCGAGATCCTGGACGGCGCGGCCAAGCGAAACGTCAAGGAGCTGCTTGTCTTGACAGGCGAGCATCCTGAGGTCAACCCTGAGGTCGCCAAACGTTTGGTCGAGTATGGGCACGAGGACTTCACCGGCTACGTCGCCTGGGTCTGCGAGCGGGCGCTGGAGCGCGGGATGCTGCCGCACACCAATCTCGGCGTCCTGGCGGCCGAGGACCTGGCGCGCCTGCGCGAGGTGACCGCCTCGCAGGGGCTGATGCTCGAGTCGATCGCGGAGCGGCTGATGGAGACCGTCCACGCCGGCTCCCCGACCAAGCACCCGGCGCAGCGCCTGGCCACGATCGCCGCCGCCGGCGAGCTGAAGATCCCCTTCACGTCGGGGATTCTGGTCGGGATAGGGGAGGAGGAGTGGGAGAGGATCGCGTCGTTGGAGGCGATCGCGAAGTTGCACTCGCGTCACGGGCACATCCAGGAGGTGATCCTGCAGAACTTCGTGCCGCATCAGCGCTACTACGGCCGCGAGCCTGCGCAGATCGCAGACGAGGCCGCGCGCGAGTACTGGCGCACCGGCCTGGACGACGGACGCCCGCACCTGCCGCTGCCCGAGTGGGCCACGCCGATCTCGATCCAGGACATGAAGCGACTGATCGGCGAGGCTCGCCGGCTGATGCCGGACGTCGGCATCCAGGTGCCGCCCAACCTCGCCGACTGGTGGCCGGAGCTCGTCGCCGCCGGCGCGACCGATCTGGGCGGCCTCTCGGCAAACGGCGACCACATCTCCCCGGAGCACCCGTTCCCCTCGCCTCACCAGGTGCGCAAGCGGCTCGCCGCCGACGGCGTGGCGCTCACCGAGCGGCTGTGCGTCTACCCGCGCTACATCGACCCGGAGTGGGTCGCCCAGGGCGTGATGGACGTGATCAAGACGAAGTTCTGGAGCTTCATACCCCGCAGGGGCTCCGGCCGCACCGACCCGCCGCGCCCGATCCGGCCCGATCTGGTGCAGGGCGCGATCGAACGGGCGCGCGAGGGCGCCTGGCTGAACGCCGACCAGCTCACGGCGATGTTCGCCGAGACGCGGCCGCAGATGATCGAGCAGATGCGGCTGGCCGCGGACGAGCTGCGCGCGGAGCTGGCGGGCGAGACGGTCACCTTCGTCGTCAACCGCAACATCAACATCTCCAACATCTGCACCGTCGGCTGCGCCTTCTGCGGGTTTGGGCAGGGCAAGCGCTCGCCCGACGCCTACGAGCACGACGAGGCGGAGTTCCAGCGGCGCATCCTCGAAGCGATCGACTACGGCGCCACCGAGCTATGCATCCAATCCGGCATCCACCCCGACTGGCAACTCGATGACTACCTGGGTTGGCTGCGGCTGGCCAAGCGGTTCGCCGCCGAGGCCGGCAGTGACCTGCACCTGCACGCCTACAGCCCGATGGAGATCGCCCACATGTGCGACATCTCCAGGCTGCCGCCCGCCGAGGTGTTCGCGGCCCTGCGGGAGGCAGGTCTCGGCTCCACGCCCGGCACCGCTGCCGAGGTCCTGCACGACGGGGTGCGTCAGCGAATCAGCCCCAACAAGCTGCCCGTCGAGCGCTGGGTGCAGATCATCGAAGCCTCTCATCTGGCCGGGCTGCGCTCCACCGCGACCGTGATGTTCGGCCACATCGAGGAGCCCTGGGAGCTGGCCGAGCACATGCGCGTGGTCAGGGAGCTGCAGGAGCGCACGGGGGGGATCACCGAGTTCGTCCCCCTCTCCTTCATCCCCTTCCAGACGCTGCTGGGGCGCACCCACGGGATCGAGGAGATCTCCCGCGAGGAGAACCTCAAGCACACCGCCGTCTTCCGCCTGGCTCTGGGCAAGAGCGTGCCGAGCCTGCAGGCATCGTGGGTGAAGATGGGCGTGGAGGCGGCCATAGAGGCCCTGCGCTGGGGCGTCAACGACCTGGGAGGCACGCTGATGGAGGAGTCGATCAGCCGCCTGGCGGGCAGCTATCACGGCGTCAAGCTGGACCCCGATCAGCTCGTGGCGGCCGCGCACGCGGCCGGGCGGCCGGCGGCCGAGCGCAGCACGCTCTATGCGATCAGGCGCCGGTTCCCAGTCGGCACGCCGTTCACGCCGCCCGCCGCGCGGCCCTCGATCGCCGCTTGAGCGCGGGCGCGGGCCGGCGCTCGCGCCGCGTCGGCTGGATCCGTCTCAGCCCTTGGCGTCGAGCGGCCGCGCGGAAGCGTCGGCGTCCTGGAGGAAGCTGCTGCCCTCGCTGAGGAACCGGTCGATCATCTCGATCAGGGCACGCTCGTAGGCGATGCCGGTCAGCAGCGTCGCGCGGATCGCCGCCGCGTGCTCGCTGTCGCGCAGGTTGTCGAGATAGCCTTCGAGCTCGATCAGCTTCTGCGCCCGCCACTGGCGCTGCTGGGTGAAGATCACGCGCGGATCGGCGCCCGCGAAGATCTTCAGGGTGCCTTCGTCTCGTAGCTGCGACCTGGAGACCTCCGGCGAGTCCGCCCACTCGCGCAGCGCGGCCTCGCCGGTCGGCGTGAGCGCGTACAGCTTGCGTTTGCGCCCGCCGGCTTCCTGCCGGACCGTCAGATAGCCGCCCTGCTGCAAGCGCTCGGGCTCCGCATAGAAGGTCGTGTGGGGCACCGGCCAGAAGTTGGCGATCGAGCGCTCCAACGCCTGCTTGAGGTCGTACGGAGTGGCCTCGCCGAGATGATGCAGAAGCGTGAGCACCGCATAGGAGGTGCCTGTGAGGCGCAGGCTGTTCGAGGTCGTGGGGGGCAGGTCGCGGCGATCCGCTCGCATCTCATAGTCCAATCTGTATAGTACGGGACGAACTATCAAGCGGCGACGGAGGGTCGGGCGCCAAAGCCCATGCGAACGTGGAGGTGCCGACGATGACAGGTCCAATGCAATCGCAGGCTATCGATACGCGCGATGTTCCCAGGAGTCAAGTGTCGCAAAGCGAGTCACGATCAGAACCCTATGATGCGGTCGTGGTCGGCGCAAGTCTTGCGGGGTGCACCGCCGCGACGCTGATCGCGCGCGCCGGCCTGCGCGTCGCGCTGGTCGAGAAGAATCCCGATCCAGCCGGCTTCAAGCGCATCTGCAGCCATTTCATCCAGTCCTCGGCGGTCGGCACGCTGCAGCGACTCGGCGCGCTGCGGGATCTGGAGCGGATGGGCGCCCGACGCTCGCGCACCCGACTCTGGACCCGGTGGGGCTGGGTCGTTCCCCCGCTGAGCCCCACGGTGCCCGCCAGCGTCAACATCCGGCGCTCGCGTCTGGACCCGTTCATGCGCGAGATGGCGGCACAGACTCCGGGAGTCGACCTGATCCTCGGCGAGAGCGCGGAGGAGCTCGTGCGCGACGGCGGCGGGACGGTGCGCGGCGTGGTGATACGCGACCGCAGCGGCAAGCGGCACGAGTTGCGCGCGTCTCTGACCATCGGGGCCGACGGTCGCGACTCGCGCGTCGCCGAGCTCTCCCAGGTGCCGGCGCGCAGGCTCACCAACGCCAGGTTCGCCTATGCGGCCTACTACGAGGGACCACCGCCCGCCGGCGATCCAGACGGCTCGCTGTGGGTGCTCGACCCGCAGATGGCCGCCGCGTTCCCGACCGACGAGGGGCTGACCATGTACGCGGCCATGCCCACCCACGATCGCCTGCCCGAGTTCAAGCGCGATCCGGGTCGGGCGCTTGACTCCTTCGTCTCGGACATCCCGGACGCGCCGCCGATCCTGGCCTCCCGGCGGGTTGGGCCGGTGCAGGGCAAGATCGACATGACCAACGTAGTCCGCCGTTCCACGGCGCCGGGGCTCGCGCTCGCTGGCGATGCCGCGCTCGCCCTGGACCCGTTCTGGGGCGTCGGCTGCGGCTTTGCCCTGCAGACCGCCGAATGGCTTGCCGACGCGGTCGTCCCGGCTCTCCAGGGTCGCCAGCCCCTGGCGGATGCGCTCGATGCGTACCGCAAACGCAGCGTTGGCCGGCTCGGCCAGCACGTGCAGTCGATCGTGACCTACTCCGGCGGCCGGCGATTGAACGCCGGCGAGCGGGTCGTGTTCTCCGCCGCCACGCGCGGGGAGCGGATGCGCGTGCTGCTCGAGGAGCTCGGCACGCGCAACGTGGCGCCGTTGCATTTCCTTGGCAGGGCCGTGCCGTGCGCGATCGCCACGCACGTCGGCGACAGGCTCCGCTCGCGGTCGGGCTCGCCGAAAGCAGGTCACGAACCTATGGAGGTGGCATTGTGAGCGACGTCTCGCGCACGCGAATCGAGGTGCAGGGCATCGCGACCCGGCTGATCCAGGGTGGCCCTGCGGACTCCCCGGAAGCGGTCGTCTTCCTGCACGGCAACCCCGGCTCCAGCGACGACTGGGAGCGCCTGATCGCGGCGGTGTCCGGTGGCGGCGTGGAGGGCGGGTCCGCAAGTCCGCGCCGGGCGCTTGCCTTCGACCTCCCCGACTTCGGCGAGACGGTCGCCACCGAGGGCTTCCAGCACACCGTGCCCTCCTACGCGGAGTTCGTGGACGCCGCGCTACGCACGCTCGGTGTGCGACGCGTGCACCTCGTGGTCCACGATTTCGGGGGTCCGATCGGGCTGGTCTGGGCGGCGGGCCATCTCGACGCGCTCGCGAGCATCACGCTGATCGACGTCGGCATCCTGCCCGGCTATCGCTGGCATCGGATGGCGCGCATCTGGCGCACGCCCGTGTTCGGCGAGATCTCCCAGGCGATCACGTTCAGGAGCGGCTTCAGGCGTCTGATCTCGGCCTCGGAGCCGCGCGGCCTGCCGCGCGAGCTTCTGGACCGCATGTACGACCAGTACGACCGTCGCACGCGCCGCGCGGTGCTCGAGCTGTACAGAGCCACGGACGAGCCCGGCGCGGCGGCCGAGGAGCTCGCCGCCTACATGGCGCCGCACGACATCCCCGCGCTGGTGGTCTGGGGCGAGCAGGACTCCTACCTGCCATCCAGCTACGCGGTGCGTCAGCGCGACGCCTTCCCGTCGGCCGACGTGCACGTGCTGCCCGCCTCAGGGCACTGGCCATTCGCCGACTCGCCGGAGATCGTGCAGCGACTGCTCGTCGGCTTCCTCGACGGGCTCCCGTCCGCGAGCATCACCCCGGCTGACTGAACGGCGCGTGGCGCGCTCGTGGCGCCGCTCCCCCCGGCGCGCCGCCGCCGGCTCAGCGAAACAGGTCCTCCTCGAGCGGCCGCAGCAGCGCGGCGGCTCCCGGACCGTCGTGCTCGGTCACGAACCGCTCCAGCCCCTCGACCAGGATCGCCGGCTCGGATGAGTCCTTGCCGCGCGCGAGGTCGGCGGCGGCCGCGATGCTGTCGGCCACAGCCAGCCACGTCGCGGCCAGCTCGCGGCCGTTGGCGTCGGTGCGGCCGCGCCAGTCATCCAGCGGGCTCACGCCGGCGCAGCCGATCGCCACGTCGCACTGCCCATGGCGCCAGGCGCGCCCGAAGCTGTCGGTGATCAGGACGCCGGGGGCGGCGCCGGTCAGCTCGCGCAGCCGCCCGCGGATGGCGCGGGCTGAAGCGTCCGGGTCCTTCGGCAGCACGATCACGGTCTCATCCCGCGGTGAGTTGGATGCGTCGACGCCGGCGTTCGCGCACACCAGGCCGTGATGGGTGCGGCTGATCAGCACGCCGTTCTGGGCGCGCACGATCTCGGCGCTCTGGTCGAGCACCACCTGGATCGCCCGCGGGTCGCGTCGCGTCTGCCCGCCGACAAGATCCCAATCGGCGGCGATCCGCTCCGCCTGCTCTCCCGGCGTCACGGCGGCCAAGCTCACGACCGCGCCCTCGGCCTTTGAGACCGCCTTCTGCGCCAGCACGAGGATGTGCCCGTCCCGCAGCCGCACGGGGGAGTCCTGAGCGCTGAGCGCCTGCACCAGCAGCCGGGCGAGGTCATCCCCCGGCTCGATCTCCGGCAGTCCACTCAGGCCGCGGAGTGAGAAGCTTCCCACGCTTGCGTCTCGATGATCGTGGCAAGGACGGCACGTGTGCGCGCAGCCTGCTCCGGCCGGCTCTCCAGCCGCGCGCGCAACGCGGCCAGGTCGGCGCCGGTGTCGACGTCCAGCAGCAGGGAGGAGGGCGATGCTATCCGGCAGGAGAGCCCCGCTTTCTGCGTGAGCGTCATGTGCCTGGCGCAGCTCCCCGGCCCGAAGCTCGGTGCGATCGCGTCAGGAGGGCTCAGCAGCAGCCCGTTGGTGCCGGTGCCGTGGCGGTCGGGGATGATCACGACATCGGGCCGCGGGCTCTGCTCCGCGTCGCTCAGCAGCGTGGCGATCTCCGCGGGATCCAGCGCCGGGCAGTCGCCGGGTATGCACAGCACCCGCTCGGCTCCCTGGCTGGCGGCGGCGGCGATCCCGAGCTCCACGGCGGCGCTCTGTCCCTGGTCTGAGTCCTGCACGATCAGCGCGCCCCTGTCCGTGGCCGCCGCCGCGGCGATCGGCTCGCGGGTGACCACCACGGTCAGGTCGATCGCCGTGACCGCCGCGACAGCGTCAAGCACGTCGGTGACCATCGCCCGCACCAAAGCCTGCCTGGCGGAGTCTGGGATGCTCACGCTGAGGCGCTGCTTGGCATGGCCGAAGCGCTTGACTGGCAGGACCACGGCGGTGCGCATCGCCACAAGCCTATCCGCCGGCGCCCACCGTCTCGGCCAACGCGAGCGCCCGCTCGGCAAGGCGGGCGCGCCCGGCAGGCCCGTCCATCAACATGTCGGCCATCGCGCAGGGCAGCCGGCCCTGCGCCGGCTCGTCGCAGAGCATGCCGTCCAGCAGGCCGGGCGCCACGCTCTCGTAGAAGCCGAGCACGCCCGCGGCGCTGAGCGGCTGCCCGTATGCCTCAAGGCACGCCGCCGTCGGGCCCTTGACGATCTTCCCGGCCACGATCGGGCTCACGCAGATCACTGGCGCCCGCACCTGGGCAAGCTGCTCGCCGATCGCCGTGAGGATCGGCCAGATCGAGATCACCGGGTTGCTGGGACCGACGATCACGGCCTGCGCCCGGTCGAGTGCCGCGGCAACCTCCGGGGTCGCTGCCGCGGGGCGCTCGGCAGCGAAGCGCACCTCTGTGACGGGCCCTTCCGCGCGATGGCGGATCATGAACTCCTGCAGGCTGACGCCGTTGACGAAGGTGCGCATCGGCTCGTCGCACATCGGCAGCACCTCGGCCCTCACTCCGACGCGGCCGCAGAGCTCGGCCAGCGCCTGCGTCGGTCGCATCCCTTCGCTCTGCAGGCGGGCGCGCTCGATGCACCAGGCCAGATCGCGGTCGCCGAGGTTGAACCACACATCGACGCCGAGCTTGCGCAGCGCGTCCATCACCTCGAAGGTGTCGCCGGCGAGTCCCCAGCCGCGCTCGTCGATCAGGTCCGCCAGCCAGAAGGCGACCAGATCGGGGTCCGGCGAGACGCTTGCGCCGTACATCTCCAGGTCATCGCCGGTGTTCGCGATCACAGTCAGCCGCTCGGGGCCGACCACGTCCAGCATCCCGCGGGCCAGCTTCGCCCCGCCCGTGCCGCCGGCGAGCACGACCACGCCGGAGCGCTCGCAGGCGCCGGCGGGCTGCCCGCCTAGTCCCACAGCGACTCGGGCAGCCCTGTCAGATGGATGCCCGCGTGAGTCTTGTAGCGGGCGTTGACGGCGATCAGCATCGCCGTCAGCGACTCGGTGATGCGGGCCATCTCCAGGCGCCCGCAGTCCACGCAGCGCAGACCGTCGATCCGCTGCAAGAGCGCCGCCGCCTCCCGCTTGTCGGCGCGAGAGTCGCCGCAGATCAGCACGTCCTCGCCAAGCGTGCTGCCGAGGTCCGCCAGCGCCGCGGCGCTGACGGTGTGAAGCGCGGCCACCACGCGCACGCCCTCGGGCGCCATCTCTGCCGCCTGCTGGGCGGCGGAGCCCTGCCAGACGCCGAGCATCCGTGTCGCGCGCCCGCTGACGGCCGCCGCCAGCGGCACCGTCGTGTCGATCAGGAGCTGTCCGGGCGAGAATGCCTGCTTGAGGTTGTTTAGCGTCTCGGACTGGTTGCGGAATGGCACGCAGAGGATCACCGTCTGCGCCTGCGTGACCGCATCGGCGTTCTCGGCCCCCGAGATCGCCGCGCCGGGCACCTCGGCCAGGGCGCGCTCAACCGCCTCCTGCGCGCGCTCGGCGTCGCGCGATCCGATCACGATCGGAACGCCTGTCTTTGCCAGTCGCAGGACTAGGCCGAAGCCCAGCGCGCCGGAGGCGCCGAGCACGCAGACGGGCTTGGGAACGTCGGATTCGGAGGCGGGAGGGGTTGACATGACGGCCGAGTATAGGTGAAGGCGGATCAGGTGGCGTTCAGGCGGATGCCGGCGCCGGGGCCCCTTCCACGGCGTCTCGCACGCCGTGGAAGGCCGCGAGCGCCGGGAATGCCGCCACGATCACGCCCACTCCGAGCAGGCAGGCCAGCCCGCCGCTGATCACAGACGCCTGCGCACTGGTAGCCGAGGCGATCAGGCCGGACTCGACGTCGCCGAGCCGCGGGCCGCCGCGGACCACGAGGCTGTAGACGGCGGACATCCTGCCGCGCATCCGCTCTGGCGTCAGAAGCTGGTTGATCGTGGTGCGGCAGACGGCGCTGACGCTGTCCGCGGCGCCCGCGATCGCCAGCAGCAGCATCGCGGCGGCGAGGCTGGGGACCGCGCCCGCCCCCGCGATAGCCGCTCCCCAGACCAGGACCGCCACGATCGTGATCCGTCCAAGCCGTTGAGCGTGCTCTATCCACCCGGTGCTCGCGGCCGCGATCGTGGCGCCGGCCGCCACCGCCGCGTAGAGGGCGCCGACCCCGCCCGCGCCAGCGTGGTAGACGGTCAGCGAGAGGATCGCGAACAGCGCTCTGGGCATGCCGAAGGCCATCGCGGCCAGGTCGATCGCGAAGCTGCCCAGCAGCGCGGGGCTGCGGCGCACGAACCGCAGGCCCTCCGCGATCGAGCGCAGCACCGGTTCGCTGGGCGCGCCGCTCTCCGCCACGCCTCGCGGAGGCTGGGGGCTCATCGCGAGCGCAGCGGCGACCATCGCCAGGCAGCTTGCCGCGTCGAATGCGTAGGCGGCGCCAAGCCCCACGGCCGCGATCATCAGGCCGCCGATCGCGGGGCCGATGATCTGCGTGAGCTGATAGAGGCCGTAGTTGAAGGAGAGGGCGGAGCGCAGCCGCGTGCCGGCGACCGCCGGCACGATCGCCGAGCGCACGACCGTGTCAAGAGCGGCACTGCCGGCCAGCAGACCCGCCAGCGCGAACAGGGCGATCACCGGCGGATGGCCGATGATCGCCAGGGCCGCGAGCGCGCCGGCGGTCAGGATCACCCCGATCTGCGCGAGCGCGAGCAGCCGCCTGCGATCGACGCGATCGGCCATCGCCCCGCCCAGCAGGGACACGAGCATCAGCGGCCCGAGCTCCACCGCGCCGATCAGTCCCACGAGCGCGGCCGAGTGGGTCAGCACGAACACCTGGTAGGGCAGCGCGACCATCGCCGCTTCGCTGCCGACGTTGGAGATGAGCTGGCCGAGTGCGAGCAGGCGGAAGTCGCGCGACTCGCGCAGAGCGGTGAGATCGACTGCGATCCTCGGCAAGGGAGCAGCAGTCTTGCGCATCCCGGCCGCCGCTCGTGAAAACGCGCACTTAGAATCACGTGCGTGAGCGCCTTCGATCTGCCAGGGTCGGTCCGCATCCGCGAGGTCGGGACCAGAGACGGCTTTCAGAACGAGCCTGAGGTGCTGCCCACCGACGCCAAGGTGGAGCTGATAGACGCGCTGGCCAGGACTGGGCTGGCCCGCATCGAGGCGACGAGCTTCGTGCGGGCGGACGTGATCCCGCAGCTTGCCGATGCGGCGCAGGTGCTGGAGCGGATCGAGGTCCCCGAGCAGGTGTCGATCAGCGTGCTCATTCCGAACGAGCGCGGGCTGGAGGCGGCGCTGGCCCACCGGGAGCGGTTCGAGGAGATCAACGTCTTCCTCTCCGCCTCCGAGACCCACAACCGCAAGAACGTCAACCGCTCGATCGCGGAGTCGCTGAGCGGCCTGGAAGCGGTGCTCGCTCGCGCGCGAGCCGAGGGTCTGCGGTGCGAGGGCGTGATCTCGACCTCCTTCGGCTGTCCATACGAGGGCCAGGTCCCCGCCGAGCGCGTGTTGGAGATCGCGCAGCGGCTGCGCGACGCCGGAGCTCAGGAGATCGGGTTCGGCGACACGACCGGGATGGCCAATCCCGCGCAGGTGCGCGACTTCTTCGAGCTTGCCCGCCGGCGCCTGGAGGGCGTGGAGCTGACCGCGCACTTCCACAACACGCGGGGGCAGGGACTGGCGAACGTGCTGGCGGCTTTGCAGGCGGGCGTGGAGAGCTTCGAGTCGAGCTTCGGCGAGCTCGGCGGCTGCCCGGTGCCGGCGGGCGCCACCGGCAACATCGCGACCGAGGACCTGGTCTCGATGCTCGAGGAGATGGGCATCCACACCGGGGTGGACCTGAAAGCGCTGCTTGCTTGCACCCGGCGTCTGCAGGAGCTGCTCGGCCGCCCGCTCGGGAGCCACACGCTCGTGGCGGGGCCGATCGATTGGCACAGCGCCGCCTGAGCGCCGCGCGTGCGAGCGCCGCGCGTGCGAGCGGCGTGCGTCTGAGCGTTCCGCGCCTCGGCGGCGCCGGCCTCAGCGCCCGCTGAACTCGGGCTGGCGCCGCTCGGCGAAGGCCCGCGCGCCCTCGGCGAAGTCCTCGCTCTGAGCGCAGATCTGCTGCGCTGTCACCTCCTGCTCCAGGTTCGCCGCGAGCGTCGGCTTGGCCGCCGCGTCGATCACGCGCTTTGCGAGTCCGATCGCGACCGGAGCGCACTGCAGCAACTCGTCCACGAGCTGCTGGGTGGCGGCGTCGAGCTCGTCGGCTGACGCGACGCGGTTGACCAGGCCGATCCGCTCCGCCTCAACGCCATCTATGAGCTTCGAGGTCATGATCATCTCCTTGGCCCTGCCCAGCCCGACCACGCTCGGCAGCCGCGAAGACCCGCCCACGTCCGGGATCAGCCCGACCCGCGTCTCCACGAGCCCGATCACGGCATCGGCGGCCATCACGCGCAGGTCGCAGGCAAGCGCGAGCTCCATCGCTCCGCCGATGCAGCCGCCATGGATCTGCGCGATCGTGGGCTTGGCCATCTCCTCGCAGAGGTTCCATGCGGCAAGCACGCCTGAGCGGAACTCGCGCAGGCGGCCCGGGTCGCCCGCCAGGGCTCCCAGCGAGGCGAAGTCCATGCCCGAGGAGAACATCGTCCCCTCGCCGCGCACCACCACGCAGCGCACCTGCGGGTCGTGGGCGGCGGCGTGCAGCTCCTGCGCCAGCCCTCGGATCAGCTCCTCGTTCATCGCGTTGCGCTTCTCGGGGCGATTCATCACGACGTGACGGACCGCGCCCCGGTCCTCGGTTGCGACCAGCGTCATTGGGTCTCCATCTCCTCGGTGGCCAAGCTTCGCAACGGTACTGGGAGCACCCAGCAAAATGCGTGCACGTCGCCACCCGCATTTTGCTGGGCGCTCCGAGGTCGTGTACCGTCTGCGATGTGGACGCAACCGACCTCGCCTTCGCCGGGATCGCGGAGCAGGCGCGGCTGATCGCCGCGGGCGAGGTGTCCTCGCGCGAGCTCGTGGAGCTGTGCCTGAAGCGGATCGAGCTGCACGACTCGAAGCTGAACGCCTTCAGGGTGCTCTTCGCGGAGCGTGCGCTGATGGAAGCGCAGCAGGCCGACGCGCGACGCGGCGCGGGCGGGCTGCGCCCGCTGCTCGGCGTGCCGATCGCCGTCAAGGACGACATCGACGTCGCCGGAGAGATCACGGCGATGGGCACCAACGCCTACGGGGACCCCAAGCCGGCCGACGCGGAGGTGGTGAGGCTGCTGCGTGACGCCGGCGCGATCGTGATCGGCAAGACCAACGTGCCGGAGCTGTGCATGTGGCCGTTCACCGAGACTGTCACGTGGGGCAGCACCCGCAACCCGTGGGACCTGCAGCGGGCGCCTGGCGGCTCCAGCGGCGGCAGCGGGGCCGCGGTGGCGGCCGGCCTGGTGGGCGCCGCGCTCGGCTCCGACGGCGCTGGCTCGATCAGGATCCCGTCGGCCTGGTGCGGCCTCTTCGGGCTGAAGCCGCAGCGCGGACGCGTGCCGATGGCACCGGCTCTCGAACCGTGGCATGGGCTCTCGGTGAACGGGCTGCTCGGACGGACCGTCGCCGACACGGCGCTGTTCCTCGACCTGGTCGGCGCATCTTCGGTGTCGGCCCCGCCCACCCCGCCGAGCCTGCCGACCACCCCCTTCTCCGCGGCGCTCACGCAGCGCCCGCCGCGACTGCGGATCGCGGTCTCGACGCGGATACCGACCGGGATCGTCTCCAGCCTGGAGGCGGATGCGAAGCGGGCGCTGGAGGAAACGGTCGAGCTGCTGCGCTCGCTCGGCCATCACACCGAGGAGCTGCACCCCGACTACGGGCTGGACACGATCCCCTCGGTGCTCACGCGGATGCTGCGCGGCATCCACGATCAGGCGATGGAGATGGAGAACAGGGGACGCCTGGAAAGGCGCACCAGGGCGATGGCCCGGATCGGCTCGCTGCTGCCGGCCGGCGCCCTGGCTTGGTCTCGCGATCACGAGAGCGCGCTGCGAGCGCGTCTTGGCGCTGTCCTGGCCGACCACGACCTGCTGCTCACGCCGGCCACCGCCAAGCCGCCGCCGCGGATCGGGCAGTTCGAGGGCAGGGGCGCGATCTGGACGCTCAACGCGGTCGCCGGCCTGGTTCCCTACAACGCTCCCTGGAACGTGACCGGCCAGCCGGCCTGCTCGGTGCCGGCGGGCTTCGGCGCCGATGGTCTGCCGCGCGGCGTGCAGCTCGTCGGCCGCGTCGCGGACGAGAGCACGCTGATCGCGCTGGCGGCCGAAATCGAGGCCGAGCGCCCCTGGGCCCAGAGTCGCCCGCCGCTGTTCTCGTGAGCGTCGCCCAGGACGCTCCGGAGCGGCTGCTGGAGGTGGCGGTCACCGTCTGCCGGGAGGCAGGCGCGCTGCTGCTGGAGCGTTTCGAGGGCGATCGTGCCCGCGGCGTCGCCACCAAGAGCACGCCGACCGACCTGGTGAGCGAGGCGGACGTGGCCTCCGAGCGCGCGATCGGCGAGCGGCTCGCGGCGCTTGCCCCCGAGGACGGGCTGCTGGGGGAGGAGGGCGAGGAACGGGTCGGCACGAGCGGGATGCGCTGGGTCGTGGACCCGCTCGACGGCACCGTCAACTTCCTGTTCGGCATCCCCCAGTGGTGCGTGAGCGTCGCCGTCCAGGACGCCGCCGGCGCGACCCTCGCGGGCGCGATCTTCGATCCATGCCGTCAGGAGCTCTGGACCGCGCACGCGGGCGGAGCGGCGAGGTGCAACGGGACCCCGATCGAAGGCTCTGCCACCAATGATCTCGCGACGGCGATGGTGGCGACCGGGCTCGCCTACGACGCGAACGTGCGCGCCGCGCAGGGAGAGGTGCTCGCGAAGCTGATCCCCAGAGTCAGGGACATCCGCCGCTTCGGCAGCGCCGCGCTGGACCTGGCCTGGACCGCCGCCGGCCGCTACGACGCCTACTTCGAGCGTTCGATGAAGCTGTGGGACGTCGCCGCGGGCGCCCTGATCTGCCAGCGGGCCGGCCTGAGCATCACCGATCTGCCCGCCGCCGGGCCTCTGCCGTGGGGCCTGCTCGCCTGCTCGCCGGCGCTGGCCGATCCGCTGCTGGCGCTCGTGGGCTGATCAGCTCTTGGCGCCGCCGAGCTCGTCGTAAGCCACGGAAGCACGGCGCGCGATAGAGACGTCGCGATCGCCTGCTCGTGTCCACTCGACGCCCAGGAGCGCTGTTGCGTGGGCATGTTCGGCGCTTGATCGCATGCAACCATGCGGGCGGCGAGACTCGAACTCGCAAGGGCTCTCGCCCACCGGCTCCTAAGGCCGGCGTGTCTGCCAATTCCACCACGCCCGCGGGTGTCGAGCGCGTACCGTAGCGCCGATCGCCCCGGTAGCGAAGCCGCCGAAGGGTCGGCCGGCCGCGTGAGGCGGTAAGGTCACGGTGGGGATGTCAAGCAGGGTCCAGCAGACGGGCGTGGAAATCACGCATCCGAACCGCGACAAGCCGGTCGTGCGAGCCACTCGTGCGGCCGTGATCGTGCTGCTGCTGATCAGCGTCGCCCTGCTTCTGATCGTGAGCATCGGCGGGCAGGAAGCTCTGGACACATCGGTGCTGCCGATCCAGTATTTCTTCGTCCTGGCCTATCTGCTGATCGCCTATCTGGCGGTGCGGTGGCGGCGCGGCGCGCTGCCGGTCGGCTCGGCGCTGGCGGTGCTGCTCGCGGTCTTCGCGCTCGTCGGAGGCTCCTACTGGTTCAACCGCGACTACGGTTACTTCTCGGCCTCGACGCTGAACCCGACGCTGCTCGGCGTCCTGACCTTCGCGGTCATCCCCGTGCAGATCCTGTTGATCGTCTTCGCCATGCGTGGGTTCTCACAGGGCTGGAACGTCGAGCTTGAACGACCTGTGCGCGCATCCCGGACGCCCGGCGGGGCCGCGCCCGGGCCTTCCGCCGCCTGAGGCACGCCGCCTGCCAGGCAAGCATCAGCGGTCTGCTTGTAGAGTCCGCGGCGCTCATTAGACTACGGTCGGATCGCGCGGCGGTGGCGAAATCGGTAAACGCGATGCCCTCAAAAGGCATTGTCCGGAAGGACTTGTGGGTTCGAGTCCCACCCGCCGCATTTTCGAGGGTCGTTTGGACATCGTTGGAACCAGCGGCTAGCACTGCACCCGGTCAATTCGCTTGCGATTCCAGCGTGGATTGCCCGGCGGAGCACGAAAGCATCCCGTCCAGCAAGCGCATGCAAGGCACCCTCAATCGAGAGGGCATCCGTGCGATCGCGCCCATCCCAGCGGGCAGCAGGGCTGCTGCTGGGCTCCGGGTTGTCTCGTGGGTAATTCGGGCCGCGCTCTGGCCACCAGGCTCACTCGCATCGTGCCGCCGCACTTCCGGCGAAGCACCGCTGGAGCGGCGGGCGCCGTGCGTGCGCTTGTAGGATCCGACCGTGACCGAGGAGCCGCCATGCTGGAACTCGGAGGGCCATGCCTGGTGCTCGCCTATGTCTCTCGGCTTCAAAGACCCGCGCCCGGTGCGCCGCGAAAGCACTCTGTTCGTCACTGACTTCTGCCGAAACGACTGCGAATGGCAGCGCATCACTGAGACCAAGGAGAATGGTGCGCGTAGGGTCTACTACCTGAGGGGTGACTCCCACTACGACCGGTAGAGGCGCGAGCGCTCCCGACGGGCCGCGAGGCTTGCGATGCAATTCGCGAGGCAGACCAGCTGATGCCCTCTGCCGCCGCCTTGCGCTATGGAGACGAGGACAAGGCATCAGGCCCGATCCAACGCCTTACGGATGCCACAAATGTCAGCCGCCGGGCTTGCCGAGCCCAGGCGCCCACCATGCCGTCGAAGCGCATGTCTTCGGTGCCCTATGCCAAATCCGGCGGCCACATCTATCGGTCTGGTAGCCTGGACGCATGGCGCACCATAAGCGCAGGCGTCCAAAGCAGCGACGCGCGGGCTGCTTGCTCTGCAAGCCGCAGAAGCTGCCGTCGCTGAAGAAGGCTACGCGGGCTCGTGGCCGGCGTGAGGCGGTGCTCCACGAGGCCCGTGCCGCCCAAGCCACACCTTGATCCTCGCCACCGTCGAGTGAATAGCACGACGCGGCTGGAGCGATGCGGATGAGTGGATTTGAAGGGTTCCGAGACACTCCGGAGGCCCCGTTCTACCGCTCAGGCGCGAGTTCCCCCGAGCGGACCTGGGCAGAGGCCTCTCAACGCCTGAGCAAGGTGCTCAACTCCGCTACCGCGGATGCCGAGCGTGGCCTGTCGCAGATGACTGTGGAGCGCATCTGTGGCTGGCATCGTGCGATTTTCCTGACCACATTCGAGCTTGATGCGGGAAGGATACGGTCGGATCTCGAGCCAATCGCCTTCAGCGTACCCATCGAGATCGACGGCGAGATGCACGACGTGCCGATGAAAGGCACGCGAGGCCGGTCGCTGATCGTGGAGGAGCTGCGTGCGGCTTGCGAAGAATTCAACGCGAGGCTCACATCTCTAAAAAACCGCGAGCACGCAGTCGAGGAGGCGGAAGGTGCCACTGCGCCGGCCGAGCTTTACGCCTCGATCCTCAGAACGCACCCGTTCGTGGACGGCAACCTGCGCGCAGCCTACGTCGCGCTGGCCGTTGCGCTTACAGCCGTCGGATTGCCAAGCCTCGAGTTCCGCTCGGCGCTACGCCGCCACGACGAGTGCTTGGGCTGGGCGATGCGCGCCGACGCTCGTCGCACGATCGCTCCACTGACGCAGCTGATCGTCGAGCTGGCGCGCAATGTTGAGTCGGCCCCTGACAGGCGATACCCTTGAGGTGATGAGGAAGATCCGCTACCGGAACCTGGATCTGCCCGAGGGACGTTGCGTCGCCGACGGCAAGAGCATCAGGCCGTGGGATGAGAACACGGCCTCTGAGCTTGCGCTCACGGGCATGCTGCTCTCCCAAGGCGCCAAGCGCGCCCAGGAGATGCTCGACGCCGCGACCGCCGCCGGCGCCGACCCGATCCCAACCGTCCGCAAGTAGCTCTCACGCCGCTCATGCACGCCGCCAAATGGCGCCCGTGCCCGAGCCGCCACCTGAGGGTCATTCGTCGGCGCAGACGACGTCATCGGCCGCCGGCGACCATCAGCCTCGCGGGTAACGAACTCGCCCCATCGCGGCCACAACTCGCCGCCGGGCTTGCCGAGCGACCGGCTCCATGAGATCCTCGAGGAGCCCCTCCGGGTTCCGGTCCCGTACCCGGCTCCGCATTCCCGTCCCCATGGGCTGGTGGCCGCTTGCCATCTCGTGGGACGGGCTGTCCGAGGCCGAGGCGGATGCGACGCTCGAGTTCGTCGTCTCCCGAGGGCACAGCGAGGGCGTCGAGGAGCCCGAGATGCTTCTGCTCGGACCTTGCCTTCCGTACGTCCCGCTTCAAACTGGGTGGCTTGCCTGGACGAAGTGCGCAGCGGGCGCTGATGCTCGTCACGACGCGAACGTCGCTATCGCGGCGTGCGCGAAGGAGAACGGGTTCACTGAGCTCGAAGACGAGCTTGTGGCGCCGCCGCTGATGTGGTCGGAGGCACGCGCGAACCTTCACCTTGAGCTGTTCAAGGGCGCTATAGAGCACGAAGACGCCACGATCATGCACAAGCGCCTAGAAGCTGCCCTGTGCAACGTGTAGATCCGCCCGACCTTGGCAAGCGCGCCTGGGAGCTTGCGGAGCGCAATGCCTCGGGGCTCAAGGTCTCCAGGCAACCCGAGCCCTGTCGGGCCACGCCGCGTTTCAGCGCCAAGGCCCCCTGCGCATCGGGGGCCTTGGCGTTCGCTTTCAGGCCTTGACGTTGAGCTGGCCCGGAATCGCCCTCGTGCCGCTGCCGCTGCTGGCGCCGGTCGTCGAGGTCGCGGCGGGCGCTTTGTCGCCGTCGCCGTCGTGGTCGGGCACGCCGGGCACCTCGGTGGACTCGGGGCGCTTTGTCGCCGCCGCCACCGCAGCGCTGCTGACGCCGGAGATCGAGCTGATGCTCATCCTGATGCTCCCTTCCTTGGGGTTGTTTACCGGTGTGATCGACTCACGCGCTGCGCATGTGAGGAACCTGAGCGGGTTCTCACCAACGCCGCTCCGAGCGTCCGCCGGCGGCGCTCAGCCGTCTTGCACGATCGAGCCGCGCGGCGGCCTGCCTTTGATCGCCGTTCCTCGGCACCGCAGGGTGCACCGCCGGTAGACGGTCTTGAAGCCGAGAAGCCGCGGGACCGTCACGAGCCTGTAGCCGCGTTCGCGAAGCCTGCGGATGATGTAGGGGTATGCCTGCAGCGTCTCCTGCCGCGGCCCGCCGCCGTCGTGGGAGAGGATGATCGAGCCGGGCCGCACCTGCGCGAGCACCCGCTGCTCGATGGCCCCCACGCCCGGCAGCGACCAGTCGATGGGGTCCACGTCCCACATGATCGTCGCCAGCCCGAGCGTTCTGGCGGCGTGCACCACCGCGGAGTCGTAGGCGCCGTATGGCGGCCGGAAGAGGCACGGGGTGTACCCGGTTTCGCGGCGAATCACTTCGCGCGTGCCCTTGATCTGGCTGAAGGGGCTGCCGAGCCCCACGAGGTCGGGATGGCTCCATGTGTGGTCGCCGAGCGCGTCCCCGTCGCGCAGCTCTTCTCGCATCGTCGCGCGGTAGACAGGGTCGATCTGCTCGCCGATCATGAAGAACGTCGCCACGACGTGGTTGGCTGCCAGCATCCGTACGAACTGTCGCGTGTAGATCGACGGGCCGTCGTCGAAGCTCAGCGCCACAAGGCGCCGGTCGGGCCCCTGGAAATGGGCCACTTCGCCGCCGCTGGTCCGGCAGCCGACGGGCCGGTAGCGAACCCTGTGACGGGGCGCGGCGCGCGCCACGGCGCCCACCGGCCAGATCGCCGTGGCCGCTCCAAGGCCGCCGGCAGCCACGCTCAACGCCAAGCCCAGCGCCAGGCGTCCGAGCGGGCGGCTGTGTCGCATCGCGCGGATAGCCATCTACATCAGCAGCATGCCGCCGTCGGCGACGACCTGGGAGCCGGTCATGTAGCTGGAGAGCTCCGAGGCAAGGAAGAGCGCGACGCGCCCCATCTCGTCCTGGTCGGCCATCCGGTGCATCGGGATGCGCGCCACGGTCTCCGCCACCGCGTCCTGCACGCTGGGCACCCCGGTGCCGGGCGTGGCCACGCCGCCCGGGGCGATCGCGTTCACGAAGATCCCGTACTCGGCGAGCTCGAGCGCAACGTTCTTGGTCAGCCCCCAAAGACCGTGCTTGGAGGCGTCGTAGTTGGCCAGCCCCACCATCGAGGGGTGCAGGGCGTCCACCGAGGTCACGTTGATGATCTTCCCGCCGCGTCCCTGCGCGATCATCTGCTCCGCGCCGGCCTTCATGCACAGGAACACGCCCACCAGGTTGACGCGCAGCACCCGCTCGAACGTGGCGAGGTCCGTGTCCCGGAAGGAGACCATCGGATAGATGCCGGCGTTGTTGACGAGGATGTCCAGGCCGCCGAAGCTCTCGACCGCCGCGGAGACCATCGCGCGCACCTGCTCGGCCTCGCCCACGTCGGTCTTCGTGCAGAGCGCGCTGTGCTCGCGCCGCGCGTTCAACTGCGCAGCGGCCGCCTCGCCTGCGCTCGGGTCCAGGTCGGCCACCAGCACGCTGGCTCCGGCCTCGTGCAGGCGCCGTGCGATGCCGTTGCCGATTCCCATCGCGCCGCCGGTGACGATCGCCGTCTTGCCGGTCAGGTCGAGCAGGTCGGATATGGGCGTGGCGGCGGGGGAGGGGGCGAAGGTGGTCATGCTGCGAGCATCGCCTATGCCCGCGCGCATGGCATCGCGGCAAACCACGCTATCCGCAGCGTAGGTTGGGCGGAGCGTCGCGTCCTGGGACGTGTGAGGGCGGCCCAGGTCCCACGCGGAGCTCAGAGGACGCTCACTGGCCGGCGGGAAGGATGCGGAAGCTGTTGCGAGTTGCAGCGGCCCCGGCGGAGATCGTGAGGTTGTTGACCGCGAGCGAGTCGAATTCAAGGTTGGCCGGTTTGTTCTCGCTTTGCCCGCTCGACCCGAATTCGATCCCGCCGTCACCGTCTACGATGATCCCGCCCACGACCAGCGTTTTGCCCTGTAGTTTGACGATCGCCCCCGAGGCGTTCTGCAGGTTGGCGGCATAGATCACCCCGTAATAGGTGCTGGTGCCGCTCAGTTCAAGTGTGCCGTCGGCAAGTATGAGAAAGCCGGGATTGGCTGCCGTGTTAGCGGTGCCGTTGGCCGTGATCTTTAGGGCGCCGCATTCTTCGACATATACCGGCGCCCGCGCGTCACTCGAAAGTTCAACTCCTTCGAGTTCGGTCATGCTCGTCGGACAGTGATAGGGAGATATCGCCGAGTAGAACGTCCCGTGCGCCAGTGCTTCGTCCCTGAGCGTTTCCAGTTGGCTGGTCGTCAGGGTCGTGCGCGCGCTCTGTGGATTTTCTTCGCCGATAGGTGGCGAGACCTGTTCCTTGGGTTCGGAGTATTCCTCGCATTCTTTCAGCGATTTCCTTCCCTCGCACCGCATGCTGATGGGGGCCGCTTCGGCCGCCCTGCCCATGCGGTTGACGATGACCTTCTTGCCCTCGTTCGTGACCTTGAACCAGTTGCCCGCGATCGCATCTTCAGGAAACCTTAGCTTGATGCGCAAACGGGTCACGAGCGAGACCACCGCGACGGCGTGGCACTGCACGACGCCGACCGCTCGTACCCATAGCGCTCCGGTTTCCGGGAGTTCGGGGTAGGTAAGTTCCTTTTCCTCCTTCGCCGAATTGAAGAGCAGGCTTTCGGCCGTGCCTTCTTTTACATCCCGCCTCACGTAGGTGGTCCACTGGTTGCTGAGCGAGGAGCCCCATGCGTCGGTGCCGGAGCACGAGGTCGAGCCCGTGTTGGGGTCGAGTTTCAGATCGCTGGGGCTGGGGCAGTCGTTGGTTTCAGTACTTGAGCCGGCGGTGCAGACCCGCGGCATTTCCGTTTCCGGTTCGGTGGCTTTGGGATTCGGCCATTTGCGCGCAAGCTGACCGATTTGCGCGTTGAGTGCCGCTTCGGCGACGTTGAAAGCCGCCTCGCTCGCCTGCTCGCGGGAAGAGCTCGTCTGCTGAGCGTCGCTGAACAGGAGCAGTCCCAGGCCGAGGCCGAGGATGATCGTCAGCACCGCGATCGCGGCCACCATCACGAACCCGTCCTCGTTGCCTGCGTGTCTCATTTTATCTCCACGCTCTTTTCTATGCTTCCCGAGAGGCCGCCGGGGTTGGTGACTTCGAGCTTGAATTTCTGCGTGGTGCCGGTGGCAAAGGCTTCTTTTGTCACGTACTGCTGGGAGGTCGTGAGCAGTTCCGCTCCGTTGAGCCACCATTTGTAGGTGAGCGAGAGCCCATCGGGGTCGTAGGAGGCGGACGCGTTGAGGCGTACGTAGCGCTCGTTTGTGTTATTGGCGTTTTCCAGGGTGGCGCTGAATTCGGCGATTGGACGGCGATTGGCGTTGCGAAGCGATACCCCGCTTGTGAGCTCGGTGCTGCCGGGACGTGCCTGTTTCGGGTCGACGTCCAGGAACATGTCGACGGCGACGGAGAGGATCTCGGGAGTTTCTTTGGCGGAGTAGGTGAAGAGCGCGTGTTTCTCGCCATTCATGCGGTTGGTAATGTTCTGGACGACCCGGGTAAGTTTTTCCCAGTCGGCTTCCGAGGTCCCTTCCTTGGTTCGATCGGGACATGCCGTGGAGCTGGGAACTTCCGGTGCTTCTTTGGTTTCCCAGCGCTTCGTCTCTTCCCACAGCACCTCGTCTTCGGGATTGGAGTCGTCCAGGCAGTAGCGCACTCGCATCGCATTAAGCGTGTTTTCGCCGCTGGAGGATCTGCTCGCATCGACCGTCTCAAACGTGATCGCGTATTCTTCCGCCTGCTCCAGCGCCCCTGGTACCGTCCCTTCGTTGGTTGTACGTGCGACGACGTTCCGCAGCTGCCTGGAGACACCGTCGAGAGTGGTGCGGGCGGCGTCCTGGTTTTCGTTGCGAAGCTGGGCATCACGGGCGTTGCTCTGGAAGACTTCGAGCACCATCAGGATCGCCCCGAGGATGACGATAGAGATCGTCATCGTCACGAGCAGCTCCACGAGTGTGAAGCCCCGGTCATCGCGCAGGCTTATCATCCGCTCACCGGACCTGCGAATTTTGACTCCACGAGGTGGATGCTGGCGGCGGTCACCCAGTATTCGTGTACGCCTTCCGCCGCCGTGTCGGTGAAGGAGCATACGGTCGAGGTCGATTCGACTTTACATTCGGATGCCAGCGTGACAGCGTAGCGACTCGCGTATTCTTTGGACCCGCGGTAAATGCGGTAGAAGGGCGCTTCGCCGCTTGTCGGAGCATCCCACGTCAACGTCAGGGAACCATCGACATTCTTCGTCGCGACCAGATTGGACGGTGGATTGGGTGCGATGCTTTCGGTGCGCTTGATGGTGATTTCGGCGGGTTCGCTTTCCTTGACTTCTTCGGTGGCGTTGCGGTACAGGGCGACGACCGAATACATGCGTTCGGAGGGTTTTTCTTTGAGAAGGTGGAAGTCGGTGCAGGTGGTGGTTGTGCTCAGCGTTTCCAAGCTTTCCGGGCAGATGAGTTCTTTGGCCGGTCCATAGACGCGATAGCCGATTACGTTTCGTTCTGAGTTGGCTTTCCACTGGAGTTCTGCCACTTCGGTCGCTTCCAAGCCGTTCGTGTACACGGTGTTGAAGCCGCCCTCGAGTTCGCTCGGCGCGGCCGGCGTCCCGCGTATGAGGCGCACGGAGATCGAGATCGGCGGGCCGATGACCCCGGTGGAGTCGACTGCCTGCGCGGATACCTGGTATGTGCCGTCCGAGACGTAGATTTTTTCCGCTTCGTCGTCGATCGTCCACGAGAACGACGCCGAGGTGGCTTTGCTCGACACTTCGATTTCTTCCTGCTTGGAGCCTTCGAGCGACCAGTCGATCGCGCTGGTTCCTTCCGGGAAGGAGACCGAGAAGGTCAGCGCGCGTGTCAGTGCGTACGCTGGGCCTATTACGGGTTCAGTGCTAGTGAAGGGCGAGGTGAGCTCGAGCTGGCTGGCGATCAGCCCAATCGCTTGGCCCGCCGCCGTCAGAGTCGAGACCTGCTCGACCGTGTCCGTGTGTTTTTGGAATGTCCAACTCACCTTCGCCGTGATGCGCTTGAGGTCTTCCGGTTCGGTGTCGATCGTGTCGCGTTCTTTCCATTCCTCCTGTCCTGCGCAGAAGGTGCTGCCGTGGGTTTGCGCGAGGCCATCCTTGGGATTGTCGATCGCGCACTCTTCGGCCGTTACGGTGTAGAGGAAGCCGCGCCGTTCGATCTGCCAGCCGGTAGTGGGCGACGCGTCGGCCAGGCCATTCATCGCCCGCAACTGGTTTTCGATGGAGGTCGGGATGATCTGCGCATACGGGATCGTGCGCGCGTCCTCCAGGATCTGACGCGCCAGGTTCGTCGCCCCTTCTCGCGCCCGCGTGGTAGCGCTGGCCCTTTCGGCGGTGTCGAGCATGGTCAGCAGCGAGAGCAGACCGACGACGAGTATCACCATCGCCACCAGCACCTCGACGAGCGTGAAGGCGGTCTCGTCCCAGCCGCTCAGCCGCCTTCCGATCGCTCTCAAGAGGCGTAGCGCTCCCCGAGGCGCGGTCATAGCGCCGCTCCAGGATGGGATGTGCGCGCGTGTGCGGGCATACCGGGACCGTCCATGCATCTGTCGGCATGAGGCCAGGATCGCTTGAGGGGTGGCGTCAGCCGCGGACGGGGGTCAGTTCGGGCGCGTCGGGCGTCCATTCTTGGCTTGCGTGGCAGCAGGCCCGCTCGGCAGCCCGCCGAGCACCTACAATGCGGAGGCTCCGCCTTGGGGGGACTGGTGTATCGGTAACACGGCGGTCTCCAAAACCGCAACGCGAGGTTCGACTCCTCGGTCCCCCGCTGCCCAGAGGCCCCGGAAATCCGGGGCCTTTGGCTTTCTAGAGCGGGATTACGGGGTCATCGGCGGGATTGTGCCGATCCGCATAGATCTGCTGAAATCCGCCTCGACTTGTGCGGTTTCGGCCGCTACGCCGGTCCCTCGATCCGTCTCTGGATGTCCGTGCCGCGCCAGTGCCCTATGCGTCCCCGGCTTACGCAGCGATCCGTTCGCGCGCTCTGCCAGCGACTCGCAGGACGAGCTTGTCGCCGAGCTTCAACCTCTCGACGTTCGCTGTCTTTGAGGCGTCCACAATCCGCAGGCTACCAAAAGAGCTATACAACCCGAAGAGCTTTGCACCGTAGACTCTGTCCCATGCCCGGCGGCAGCATCGACTACGACGAGCATGCCGCCGCCTACCCGGCCAAGCGTCGCGCGGACCCGCGCATCGAGGCTCGCGTGCTGGAGGCGCTCGGCGATGCTCGCAGCCTGCTGAACGTCGGCGCCGGCGCCGGCTCCTATGAGCCGCGCGACCGGTACGTGCTGGCGGCGGAGCCGTCCGCCGGCATGCGGGCGCAGCGACCGGCCGGCCTGGCGCCGGCGATCGATGCCTGCGCCGAGGCGCTGCCGTTGGACGCGGGCTCCTTCGATGTGGCGATGGCGATGGTCACGATCCATCACTGGCGCGATCCGCGCGCGGGCCTGCGCGAGTTGCGGCGGGTCGCGCGGGAGCGTGTGGTCGTGCTGACCTTCGACCCGGGCGCCCTCGGCGAGTTCTGGCTGCTGGCCGACTACCTGCCCGAGGCGCTGGCCGACGACCGGCGCAGGTTCCCGCCGATCGAGGAGGTCGTCGACGTGCTCGGCGGGGCGAGCGTCGAGTCGATCCCCGTCCCGGCGGACTGCTCGGACGGGTTCCTCGAAGCCTGCTTCGCGCGGCCGGAGGCGTTCCTGGACCCCGCCGTTCGCGGCGCGCAGTCGATCTGGCCGAGGTTGCCTGCGGCCGTCGCGCAGCGCGCCCTGGCGGCGCTCGAGGCCGATCTTCGCAGCGGCGTCTGGGATGAGCGCTACGGAGAGCTGCGCCGCCGGCCCAGCTACGAAGGCGCGCTGCGGCTGGTCGTCTCGCGCTCGGCAGCGGGCCCCACGTGACGCATCGCCACACAACCGGAATGCCAGCCGTATAGGGCGTCGCGCACTTCGTGCTCGACGTCTTCGTCTCCGGTGGAGGAAGGCAGCTTGCCGGACAGCGTGGCCTGGGCATAGACGCGATCGACCGGCGCCCGGCATTTGGGGCAGCTCAGCACGTTGCTGTAGCAGCTCGTCCCGCATCGCTCGCAATGGATGTATGGCATCTGCCTGCCTCCCTGGGTTTGCCGCGCGCTCCTTACAGAAATACCCGCTGACGCCTCGGTGTATGCAAAGTCAAGACATCGCGGCAGGTCGCACGACACGTAGTTTGCTGCTGAATGCGCCGTGACAAACACCGATGCGGTCGGCGCGGTCTCCCGGTTAAGTTTCAGCAGGCTGTTTCCGACACGTGGCACTTGGGCGCAGGCGATGCGCTAGTAGCCGCGGTTCGGGGACGTTGATGCGATGAACGCACACTCTTCCGACCATCCGATTCCTGCGCAGGGGCGCTCAGCGGCGAGGGTCTCGCGTGCTCTCTCTCAGGCGCTGCCGGGCAGACCTGACCTGCGGGCGGCGATGGTAGGCGTGCTCCGTGAGCGCAGGCGCCGTGCGGCTTGCGCGCCGGGCGCCGGCAGCGAGCCCGAGGCGGTGGAGGCGAAGGTCGTCTCTGCGCTCTACGGCGACGCCGCGTCTCGCCATCGCGCCTTTGACACTCAGCCGTCTCGCATTTGGCCTGCAAAGCCGGGCGGCGCAGGCGCGGGACAACGCTCGTCCTCGCCTGGGGCCGGTCAGTAAGTTCGCGCAGCCGTTCGTGGGTGGAGTGCCGATGAGCTGCGTTTAGGCGGCGCTTAGGCTGTTCGCATCCTGCGTGATCGAAAAGGGCGAGATCTCGTGGAGGCCCCCGATGGATGCGGTTTTCCTGGACATCACCGCTGAGTTGACTGTGAACACGGCACCCATCGGGGGCGCGACGCTGTGACTCCTCCGGCAGTGGGTCTCGGCACGCTCTCCCGGCTGTCCGCCATCTCCGCTGCGGATCGGCCGGTGCTGAGCGTCTACCTGGACTTCGACCCGGCATCGCCCGTTGCCTGCCTGCATCAGTTCGAGTCGCTCGTGGAGGACCTCGATCAGCAGCCGGCGCGGGCCGATCGTGAACGGGTGCGCAGGAGCCTTGGCACGCCGCTGGCGCTGGCGCACGGTACGCGGAGCGTCGGGCTCTTCGCGGCGGCGGAAGGCTCCGCCTACGCGATGGTCCCGCTGCCTGCTCCAGTGGAGGCGATGGTCGTCGTCGAGACGATCCCGTGGCTCGAGCCTGTCGCGGGCATGCTCACCTCCGGCGACTGGGGAGCCGCGGTGCTCGATCGTCGTGCGGCACGGCTGCTACGGGGCGGGCACGCCGGGCTGGTGGAGTTCGCGGTCGCCGCCCCCGCGATGCGGCCTGGGGCCCAGGCGCGCGCCTTTTCATCGACAGCCCCGCAGGCTGTGCGAGAGCTCGTGGTCGACCGCGTGGAGCAACTAGCGCGCATGCTGGCGCGCGCACACGCCCGCCGCCCGTTCGAGCGTCTCGCGCTCGCGGCGCCCCGGGAGCTGTGGCTGCCGCTGGAGCGTGCGCTTCCCGGCGGTCTGCGCGACCGGATGGTCGGGGCGCTGGAGCCGCGGCAGCCGATCGACGACAGCGAGCTCAACGCCGCGCTGATCGATCTGCTGCGGCGAGATCAGGACGGCCGGCGGCTGCGCTGCGCGCGTTCCACGGCGACCGCGCTGCCCGGGGACCGGCCGGCGGTGTTCAGCACGACCTCGGCGCGACTCGTCCATCCACTGCCGCATGCGGCGCCTTGCACGCGCGCGGCCTCGCTGGAGAGCTCCCTTCAGGCGCCGCCGGCCGCCGCGAGCTGATCCTCGATCGCCACCCTGGGCAGCACGAGCAGGCAGCAGCGGGCGTGGCGCTCCAGATAGTCGGCTGTGCTGCCCAGCATCATCCGCTTGAGCGGCCCGAAGCCGCGGGAGCCGACCACGAGCAGGTCCAGATCGTCCCCGAAGGAGGCAAGCTCCTCGCCGGCCAGTCCCCACACCGCTCTGCCGTGAACGCCCTCGAGTTGCCGCGAGAGCCGCTCCTCGGTCTGCCTGACGTCTTCGTCGATGTCTTCCAGCGCGGCGGGTGAGATGAATCCCATGTACGTCTGGCTCGGTATCGAGATCACCTCCAGCGCCTCGACGGTCGCGCCCTTCGCGGCGCCGAGATCGCGCGCCGCGTCGAGCGCCGCCTTGCTCTCCGGGGACTCGTCGTAGCCGACGCCGATTCGCGCGAGAGTCGGGTGCGCCCCGAAGCCGAGGGAGGCGATCGCGACGGCGCAGGGAGCGCCGTTGAGCGCCGCGCGAGTGTCGTTACCGAGCATCGCGCGCCCGAGGGCGCTGTGCCGGCAGGATCCGACCACGATCAGATCGGCGCTCTGCTCCTCGGCCCGCTCATGCAGCACCCGGCCAGGACGCAGCGATTCGACCTCCATCAGCTCCGCGGAGATCCCGGCTGCGGCGGATTCCTGCTCCAGCAGTCGCATTGCCTGCCGGCGCTCCTCCTCGACCATGTCAGGGGTCGCGGCGTGGGTGGGCCGCAGCAGGCCGTCGTGGACGTGCAGGAGAGTGATCTTCGCGCCTTGACCCACCAGCGCCGAGGCGAGGGCGACCCCGTCGCGGCCGCCCTGCCTGCCGTCCACACCGACCAGCGCGTTCTCGAACATCTCCTCTCCTTTCTCGATGCAGACCACCTTATGTCTGGGCCGAGCGCGCCGCATCGGCGAAGTGACCGGAGCCGCGTCGGGATTTCTACGGATGGGGGAGAGCGCTCAGTAGTCCACACCGAGCGGGGTTGGTAAGACGTTCGGATGTCCTTCCTGCGTCTCGACCGCGAGCATGGGCTGCCATGAGCATCGAAGATTGGGGAATCCCGCCCACCATCCAGCCCACCATCCAGCACGCAGCTCCGGAGGCTCCTTCCGCGAGCGTCGAGCGGGAGCAACTGCTGGATCGCCTGCAGTACCTGCGAGGCGTCCTCTCGGCATTCGCCCAGGAGGCCGCGAGCGCTCGCCGTCACGCGGCCCGTCTGCGCATCGAGAATCGCCGGCTGCTCGAGGAGGTCCGCAGGCTCCAGCGCGAGCAGGTCGGGCACTGACACGGACGGCGGGCGAGGCGCCAGGCGAGGCGCCAGGCCGGCGTGCCCCCACGTGCGGAGAGCGTGAGTGCCGTCGGCATCGCGGCTGCCCGCCGCTGGCCGGTTTGGCGGTCGTTCCCTGCGGAACACTCACGCTCTCTGTCACTCATGCTGATCGGCGAGCGGACCAAGCTCATCGAGGAGAACTGCTCGATCCGCTCAGGAATTGGCCGCACCGCCGGCGTCGGCGTCGCGGCTGAGGGCCATGCGCCGGTCGAGCAGTGCCAGCAGGTCGCCGAGGACCGCCTCGATCGATCGGTCGGTCCTCAGCGTGATGTGCGCCTCGCCGTCCACCTCCTCCAGCGGCTCCCAGCGGTCGGCCTCCGCGCGCACGACCTCGGCGGTCGCGTCCGAGATCCTGTCCGGCTGCGCCTCCCGCGTGCGCGCACGTCGCGCCAGCACGCTCGCGGGCGCCACGCACTCCACGTAGAGCAGCGGCGTCGCGTCCGCGAACGCCTCGGCGAAGGCATCGCGCTCGGTGCGCCGCCGGAAGGTCGCGTCGACCAGGACGCCACCGTCCGCACGCGCCTGTGCCGCCGCTCGTGCGCCGAGCTTCGCGTAGGTGAGCGCACTGAAGCCCCTGCTGTAGAGCTCTTCGCCGCCGCGATGTGAAGGCTCGATGCCGGCAAGCTGCTTGCGGGTCACGTCCGAGCTCAGATGAGCAAGGCCGCAGGACGCGGCCAAGACCTTCGCAAGCTCGGACTTGCCGGCGGCGGGCATGCCGCAGATGACGATCGCCAGCGGCAGGCGCGCCTGCCACGCAAAGCGCTCGGCAAGCGCAAGCAGCTCGCGTGCGGCGGCGCTGTGATGACCGTGGGCCGCGCTCTTGGGAGCCTGCTGCGCGGCTTGCGCCAACTCCACCTTCGCGCGCACGAGCGCACGGCTGACCGCATAGAAGGCCATGAGCCGGTCATCGCCGGGATCTCCGCCGGCCCGGCGGTATGCCTCCAGCAGCGTCCGCGCGAAGCGCTCGCCGCCGTGGGCGGCAAGGTCCATCACAAGGAAGGCCAGGTCCTCGCCGACGTCGAGCTCCCGCAGCTTGCGGTCGAACTCGACGCAGTCGAGGATCTGCACCTCCTCCTCCAGCAGCACGTGGACGGCGCGCACGTCGCCGTGCACCTCGCGCGTGAGACCCCGGAAGGCCCGCGAGTCGAGCATCGAGGCGTGGGCGAGCAGGAAGGCGCGCATGAGTCGCTGCAGGGCGAAGATGCGCGCCATCTCGGCCCGCTGCTCGACCATCCCCAGCAGCTCGTGGATGTTCTCCTCCAGGCGGCGCTCCAGCGCAAGCGAGGGGACGCCGTCGAAGCGCACATGACGGGCGTGCTCGTGAAAGCTCGCGAGCCGCGCGGCCACCGCGGCGATCTCCGCCGCGCCGACCTCGCCGCGTCGCAGTCGGCGGGCCAGCGTCTCGCGCTCGTCGAAGCGGCGCATCTCGACGAGATAGTCGAGCGCCCGCGGGTCATCCTCGGTGGTCAGCTCGTACCCGTCCGCTCCCTTGGCGACCGCGCGCGCCCCGAGATAGACCTCGCCGGCCAGCGCGCGGTTGAGACGCACCTCCTCCTGGCACATCGCCCGTCTGCGCTCCGGCGTTCCGTAGTCGAGGAACGGCATGGTCACGGGCTTCTTGAGCTTGTACGCGCGGTCGCCGGCGAGGAACACCCAAGATATGTGGCTCTCGCGGACGATCACCTCGCTTGGCGGACCGGGGTAGAAGCCGGGATCGGCGAGCGCCTCCCGGAGATCGTCGCTCGTGGACCTGGAAGGCTTGCGGGGCGTCATGCTCAGCAGCCGGGCAGGCGGTAGCGCCGGCAGAGGATCGAAAGCCGCTCCATCGCGTTCTGCGCGTCGCGCGGCAGCGTCTCGATCGCCTCGGCGGCGAGATTCAGATCGGCCAGCGTGA
Source organism: Solirubrobacterales bacterium (assembly GCA_027315115.1). Classification (GTDB taxonomy): domain Bacteria; phylum Actinomycetota; class Thermoleophilia; order Solirubrobacterales; family Solirubrobacteraceae; genus Palsa-744. The sequence continues at coordinate 72,957 of DAHUYQ010000028.1, read as the reverse complement.
GGTTGGGCGCCTCCAGCGCGAACCTGCCAAGCCAGCGAACGGCCGCCCGCTCATAGAGCTGTGGCTCACGATCACGCACGATCAGGCAGATGCGCAGCGCGTCGGTGAGCCGCATCGGCGCAAGCTGCCGGGCATGGCGGCGCAGCCATTCCAGGTCGCCCTGCTCCAGGGCGGTCAGGACTCGCGGTCGTGGGATTTGTTGGGACGGCGGGGGCCGATCTCGTCGTGACACGAACGTATGTTCGCATCCGTGTCAAACTGATCTACTCTTGTCAACCCTGCGGGGCCGGCCGGGAAGGCCGGCCCCGGCTGGCTTTGCGATCGCCTCTAGCCTTCTGTCGGGGTGATGGTGACCGTTTCCTTCTTGGCCTCTGTGGGCAGCGGGATCATCACCTCGATGATGCCGTCATGCGTTTTGGCCTTGATCTTCTTGGGATCGACGCCGGTGGGCAGCGCCATCGAGCGGCTGAAGGACCCGTAGCGGCGCTCGCGGCGCAGATAGTGCTTGTCCTTGGTCTCCTTGCTCTCCTCGTGGGCGCCGGAGACCGTGAGGATGTCGTCCTGGACCTCGATCTTGACCTCCTCGGGCTTGATCCCCGGCACGTCCGCGCGCACCACGAGGTTGCCGTTGTCGCGCTCGACGTCGATCGCGGGCATCCATGTGCGCTCGCCGTCGGTCAGTTCTCCGAGCATGCGGTCGAGCCGGCTCCGCAGCTCGCCGAGCTCTGCGAATGGTTCCCATCGCGTAAGTGCTCCAGCCATCTTGTGTGCTCCTCAGTTCGGGGGAACGGTGGTAGCCGTCAAGGTATGTCCGTGGGGCCGCCAGCCGCATCGGGGAGCCGCCCGGTCAGCGCTCCGTAGTGTTCACCGATCGGAGGAGGCCACGCGCTCGCCCGTGCGGCCGCGCTGGCCTTCCAGCTCCATCGCCTGCTCGGCTCGGCGCATGACGGGGATGCTCACCTGCACGCAGGCGCCCCGGTCGGGCGCCGCCACGATCGAGAGCTCGCCACCCAGCACCTGCGCCCTCTCGCGCATCCCGATCAACCCGAATCCCCCGCTGGCGATGTTCGGGTCGAAGCCCTTGCCGTCGTCGCGGATCCTGACGCTGACGGTCGACTCGTCCTCGCTGATCTCCACGGTGGCCTGCTTGGCTTCGCCGTGCTTGACCGCATTAGTCAGCGCCTCCTGGACGATGCGGTAGAGCGCCGTCTCGAGCTCCGCGACGTGGCGGGTGCTCGCGCGACCCTGCTCGAAGGCCAAGTCGATGTTCATCTGCACCTCGACGCCATGCCGGGAGCTGCGCTGCGCCAGCGCTTCGATCGCGGCCTGGGCGCCGAGCTCGTCCAGAGCGGCCGGTCGCAGGTCGGTGATCAGCGCGCGCAGGTTTGCGATCGACTCCTCCAGCAGGTCGATCGCTTGGTGGACGGCGCCCTCCAGCTCCCGCGGCTGCCCGGAGCGCTCGGCTCGCGCCAGCTCGAGCCGCAGCGCGCCGAGGCTCTGGAGGGTCTCGTCGTGCAGCTCGCGCGCCCAGCGCTTGCGCTCGACCTCGGCGGCGCCCAGGCGCTGGCGCTGGCGCTGGCGCTCGACCGATCGCGCGGTCGCCACCGCTGTGGCGGCGCTGGTGGCAAAGGCCTCCAGCAGCCGCTCGTCCTGGGCGGCGAAGGCAGGACCGCCATCCAGCCGGTTGATCGCCAGCAGGACTCCGTAGGCCTCCCCGCGGAAGATGAGCGGGACCACGAGGCCGCACTCGGCCTTCGCGCCCAGCCTGCCCACGCCGCGCTCGTTGAGCCGAGCTCGTTCCAGCTCGTGGTCGAGCCGGTGGATCTGTCCGGTGCGCATCGCGCGACTGGCCGCGGTGCCAGCGAGCGGGAAGCGCTGGCCGACCAGGCCGGTTGGTAGCTGGCCCGCCCCGGCGGCGACCAGCACGGCGTCGCCCTCGATGAGCTCGATCAGCAGCATCTGCGCCGAGACCAGCGCCCGTCCGCGCTTTGCGACCAGCTCGAGAATCACGTCTATGTCGGTCTCGCCGCCGACCGCGCGCGCGAACTGCGTCGTCGCCTCGAGCGCCGCGACGGTGCGCTCCAGCTCGTCGCGGCGTTCTCTTGCGCCCGTGTAGCGCCTGGCGTGGTCGATCGCCACGCCAGCGAACTCCGCCAGCACGGTCAGCGCCTGCTCGTCGGCATCGGTGAACTCGCGACCGCCGTCCTTCTCGGTCAGGTACAGGTTGCCGAAGGGCGTGTCGTCGATCACGATCGGCACGCCGAGGAAGCTCTTCATCGGCGGATGCCCGTGCGGGAACCCGAACGAGCGGGGGTGTTCGCCTACGTTGGCCAGGCGCAGCGCCCGGGGATTCTCGATCAGCGCGCCGAGCACGCCGCGGCCCTTGGGAAGCGGCCCTATAGCCGCCCGGGCATCGGCGTCGATCCCCCTGGTGATGAAGCGGGCAAGCTCGTCCTTGGTGTCGCTGAGCACGCCCACGGCTGCATACCGCGCGCCGGTGAGCTGCACCGCCGACTCCAGCACCCGGTCGAGCACGACATCGAGCTCGAGCTCCGAGAGTACTCCCTGCGCAAGATCCAAGACGGCCCTGGTCGCCGAGTCCACGGTCATCGTCTCCTCGTGTCGCTACGGAAGCGTCCACAGGTGCAGCGCACAGTGACCGAGTGTACTCCAATCGAGCGGACTTGAAAATCCCTATTTACGCATTCCTGCAGATCCCGGCGCACGCCGGGATGTGGTGGATCATCGGCATTTCGCCCCCGCCCGACCAAGGCGGTAGCCTGCGGCGACATGGATCTCACCTTCACCGAGTCCGAGCGCGCGTTTCGCGAGGAGCTGGCGGCATGGCTTGCGGCGAATCCGCCGGGCCCGGAGCCGGTCGGGCAGGAGGAGGCGCACTTCGGCTGGCGTCGAGAGTGGCAGCGACGCCTGTACGAGGGCGGCTGGGCGGCGGTCCATTGGCCCGCGCAATACGGCGGCCGCGGCGCGAGCGTCGTGGAGTCGGCGATCTTCTTCGAGGAGCTCGGCCGCGCAGGCGCGCCGCTGCCGGCGAACGTGCTCGGCCTGCTGCTGGCCGGCCCCACGATCATGCTGTGGGGCAGCGAGGAGCAGAAGGAGCGATATCTGGCTCCCATCCTCTCCGGGCAGGAGATCTGGTGTCAGGGATTCTCCGAGCCCGACGCCGGCTCGGACCTGGCTGCGGTCAAGACGCGGGCGGTCGCGGAGGCCGACGGCTGGCGGATCAGCGGCCAGAAGGTCTGGACCAGCATCGCGCAGCACGCGAAGTGGTGCATGCTGCTGGCGCGCACCGACGCGCAGGCCGCCAAGCACCGGGGCCTCACCTATTTCCTGCTCGACATGGAGCAGGAGGGCGTGACGGTGCGGCCGCTGCGGCAGATCACCGGGGAGAGCGAGTTCAACGAGCTCTTCCTCGACGGCGCGTTCGTGGCCTCCGAGAACGTGCTCGGAGGGGAGGGCAACGGCTGGAAGGTGGCGCTGACGACGTTGATGAACGAGCGTGCCGGCCTGGCCTTCTTCCTGCAGGTGAGGATGCGCCAGCTTCTGGAGGCGCTGATCGAGCAGGCCCGCCGGCGCGAGCGCCTGGACGATCCGCTGCTGGTCGACCGGCTCGTCGGTCTGCACATGCGCTGCGAAGCGCTGCGCCTGACCGCCTATCGCGGGCTCACGGCGATCGAGAAGTACGGCCAGCCCGGTCCCGAGGGGTCGCTGACCAAGTGGATGTGGTCGCAGACCAACCAGGAGCTCTGCCAGCTCGCGGTGGAGGTGCTGGGCGCGCAGGCGCTGCGCGAGGGCGCTCCCTGGGCCTACGAGCTGCTGCGCTCGCGCGGCAACACGATCGAGGGCGGCACCACCGAGATCCTCAAGAACATCGTCGCCGAGCGCGTGCTCGGCCTGCCGAAGGCTCGCTGAGATGGACTTCGATCTCAGCCCCGAGCAGCGTGAGATCCAGGCGACGGCCAGAGATCTGCTGGCCGCTCGCAGCGGGCCGGCGGTGGTGCGCGAGGCCGCGCAGTCGCGTCGGGAGGATGCTGCGCTCTGGAAGGAGATCTCAGAGCTCGGGTGGCCGGGGATCGCGATTGCGGAGCGGCACGGCGGCCAGGGACTTGGGTTGGTGGAGCTGTGCGTGCTGCTCGAGCAGGCCGGGGCGGCGCTGGCCCCGGTGCCGTTGCTGCCGAACGCCGGAGCGGCGCTCGCGATCGCTCACGGCGGCACGCCACGGCAGCAGGAGCGGTGGCTGCCCGCGCTGGCGGCGGGAAGCGCAAGCGGCGCCGTCGGAGCCGCCGGACGCGACGGATGTCTGCTCGCGGCGGCTGCGGAGGCCGACGTGCTGGTCGTGCTGGACGATCGCCACGGCGCCCGGCTGATCGAGCGCTCACAGGCGCAGGTGACGCCGCTGCCCAGCATCGATCCGCTGCGCACCTATGTCGAAGTGGAGGGGGAGGGCGAGCCGTTGGGCGGCGATCTGGCCGCGGCGCGGGACACGGTCGCGGTCGCGGTGGCCGCGGAGTCGGTCGGCGTCGCTGCGCGGGCGCTGGAGATGACGCTCGCCTACGTCAAGGAGCGCAGGCAGTTCGACGTGCCGGTCGGCTCCTTCCAGGCAGTCTCCCACCGCTGCGCGGAGATGCTCCTGCACACAGAGCAGGCTCGCTCGGTGCTATATCACGCGGCCTGGGCCAGCGACGCCGAGCCGGCACGCCTTCCGCAGGCGGCGAGCCTCGCCAAGGCGCTCGCGGCCGAAGCGGTCGTGAGCGTGACGGCCTCGGCGATCCAGGCGCACGGCGGCATCGGCTTCACCTGGGAGGCTGATGTTCACTGGCTCTACAAGCGCGCCCAGATGAACGCGGTGCTGATGGGCGGCGCCGGCGAGCACCGCAGGCGGCTGGCTGCGCTGCTTGCGATCGCGCCCGCGGGCTGATGCTCCAGCTCGCCGTACGGCGACTTCAGCGGCCGCTGAGTGTCAGCCGCCGCTGAGGGACTCCGGCCCCACGCCGGCGATCCGGCGTACGCCCTGCGGGCCTCCCACCAGCACCTCGCTGACCATCTCCGGCTCGAAGAGCCCGTGCGCCACCACCCCTGGCGTGGCCGCGAGCCGCGCCGCGAGCCGCGCCGGCTCCTCGATCGCGCCGAGGTAGTCGGCGATCAGGTTGCCATCCGGGCTTGGCGGCACGTCGCGCAGCCGCACCGGGCCAAGCGCGCGCAGGGTCGCCGCGAGCCCGAAGCGCAGCAGCTCCAGCGGGACGGGGGGCTGCAGTTGCCGCACGAGCTTCTCGGCCGAGACGATCACCACGAATCGCGTCGCGGCCGCGGCGACGATCTTCTCCCTGGTGTGAGCGCCGCCGCCGCCCTTGATCAGCCAGCCCTCGGGCGACACCTGATCGGCGCCGTCGATCGCGATGTCGAGGCGGCCCTGCACGTCTTCGAGGCTGCAGACCGGCAGACCGAGCGCACGCGCCTGCGTCTCGGTGGCGGGCGAGGTCGCCACGCAACGCAGCCCCGACAGGCTCCGTTGCGCGAGCGCCGGCAGCAGGTGCGCGACGGTCGATCCGGTGCCCAGCCCGACGGCCGTCCCGTCGTCGACCAGCGCTGCCGCCGCCTGCGCGGCCTCGCGCTTGAGGTCCTCTACGTCGTCCCGGGTGTGGGGGTCCGGCGACCCAGCCGTGCGATCGATCTCCATGACAGCGGCGAGCGTACAGCGTGCTGGCTTGCGAGTGGCAGCAGCTCCGGCATATCGGGCGCGCAGAGCAGGTATCCCTGGCCCAGCGAGAAGCCGACCTCGCGCACCAGCTCAAGATGGCGGTCGGTCTCGATGCCCACCGCGACCGCCTCGATGCCGGACTCCCTGGCCATCGCCGTGGCGGCCATCACGATCGCCCGCCTGGCGCGGTCGTGCTCGAAGCCCTGGATCAGCGAGCGGTCGATCTTCACCACGTCCAGCGGCAGGGTGCAGGGCAGGCTCAGCGAGCTCTGGCCCGCTCCGAAGTTGTCGAGCGCGATCAGCACCCCGATGTCCTTGCAGTCCTGAAGCGTGACGCGTGCGCGCCCCAGATCGCGGCAGATGGCCGCCTCGCTGACCTCGATGCACAGCGCGTCCGCCGGCAGCTCGCTGTATGCCAGCGCCTCTTCGAGGCGGCGTGCGATGTCGAGCTCGGCCAGGCCGCGGGCGGAGATGTTCATCGCGACCGCGATCGGCAGGCCCTCGCGACGCCAGGTGGCCGCCTGCATGCACGCGGTCTGCAGCACCCAGTCGCCGATGTCGACGATCAGCTTGCTCTCTTCGGCGAGGTGCAGGAACTCGCCGGGGGCAAGCGGCTGGCCGTCATGGGGATGCCAGCGCACCAGCGCCTCGCAGGCAAGCGGCAGACCGCCGTCGAGCCGCATCACAGGCTGGTAGAGCAGTCGCAGCTCGTGGCGGGAGAGCGCGTGCCGCAGGCGGCTCTCGATCTCCAGGCGCTCCGCGATCTCCTGGCGCAGATCCTCGTCGAAGAGGCCGAGCCGCCGACCGGCTGTCGCCTTGGCCCTGTACATCGCCACGTCGGCCTCGTGCAGCAGATCCTCGGGGTCGCGGTCGCGCTCGTGGCAGATCGAGATGCCGACGCTGGCCTGCATGCTGACCTCGGCCGAGCCGATGCTCGTCGGTTCTTCCAGCGCGCCCAGCACCCGTTCTGCCAGCGCGAGCGCCTCGGTGTCGCTCTCCAGGTCCTCGGCCAGGATCACGAACTCGTCGCCGCCGAGTCGCGCGACCGTGTCGCTGTCTCGCAGCACGTGCTGCAGGCGCTCGGAGACCGCGATCAGCAGGTCGTCGCCGACCGCATGGCCGAGGTTGTCGTTGATCGCCTTGAAGCGGTCGAGGTCGACGAACAGCAGCGCGATCAGCCCGCCGGAGCGCGGCAGGCGCGTCAGGGCGCGCCTGGTGCGGTCCATCAGCAGCAGGCGGTTTGGCAGCTTGGTCAGCGGATCGTGCAGCGCCTGGCGTTCCAGCCACATGCGGTCGGTGACGTCCTTGGCCGCCGCGAACCAGGCGTGGCCGTCGCAGCGGGCGCTCCACAGCAGCCAGCGCCAGGAGCCGTCGCGGTGGCGATAGCGATTGGTGAGGTTGATGAGCTGGGCGGGCTCGGCGGCGCCCGGCAGCGTCAGCGCGATCGTCTGGTCGACGTCCTCGGGATGGATCAGCTCGTGCATCGGGTGCCCGATCATCTCCTCGCGCTTCCAGCCCAGCACCGCCTCCCATGCGGGGTTCAGCAGCGTGAAGCAGCCGTCGAGGGAGATCACCGCCAGCAGGTCGTCGGTCATCTCGAACAGGCGCTGCAGGCCGGCGGGATCTTCCTCGCGGGTCATCTGCCCCAGGCCCGTCGCGCCGGGCGCCGCGCGCGACTGGCGGCCGGCGAGATCATCGATCTGGTGGTTGCGGATGATCGGTTCGGTCTCAGGACACATGCTCATCGAAGACGGGGAACGCCGGGACGCGGCTCGCGCCGCGTGACCTACCTGAGAAGTCGAACCAGTTTGGCCGCTGCGACGCCCATTCTGAGCACAGTGGACAGATAGACGAGTGGCGCGGGCGGCGCCGTTGCAGGCCGCAAGGGCCCGTGCCGTGGCCTCAGGCGCCGGTGGATCAGGCGCCGGTGGATCAGGCGCCGGCGCCGAGCGCGTCTGTGTCGGCGCGCGGGTGCTCGCCGTCCACGGCGCGGGTGGGGCGCCCCGTGGAGCCGCCGGTCAGGAAGCGGAAGACCGAGAGCAGCATCAGGATCGTCATGATGCTCGCGCTGCTGACGCACCACTCGCAGATCTGGTGCAGCGAGAAGAGCTCGCGCCCGGTCAGGTATGCCGAGAAGCCGAAGCCGATCGCGGTCATCCCGAGCGTGGCCAGGCGCGTCTCCTCGCGTTCCGGCAGCACAGCGGAGACGAAGATCCCGACATAGCCGATCAGCCCGAGCAGCGCCACGGGGATGCCTGCGAGCTTGGAGTAGACCGAGGTCTGGACCAACTGGCAGGCATCAGAGGTGCAGACGACCTGGGTGCCCGAGTAGTGGACGTAGGTGAGATAGCTCGCAAGGCCGATCCCTACGAGCGAGAGGACGATCGTCGCGAGTCGTGTGATTCGTCCGCTCATCGCAAAGCCGCCTAGGAGGCCAGTTCGTTGATCGTGGGTTCGAAGGCCGAGGCGTTTTCCAGCGAGGTGCTGCTGAATGGCTTCAGCTTCTGTCCGGTCTTGCCAAGCATGAACGAGGGCGTGCCTTCGAAGCCGATTTCGCGAGCTTCCTTCTCGTCCTTGAGCACCTCGGCTTCGAATGCTTCGTTCTTGCGATCGGTGTGCCACTGGCCGAGGTTGAGGCCGGGCACCTGTTCGGCCAGGCCCTGGAGGAAGCCTTCGGTCGAGTAGCGTTCGGTCTCGTCGCCCTGCTCGTGGTAGAAGAGCTCGATGAAGTACCAGGCCTTGTTCTGCGCGCCGGCGGCGTAGGCCGCGGACTGTTGCCGCAGGAATTCAGGCGGGTTGCGGGTGGCGGTTTCCATCGACTTGTATTCGATCTTCAGCTTCCCGGTGCGGACCTCGTTCTGGATGATGTTCGGCAGCGCGGACACGGTGAACACCTTGCAGTAGGGGCACTTGAGGTCGCCGAAGTACTGCATCGTCACGGGCGCGTTCGGCTTTCCGAGCACGTTGCCCTTCTGAGGGACCCCGCTGATCTCGTTTTCGACGGCCGAGACCGCCGCGGTCTTGGCGGCGTTGGTCGTCGGGATTTTGTTTTCGGTCGCCGGGTTTTTGCTGCCACTGGTCGCGATGACGATCACGACGATCGCCACGACCACGACGCCGGCGACCCCGCCAAGCTGCATCAGCCGTCGCTTGCGGGCGGCGGCGGCCTGCGCGTCTTCCTGTTCCTTGCGCTGGTCCCGCGCCTGGTCGCGGCGCTGCTTGCGGGTGAGGTTCTCGGTGTCGGGATCGCTGGGTGTCATGCCGCAACTATTACAAGGTTCCGCTCAAGATTGTCTAAGCGCAAGTCCCGCGGCTCGCCCTGCCCGCCGCCGCAATCAGCGATTTGGCCGTCCTGCGAGGCTTTTCGCTCAGCCAGGGGGCCGAGAGGGCATCCTCGGCGCCTGGAAACAACATATGGTGACGGCTGCGTCGAGCGCCCCCGGCAGGATTCGAACCTGCGACCATCGGATTAGAAGTCCGGCGCTCTATCCAGCTGAGCTACGGGGGCACGGCGGGGATCGATGATGACGCCCGGTCGGCACAGTTTGCCAGGCATGATGTCGTGATAGACCACGAGATCAGGAGGCACACCGATGACCCCGAAGCCGATCCTGCAGCCGGGCCCGGATCACCCGATCACGATCGAGCCCGCGGGGCGGCGGATCATCGTGACAGTCGCCGGAAAGGCGGTGGCCGACACGCGGGACGCGGTGATGCTCCGCGAGGCCGACTATCCGCCGGTGCCGTACATCCCGCTGGCGGACGTCGACACGACTCTGCTGGAGCGCACCGATCACGCCACCTACTGTCCGTATAAGGGGCAGTGCAGCTACTACAGCATCCCGATCGGCGGCGATCGCGCCGCCAACGCCGTCTGGGAGTACCAGGCGCCACATGACGCAGTCGCCGAGATCAAGGATCGGGTCGCCTTCTATCCCGACCGGGTGGATTCGATCGAGATCTCCTGAGAGGCTCTAAGCGGTCAGACCGCGGCGAGGCGGACAGCCCGCCGCTGCCGGGATGCGGCACCGCCCGCTCAGTAGTCGAAGCTCGCCAGCTCGGCGCCGCCGGGGGGCTCGTCGCGGCCGATCTCGCTGAGCCCCGGGACCATCTCGCTCGTGAGCAGTCCCTCCCTGGCGGTCAGCCGGTCGATGATCTCGAAGGACCTGGCGATCTGCTGCGGGGTGTCGATCACGGTGGTGATCACCGGCACGCGCCGCCGTAGCTGCAGGAAGCGGTCGCCGTGCGGGGCGTGGTCGCCGTGGAAGCCCCAGACTCCGCGCAGGCTCGTGGCGCCGGCCGCGCCGGCTTCGCGCAGGCGGCGGATGATCTGCAGGTTCAGCGGGTGCCCTTCATAGGTGGCGCTCTGCGAGGCGTAGACGGTGAGCTTCTGCCACAGGGGGCGGCCCCGCTCGTCTGTGCCGGGCAGCTCGTGCGGGCGCGCCAGCAGCACGCCGTCGGCCTTGCAGACGCGGACGCGCTCCAGCGTCATCAGCGGCTCGCGCACCATCCGACCGAGCTCCGGCAGCGCCTGCGCGATCCCGGCGGCGTCTCCCACCGCGATCACCATCGCCGGCACCTCGGCGTTGCGGCCGAAGAACCGCGCGCGGAAGCGGCGGCCGCCGCGGGTGCCGTCGACGCCCAGCAGCACGCTCGCGCCGGCGACCCCGTGCCTGCGCAGCAGGTCGACGATCGCCACGTAGGTGGGCACGCCGCCGGTGCGCTCGTGACGCCCGAGGTAGGCCGTGAGCTTGCACTGCTCGCCCGGCTGCGCCGGCATCCCGGACGTGTCGGTCTCGCCGCTCAGCATCCGTGCGTGCTCGAGCGTGATCAGCCCGCGGCGCTTGATCTGCAGGACCGGCTCGAGCATCGCTTCGATGCGTTCGCGGCGATCGACGGCGATCGAGACGACCGGCAGGTCTTCGGAGAGGCTCAGCAGCCGGTCGGTGCGCGTGTGCTGGCGGGCGCCGAAGCCCTCGCAGCCGCGCAGCAGAACGCTGGCCTGCAGGCGGTGGCCGCCGTAGACGTCCAGCAGCTCGTCGGCGAGCAGGCCATCCCGGGTGCGGTCGCGCTCGCCGAAGTAGGTGGTCAGCTTCAGGCAGTCCTCGTTCAAAGCTGGGCTCCGATCGCGTGTCCGAGCGCCGCGGCGCCGATGCCGACAAGGACGCTGAGCGCCACGTTGAGCGCAGCGCCCCTGACGTCCGCGTCCTCGGTGAGCCTGTGGGACTCCAGCATCCAGGTGGAGAAGGTGGTGTAGGAGCCGAGCGTCGCGGTTCCGGCCAGCACGAGCGCGGTGCCGCTGAGCGCGATGCCCGCAAGCAGCCCGAGCAGCAGCGCGCCGCTGACGTTGATCGCGAACGTCCCCGCCGGGAAGTCGCTTCTGACGCGCTGGCCGATCGCGCCGTCGAGCAGGAAGCGTGCGATCGCGCCGCAGCCGCCCAGCAGCGCCACGCCGATCCAGGCCCAGACGCTCATCAGATCCGCCTCGCGCGCCGCACCATCGCGGTGGCGGTCCACACCGCCAGGTAGCCGGCGCAGACGCTGGCCGCCACGTAGCCGATGGCCAGGCCGTCGTGACCGTGTTCGAGCATGGAGAGCGCCTCCACCTGCAGCGTGGAGAAGGTCGTGTAGGCGCCGCAGAAGCCTGTCCCGAGCAGCGGGCGGCGGTAGGTGGACTGCGGCAGCCGCTCCTGCAGGCGCGTGGCCAGGTAGCCCAGCAGGAGGGCGCCGCTGATGTTGGCTGCGAAGGTCGCCCACGGCCACTGCCCGTTGGTGGCCGCGAATTCCAGGCCAAGCCAGACGCGCAGCAGCGCGCCGGCCATCCCGCCGGCGAAGATCGCTGCAAGCTCGCGTGTGTCGAGTCTGCGCCCTGCTCCGGTCGCCTGCTCAGGCGCCTGTGCGCTCTCGACGGTCAGCCCCTGGTTGATCGACATCGACGGCTCCTCTCGCGGGAAGTGGGTGGTTCTTCGCGAAAGGGGCCATCAGCCCTTTTCAGTGGGCGGTTCGGAGGGGCAAGCTGAGCACCCTCGCCTCAGGGCTCCATCTGAGGTGGCGCAGGATATCGCAGCTCACCGACCTGTATTCGCCTCATCGCCCTGCCTATACTGCGCCCGCCATGCCCGCCCTGCACGTAGTGATCGCAAGCACGAGACCCGGTCGCGTCGGCCTGCCGGTCGGTCGATGGTTTGCCCAGGCGGCCCGCGAGCACGGCGCCTTCGAGGTGGAGATAGTCGATCTCGCCGAGATGGGCCTGCCGTTCATGGACGAGCCCAACCACCCGCGCCTGCGCCAATACACCAAGCAGCACACGCGCGACTGGAGCGCCAAGGCGGCCGCCGCGGACGCGTTCGCGTTCGTGATGCCGGAGTACAACTTCGGCTTCACCGCGCCGCTGAAGAACGCGATCGACTACCTGCATCACGAGTGGCACTACAAGCCGGTCGGCCTGGTCTCCTACGGTGGGGTCTCGGCTGGCCTGCGCGCGGCGCAGATGATCAAGCAGGTGGTGACGACTGTGAAGATGTTCCCGCTGCCGGAGGCGGTCTCCATCCCCTTCGTCGCCCAGTTCGTCGACGACGAAGGCGTTCTGCGGCCCAATGAGACGATGGAGCAGGCCGCGAGTGCGATGCTCGACGAGCTCGCCTCTCTGGAGGCGACGCTGCGGCCGCTGCGCGCCACCAGCGCAAGCCCGGCCTGAGCGCGCCTGTCCGACCGGCCGACCGGCCGGTCGGCTCGAGGGCCTCTTCGCGGCGGCGGTCGCGGGAGCCGCTCCCCGGCGCGTTAGAGTCGGCCGCCGAGGGAGATCAGCGTGAGCATCGCAATCGCACTCGTCATCGCGTTCCTGTCCACGACTCTCACCAATCTCGCCTACATCCGCGAGCATGCGGCTGCCGCCGCGCTGCCGGAGCTGTCGGTATGGCGACCGCTGCGCTCGCTGAAGCTGCTGGTCGAGAGCCGCGGGTGGATGATCGGCTTCGGCATGGAGAGCAGCGGCTTCCTGCTCTACGCGGCCGCGCTCGCGCTCGCTCCGCTGGCTCTCGTGCAGAGCGTGGCCGCGGGCGGCATCGGCCTGCTCGCCTTCTTCTCGCGACGCATCACTCGCCAGCGCTTCGGGCGGCGGGCGGTCGCCGGGATCGTGCTTTCCGTGGTAGGGCTGCTCGCGCTCTCGATCTCGCTGGCGGGCGGCGGGAAGCTGGCGGGCCATGCCGGCTCGATCCCGCTGATCCTGCTCTGGCTCGGCTGCACCGGGCTCGCCGCGGCGGCGGTGCTGCTGCTCGGGCCTGCCCTGATTGGCGTCGCGGTGTCCAACGGCATCGCCGGCGGCCTGTTCTTCTCGATCGGCGACATCTCCACCAAGCTCGCAACCGAATGGGGGCCGAGGAGCGCGTTTGTGGCGACGATCATCGTCGGCTACCTGGTCGGCACGACGCTGCTGCAGCTCGGCTATCAGTCCGGCGCCGCGCTGACGGTCGCGGGGCTGGCGACGCTGCTGACAAACGTGCTGCCGATCGCAGCGGGAACGGTCGTGCTGGAAGAGCCGGTGCCATCGGGCCCGCTTGGAGCGGCGCGGGTGGTGGCGTTCGCCTGCGTGATCGCGGGCGCTGCGCTGCTGTCCCGCCCGCTGGCGGGTCAGGGACAGGCGACCTCCGCCGCTGCCGCAGCGGAGGCTCAGCCGTCCCCTGGATCCAGCCGTGGCAGAGACTGACGAAGGCTCAGCACCTCGGAGAACAGGTCGCCGTTTGCGGCCACACGCGCCAGCGCCTCCCGGGTCTCGAAGCGCAGGAGACTCTCCTCGCCCCTGCGCAGGCAGGTTTGCACCTCCTCCCAGCGGACGGGAGTCGAGACCGTCGGCCGGGCGGTCGCGCGCAGCGAGTAGACCGAGACGGTCGTCTTGTGCTCGTCGTTCTGGCTCCAGTCGATCAGCACCTTGCCCCGGCGCTCCGCCTTCCCGATCACCGCGATCACCTCGTTCGGATGCCGGGTGTGCAACAGGTTGGCCACCGCGTGGGCGAAGGGCTTGGTCTGCTCGTAGGTGGTCTCCGCGTCGTTCAGCGGCACGTAGACCTGTATGCCCTTCAGGCCGGAGGTCTTCGCGAACGCCCGCAGCCCGAGCTGGTCGAAGAGCTCGCGCAGCCAGAGAGCGACCTGGCAGCAGTCGAGCAGTCCGGCCGGCGCGCCCGGGTCCAGGTCGAATACGAGCGCGGTCGGGCAGTCGATCGCCTCGGCCTTCGAGAGCGACGGGTGCAGCTCAATGTCGGCGAGGTTGGCCAGCCAGAGCAGCGTGGGCAGGTCCTGGCAGAGCGTGTACTGGATCTCGCGCCCGCTTCGCTCGCTGGGCAGACCGACCGTCTGCACCCACTCGGGACGGTGTCGCGGGGACTGCTTCTCGTAGAAGTGCTTGCCGTCGACCCCGTCGGGATAGCGCTTGAGCGTCAGCGGGCGGTCGCGCAGGTGGGGCAGCAGCACGGGGGCGATCGCGATCTGCCAGTCGATCAACTGACCCTTCGTGAAGCCGATCGCCGGGTAGAGCGCCTTCTCCAGGTTGGTGAGCTTCAACGTCCTGCCTTCGAGCTCGACCTCCGCCCCTCCGCGGACGCCGCGGCCCGCCTGCACCAGAGCGGCCAGGCCGCCAGCGCTCGGAGCGGGCTCGCTTGCGGGCTCCGCGGGCTCCGCCGGCTCCGGCGGCCCGGACGGCTCCGGCGACCCCGCCGCCTCCGGCGGCCCGGGGAGCGCCGACGGCCCCCCGGACGGCTCCGGCGACCCCGCCGCCTCCGGCGGCGGCTGAACCCGCTCGCGCACGACCGCGACGGCCGGCTTGTCCTCGCGCAGGCCCTGATAGGAGGCCTGACGCAGCCGGCCGTCCCTGGTCCATTCGCTGAACTCGACCTCGCACACCAGCTCCGGCGCCACGAAGTGCGTGTCCCGCGCCGGCTGGTGCCCGGTGAAGGGCGATCGCGGCTGAGCCAGTGGCGCGAGCAGGGCCATCAGGCGGTCGATCTCGTGCTCGTCGAACCCGGTGCCCACCTTGCCGGCATAGCGAAGCTCGCCCCGATCGTCGTAGACGCCGAGCTCGAGCGCGCCGAAGCGGGCGGCACGTGAGCCCTTGCCCTCGGTCCAGCCGCCGATCACGAGCTCCTGACGCTGGTGGTTCTTGATCTTCAGCCAGCTTCCGTCACGCCGGCCGGGCCGGTAGGGAGAGTCGAGCCTCTTGGCGACCACGCCCTCCAGCTCGTGCTCGCGCGTGGCGGCCAGCAGCGCGTCCCCCTGTCCGACGTGGTGTGCGGGCGTGCGCCACCGCTTCGCCTCCAGCTTCATCTCCAGAAGGCGCTCGCGTCGCTGCTCGTAGGGCATCTCCATCAGCGAGCGGCCGTCGAGCCACAGCAGGTCGAAGATCAGATAGGTGACGGGATCGGCGGCCGCGCGACGGCGCACCGCCGCAGCGCTGCGGAGGTGCATCCGCTCCTGCAGGCCCTGGAAGCTCGGCCGGCCCTGCCGGTCGAGGGCGACGATCTCGCCGTCCAGAATCGCTTCGCGTGAGCCGAGCGCGGCGGCGAGCCCGCGCAACTCGGGATATGCGGCGCTCACGTCGTTGCCGTTGCGAGTCAGTAGCTGCACCCGGCCGGCCCGGCAGCGCGCGATCGCGCGCACGCCGTCCCACTTGGCCTCGAAGGCCCAGCGCGACTGATCGGCGGGCATCGTGGAGAGACGCGCGAGCATCGGCGCCACGAACCCCGGCATCTCCGCGAGCGGGCCGGACGCCTCAGCCGTCATCCGCCCCGCGCCTGCCTTCCTGCAAGGCCGGGCATGCCCGGTGCGAGCGTCATGGGTTTCGGCGACGACATCAACTCGTTGATGATTGCGCTGCTGGCTTTCGCCGCACTGCCGCTCTACGTCGTTGCCCTCTATCTGGCTCCGGCGGGTAGACTCGATAGTTGTTCGATCAACGAAAGGTCGCCCGATGGACGTCGAGATCTGGTCTGACATCGCCTGCCCCTGGTGCTACGTCGGCAAGCGCAGGTTCGAAGCGGCGCTGGCGGAGTTCGAGCACCGCGACGAGGTGAAAGTAACCTGGCGCAGCTTCGAGCTCGATCCCGACGCGCCCCGCGAGCGTGAGGGAGACCGCGCGCAGAGGCTTGCCGAGAAGTACGGCATCACCCCGGAGCGGGCGCGCGAGATGGAGGCGCATCTGACCGAGGTCGCGGCCACAGACGGCCTGCGGATGCGCTTCGACATCGCGCGCAGCGGGTCCACCTTCGACGGGCACAGGCTCGTGCACCTGGCCGCCACGCACGGCCTGCAGGACCAGATGAAGGAGCGGCTGCTGCGCGCCTACTTCAGCGAGGGCGAGCTGGTCGGCGACCAAGAGACGCTGTTGCGGCTCGCCGTCGAGGTGGGGCTGCCCGAGGACGACGTGCGCCAGACGCTCGCCGACGGGGGCTTCGCCGATCAGGTGCGAGAGGACGAGCAGACAGCCCATCAGATGGGGATCAGCGCAGTGCCGACGTTCGTGATCGACCGGTCGCTCGGCGTCTCCGGCGCTCATCCGCCGGAGGCGCTGCTGCAACTGCTGCGCCAGGGCTTCGAGAGCCGGCCGCAGATCTCGCTGGCCAGCGCCGAAGGCCAGACCTGCGGCCCCGACGGGCGTTGCCGGTGAGGCGTTGCCACCCGTGAGCGCGATCGATCTTCTCCGAGCGCGGCTGGCCGAGCTGGCCGATCTCGCAAGCGTGCAGATGCTTGCGGAGTGGGATCAGCTTGTGATGATGCCCTCGCAGGCGGCCGCCGGTCGCGCGCAGCAGCTCGGCACGCTTGCGCACCTGTCTCACGAGCGCGCCACCGACGAGCAGATCGGGGCGTGGCTGCAGGAGCTGCAGGGAGCCGCGCTGGACGAGCTGGACGCTGACATCGTCAGGATCGCCCGGCGTGACTACGAGCGCGCTCGCACGATCCCCGACGATCTCGCCGTCGAACTCGCGCGCGCCGCGGCGGAGGGGCAGGAGGCCTGGCAGCGGGCGCGCGCAGACGACGACTTCGGGTCCTTCGTCCCCGCGTTGCGGCGCAACGTAGAGCTGGCACGCGCGCAGGGCCAGTGCGTCGCCGCGCCGGGCCAGCGCCCCTACGACGCGCTGCTCTTCGACTACGACCACGGTCTCTCCAGCGCCGACCTGCGTCCCCTCTTCGACGCGCTCACAGAGGCTCTGCCGGCGTTGATGGAGCAGGCCGCCGTGCATTCCCCGGCGCGTCCGATGGCGGTGCCGGCGCAGGCTCAGAAAGCCGCCGTGCAGAGCCTTCTGGCCAAGCTCGGCGTGGAGCCCTCGAGCTGGCGCGTGGACGTCTCGGCACATCCCTTCACCACGTGGACCGGTCGCAGGGACACCCGCATCACCACGCGATACAGCGATGGCGACGTCGAGTCGCTGCTGAGCTCGCTGCACGAGTACGGCCATGCGCTCTACGAGCGACAGGTCGACCCGGCGCTGGAGCGCACCAACCTGGGCACCGGCACCTCGATGTCGGTGCACGAGTCGCAGAGCAAGCTGTGGGAGAACCACGTCGCGCGCAGCCCGGCCTTTGCCGAGGTGCTGGCCGCGGAGCTCACCGTCGCCGGCTTCGCGGTCACCGCCAAGGACCTGCACGCCACGCTGGTCGGCGTGCAGCCCTCGCTGATCCGCGTGTCGGCCGATCCACTCACCTATCCGCTGCACATCGTGCTGCGCTTCGAGCTGGAGCACGCGCTGATCGAAGGCGATCTGGCGGTGGAGGATCTTCCGGTCGCATGGAGGGAAGCGGTCAAGCGGCTGCTCGGGCTCGAGGTGCCTTCGGACGCGCTCGGCTGCCTGCAGGACATCCATTGGGGCGCCGGCAGCTTCGGCTACTTCCCGAGCTACGCGCTCGGCTGTCTGATCGCCGCGCAGCTTTGGGAGGCGATGGAGGCGCAGATCGGATCGCGCGCGGATGACCTCAGCCGGGGAGAGGTGGGGGAGATCCAGCGATGGCTGGCCGAGCACGTCCACCGCTTCGGCCGTCGCCTCGACACGATCCCGCTGGTGGAGCAGGCGACCGGCGCCGGCCTGACGGTCGAGCCGTTCCTACGCTACGTGGCGCCGCTCGCCGGCGGCTGAGGAGTGGCGATGGCGGTGCCGCTGCGTCTGAGCGAGGAGATCGAGATCCCGGCCGCGGAGCTTCTGATCCGCACCAGCCGGTCCAGCGGCTCCGGCGGCCAGCACGCCAACGTCACCGAGTCCCGCGTGGAGGTGAGCTTCGACATCGCGGGATCTCCGAGCCTGCCCGAGTGGGCGCGGGAGCGCCTGATGGAGCGGCTGGGTCGGAATGCCATCGCGATCGCCCAGGACGAGCGCAGCCAGTTGCGCAACCGTGAGATCGCGACCGAGCGGCTGGCCAGGCGGCTGCGTGACGCGCTGGCGCGCCCGCCGCGACGGCATGCCACGCGGCCGAGTCGGGCTGCGCGCGAGCGGCGGCTGCAGGAGAAGCGGCAGGCCAGCGAGCGCAAGAGCTCCAGACGGCCTCCCACGGTGGAATGAGTGAATTGCCCGTCTGGTGAGCGCCGGCGGATCTCGGACGGGCAGTGGCCTCGCTAGGGTGTCCGCTCGTGCCCGACCACGCGCTCATCGACGAGGCGATTCGCAGTCGCCGCACCCACAAGGTCTTCGACCAGCAGCCGCTGGCGCCCGAGACGATCGCGGAGATCCTGGAGCTCGCGCGCTGGGCGCCCAACCACAAGCTCACCAATCCCTGGCGCTTCCGGGTGCTCGGTCCGCAGGCCAGGCAGCGTCTGAAGCTCGCCGCCGAGCAGTCCCAGCCCGGCTCGGGCGCCAAGCTCGACCGGGCCCCCACGCTGATCTGCGCAACCGTGCGCCAGGATGGAGATGAGGCCCGCCGGCGCGAGGATCTGCTTGCCGCCGCGGCCGCGAGCTACATAGTGCTGCTCGCCGCACATGCGCGCGGGCTGGCGGGCTACTGGCGCACGGTCCCGGCGATCGATACGCCGGCAGGACGTGCGGCGCTCGGAATCCCCGAGCGGGAGGCGCCGATCGGCCTGCTGCACCTCGGCGGCCTGCGCCAGCCACGGCAGGCGCCGCAGCGCGACCCGGTCGAGGGCGTCGTCCACTTCCTGGACTGACCCGTCGTAGCTGTAGCATCGGAGCATGGTCCTCTACACCTGCCCGCACGGCACGTCGTTCGGATCGGCGCCGGGGCCGCTTGCGCATCCCTGCGGTCGCGCGGCAAACGCGCTGGACGACGCGGGGCACCGCTACGAGGTCAAGAAGGTCAAAGGCGGGTTGGCGATGTTCTGGACCTGGCCAAGCCGGGCAAAGGATCGTGCCGAGGTGAAGCGGCTGAGCGGCCAGCAGGCGGTCCCGATCCTCCTGCTCGATGACGGCGAGGTGATCGCCGGCTCCTCCAAGATCGCCCAGTGGGCCAAGCAGCACCCGGCGCGGCGCCCCGCCTGAGGCTGAAGGCCCGTCCCTAGGCTCCGCCGATCCGGCCCCTGTGGCCGCTCATCCGGCTGCGCAGGCGCTGCACGCGACGCATCTCCTGGATGTCGTCGTCCGGGGCGGGAGAAACGGGCCGGGCATCGAGGCCCAGCAGATCGCAGTGCAGGGGCTTGCGCAGGAGCTGCCCGGCGATCGCGTCCACGCGCTGGCCGCCGGCGCCCGGACGCGAGCTCACGGCGCGCACCGCCCGCGTGCCGGCAAACTGAAGCCCGACGCCGTCGTCGAGCGCCCAGCCGCCCGGCAGAGTGCCGTCGCGAACGCTCGAAAGCCACACCGGCAGTCGCTCGGGCTCGCCGTCCGCGTGCACGGTCAGCGAGCCGGGCAGCAGGCCCAACCCCTCGATCGGCGCGGGCTGCGAGCCGGCGGAGCGGCTCACGCCCCCTTGGAACCAGCACATCGCCCCCGCGCTCAGCCCCGCCAGCACGATGCCCTGCTTCCAGGCGGTGCTCAACACCTCGTCCAGGCCGTGCGCGTTCCAGATCGCGAGCAGGTTTCGCATCGAGCCGCCGCCGACGTAGACGATGTCCTGTTCGAGCACGATCTCGCGCAGCGGACTCTTCACCTCCGCCAGGCGAAACAGCGAGAGGTGGGTCGGCGTGCAGGCCCGGTCGCCGAAGCGCGCGTGGAAGGCGTTGATCAACCCCGTGGTGTCACCGGCCGCGGTGGGAAGGAACAGCACCCGCGGCTCGCGCGCGGGGGACAGGCTCAGCACGAAGTCGTCGAGCAGCGGATTGTCCGGCTCCATCGTGAAGCCGCCTCCACCCATCGCGAATATGGTCCGCACCGGCTGCTCTGGGGCGCGTGCGCGGCTCACGCTCACGCCGCGATCGCGTCAGGCGCCCCGGAGCACGATTCGATCGCCCCGCCGCCGAGAAAGGAGACCTGCAGCGGCCGCTCGACCACCTCGCCTGCCTCCTGCTCGACGCGATACGCGCGACCATCGGGACGCGAGCTGAGGACCCTGTCCAGGCTCGTTCCCTGGAAGTGCAGCGCCACCCCGTCCTCGGCCGCATATCCGGGCTGCATGCCTTCGCCCACGTAGCGGTGGTAGTCGGTGCGCCGCACCGGCTCGGCGTCGTAGTGGACGCAGTTGGAGCATGGCAGCAGGCCGAGCCCCCGCACCCGCCGGGAGCTCGCGCCGTGGAACGCACTGACCGATTCGGCGAACCAGCAGAGCGATCCGGCGGAGGGCCCGCACATGACCACTCCCTGCTGCCACGCCTGACGCAGCACCTCATCCAGACCGTGAGCGCGCCAGGCTCCGAGCATGCTGACGACGTTGCCGCCCCCGACGTAGACCAGGTCCTGCCTGAGCAGGTGGGAGCCGAGGTCGTCCTCCACGCCGCCGGTGCCCTGGTCGCGACGAAACAGGGAGATGTGAGAGGCCTCGCAGCACCTCGCGAAGCGGCGGTAGAAGCGCACGACGTAGTGGTCTGCGTCGCCCGATGCGGTCGGCAGGAAGCAGACGCGCGGATGCCGCTTGCCGGTCAGCGAGAGCGCGTAGTCGTCCAGCAGCGAGCTGTCCTTCTCCATCGAGAAGCCGCCGCCGCCAAGGGCAAGGATCTGAGGTGTGCGCAACCGCATGTCTGTGGGTCCAGTGCCTCGAGGTCAGAGGAGGAGCAGCCTGCGGCAAGGCTGTCAGCGACGAAAGGCCCGCGGTATGGACCGGCGCACAAGATCGCCGCCCGGCCTCCTGGACATCCGTGGCGATGATATTACGCGCCACGTAGCATTACTACGCAAGACGTAGTAGGGTGGGCGACATGAGCCAATCCAGCAACCCAAGCAAGGCCGCGCGCCGGCGAGCGCCGAGCGGCAACGACCCGTCGCTGCTGATCATGACGAGCCTCGCCTCGGGGCCGAAGCACGGCTACGGCCTCTTCCAGGACATCGAGTCCTTCGCCGGTCAGCGGCTTGGCCCGGGCACCCTCTACGGCGCGATCTCCCGGCTGGAGGAGCGCGGCCTGATCGAGGGCCTGGAGCCAGAGGGGCGCACGCGCCCCTACCGGCTCACCGCGGCCGGCCAGCTAGCCCTGCAGGAGACGCTCGCAGAGATGCGCCGGCTGCTCGACGAGGGTACGGCGCGGCTGGCTCTCGGGCCGCGCCTGACCGCGAAGGCAAGGCCCGCATGAAGGGCTCCGCGGACACCGGCGTCTGGCTGCGCTGCTACCCGCCGGCCTGGCGCGAGCGCTACGGAGAGGAGCTGCGGCACCTGATCCTCGCCAGCAACGGGCCGGGGCCGCTGCCCTGGCGCGTGCGTCTCGACCTGGTGCTTGGCGGGGCGCGCGAGCGCCTGCGCAGCTTCGGCCTCGGAGGGGTCGGCATCCCGCCCGAGCGCCGGGCACGCGCCGGCGTGCTGCTCGTGCTCTGTGCCTGGGCTGTGATGCTCGTCGGCGGAGGCGTGCTGCAGCGCTTCTCGGAGAACTGGAAAAAGGTGACGCCGGCGGTCCATCGAGGGCTGCCCGCCGTCGCCTACGACGCGCTGATCGTCGCCGCGGCGATCGCCGGCCTCGCCGTGATCGTCGGCATCGCGCTCGCGATCCCGAGCCTGACGCGGCTGCTGCGCGGCGGAGGTGGTCACGAGCTGCGCGGGCCGGCCGCACGGGCGGTCGAGGCGACCGCGCTTGCGATCGTCGCGAGCGTCGCGCTGCTGATCTGGTCGCATCAGCTCGATAGCGCGCAGCGCAACGGGCACGATTTCGCCTACGCGCTCGGCTTCGTGCTGTGGGGCGTCGCCGCGATCGCCTGCCTGGCCTCCTGGACGGCGCTCGCGGTGAAGGCGGCTCGCAAGATCGAGCTGCGCTCCTCGCTGCTGTGGATCGAGACCGAGCTTGCCGCTCTGGCCGCGCTTGGCATGCTCTGCGCGACGCTCGCCACCGGGGTCTGGTGGGGCGCCCTGGCGCGCGTGGCGCCGGGGGCGCTGAGCGACAGCCCGCCAGGGATCCACAGCTCGATCGTCACATCGCAGCTCTTGCTCGCGGGCGTGCTGATGGGCGGCGCGGCGTGCCTCGCCCTCGGTGGGGCTGCCTATGCGCTGCGCGCGAGGCCGGCGCTGCGCGACTGAGCGCGCAGCCGCTTCGCAGACCCGCTAAGTTGCGCAGGCAATGCTTCTGCGACGCATGTGGCGAATCTTCCAGCAGTGGCGCCGCAAGCGGCGCTCTCGCCTCGGCTGAGCCGGGCCGCCGTCGCCCGACAGGTCGTTGCGCTGGCACGTCGCGGCGAGCGCGAGCGGCGCGAGCGGTGCGGGCGCGCCGCCCGCAACCTGCGCGAGAACGCCGCCAGCTATCGGCCACTGCTTGAGCGTCAGCGAGAGCGTCCTGCCCGGCTGACGCGGGTGAGCTCCTTCACCAGCGTCTGCACGGAGCGCTCGAGCTGCTCGATCGAGGCCGACTCCACGCGAGCGATGCCGACCGCCTGGTTGAGCCAGGCGTTGATCTCACGATGGCTGCGCCCGTCGCGGCGCTGCAGGTCGGCGACCAGGCGGCTGCGCTCCTGACGCAGGCTCTCGCGGCGCTCGAAGGCGGCCCGCGCGGGCGTGGCCGGCTCTGGATCGGCAATGGGCGGTGGCGCAGAGGCGCGCTTCGGCGCGGCGGGGGCGGGCGGGGCGGGACCAAACAGGGTCATCTGCGGCGCGAACTCGGCGCTCAGCGGCTCGAAGTCCATGCTCGGCGAGCGCTCGGTCTGACGCCGCTCTTCGGGCTCGTCGAAGATCTCCTCCGCCTCGTCGGCGCGTCGCAGCACGTGCCGCAGCTCGCCCTCGACCTCGGAGGCATGGACGCGCAGCACGGGGTCGGCGGGTAGGTAGACGTAGCTCGGCTCCGGCGGCCGCCCGTGCACGGTGCGCACGAAGCGTCCGACGATCTGCCGGAAGATCAGCGGCGTCTTGGCGGCGCTCGCGTACACGCCCACGCGCAGCCGGGGAATGTCGACGCCCTCGGAGACCATGTTGACCGCCACGATCCACGCCTCGCGCGAGGCGCGAAACGCCTCCAGCTTCTGTGAGGCGCGCGCGTCGGTGTGCAGCACCAGCACCGGCGAGCGACCTGTCGCCTGCGAGATCAGCTTGGAGATCTCGCGCGCATGGGCCGCGTCCGCGGCCACCGCGAGCGCGCCGGCGTCGCGATGTCCCTCCGCGCGCAGCGCTCGCAGCCGCTCGTCCGCCTCGCGCAGGATGCGCGGCAGCCCGTCGGGGAGCTCGGTGGAGATCGCGGTGCGGTAGCGGCGGCCCGCCTCGCGCGTGCTAAGCACCGTGTCGAAGGAGGATTCGATCACGTCCTCTCCGCTGCGCCAGGAGAGGCTGCCGTCGAAGGTCACGAAGGCCACGGGCCGGCAGATCCCATCCGCGGCGGCCTGAGCGTAGGTGTAGGAGAAGTCGGGCTCGGCAAGCCCTTCGGCGTCGTAGCGCACGCCCGGAATCGGCGTCGCGTCGGAGCGAAAGGGCGTGCCGGAGAGCAACAGCCAGCGCGGCGCCGCCGCGAAAGCCGCCTGGAACGCCACTCCCCAGGCAAGCTCCTCGCCGAGGTGATGAGCCTCGTCGGCGACCACGAGCGTCCGCGCCGAGACGTCCCGGGCCCATGCCGCCGGGTCGGAGGCCACGCGCGCGTATGTGACCGAGACCCCGTGAAAGTCCCGCGGCGGCCGCGCGCCGTTGCTGTCTGGCTGAAGCTGGACTCCGAGAGCCGCTCCGGCCGAGGCCCACTGGCGGGTCAGCGGGGCGGTCGGGCAGAGCACCGCCACGCTGTCGATGGCTCGCGCGGAGAGCAGGCGCCGCGCAAGCTCCAGCGCCGGCCGCGTCTTCCCGGCGCCGGGGGCCGCCGAGAGCAGGAACGGCCCCTCCTGCCAGCGCTCGAGCATGGCCAGGGCCTGCTCCTGCCAGGCGCGCAGTGATGTCAATCCTCTCGCCAAAGGGGTCGGATGGTGCAACACGCCACGGACGGACATGTCAGGTGCCGATGCGCACTATCGCCCGAGTGCGCGATCATCCGTGGCAGCGCAAATCCATCCCGCGGCGCAGGAGGCACGAATGGGTCAGTTGGCAGAGGGCTATCGTCTGGAGGGCATCTCACCGAAGGCCTACGAGCATCCGGCCGACCGCGCCGCGACGGCGGCGCTGGCTGCGATCCCGCACATGGACACGGTCGTGCGCAAGCTGATCGAGCTCGGCTACGAGCGCGCGCTGCGCCAGAGCCTGCTGGGCGCCAGCGTGCGGCTGAGCGATGACCAGGTGCCCGAGCTATGGCTCGCGCACCTGCGCGCCTACAGGACGCTCGACATCGACCCGGTGCCAGACCTCTACCTCACGACGGCTCCCTACCCGAACGCGATGACGATCGGCGCAGGGCGCCCGATGGTGGTTATGCAGTCCGGCCTCGTCGCCCTGCTGGATGAGGAGGGCCACGCCGCTGTGCTCGCGCACGAGGCCGGCCACGTGCTCTCCGATCACGTCCTCTACCGCACGGCTCTGCTGATCCTGCTGATGGTCGGCGGCATGGCCAAGCTGCCGATCGGGCTGATGCCCGTGCGGGCCGCGCTTCTGGAGTGGCACCGCGCCAGCGAGCTGAGCTGCGATCGGGCGGCGGCGCTGGCCACACGGAATCCGCTCGCGCTGTGTCGAGCGCTGATGGCGCTGGCCGGCGGTGCGGCCACCGAGCATCTCGACCTCGACGCCTTCATGCGCCAGGCGACCGAGTATCGCGAGAACGGCAGCTTTCTGGACCGTCTCACGCGCCTCTCGCTCGACATGAACCTCACCCATGGCATGCCGGTGCGACGGATGCACGAGCTGATGGAGTGGGTGCGCGGCGGTGAGTACGACCGCATCGTCGGTGGGGAGTACCTGCGCCGCGGCGAACCGGTCGACCCGCGCGCGCAGGCGGGCGACGCGGCCCAGCACTATGGTGAGCGCTTCGCGGGCTTCTTCAAGGATGCGGGCGAGTCTGCACAGCAGGCGATGGACCAGCTTGGCGAGTGGCTCAAGCGCAGGGCCACCGGCGAAGAAGGTGAGCTTTGATACAAAGTCACAGTTTCGGAGACCGCATTCGGAGACAGGGAGAAAGATGAGAGTCCTAGGAGCAGGCCTTCCACGCGCGGCCACGACCACGCAGATGATCGCCCTCGAAACGCTCGGCTTCGGCCACTGCTACCACATGCGCGACCTGCTCGGCGACATGGAGGGGCAGCTTCCGCTCTGGGAGGCCGTGATGGAAGGCAAACCGGACTGGGAGGCGATCGTCGGCAAATCGCAGTCCACGGCGGACTGGCCGGCCTCCCGCTTCTATAAAGAGCTGCTGGAAGTCTATCCCGACGCGAAGGTCATGTTGAACGTGCGCGGCGCCGAGGGGTGGGCCAAGAGCATGCGCGAGACCGTCTGGGCCGTGTACTTCGGCGAGTCGATCCTGCGCCATCTCTGCGCGGTGCGCGAGCGGGTCGATCCGCTCTGGCGCCGCTACATCGACGTGCTGACGTGGTTCACCTGGAGCCCTGAGAACGGGGCGCTGGCGCCCGCGGAGGACACCTTCACCGAAGAGGGCATGATGGCGGCGATGGAGCGCTGGAACGAGCGCGTCAAGCGCGAGGTGCCGGCTGACCAGCTCATCGTCTGGGAGCCGAGCGAAGGCTGGGAGCCGCTCTGCGACTTCCTGGAAGTGCCGGTGCCGGAGGGCCCTGTGCCGCGCACCAACGACACCTCCGCATTCCAGGAGGGCATCATCGGCGGCGCCATCGCCCAGGTCAACCAGTGGTGGGATCGGCGTGAGCGTCCCGAGGAAGGCCTGCACGGCGCGACCTCGCGATAATCCCCTGCCATGGAGGGGGCGCAGGGTCCAGCAACGGCCGCCGAGAGCGAGCACGCGCAGCCGCCTGTGCTCGCGAGCGCGGTCGCCGGCGCGCGGCGGGGCGGCGGCTGGGGCGTCGTCGCCGCCTACGGCGCGGTCGCCGCGGTCACGCAGACTCTCTGGCTGACCTATGCGCCGATCACCACCGAAGCCGCTCATCGCTACGGCGTCTCGGTCTCGGCGGTCGGCTGGCTCGCGGAGATCTTCCCGCTCCTCTACGTGCTGCTCGCGATCCCGGCCGGCGCGCTGCTCGATCGCTGGTTTGCCCCCTCGCTGGCGGCGGCCGGCGGCGTGGTGGCGATCGGCGGGCTGCTGCGGCTGGGTGGAGAGAGCTTCGCCTGGGCGCTTGCCGGCCAGAGCCTGGTGGCCCTCGCTCAGCCGGTCGTGATGAGCGCGGTCAGCAAGCTCGCGGGAGAGCACCTGCCGGCAAAGGATCGCCCCGCGGGGATCGCGGTCGCCTCCGCGGCGGGCTTCGTCGGCATGCTGATAGCGCTGCTGCTCGGCCCCGCGCTCGGCGGCGCGCACCTGATGCTGCTGCTCTCGATCGAGGCCGCGGCCGCCGTGGTGGCGGCGCTGTGGATGGCGCTCGCCCTGCGCAGGCCGGGAGCGCCGGCCACCGAGCGCGTCGCGATCGAGGGCGGCGCGGCCCGCGCTCTCTGGCGGGCGAGCGAGATCAGGACGCTCTGCATGCTGGCCTTTCTCGGCTTCGGCGCGTTCGTCGCCCTGTCCACGTGGCTGCAGACGCTGCTGCATCCCGACGGCGTCTCGGAAACGCTGGCCGGCGTCCTGCTGGTGGGCATGATCCTGGCCGGGGTCGCCGGCTGCGCGCTGATCCCGCCGCTGGTCGAGCGTGCGCATGCCGAGCGCGGCTTCACGCGCGCGGTGGTGATCGTCGGCGCGCTCGGCAGCGTCGCGCTCGGCGTGCTGCCGGCGCTCGGCGCCCGCGCGGCGGCGCTCGTGGCGATGGGCGTCTTCCTGCTCCCGGCGCTGCCCGTGATCCTGACGCTGGCCGAGCGGATCGCCGGACCGGCCGCGGGGACCGCCGGAGCGGTCGTGTGGCTGGCCGGAAACCTCGGCGGGCTCGTCGTCGCTCTGATCGTGCAGGCGCTCGTCCACGATCCGCTTGCCGCCTTCCTGGCGCTCGCGGCGGTGATCGTCGCCGGCCTGCCGCTTGCCGGCCGGATGGGCCGCATCGCGCAGGCTGCCACCGCGATCGCGCGGGCGCGCGAAGGCGCGATCCGGCCTGAGGATGCTGCCACGGGGCTGGCCGGCGTCCCCATCCTCCTGCCCGGCATCGCAGCGGAGCAGGCGAGCGTGGAGCCTTCCAGATAGTGACCGCTACGCGTTCCCGCGGCCGGGGAGATAGGGTCTCGCGCGTGACCAGCCGAGCGCTGATCATCTGCTGGGAGTATCCGCCCGTGATCGAGGGCGGTTTGGCCAGGCACGTGCGCAAGCTCGCGGAGGAGCTCGTGCGCCAGGGCGTGGAGGTCGACGTCCTCACGAGGGGCAAGGAGCGCTCGCCCGATCGCGAATGCCGTGGCGGCGTCAACGTCCATCGCGTCTGCGAGCCGGAGTGGCCGCGCGACCTGGACCGGTTCGTGGCGTGGGTCGAGCAGATGAACGAGGACATGCTCGCGGCCGGCATGCAGCTCGCGGCAGAGCACTCCTACGACATCGTCCACGGCCACGACTGGCTGGTCGCGCACGTCTCTGCGAAGCTCGCGGACGCGCTCTCGGTCCCCTTCGTCACGACCATTCACGCCACCGAGCACGGCCGCCATCAGGGCTGGGTGGACAAACCGCCGCAGTCGCACATACACGGCGTGGAGCGCTGGATGGCCGGGCACGCCGACGCCGTGATCGTCTGCTCGCACTACATGCGCGGCCACGTCGCCGACGTCTTCGACATCGACGAGAGCCGCGTGGCGGTGATCCCGAACGGGATCGACCCCAGCGAGCTGCGACCGGTGGACGACCTGGATGCGCTGCGGCTGAAGTTCGCCGAGCCGGAGCAGCGACTCGTGCTGCTGGTGGGCCGCCTGGTCTACGAGAAGGGATTCCAGCACGCCCTCGACGCGCTGCCGGAGGTGATCGGCAAAGTCCCCGGAGTCCGGTTCGTCGTCGCCGGAAGCGGCACACACGAGGCCGAGCTGAAGGCCCAGGCAGAGAAGCTGGGGCTGGACGCGCACGGCACGTTCCTCGGCTGGATCGGCGACGACGCCCTGCACTCGCTCTACCGGATCGCGGACCTCTGCGTCGTCCCTTCTATCTACGAGCCCTTTGGCCTGGTGGCCCTGGAGGCGATGGCGTCCGGATGCCCGTGCATCGTCGCCGACACCGGTGGGCTGCGCGAGGTGGTGCCGGCCGGCGAGCGTGTCGGGCTGCGCTTCAACGGCGGCGACCCGCAGCACCTCGGGGTCATGATCGAAAGGCTGCTGGTCGACCAGGCGCTGCGCGACCGGCTGGTCGCCGAGGCATCCGAGCACGTGCTGCGCTTCGACTGGAGCGACGTGGCCGCCAGGACGCTCGGCGTCTATCGCGGCCTGCGGCCGCGCGAGCGCGAAGAGCGGCCGACACGCCAGCAGCGCCGTCTGACCCGCTCGCCGCAGCGCGCCCGCCGGCGCTGACCTGTGCTCCTTGAGGGTCGGGTGCGGATGGATGTACCCTCGAACGCCGAGGGACAGGTCATCCACGAGGAGACGAAGGGGATTTCAAGATGCTCGAAGGGCTGATGCAGGACTATCCGCTGACCCTGCACCACATGCTGCATCGCATGCGAGACGTGCATCCCGACTCCAAGCTGACGACGCTCACCGCGCAGGGCACGCGGACCGCGAGCTTCGGAGAGATCTGCGAGCGAGTCGACCGCCTCGCGCGGGCGCTGCGTGCTCTCGGGGTTGCCGATGCGGACAGGGTCGGCACCTTCGCGTGGAACAACCAGCGTCACTTCGAGCTCTACATGGCGGTGCCGTGCGTGGGCGCGGTGCTGCACACCCTCAACGTGCGGCTGTTCGCCGAGCAGCTCGTCTACATCATCGGCCACGCGCAGGACAGGGTGATCTTCGTCGACGACTCGCTGGTGGACGTGCTGGCGCCGATCGCCGCGCAGGTCTCGTGCGTGCGCAACTACGTGGTGATGGGCGACGGCGAGATCGATCCGCAGACGCTGGCCAAGCTGCCCGGAGCGCTCTCCTACGAGCATCTGCTGGAGCAGGCGGGGGAGGGGCCCTTCGAGTATCCGTCGGTGGACGAGCGCCAGGCGGCCGCGCTCTGCTACACGAGCGGCACGACCGGCAACCCGAAGGGGGTGCTCTACTCGCACCGCTCGGTCTGCCTGCACTCCACGGCGTCGCTGATGAGCGACGCGCTGGGCCTGAGCAGCACCGATCGCGCGCTGGTGGTGGTGCCGATGTTCCACGCCAACGCGTGGGGCATTCCGCATGCGGCGAGCCTCTGCGGCGCCGACCTGGTGATGCCCGACCGGTTTCTGCAGGCTCAGCCGCTGGCAAAGCTGATCGAGAGCGAGCGTCCCACGATCATGGGCTGCGTTCCCACGATCTTCGCCGACCTGCTGCGCTACGCCGATCAGAACGATGTCGACCTCAGCTCGCTGACCAACTGCGCCTGCGGCGGCTCGGCGGTGCCCCGGCAGCTCATGAAGGACTTCCAGCAGCGCCACGGCGTGCGCATCTACCAGGCCTGGGGCATGACCGAGACCAGCCCAGTCGCGACCTACTCGCGTCCGCCCGCGCCCCCCGAGGACGCGGAGGCCCAGGCCCAGGATGACTACTGGGACGCGCGGGCCAGGCAGGGGACGCCGCTGCCCTGGGTGCAGATGCGACTGGTCGGCGACAACGGACAGCAGATGCCCTTCGATGGCCTCTCCACCGGCGAGATCGAGGTGCGCGGCCCCTGGATCGCGGCCGCCTACTACAACGACCCCACCGGCGCGGAGAAGTTCGACGGCGGCTGGCTTGCCACCGGCGACATCGCCTGCGCCGACGAGCGTGCCTCCCTGCAGATCACCGACAGGGCCAAGGACGTGATCAAGTCCGGGGGCGAGTGGATCTCCTCCGTGGAGCTGGAGAACCAGGTGATGGCGCACCCCGACGTGATCGAGGCGGCGGTGATCGCCAAGCCGGATCAGAAGTGGGCCGAGCGACCGCTTTGCTGCGTGGTCTTGCGCGAAGGCTCGACGGTGAGCGCCCAGCAGCTCGTCGAGCACCTGCGCCCGCGCGTGGCGAAGTGGTGGCTGCCCGACGAGTTCGCCTTCATCGAGGAGGTCCCCAAGACCAGCGTCGGCAAGTTCGACAAGAAGGTGCTGCGCGCCAGGCTCAGCGAGGACACGCTGCAGGGACGCGTCCAGGTTGGGAGCGAGGGCAGGGTATGAGCGGCCCGCAACGAACTTCCGTATGAGTTTCCGCGTACACTTTGCTGCGCAATGAGCAGGTTCGCATGAGGAGGGCCCGCTCGGGCCTTCGATCATCGGCACCAACCCGACACTGTGGGAGGTAGTACATGACCTCGAACGAAGTCAGGCCCCTCGACAGGCCAAGGCGTGGCGGCGCACGCCGAGGGCTGCGCTTCCTCATCGCGGCCCTGTCGCTCTCGCTCGCCGTGATCGCGTTCTCGGCGATGCCAGTGCTGGCCGCCGAAACGACGGCCACGACGACGAGCAGCACCGAAACCGGCTACAGCCAGAAACCGGAAAAGCCCAAAGAAGAAAAAAAGGTCGCTCCTTCTAAAGAAGAAAAAGAAGTAGCCCCGGCCAAAGAAGAAACGACTCCCAAAGCAGAAACTGAACCGGCCAACGAAGCCGTCACCGCTCCGGCGGCCGCGGCGAAACTGCCCTTCACGGGCCTCGACCTCCGCTGGGTGGTGGGCATGGGCATGCTGCTGATCATCGGCGGCGGCATCTCGCTGCGCGCCGTCCGTCGGCGCGAGCGTCACGGCATCGGCCGCTAGCTGCGCAGCACCGAAGCGACGTCGTGCCCGAGACCGCCGGCTTCAGGCCGGCGGTCTCTTTTGTCTCGGCTCGCCGCGTTGGGGCCACCTGCCGTTTCGCGCGGGCGCATGCCGCTCGCGCAGCCGCTCAAATCTCGCGCAGCCGTTCTTGCAGCCTTCCCCTCGCCGCCGCGGCCGCGCCGCCGCCCGGCCCGCGCAGGATCCAGGCGGCGCCGACCGCGACGAGCATCCCGGCCAGCGGGCCGGCGAGATAGATCCAGAAGCTCGAGAAGTCCGCGCGGGCGAGGTCGGGGCCAAACGAGCGCGCCGGGTTCATCGACGCGCCGCTGATCGGGCTCGACCACAGGCCCGCGAGGGCGATGTAGCCGCCGATGGCGATCGCGGAGAGCGCTCCGATGTTCTGCGCTCTGGAAGAGGTGCCGAGGATCGTGCTGACCAGGCCGGCGCTCAGCACCAGCTCGATCAACATCGCCTGCCAGCCGGCGATGCCCTTGCCGGGTGACGTCGCCCCGAGCTGCGCCACGTCGCCGAAGACGCCGCGCAGGAAGAGGCATGCGAGCGTGGCTCCCAGTAGCTGCATGACCAGGTAGCCGGGCACCCGGCGCCAGGGGAAGTCGGCTCGCAGCGTGAACCCGATCGTCACGATCGGGTTCAGGTGAGCGCCCGAGACCCCGCCCATGAAGAGGATGATCGCCATCACCATCAGACCGGGCGCGGTGACGGCGGCCACTCGACCGATCGCGCCGCCGCTGACGTGTTCGACGACGACCGGTCCCGCGGCAGCCAGCACCAGCAGGAAGGTTCCGAAAGCCTCGGCGAACAGCCTGCGCCACTCGATCCTGGGTTCGTCCAGCCGATGCGCGGTCGGCGGCTCGATCACGGCCGCCGCTCGGCGCCAGCGCGCTCTGCGAGCGCCGCCTTTCCAACCGAGCCTCTGTCTCATCGACGGCCGCAATCTGCATCGAAGTGTAGGTTCGTGCGGTGACACGCACGGGGCCGGCGCAGAAAGCCTGTCAGGGCGTGGCGGCGCCGCTCACCAACTGTCCACGATGCGCGGCCTCGGATCGCGCGGTCGAGGATGGGCCGCGGCCGCGGACAGGGTGGCGGCGAGGATCCCCCGCGTCTGAGCAGGATCGACGACGTCGTCGATCTCGAACAGGCTGGCGGCGTTCAAGGCCTTGGCGTTGCCCTGCGCAGCCGCGGTCAGCTCCTGGACGCGCCGCTCGCGCTCCTGCTCGTCGGCAATCTGCGCCAGCTCCTTGCGCAGCGCCAGCCGGACTGCGCCCTCCAGGCCCATCGGGCCGAGGTGGGCCCCGGGCCAGGCGAGGCTCAGCAGCGGCTCGTGCATGCCGCCGCCGGCCATCGCCTGCGCGCCGAGCCCGTAGGCGCGGCGCAGGATCACGGCGACCAGCGGCACGCGCAGCGACGCCCCCGCGATCATCAGCCGCGAGGCGTGACGCACGAGCGCGGTCTCCTCGGCCTTCGGGCCGACCATGATCCCGGGTGTGTCTATCAGCGAGATCACCGGCAGCTCGAAGGCATCGCAGAGCTGCAGGAACCGCGCGGCCTTGTCCGCGGCGTCGCTGGTGATCGCGCCCGCCATGTGGGTGGTGTTGTTGGCGATCACCCCGACCGGCCGGCCCTCCAGGCGACCGAGCGCGGTCACCATCTCCGGCGCGAAGCGCTCGCGCAGCAAGGTGATGCTGTCCTCGTCGCAGAGCGTGCGCACGATCGGCCTGACGTCGTAGGCGCGGCGGTCGCGCTCGGGCACCGCATCGCGCAGAGCGTCCTGGTCGCCGGCGCGTGCGCCTGCCAGCTCGCCCTGGAAGTAGCCGACCAGCTTCCTGGCCGCGAGGGTCGCCTCGTGCTCGTCCTTGACCAGCAGGTCGATGACGCCGTTTGGGGCCTGGATGCTCACCGGGCCGACCTGGTCCGGCTCGACGTCGCCAAGGCCGCCGCCGGCGATCATCGCCGGGCCTCCCATCCCTATCGAGGAGCTCTCGGTCGCGATGATCAGGTCCGAGCAGCCGGCGATCATCGCGTTCCCCGCGAAGCAGCGGCCATTGACGACCGCGATCCGCGGCACCACCCCGGAGAGGCCCGCCCACAGCGCGAAGGCACGCACGTCCAGCGCGGAGACGACGGGGAAGTCGCTGTCGCCCGGGCGTCCGCCGCCGCCCTCCGCGAAGAACACCGTCGGCAGTCGCAGCCGCTCGATCAGCTCGAAGAGCCGGTCCTTCTTGCGGTGGCCGAGCGCGCCCTGGGTGCCCGCGAGCACCGTGTAGTCGTAGGCGAGCACGGCGCAGGCGCTCCGCCGTCCGAACAGATCCTCGTTGATCGTCGCGGTGCCGGCGATCAGGCCGTCGGCGGGCGTGCGCTCGATCAGCTCGTCGACGTCGCGTCGCAGCCGCTGGGCGGCGATCGCGAAGCGTCCGTACTCGACGAAGGAGCCCGGGTCCACGAGCGCGGCGATGTTCTCGCGCGTGGTCCGGGAGCCGCTCGCGTGGCGCTGCTGCACAGCGGCGGTGCGGGCGGCGTCCTCGGTCAGCTCACGGCGTCTGAGCAGCTCCGCGAGGTCCTCGCGCAAGCCGACGTCATCCCCGGTGCGATCCCCTTTGCCCGACACGCGGGCGCATCCTTGCAGACCGCGGCGGAGCGGGTGGGCGTCGCCGCACGGCGGCCCACCCGCTGGCCTTCACGCGCTCAGCAGATCACCTGCAGATCGAACCCGGCTGTGAAGCCTTTGGGCACGTTCACGGTCACCTCGTTGGTGTGGCCCGCGGTCGGTTCCACGGCGAGCTGTTCGCTGGTGAGCGCCGCGCCGGTCGGGGAGACCGTGTAGGCGCACTTGCTCACATCGGTGGCGTTGAAGGCGACGATGAAGTCTTCGCCCGATGGCGTGACCGTGCTGGCGCCGCGGTCGTTGACGATCTTGCCGCCCGCGACGTCGGCGTAGAGGAGCTGGCCATTGGTCGCGTATTCGGTTGCCGGCTTGCCGCCGAGCTGGGTCGAATTGGCCGCGGTCCCGGTGGCCGGGAGGAAATCGCTGGCCGTCTTGCCCTGCAGGTAGTTGGCGTTCAGGCCGGTCGCTTCGCCGTGCGCGTTGGTCGTGAACGGTGATGCGGTCGAGTTGGTCAGCAGGATCTTGCCGCCGCTGCTGCCGTTGCCGGCGAAGGAGAACGCAAGCCCGCCGTTGTTGTTTTCGGCGGTCAGGCACGCCGAGCCGTTGCTGCCCGCTTTGCAGCCGAAGACGGCCGCCCCGCCGCTGCCGACGTTCTGGACGCGCATGGTCCAGCTATTGAAGTTGGCGAAGATCCCGGTCGTCCGGAAGAAGGCGCCGGCTGCCGGATTGTGGATCGCGCCCCTCAGCGGCGCTTTGTCGCCCAGGCTGGCGGCATGAGCGTCGTGATTGGCGTGGGCGCCCGCGGCGATGGCCACGGGGGCCGCCGCGACCGTCAGAGCGGTCGCGGTCAGTATCGTCGCTCGCCGCCATCCGCGGCCAAGCACACGCGTGCCTCTCGTCTCCTCGGTGCTGGCTGCAGGGGTCTTGTACCTATGAAGCTGCATGCGCTGTCCTCCTGGTCGGCTTGATTGGATGGCCCGCCTCTCCAGGTCTGCTGGCGCCACGGACTCGCCCCCGAGGGGCCTGCCGTGGCCAGACCTCATCTGGCCGCGCAGAGATCAGCGCCGGCCAACGTGCTCATTCAACTCGCCTTGGCCGGCAAAGTCGCGCGGTTGTTCGCATCTGCAAGATTTCGGACAGCCGCCTATCGGGGCATCTGTGTCTCCGCAGGCACGGCATGGGCGCCTTGTCGGCGGTCGTGTCCACGGCCTGGCTGCTCGTCGCGAGGTGTGCCCGCCCGTTGGGCCATTCCGGGGCGGAGGGCGTCGTTTCGCGCGCACATCGCGCAAGTTCCGCGGGCGGAGGGCCGCAACCGCATGTGCCGGCGCCGGAAAGCGTCGGCATGAGACCAAAAGATGCGGATGAGAGGACTCGAACCTCCACGGAGTCACCTCCACACGGACCTGAACCGTGCGCGTCTACCAATTCCGCCACATCCGCTGGCTGGGCTCGACAGTATCGCACGGGAAGCGCCGCGACTCCCTGCTCGTGAGACCCTGCCCGCAGCTCGCCGCCGCCGACCCTCGGGAGAGGGTCCTGCCGGCGCGCTTTGATAGCCTCAGTGGTCGGACTGCGCGCCGCCATCGTCTAGGGGACTAGGACGCCGCCCTCTCACGGCGGTAACACGGGTTCGAATCCCGTTGGCGGTATTGACTGATGCCGGGCGCGGCCGCAGCGTGGCTCGGCAGCCGCGCTGTGGCCCTGCGCCGCGGCTGCTTCGGCGAGGCCGCTTCGTCCTTCGACCACCGCCTCGCGCGTCACCGCCACACGCCCGCGGTTCGTCACGCCCGCGGTCCTCTGGCTGGAAAAGTGACATTGTCCTTTCGGTAAGTTCACTGGTTGAAAGGTCAACTGCTGCTCGCAGTCGACGAGCAGAGTGAGCCCTCCACCGCGCGCGCCATGCCGACGGTTGCTTGCAGTCAAGCCATTTTCGCGCTCTAGAGAGCCAAAAGCCGGTACGCCTGCCCCCTGAGTTGGAGACACGACTCGACTCGGAGCGCTTGACCGGCAAAGCTATGCAAGAGCACGCAACATGCTCGGCGTCTGCTGTGCCGAGCTATGCAACATGGTCAGGGAATGAACTTCCCTGAGATCTGAAACCCAAAACCACACACAAGGCGAGAAGGCAGAGCGACTCAGATGGCTTCGATAGCGCAGACCGGCAGGACCGGGGCGGTGCAGCGGCTGCGGCCTGGCCCGCGGACGATGCCGCGCGTCCAGGTGGCGGAGATCCAGCGAGGACGCCTGCTCGGTGCGACCGTCGACGTGGTCGAGGAAGTCGGGTACTCGCATCTCACCGTGGCGCAGGTGATCACCAGGGCGAAGGTCTCGCGCAAGACCTTCTACGACCTCTTCGAGGACCGCGAAGACTGCTTCCTGGCCGTCTTCGACGAGGCCGTAGAGCGGATCGGCGCCCTGGCGAGCGAGGCCTACGCGGAGCAGTCGAACTGGCGCGACGCAGTGCGCGCGGGCCTGCTCGCGATCCTGAGCTTCATGGACGATCAGCCCGCGTTGGCACGCATATGCATCGTGGACGCGCTCGGCGCGGGGCCGCGGGTGCTCGAAAGCCGCGCGAGGGTGATCGAGCGGCTCAAGCGAGTCGTGGCAGACGGGGAGCCGGCGGCACAGCGGGGCTCGCGGTCCCGAAAGGGGCAGGCCGGCGATATCGCCGTCGAAGGCGTCGTAGGCGCAGCTCTGACGGTGCTCCACACGCGACTGCTGGAACGCAGCCATGCTCCACTGGTCAACCTGCTCGGTCCTCTGATGAGCTTGATCGTCCTGCCCTACAAGGGCAGCAGAGCCGCCGGCGAAGAGCTCTCCCGGCCGGGGCCCAAAGGACGCCGGCGCAAGCCGCAGTCGCGCAAGGACCCGCTCGGCGGCATCGACATGCGCCTGACGTACAGGACGATGCGCGTGCTCTCCTTCGTCGGCGAGCATCCCGGCGCGAGCAACCGTGAGGTGGCGGATGGGGCCGGGATCGCCGACCAGGGCCAGATGTCCAAGCTGCTGGCTCGCCTGGAGCGCCTCGAGCTGCTCGGCAACACAGGCGCCGGGCAGCGCCACGGCGCCTGCAACGAATGGCACCTCACCGATCGCGGCCGCGCTGTGGAGCGGGCCGCGCGCCCGCTCTGAGAGCGCGCTGACGGTCGAGCGCGGCCGCTAGGCGTAGCCCCGCGGTAGCCGTTGGGCGGCAGACGGGCGTCTTCATCGTCCCGTTTGGGCGTCCCCGGTCGGATTTGCCAGCGTGATTCCCGCCGGAGCATCGCTGTCTGGGCTGTCGCGAGTGCAGTGGATGCTGCTCCCGGCGGCTGTGAGCGTGCTGGGGCTCGGCCTCGCGGTGCTCTGCGGTCGCGCGCTGCGTAGGCGGGGCCGGCGGTACGTGCGGCTCCGCGTCGTCCCCTATCGCGGCGAGGATGCAAGCGCGGAGGCGATCGTCGCGGCATTCGAGATGCTGCACAAGCGGATGCTGGCGCGCTGGTGGAGGCGCCTGCTCAGGGGCCAGCCCTCGATCGCGCTGGAGGCTCACATCGCCGATCAGGCATGGCTT
Organism: Solirubrobacterales bacterium; assembly: GCA_027315115.1. Classification (GTDB taxonomy): domain Bacteria; phylum Actinomycetota; class Thermoleophilia; order Solirubrobacterales; family Solirubrobacteraceae; genus Palsa-744. The sequence goes on along the minus strand of DAHUYQ010000028.1, from coordinate 35,759 downwards.
GCGGTCTGCTGCCCGGTGGGCTCCCAGAAGATGGTGCTCGCGGCCCTTCGCGCCGCCTACCCCAACTGCCGCCTGCAGTCCTCCGTCGCACGGGTCGGCCCGCCGCCGGCGGTCCTGCGCCTGAAGAAGGAGCAGCTCTTCATCAACAGGGTGAAGGCGATCGACCGCTTCGAGCACGAGCGAGAGCCGTTCATGAACCGTCTGCTGCGCACCCTCGCGGCAAGCGGCGGGCCGGCATTCGTGCAGCTTGCGATGACGCCCGCATCGATCGGGTTCGAGCGGCACGCCAGGCGTCTCTACAGACATCGTGAGCGCCTCGTCTCGCGTGAGCGTGGAGAGGGCGTGATGGAGCCCAGGCTCGACAGGTCGATGGTCCAGGACGTCGAGCTTCGCGGCGGTCTCAGCGTCCAGCACCGCCCGCTGTTCTTCGTCGACGTGCGCGTGATCGCCGGCGACCGCGCGAGCTGTGAGCGGATCGCCTCCACGTTGCGCGCCGAAGTGGCCGAGAACCGGCTCGTCGAGCGCGGGACGACGATCCGCCACGGCCTGCTGGGCATGTACAGCGAGCGTGTGATGCGTGGCGAGGGCAACCCGCTGCGCGACACGCGCAAAGGAGTGTTCGCGTCCACCGAGCTCGCCGCGATGTGGCATCTGCCCTCGCTGGACTTCCTGAGCGTGCCTCTCTCTCGCAGCCCCATCCCGGTGGCCCCGGCGCCGGCGGCGATCATGCGGCCGGCAGACGGCGTCGGGACGCTCAGGGACTCCCAGGGGCCGGTGTCGATACACCCGGCGCTGCGTCGCCAGAACACGGCCGTGGTCGGCACCGTGGAGCAGGGCAAGACGAGCTACCTGGTCGCATCGATGATCGAGGACCTCGCGCGGAGCAACTGCGCGGTGATCCTGCTGGATCCGAAGGGAGACGCGGCGGAGGCGGCGCTCAGCAACGTTCCCGAGCAGCGCATCTGCACGCTGCTCGACTTCGCGCACCCCACCTGCGGCTTCAACCCGCTGGCCGTCGACGCGCCCGCGGACGTGATCGCCGACTACGTCGTGGCCGCTCTGAAGACCCTCTTCAGCGACGCGGACATCCGCGCATCGTCGGACCGCTACCTGCGCAACGCCATCATCGCGGTGCTCGCATACGACCGCGACTCGACGCTGTGGGACGCCGCCCGTCTGCTGTCGGTCGGGCCCGATGGATATGCCTACCGCGCTCGCGTCGGCGCACGGGTGCGCGAGATGCCGGAGCTGAAGGAGATCTCCGACTTCTTCACGGCCGAGCTGAGCGCCCAGCTCGCCGACGCTCGCAGCACCACTACGGCCAAGCTCGACGCGCCGGTCAACAAGCTCGCGCGGCTGTTGAACTCTCCGTCGATCAAGCGCGTGCTGCTCAACGACTCGCTGCGGGTGGACTTCGAGCAGGTGATCCAGGAACAGCACGTGCTGGTCGTCAAGGGCGCTCTCGGCAGCATGGGCGCCGGCAACACGACCGTCCTGATGCAGCTCCTGGTCGGGATGCTTGACGCGGCGCTGGCCCGCCAACAGGACCACCTCGATCCACAGCACAGGGCGACAGTCGCCTTGAAGGTCGACGAGGCGCCGCTCGTGCTCAACCGCGGCTTCGCCGAGACGATGGCCCTCAAGCGCTCGGCCGGCTTGGAGACCGTGGCCTGCTGGCAGGTCAACGCTCAGTGGGTCGAGCGTGAGGTTCGCGACCAGCTCGACGCGCTCTTCGCGCACCGCGTCTACTTTGCGACCGCGTCGGTCAAGGACGCACGCGACTCGGCGAGCTTGATGATGGCTCAGTTCTCGGATGTGGTGCGCCCGCGGATCGAACGGATCTCAGCGCTCGGGCACCCGGACGCACGTCTGCATCTGCCAAAGCACCATGCGATAGCGAGCTGGAGCACCCCCTCCGGTCGCCAGCCGCCGTTCGTGGCGCAGACGCTGCCCCTGAGCGTCGACCCCGAGCGGATCGCGTGGCACGCCGAGCGCCAGCGGCAGCGAGGTGGGCAGTACCTGAGCGATCTCAGCAGCAGGCATTGGGCTGCTGCCGTCCACGCCGATGCCGTTCCCGCGGACGCTTCGCAGGAGCCGCACGGTGTGGCCGAACGCGCACCAAGCCGCCAGGCCGAGACTGACGCCGGCAAGACACGGTCCGAGCGGTCCGAGCGGTCCGGGGAGGCGAGCCGGCCCCCTGGGCGTGAGCCTGCCACCGGGCCCGCCGCGCGCCGTACCGCCCTGCCGCCGTTGCCTGAGACCGCTGCCGCCAGCTATCGCGAGCTGGCGCTGCTCGACAGATCCTCGAGCGTCCGACGCGTGGCGCGCGCCGCTGCCGATGCGAGGGTTCCAGCGCCCGGCAAGCTCGACGTCAAGGACCTGCAACTGCTCGTGACCCTTGCGATCTTCAGGCACGTGCTCAGCACCCAACTGCACCGCAGGCACGCGGGCAGCAACGCGCTGACGGGCACGCAGCGGCGTCTGAAGAAGCTCGCGGACGGCGGCCTGATCGAGCGCGTGCAGTTCCACGCGCGCGACGGCGGCGGCGCGCCGATGTGCTGCTCGATCACGCAGGCCGGGCGCGAGGCGCTTGCGGCTCGACTGCCGCAGGACCGGATCCAGGAGGCGTCGCTGCGTCTGTCCGGCTCCGAGGATGCGAGCACCACGCTCAGCGCCGTTCGGCGCGAGCTGCGCGTCGCGGGGTGGGCGCTGGCGCTCGAGCGCGCGCTCGGCGGCGGGCCGCTGCGGTGGGTCGGTGCGGATGGCGCCGCGTTGAGCCCCCCGCGTGCGACTCGCGGCGAGTCGGCCGCGCCGATCGGCCCGGCGGGGCTGCGTCTGCCCGACGGCCGGGCGCCGCACAACTTTCTGCGTGCAGAGCCTGACGGGAGCCTCGTCGAAGTCGAGCGTTTCGAGACCGTGCGTCCATGCGTGAGATTGGAGCTGGCCGGCGCCCGATCCGCCTCCGGGAGCGAGGGCGGCGACCTGCTCGTGGAGCTCGACGACCGCTGCGCTGCGCATGCCTGGCAGGCGAAGCTGGCTCGCTACGAGCACTTTCTCGCCGGCTGGTCGCTCCACACCCGCCGCTACGGGAGCCAGGGCGTGATCCCGGCCGTCGTGTTCATCTGCCGCGACCGCTCGCGTGCCAGGGAGTGCGCTCGCCAGGCCGACCGCCAGTTGCTGGCCAGCCGCGCATACGCCGGCGAGCAGCCGGAGCGCTGGGAGTACACAGGCCGGCAACGCATCCTCTTCGTCGCCGAGCGCGACGTGCACGAGGGCCTCCTCGGAGGCTATGCGGTTCCGAGCATCCCGCCCCATCTGGCGGCCGTGGCCGTGGCCGCCGGCTCTCATGAGCGGGTCCTCGAGACCCGGTGCATCGCGACGCTGCTCGGCTGCGATTCGGGTGAGACGCCGTAGATGCGAATCCCCGCCGATCCTGGCGTGAGCGGGGCCTCGCCTTTGGCCCCGCGCCCAACGCAGTCGCCTGGGCCAAAGACGCAGTCGCCCGTGTCGTGGCGCCTCCACAGGTGCGGCTGGGCAGGCGCCCTGGTGGCAGGCAACTGCGGCTTCCGGGCGGGAGACACGGCCAAAGCGCCACGATGGACGCGCAGTTGCCCGGCTCGTCCTCGATCCTGCACCGCCGAACGAGCCTGCCGTCTGGGGCAAGCCGCTAGCTTGAGCGTCTCCTTCGCTTCAGCTCACCAGCTCTCAGGCCATCCGGCCGCCTCACCATCCACCTCACATCTCCGTGATCCGGCCCTGCCGGCGCGCAGACGCGCGGACCATTTCGCGCCAGCTTCGACCTTCGCCTCGACCATCGGAGCGGCTGTCGAGACCCCCTTAAGGGGGTCTCGGATCATGCGCGCAGTCGCACCGCCGGCTCTCGACCCATCTCTGACGTCCCAGGCGAGTGCTTAGAAGAGCGATCCCGTCCGTCACCCAGCGACCTCAGGAGACACCATGAGCACCACGCACCCGCGCACGCGCCGATCCGCGACGGCAGCCGCACCGGCGTCCTCATGCCAGGGACGTCGTCACGTCGACGCTCGCAAGAGCACCCGCGCAGCCGACCTGCACGCGCCCGACGCCGAGCTGGACGTCGAGCTGCTCGCCGGCTATCTGGCCGCCACGGGCCGACCGCGAGAGATCATCTGCTGCCAAGGCGTCTCCGGCAGCCGCCTGGTCATCGATCGAGATCGACTGACCCGTGGCGACCGACGGCTGCTTGCCCACCTGGCCTCGGACGAGCCGATCGAGAACGCCAAGCTCATATGCGACCTGTACCTGGGCGGCAGCGAGCGCAGCAGGTGCAGGTGTGTCGTGAGCTCTGATCTGCGCAGCCCACTGCCCACAGAGCTGCAGGGACAGGTGCTGGCCGCGACCAACGGGGGCGCCGCCGAGCACGATCTCTGCGAGGCACGTGGCGTTCGCTACCTGCTCGCGATGGTGCCCGGACGGGCATCTACGCAGGAGCTCAGATGGTGCGGGCAAAGCATCGGGGCCGACCTGCCGCACGAGCCGGTCAGCGTCCGTGACGTCGTCGGCGCGATCGAAAGCTATGAGCCCGTGAGGCGATTGACAGCCGCGGCGATCCAGCGTCATCGTCGCGGCCGTCGCATGTCGGTCGCCACGCTCTGTCTGGAGCTGCATCGCCTCAACGCCAGCCCGACGGTGCTCAACCGTGGGCTGCGCGAAGCCGCACTGCGGGCGGTGGAGACCTCGGATCTCAGCATGAGCGAGATCGCGCTGCGTTGCGGGCGCGTCAAGCGTGACCGCCGTGGCTTCTTCAGCGGCGAAACCACATGGCTTGCACGGCGACTCGGACTCGTGTGCGAGGGTGGCGCTGCGCTGCCCTCGCCGTGGGTGCACTCCGAGGTGCTTGCCCTCATCGCTCGCGAGGGCCTTGGGATACCGCCTCGTGAGGCCGAGATCGCATGAGCGGTCTGCAACTGAGCAGGCAACGCCTGCCGCAAGAACAGGGCACGGCGCTCTCGCTGGCGGCATCGGGCGGCCGCGTCGGTCTCGCTGCCGAGGCGCCGACGCCGGGAGCGATCCAGATCCTGGTCGCCGAGCTTGATCCAGACATCGCGGGATCGATCGCCGCGCAACTGCGCGCAGACGGATACGAGCCCGTCATGGCGCGCAGCTCCCAGCACGCATGCGCGCTTGCCGAGATGCGCCGGCCGGCACTGGCGATCTTTGGCGCGCTGGAGAGCGAGCGAGCGGCCTTCGATCTGGTGGAGCAGGTTCGCCTGCTTGCGGGCACGCCATCCCGAAGCGATTCCGCGGCTCCCAGCCTGCCCGTGATCGTGCTCGGGTCGGCCGCACAAGAGCTCGACATGCTGCGAGCCTTCGAGGCGGGTGCCGACGACTTCCTGCACCGACCTCCGCGGCTGCTGGAGCTGCGTGCTCGCGTGCAAGCCCTGCTGCGCAGGTCCGCCACCGCGGCCATCACCTGCGTCAGCGTGCAGCTCGCGGGGCTGGTGATCGACCGCGAGGCGCGTGTGGCACGGCTGCGCGGAGATCGTCTGCAGCTTCGTCGGATGGAGTACGAGCTGCTGGTGGAGCTCGCAGGCGCACCCGATCGGGTGTTCCTCAAGCAGGATCTGCTGCTGCGCATCTGGGGCTATCGATCCGGCTGCAGCACTCGCACGCTCGACAGCCACGCCTGTCGCCTGCGGCGCAAGCTGGCGTCCGTCGACGGGCGACATTGGATCGTCAACGTCCGCGGGGTCGGCTACAGGCTGATGTAGACCAGCGCCCGCGCCCGCGCCACGTCCGCGTCCGCGCCATGTCGGCGCCACGTCCGCGTCCGCGCCATGTCGGCGCGGCTCCCCACGCCGTTCTCTGAATGCTGCTCCCCATCGCCGGCACGCCCACATGCGTGCCGGCGCGAGCAGCCTGAGGCTTCCTGACGGACCCGGGCTTCCGGCCGGGTCCTGAAATCTTGCTCTGGCCTGCGGCATGCCGCTGGCTGGTCGAGGGTGGGCTTTCCAGCCCGCCGTACGATCGGGCGGCGGCGCTGGCCGCCGTCCGCCCTAAAGGCGCGGACGGCTCTCGCCGTCCGCGGGAAAGGAGCGACGATGCGATCGTCGACTGGTTTCCCGGCAACGGGAACGGAATCGCGGGCTCAGTTGGAGTCCGTGCTGCAATGGCTGCTCGGCGCCGGGGAGCACCTCGCGATCGGGCTGCTGCTCGGATGGCTTGGGCTCCGCGCGATGCGTGCGCTGCGGCTGCGCTGGACCTGGGGGCCGTTCGCGAGCGTGCTCGCGCTGCTGACGCCGGGCGTGCTCGGCACGTTTGCATGGCCCGTCGGGATCGCCGGGGTGCTGGCCACAAGAGCCGGCGTCGGGCGCGAGCACGAGGACCTGGCCGAGGCGGATCACGGCGGCACGCAGCCGCGCGGCCCCGTGGCGGTCGCGATGCTCTCGGTTCGCATCGCGGTGCGGTACTGGCGCGCCTACAGCGGTCGCTGGTTCACGGGCAACGCGTTGCTTGTGGGCTATGACGCCGAGATGCGCACTGCCGAAGTGCCCGTCCAAGGCGGAGCCGGCGGGGCGAACACGCTGGTGACCGGCGCCGCCGGCTCGGGGAAGACCGTCACGCTGACCTGGCTCGTGGTGCGTGCCATCGAGGCGGGCATGCCGGCCATCGTCATCGACCCGAAGGACGACCCGGATCTGGCTGCGAGCGTCGGCGCTGCGGCACGCAAAGCGGGCAAGCAGCTCTTCGAATGGTCGCCGGATGGGCCATGCGCCTACAACCCCTACGCCGCCGGCAGCGACGGCGAGGTGGCCGACAAGGCGCTGGCGGGCGAGCAGTTCACCGAGCCGCATTACCTGCGCCAGGCGCAGCGCTTTCTCGGGCGAGAGGTCCGGGTGCTGCGCAGGGCAGGAATCGCGCTCAGCGTCCAATCGCTGGCCGAGCATCTGGACCCCGATCGGCTGGAGCTCGTCCTGCGCGGGCTGCCGGAGGCAGAGGTCGCCGACGATTACGCCTACCTCGACTCTCTCACCGCGCGCCAGCGCAGCGACCTCTCGGGGGTCAGGGACCGGCTGGCGATTCTGGCGGAGTCCGACGTCGGCCGCTGGCTCGATCCGAGCAACCAGGCCGCGCGGAGCTTCGGACTTCTCGAAGCTCTGCAGTCCGGGTCGGTCGTGCTGTTCAGGCTGCGCGCCGACAGCCGTCCTCTGATGATGCAGATGCTCGCGGGGGCGATCGTGCTCGATCTGCTCACGGCGGCGTCTGCGTTGCAGCGTGCGCCCGTGCCGTCGATCGCCGTGATCGACGAGTTCGCGGCGCTCGCGGCGCAAAATGTCGGCGGTCTCTTCGGCAGAGCCAGGGGCGCGGGTATGAGCCTCGTTCTCGGCACGCAGGAGATCTCCGACCTGCAGCTCCGGGGTCGCGAGAACCTGCTCAGGCAGGTCGTCGGCAACCTCACATCGACGATCTCCCACCGGCAGGTCAATCCCGAGTCCGCCGAATGGGTGTCTCGGCTCGCCGGCAGCCGGCGGTCCTGGAGCGCGAGCATCGCCAGCACCGGCACGCGCACCTACAGGCCCACACAGATGCCGCGGGTCGCTCCCGAGCGCGTGACCTCGCTGGCGCCGGGCCAGGCGGTCGTGATCGTCCACGACGGCCCCACCAGGTGCGTGCGGGTCGTGCGGATGCTCGCGGTGCCGCGGCGTCGATAGCGCGGGGCGCCCGCGTCCCTCGGGGGCGCCCGCGTCCCATCCAACCCAGCGGATGCCGGCGTCCGGGCGCCGGCGCCCCAATGTCCAACCGGCGTGCCGGCGCGACTCGCGTCGGCACGCCTTCAAGCGAAAGGAAGCACATGCAAGACGAGTCTCGTGCCACATCCACACCCGGGCGCGCCGCACCCGCCCGGAGCCGAAGCCAAGAGCGGCTCTCGATCGTGCGCTGGACCGCAGACCTTGGCGCCGTGACGGCGGACGCGCTCGCCTACCGCCTCGACGTCTCGCTCGCCGCAGCCCGCGGTCGGCTGCAAGGCGCCCTCAGGGCGGGTTGGCTCCAGTCCTGCAGGCCCCTACACGGCGGGCCGACTCTCTACACCGCCACGCGCTCCGGCATGCGGGCGGTCGACTGTCCCCTGCAGCCGTGCCGGGTGAGCGCAGGCGCCGCCTCCCACCTGATGCTCTGCGCGGCTGTGGCCGCCGGCCTGGAGAGGTGCTACCCGGAACACACGGTCAGCGGCGAGCGCATGCTCAGGCAGCAGGAGGCCGAGCACGGCGGCAGTTTGGCCAGCGCGATCGTGGGACGCGGCGCGGCAGGCGAGCCGCTGCTGCACCGGCCCGACCTGGTGCTCTGGCGCAGATCGACGCGCCCCGGATCGCGGCCCGTGGCGGTCGAGGTCGAGCTGACGGTGAAGGCCGCGCGTCGGCTGGAGGGGATCTGCAGGGCGTGGGCGCGTTGCGATCGGGTCGCCGGCGTCATCTACGTGGCGGCGCCGGAGGTGGAGCGCCCCCTCGATCGCGCGATCCGCAAGGCGGGCGCGCAGGAGCGGGTTATGGCGGTGCCGTTGGGCTGCGTTCCCGGGCCTGCGGGCAATGCCATCCCAAACGATGCCTAGAGTCCGCGTGGGGGGTCCAAGAGACAAGGAGAACAGCCATGGCCCACTCGAACATCAACCGCGTCGTGCTCGTCGGGCGCCTCACACGCGACCCGGAGACGAGGGCCATCCCGTCCGGGCGCACGGTGTGCAGCCTGCGCGTCGCGTGCAACGGGATCAGAAAGGAAGAGGACGGCGTCTACAGCGAGAGGCCGAACTTCTTCGACGTCAGCGTGTTCGGCCCGCAGGGTGAGAACGTCCAGCGCTACATCAGCAAGGGCTCCAAGGTGGCGATCGACGGCCGTCTGGAATGGCGCGAATGGGAGACGGATGACCAGCAGCGCCGCCAGGCGGTGAGCATCGTGGCCGACTCGGTCGAGTTCCTCGACGGGCCCGGAGGCGAGGGGCAGGAGTGGGAGCCCGACGGACAGGAGCCCGGCGCTGACGACGCGGACCTGCTCGGCGTCGGCGCGGGCGCCGAGGTCGTCTTCTAGGAGGACTGGCCTTCGGCGCAGAGAAGCAACTCTACGCGGCCGGCCCCTTGGAGGCCGGCCGCGTAAACTCCGCCGCCGCGGCGATCATCACGTGCCATGCACGGTCGTCGCAGTCCGAGGAAGCGTCCAACGCGCAAGGAGTCCATCGCGGTGCCAGTCAACACCAAAGCCGTAGGGAAGGCTTACGCGCCCACGCACTATGCGGTCGGTCGCGAGAAGATCAAGGAGTACGCGCTCGCCGTCGGCGAGACAAACCCGATCCACCTGGATGTGCAGGCCGCTCGCCAGGCGGGGTATGCCGATGTCGTCGCCCCACCGATGTTCGCGGTCGTCTACAGCGCGCCGGCCGTCGGTCCGGTCCTGTTCGATCCCGAGGTCGAGCTCAACTTCGCCCTCATGGTCCACGGCGGGCAGGAGTTCAAGTGGGGCCCCCTCGTCGTCGCCGGCGACGAGATATCGACGGTCGCCAGCGTGAAGGAGATTCGCGAAGAGGACGGTCGCGGCTATTACGTCTTCGAGTCCGTGTCCACCAACCAGCGTGGCGAGGAGGTCGCTCGCGGCACCTGGACCAACATCGTGCGAGGAGTGTGAGCGCAATGGCCACCCTGAACGTGGGCGAGCAGATCCCCGAGCTGAAGGTCACGCCCGACAAGTACCTGACCGTCCGCTACGCGGGCGCATCCGGTGACTTCAATCCGATCCACATCGACGAGGAGTTCGCGAAAGCCGTCGGCCTGCCGGGGCGGATCCTGCACGGCCTCTGGAGCATGGCGCAGGTCGCCAGGGCCCAGACCGACGCCGCCGGCGGACCGCAGCACCTCAAGCGCCTCTCCGTGCAGTTTCGAGGCATGGGCGTGCCCGAGCAGGAGGTCGTCGTGACGGGGACCGTACGAGAGGCCGCCGATGGCCGCCTGATCGTGGACACGGTCGCCGAGCAGGCGGGCAAGCAGATCATCCGCAACGCCGAGGCCGAGCTGCAGCTCTGAGGGGGCGTCTGGAGGCCCCGGCCCGCAGGCGGCGGGCCGGCGATGCGGGCAGGGGCGAGCGGGCCGGCCGCGGCTGCCGCCAGCCCGCATCGCCGCCCGGTGCAGGACCTAAGATCAAGGTATGTTGACGCCCCGCCAGGAGAGGATCCTCTGCTCGGTCGTGGATGCCCACGTCCAGACAGGGCAGCCGGTCGCCTCACGGGCGATCGCCGCCGATCCGAGACTGGACTGCGGTCCCTCGACGGTGCGCAACGAGCTTTCTCTGCTGGAGGAGCAGGGGCTGCTGACGCACCCGCACACCTCCGCCGGGCGCGTGCCGACCGACGCGGGCCGGCGCTACGTGGTCGATCTGATGCTTGCGTCGGGCAGCGGACTGCAGCCCGCGAGGCGCCTCGGGATCTCCATGGTCCGCAGGGAGGTCGAGGACGCGATCCGGTTCACCACCGAGGCGCTCTCACAGGTCAGCAATCTGCTTGCGGTCGTCTCGGCGCCGCGGCTGGACATGGCCAAGATCCGCCACGTCGAGGTGCTTGCGCTACAGCCGCAGGTGGTCGCGGTCGTGATCATCACCTCGACGGGGGGCGTCTCGAAGATGATCCTCACCTTCGAGGCGCCCGTGGACCCCGGACTGGTCAACTGGGCGGGGGAGTACCTGAACGAGCGGCTCGCTGGGGTCGGCGTCGGCGCGCGGATCCTGCACTCGCGCCTGATCGACGACGGGCTCGGAGACGTGGAGCGCGACTTCCTGAGCCGGCTGGCGCCGGCCTTCCTGGACGAGGCCCCGGCCGAGAGCGAGACCGCGCTCTACGTGGAGGGCACGAGCCAACTGCTCTCCGCGGGGCAGTTCGAGAACGTGGCCCACATCAACGAGCTGATGAGCCTGCTCGAGCGTCGTGTGGCGCTTCTGAACGTGCTCCGCACGGCGCTTGCCGTTCCCGACGTCTACGTGCGGATAGGGGAGGAGAACGAGCTTCCGGCGATGCGGCCCTTCTCCGTCGTGGCGGCCGGATACGGGCTGGCGCAGCGCAAGCTCGGCGCCGTCTCGCTGATCGGCCCGGTGAGAATGGATTACGCGGGCGCGATCGCTACCGTGAGGGAGGCCGCACGCGAGCTCTCCCGGGTAGTGCAAGACGCCTACGCCGACCGCTAGCGTCTCAGGCCCTTGCCGATGAGCACCACATCCACCCCACGCGACCCATATGAGGTGCTCGGAGTCCGCCGCGACGCCTCCGAGCAGGAGATCAAGAAGGCTTTTCGCCGCCTGGCACGCGAACTGCACCCGGATGTCAACGCGCATGACCCGCAGGCGGAGGACAAGTTCAAGGAGGCCGCGGAGGCCTACGAGATCCTCTCCGACGCGGATCGCCGCGCCACCTATGACCGCTACGGGCACGAAGGGCTGCGCTCCGGGGGCTTCTCACCCAACTTCGACGCGTTCGGGTCGATCGGCGATCTCTTCGACGCGTTCTTCGGCGGGCAGTTCGGCGCCCGCTCCGGTCCTGCGCCTGGCGGGGATGTGGCCGTCTCGGTCGAGATCGAGCTTGCGGAGGCCGCCGAAGGCAAGAACGTCGAGGTGTCCTATGAGGCCGTGGAGGTCTGCGAGCACTGTCGCGGCAACGGCGCCGAGCCGGGCACGCCGATCGAGACCTGCAAGCGCTGCGGCGGATCGGGCCAGCTCCAGGGCGTGACCCGCACCCCGTTTGGCCAGATGGTCAGAACGGTCGTCTGCGACACCTGCCACGGCGACGGGCGCCTGCCCAGCCAGCCCTGCCGCGAGTGCCGCGGCCGCGGCCGCCGGGCCGCCAGGCAGACGCTTGGAGTCGAGATACCGGCGGGCATCGCCGACGGCCAGCGGATCAGGCTGGCGGGCAGGGGGCACGCCGGCGAGGCCGGGGCGGGCGCCGGCGATCTCTACGTGCTCGTCAGGGTCCGGCCCGACGAGCGCTTCCTGCGCGAAGGCGACGATCTGATCACCGCGCTCTCGCTGCCTGCGCCGCTGGCCGCGCTTGGAGGTGTGATGCAGGTGCCGACGCTCGACGGCCCGCTCGACGTCGACGTGCCGGCCGGCTCGCAGCCGGGCGAGATCATCACGATGAAAGGGCACGGGATGCCGCAGCTCCGACGCGGTCGCCGGGGCGATCTGCGGGTGGTGCTCGACGTGGTCGTGCCGCGCCGGCTGACAGGGGAGCAGCGCGAGCTGATGGAGCGCCTGAACGCGACGCTGACCGAGGAGAACCTGCGCTCCGAGGATTCGGTGCTCTCGAAGGTGCGGCGCGCCCTGCGCGGGCATTCGTGATCAGGCTGGCGCTGCGAGTCAGGCGCGAGCAGGCCGAGATCGCGCTGGCCGACCTGCTCGAGCTGGCCCCGAGCGGTGTGGAGGAGATCGAGCACGACGACCAGACCGTCGAGTACGCGGTCTATGGCGCGCCGGGGGAGCTGCCGGACCTGCCGGCGCTGCAGGCGACCGTCGGCGGCGCGCTCGTGGAGGTCAGCACGAGCGAGGTCGCCGAGGACTGGGCGCAACGCTGGAAGCAGTTCCACAAGCCGGTGCTGGTTGACGCCCCAGCCGGCTCCACGGTGCCATCGCTGCGGGTGCGGCCGCCCTGGGAGCCGAGCCTCGCCTCGGCGCAGGCGCAGGAGATCGTGATCGATCCCGGCCAGGCGTTCGGGACCGGCGCCCACGCGACCACGAAGCTCTGCCTGGCGCTGCTGCTCCAGCTCGCCGGCAGCGGGCAGAGCGGGCCGCTGGTTGACATCGGCACCGGATCGGGGGTGCTCGCGATCGCGGCGGCAAAGCTGCGGTTCGGGCGTGTGCTTGCCCTCGACCACGATCCCGAGAGCGTGCGCGCCGCAGAGGCCAACGCGACTGCCAACGACGTGCGGATCGAGGTCGAGCGCTTCGACCTGCGCAGGGACGGACTGCCGCAGATGCAGGGCGCGACCGTGATGGCCAACCTGTTGCGCCCGCTGCTGATCGAGCTGGCCGATCGGATCGCAACGCCACCCGCTCGGCTCGTGATCAGTGGTCTGCTCGCCGGGGAGGCGGACGAGGTCGCACGAGCCTTCGTCGACAGGTGCGCGATGCAGGAGCGCTCCCGCCTGCACGAGGGCGAATGGGCCGCCGTATGGCTCTCGGCGCCTGACGACGCGCCGGCGGCGGGCTCTGCTCAGTCCTCGACCGGGCTGGCCTGAGGGTAGGAGCTGAAGACCTCGACCGCCTCGGAGTCCGGCAGAGCCGTCGCGGCCATCGCGATCGACCGGAACAGTAGGTCGAGCGAGGCTCTGAGGATCGCCTGCGAGCCATCGCCGCCGCGCAGGAGGTCCAGGGAGGCGCCCAGCGCGGGCTCTATCGCGTCCAGCGCCTCACGCTCGTGCTCCGGCATCTCCACCTCGATGCCCTCCGGCAGCCGGCACGCCGCGATCGCCATCTCGATCATCGCGAGCGCCTGCTCCACGGCCCCGCCGAACAGCGCGGGCCCGGCCAGGCTCGCATAGCCGTAGATGCGCGCGAGGCGACCGGAGAGGGCTATCGCTCCCGGTCGGCGAGGCTCGCGCGGCGCCGGCAGCTCCTGGCCGTCGATCAGCGCGGCCATCGTCTCGCCGAGCAGCGCGCGCGACGCCTGGTCGTCGAGACCGGCCTGCGCCGCCACTCGCAGAGCCAGATACAGCCCGGATGCGGTTGCCCCATAGGGTGGATCGGAGGCGAAGACGACACGCTCGGCGGGCACGCGCGCCAGCAGCTCGATCACGTCGACCGGAAAGAAGCACGAGGTGTCGTAGAGCACGGCTGGGTGATCCGCAAGCCGCGTCGTGATGATGCCCTGGTCGCAGATCGCGCCGTGAGCCAGGATCAGCGTGGCGCCCGGGTGCGCGAGCGCCAGGCTCACGAGCCCGTCGGCCAGCGGCGGCAGCCCTCTGCCCGCGTGGATCAGGATCGGCACGCGCGCTTCTTCGGCCAGCGCGAAGATGTCTCGCATCGGACCGCTGCTGAAGTCGAATGCCTGCGCGCGCGGATGCAGCTTGATGCCTCGGGCGCCCGCCTGAAGGCAGCGCTCGCCCTCCGAGATCGGGTCTTCGGCCGGATCGAGCCGGCAGAACGGGATGAGCCTGCCGTCGCTGTGGCCTGCCCATCGCAGAATGCGATCGTTGGGCAGGCTGTAGGAGGGGCGCCGCTCGGGATCGTGCAGCGGGAAGACACACGCACGAGACGCCTCTGCGGCGTCGAGCATGGAGAGCAGGCCCTCGAGGTCGAGCGAGCGTCCATCCTCGTCGAGGCCGAGATGCGTGTGCGCGTCGATCACTTCCGCGCCCGCCGGGCGCAGGCGAGCGGCGTCCCGTGTGAACGGCGCGAGCGCCTGCTCGTAACGCAGCAGCGCCGCCTGCTCGCTCGGTGACACGCTCATCGTTCCAGCGCGCCGGCGAGCACGACACGCAGAGCTGCGGGATGAAACCTCACGCCCTCAGGTTATTGGCTGCCGGGGATGGCGGCGAGCGCCGCGCGCCGGAACAGCGCCGCGGCACCACGGCGTCAGCGGCCGCACGGCGTCAGCGGCCGCGCGGCATCCGCGGCCGCGCGGCATCCGCGGCCGCTCAGTCGCGACGCTCCTCGCTCAGCGGGCGGCCCTCGGCGTCAGCGGCCTGGACCGGGGGCCAGCGACCCAGCCAGTCGTCACGCGCTCCGTCGGTGGTGATCACCGTGCCGGTGATGAAGCTGGCGGCGTCGGAGGCCAGGAAGGCGACCAGAGAGGCGAACTCCCGCTCGGTGCCCAGGCGGCCCGCCGGGATCGTCTCGGCGAGTCGCCGCACGATCGCCTGCGGGTACTTGCTCAGCAGCGTCTGAGTGGCGAACTGGCCGGCCGCGATCGCCAGCAGCCGGATGTCGAAGCGCGCCCACTCCACCGCCAGCGTTCGCATCAGGTTCTCCACGGCGGCTCTGGCCGCGCCCGAGTGAGCCATCCCCGGCATTCCGTTGTGGGGGGAGATGGTGACGCTGAAGATCTTGCCGCCCCGGCCCGAGGGGATCATCGCCTTGGTGGCAACGGCGTGAGTGACCAGCCAGGTCCCCTCGACGTTCAGGCGTATCACGGTCCTGAACCCCTTGGGGGTGATCGACTCCGCCGGAGCCAGGAACTGCCCGCCGGCGTTGTTGACCAGCAGGTCTATCTGCCCGTGGCGCTCCAGCGCGGTCTCGACCATCCGATCGACCTGGTCCTCCTCGCGGATGTCGCACACATGCGTCTCTATCGACCCGCGGGGATCGAGCTGCGCGGTCTCGCGCAACGGCTCCTCACGCCGGCCGCAGACGATCACGCGAGCGCCGCAGGATGCGAGCGTCAGCGCCGTCTGGCGACCGAGGCCCGAGCCGCCGCCGGTGACGATCGCGACCTCGTCGGCAAGCAGCGAATCTGAGAACGGAAAGGGGCGGTCTGCCGGAATGCGGGCAGCCTACCCGTCCGCGCCGCGCCGGGTCTGCGCGATCTCCAGCGGAGGCTCGCCGCTCAGCAGCCACATGTCACGGCGCTCGCGTCGCACGAGCCCCTCGCGCCGCAGTTCGCCCAACGCGACCGTGACCGGCGAGCGGCGTGCTCCTATGAGCTGCGCAAGGCTTTCGTGCGTCAGCGCGATCGGCAGCACCGTTCCGCGTGGCGTGACGTGGCCCCAGCGATCCGCCAGGTGCCAGAGGATCAGCAGCAGCCTGTCTCGCACTCGCACCGCGCCGTGGATCGCCAGCGTGATCACCAGCGCGCGTGAGCGCAGGCTGGAGCGTTCGAGCAGCGCCGCCGCGATCTCCGGCCAGTGACGCGTGCGAAGCGCGAAGTCGCGGTCGAGCATCGCGATTCGAGTCGGAGTGAGCACCTGCCAGCTCGCGGCGCCGGCGAGCGTCGTGCTTTCTTCCGCGGTCCAGGGCCGCAGCAGGTCCCCTTCCCCGAGCAGCTCCACGTAGGAGAGCTGGCCGACATCCTGACGTCTGGCCAGCATGCCGTCGAGGACGAGCATGCCGAGCGAGTTGCCGGCTTGCATGGACGACTGCTCCCAGCGCCAGCGGCCGCGGCCGAGCTCGAGCAGAGGCGCGAACGCCTCGCGTCGGGCGGCAGCCAGACTGGCCGGATCGAGATGGGACCCAAGGCTCGGTTCGACTTCCAGGACGGCGATCATCGGTGCGCCGTGCCCCTCCTCCAGGGACTCTGAATTTAGGTGCCTTCCCGCCTGGCGGGATGGCCGAGAACGCTCTGCTGACATTCGATTGCGCTGTCGAGTCTTGGGGCAACGAGCCGTTGAAGACACAATGACCCGCCAGGAAAGTGTTGAAAATGACCGGGAGCGCTATTGTCAAGCCGCTGTTTGTGAGAATACAAACATGCGTTTCCGGCGCCGGCCGGTCAGCGCGACGCGGGGGATGTGGAACGCGGCCGGCAAGCGGCGTATCCTGAGTGCCATGAGCATGCTTGGATCGCGCCCACGCCAAGAAGCGCTCCGCCTGGGCGGGCGCGCATGAAGCTGCGCGAGCAGATCCAGGCAGACGTCAAGCAGGCGATGCGCGACGGGCAGCGCGAGCGCCTGGCCGCGTTGCGGCTGCTGCTCTCCGAGCTGCAGAAGGCTGAGAAGGACGGCCACGACGACGAGCTGGCGGTGCTGCGCCGCGAGCGCAAGCGACGTCTGGAGGCCGCGCAGGCATTCGCCGACGGGGGGCGCGCGGACCTCGAGGCCAAGGAGCGCGCCGAGGCGGAGCTGATCGGCGCCTACCTGCCGGCGCAGCTTGATGAGAGCAGGCTGCGCGAGATCGTCGAGCAGGCGGTCAGCGACAGCGGCGCGCAGAGCGTCAAGGACATGGGCCTGGCGATGAAGAGCGCGATGGCGGCTGTGGACGGTCGCGCGGAGGGCAAGCGGGTGTCGGAGATGGTGAAGGAGACCCTGAGTCGGTGAACGCCGCCGAATGAGGACGCAGATCGAGCTGCCCAACGATGTGGCCGCTGAGCTGGCGGGCTCTCAGGACGCGGTCCTGCGTGCTCTGGAGGGGCATCTTCGATGCAGAGTGTTCCTGCGCGGGAACCTCCTCACCCTGGACGGCGAGGAGCGCGAGACGCGCACCGGGCGGCGCGTCGTGAGCGAGCTCTCCGAGCTGATCGAGCGCGGCCATCAGATCGGACCGGGCACGATCGCCGCGGTCACCGGCGCGCTCGACCACCACGAGTCGCCCGCCAAGGTGCTGGAGGACGTCGTCTGGCGCAACCGCAACCTGCGCGTGGCGCCCAAGACGATCAACCAGAAGCGATACGTCGACTCGATCCGCTCCAACACGATCACCTTCGGGATCGGCCCCGCGGGCACCGGCAAGACGTTCCTGGCGGTCGCGATGGCGGCGGCGGCGCTCTCCAGGCACGAGGTCAACAGGATCATCCTCACCCGTCCCGCGGTGGAGGCCGGCGAGCGGCTGGGCTTCCTGCCTGGAGACATGATGGCCAAGGTCGATCCCTACCTGCGGCCGCTGTTCGACGCGCTGCACGACATGATCGACCCCGAGAAGGTCTCCCAGCATCTGGAGCGCGGCGTGATCGAGGTCGCGCCGCTGGCCTTCATGCGCGGCCGGACGATCAACGACTCCTTCGTGATCCTCGACGAGGCTCAGAACACCACGCCCGAGCAGATGAAGATGTTCTTGACCAGACTTGGGTTCGGCTCGAAGATGGTCGTCACCGGCGACGTGACCCAGATCGACCTGCCACGCGAGCAGCGCTCGGGGCTGGTGGCCGTCGCGGAGGTGCTCGACAGCATCGAGGCGATCGAGTTCGTGCGCTTCGGGGGCGAGGACGTCGTGCGCCACAAGCTCGTGCAGCGGATCGTGGAGGCATACGACACCCACTCCGAGCGCGACGCGCACGATGCGCACAGCAACGGCGGCGTCGTCGGAGGCGGGCGGGGCGCTTGACGCCGCGGATCGAGGTCGAGGTGCTCGGCGGCGCTTCGGATGCGCCGAGCGAAGAGGAGATCCGGCGCCTTTGCCAAGCCGCTGCGGCCTCCGCTGCGATCGACAGCGGTCATCTGGCGATCGAGTTCGTCGGGCCGCAGCGGATCGCCGAGCTGAACGCCCGATACCGCGGCAAGCCGTCTCCCACCGACGTGCTCTCCTTCCCGATCGACGAACTGGAGGAGCAGGAGGGCGTCGAACGGGAGCTCGGCGATGTGATCATCTGCCCCGAGCACACCGCCGACCTGCGTGAGGCGATCGTCCACGGCGTGCTGCACCTGCTGGGCATGGACCACGAGACCGACGACGGCGAGATGCTCGAGCTGCAGGCGAGGATCCTCGCCGGCGCGCGGGCCGGCGGCCCCACATGAGCAGATCCGGCCTGCTCGCGCTCGCCGGGCGTCCCAACGTCGGCAAGTCGACGTTGCTGAACGCCGTCATCGGGGAGAAGGTCGCGATCGTCTCGGATCGCCCGCAGACGACGCGCCGCGCGATCCGCGGCGTGCTCACACGAGATCAGCGGCAGGTCGTGTTCGTCGACCTGCCAGGCGTGCAGCGGCCCCGCGATCCCCTGACGCGCAGGATGGCGCACCGCGTCGAGCAGGAGCTCGGCGGCGCCGACGCCGCGCTGCTGGTGCTCAATGCGCAGGAGGGGGTGGGGCCGGGCGACCGCTTCATCGCCGAGCAGCTCCGCCAAGCCGGGCTGCCGGTGGTCATCGCGGTCAACAAGATCGACCGGCTCGGCAGGCCGGACACCGCGGCCGCGCTCGCGGCGTCCAGCGAGCTGCACCCTGGCGCCGAGGTCTTCCCGATATCTGCCCGCACGGCAGAGGGCGTGCAGACGCTGGCCGAGCACCTGCTGGACCTGATGCCGGAGGGGCCGTTCCTCTTCGAGGCCGGCCAACGCTCCGACCAGACGAGGGAGCTGCTGCTGGCCGAGCTGGTCCGCGAGGCGGTGATCAGGCGCACCTTCCAGGAGCTGCCGCACGCGGTCGAGGTGATGGTCACCGAAATCGAGCCGCTGCGGGACGACCTGACGCGGGTCGCCGCATCGATCTGGGTCGAGACCGAGTCGCAGAAGCGGATCGTCGTGGGGGCGGGCGGTCGGATGGTCAAGGCGATCGGCATGGCGGCGCGGCGCGAGATCCAGAAGGCGCTCGGGCACCAGGTGCACCTGCAGCTCGGCGTGCGAGTCCGTCGCGACTGGCGGGAGGACGACGGGCTGCTCGACCAGCTCGGGATCGGCTGACCCCGCGCGGTCCCCGGACCCGCCTGGCCCACGGCCCCCGACCCGCGCCCTCAGAGCGTCTGCCCGAGCCGCTCGGCGATCCTCTCCAGCGCCGGCAGGTCGAGGTCGCTCTGAAACACGAAGGGCACCTGGACCACGCTCAGCCCGTGCCTGCGCAGCCGCGCCACCTGGTTGTGCTGGAAGCGCGTGCGCGCATGCGCCGCATGGGCGGCGGCGGCCGCCGCGGCAGCCAGCCGGCTGCGCGGCGAGACCTGCTCCTGCCCGCGCAGGCTGGCGATGCGCTCCAGCTCCTCGCCGGTGAAGCGGCGGTGCATCGTCGCGTTGACCACCACGCCGGCCAGATCCACGCCGAGCTGCTCGGAGAGCTCGTGCTGCAGCTCGAGCGTCTCGCTGACCGACATCTCGCTGGCCTGCGCGACCGCGAGGTATCCGGTCAGCGCGGGGTCTTGCAGGATCGCCTGGATGTTCTGGGCGGCCGCCGCGATCGGTCCCACCTTGGCGATCGAGGCGAAGGTGCTCGGCGCGGCGAGCATCGCCAGCGCGTGACCGGTCGCGGGAGCGTCGAGCACGACGACCTCGAAGCGACCGGCGCCCGTCAGGCCAGCCAGCTCGCAGACCTTCACCATGCTGACCAGCTCCTTGCCTCCGGGCGCCGCCGCGGCGAAGTACTGGAAGCTCGACTTGGATGCCAGCAGCCTGGCCGGCACGCGACCGCCGAGCGACTGCATCCACTCCAGCAGCGCCTTGTCGGGGTCGATCGAGGCGCTCCACAGGCTCTCGGCCAGTCGCACGGGGACATCCGCGTCGGCCGGCGCTATCCGTGGGGACGGATCGGTCTGCGAAGCGAAGATGCCGCGCAGTCTCGCCGAGGCGCCGGTCAGGTCGACGATCAGGGTCCGTGCGCCGCGGCTGGCGGCCGCGAGGCCGACCGCGCCCGCGATCGTGGTCTTGCCGACCCCGCCCTTTCCGGTGACGACTATCAGCTTGCGGTCGAGCAGCCCTTGCATGCAGGCGCAACGTACAGGTCGCGGATGCTCCGGCGCGTCGAGGAAGGCCCGGCTCGCCACTACCTACAATCCTGCAATGGCCATCGTGCCCGCAGAGGACCAGACCGCAGCGGCCCCGCTCTTCGACGAGCGCGGGCTGCTGTCGTGCATCGTGCAGGACTGCGAGTCCGGTGAGGTGCTGATGTTCGCCTACATGAATCAGGAGGCGCTGGAACTCACGCGCAGCACGCGCGAGCTGCATCTCTGGAGCCGCTCGCGCGAACAGATGTGGCGCAAGGGAGAAACGAGCGGGAACGTCATGAGCGTGCGCTCGCTGAGGTTGGACTGCGACGGCGACTGCCTGCTCGCGCTCGTGTCCCCGGCCGGTCCCGCATGCCACACCGGGCAGCGCACGTGCTTTCACACCGAGCTGCCGGCCTCCGAGCCGGATGCCTCACGGTCGAGCGAGGGCGATCGCGGGCTGGGCCGCCAGCCCACCGAGATGCTGCCCGCCCTGGAGCGCACGCTGCAGAGCCGGGCCGCGGAGCGACCCGAGGGCTCCTACACGGTCCGCCTGCTCGACGATCCGCCGTTCATCGGTGAGAAGGTGATGGAGGAGGCCGAGGAGGTGGCAAGGGCCGCGCGGCAGGAGAGCGACCTGCGAGTCGACGAAGAGGCGGCGGACGTCCTCTACCACCTGCTCGTCCTGCTCCACAGCCGCGGTCGCCGCCTCGGCGACGCGCTGCGGGTGCTGATGGAGCGAGACGGCGGGCCGCGGCGATGAGCGCCGTGGCCTCCGAGGGCCTGGCGCCCGCGCCGCGCGTCTTTCCCTCGCTGCCGCAGACGCAGGAGCTGCTGGCCGGGGAGCGGCAGGCGCCGAACCTCGTGCCGCTCTGCCACAGCTTCATCGACGACTGCGAGACCCCGGTGTCGGCGTTCCTGAAGCTGCGCGCCCTGGCGCCGGATCGGCCCGCCTTCCTGCTGGAGTCGGCCGAGCACGGCAGCGTCGGACGCTGGTCGTTCATCGGCGTGCGGCCCCGCGAGGTGCTGCGCTGGTCGCTGAAGGACGGCGGCGATCCCTACGCGATCGCGGCCGCGGCCGCCGGCCGCTTCCGGCAGGCCGAGGTGGCCGACGCCGGTGGCTCGGTGGCGGGAGCGTCCCGCCCGCCCTTCGCGGGTGGCGCGGTCGGGTTCTTCGGCTACGACCTGGTTCGCACGGTCGAGCCGCTGGGGCAGCCGGGCCCGGATCTCCTCGGGCTGCCGGACATGGCGCTGATGCTCTCCGACGCGCTGGTGATCTTCGATCACCTCAAGCACACGATCACGATCCTCGCAAACGTGGACCTGACCGCGGATCCGCCGCTCGACGCCGCCTACGAGGCTGCCTGCGAGACGATCTCGGAGATCCGCGCGACGCTGGCGGGGCCGGTGCCGGCGCCTGAGCATCCGGCCGGATCGGCCCAGCGCGCGATGCCCGAGTTCCAGTCCAACATGCCGCGCGAGCAGTTCGAAGGCATGGTCGAGCGGATCGTGGAGTACATCTACGCCGGCGACGCCTTCCAGGTGGTTCCCTCGCAGCGCTTCTCCGCGCCCACCCCGGTGGAGGCGTTCTCGATCTACCGCGGGCTGCGCGCGGTCAATCCCAGCCCTTACATGTACTTCCTCGACTTCGGGGACTTCCAGGTCGCCGGCGCGAGCCCGGAGCCGCTGCTGACGGTCAGCGGTCGCCGCGTGAGCACGCGCCCGATCGCGGGCACCCGGCCGCGCGGCGCCGACGCGGCCCAGGACGAGAGGATCGCTCGCGAGCTGATGGAAGACCCCAAGGAGCGCGCCGAGCACGTGATGCTCGTGGATCTCGGCCGCAACGACCTCGGCCGGGTCTGCGAGGCGGGCAGCGTCAACGTGGACACGCTGATGGCGGTGGAGACCTACTCGCACGTGATGCACATCGTCTCCTCGGTCAGCGGGACGCTGCGGCAGGACGTCAGCGCGATGGATGCGCTGCGCTCGGTGCTGCCCGCCGGCACGCTCTCCGGCGCGCCGAAGGTGAGGGCGATGCAGATCATCGACGAGCTGGAGCCGATCAAGCGCGGCGGCTACGGCGGCGCGATCGGCTACCTCTCCTACAACGGCGATCTCGACACCTGCATCCACATCAGGACGGTCGTCGTCAAGGACGGCATCGCCTCGATCCAGGCCGGCGGCGGCACGGTGGCCGAAGCCAAGCCCGACTACGAGTACGAGGAGTCGGTCGCCAAGTCCAAGGCCGTGCTGCGAGCGATCGAACTGGCGATCGAGCAGCCGGATTGGCCGTAATGTCACCGAACCTTACCGTGCCTTACAGGAATCTGTAAGGTCCGGTAACAATCGGTAGGTTTCGGTATGATCCTGGGTGGTGCCCAGGAATCCATACAGCCCTGGTGTCGGCACTCGCCCGCCGTTTCTCGCGGGACGCGAGGGCCAGATCCGTCTCTTCGAACGCATCCTGGCCGACTATCCAGAGAAGCGGCGCAACCTGCGGATCACTGGTCTGCGCGGCGTGGGCAAGACGGTCCTGCTGAAGGAATACGAGCGGATCGCCAGGCGTCAGGACTGGGTTGTCGTGCGCCGCGATCTCGGGCCACGCCTGGTCGAGGAGGTCGACTTCGCGACTGCGATCTCCGAGTACCTGCGGGAGGCCGTGGAAGCGCTGAGCCTCAAGGTAAGGATCAAGCGAGGCGTCTCCTCGGCATTGAACGCCGTCGGTCAGGTGCAGTTGCAAATCGGCGATGAAGTGACCGTCTCGGTTGGCCCGGGCGGCGAGCGCCGGGCCAAGTCGGCCCTGGAGGATCGCCTGCGCCGCGCCGTGGTCGAGGTGGGGTCGGTCGCGCGCGAGCAAGGGAGAGGCGTCGCGCTGCTGCTCGATGAGGCGCACAGTGTCTACGACAGGCCAAGGCAGCGCCAATACCCCCTGGGAGCGCTGCTCTCGGCAATCGTCGCCGCCCAAGACGACGACGACCGGCCGCTGCCGGTGATGCTCGTGCTGTGCGGCTTGCAGCCGCTGACCGCGAACATCCATGCGGCACGCAGCAACGCCGAGCGCCTTTTCCGGGCAGGAGAGATCGGGAACCTGTCTCTCACCCCCGAGTCGCAAGGCTCCTTGAGCGCGGCCGGCCAGGCACTCGTCCGGCCAGCCGAGACGATCGCTTACGCCGACGGCGTTGCCGAGCGCATCGCCCGAGACGTGAGCGGCTACCCGTACTTCATCCAGTGGTTCGGGGAGGCGCTGTGGGACGCGACCGACCTGGATGGGGCGGATCTCATCACTCACGAGCGCTATGAGCGTGAGCGGCCGGCTATACAGCGCAGCCTCGACGAGGAGTTCTTCGAGCCGCGCTACCGCGACGCCCGCAAAGGCGATCAGCGCACGCTTCGGCTGGCAGCCTCCCTCGGCGGCGAGTCTTTCGCGAAGTCGGACCTGGATGCGGCCACGACGAAGTCAACCGGGGCGCTCTCGGTGAGCCTGAGCCGCCTCATTGCAGACAATCTGATCTATCGCGATGAACATGGCGTGTACGCCTACACCGCGCCGCTGTTCGGTGACTTCCTCAGGCGACGCCACTCGCCTCTTCCCGAGGACGAGTGATGGAGGCGTGCATCAGACGCCGTTCCTCACCGGCTGACCCGCCGTGGGCTACGCTGCGAGGCCAAGAGCAGATATGCGCGTCTTGATGATCGACAACTACGACTCCTTCACCTACAACCTGGTCCAGTACCTGGGGGAGCTTGGGGCGGAGGTCCACACCGTGCGCAACGACCGCGCCACCGTGGATGAGCTGCTGGAGCAGGGCTTCGACCGCTGCGTGATCTCGCCCGGACCGTGCACGCCCGAAAAGGCGGGGATCTCGATCGAGACCGCGCGCAGGATGCCGCAAGCGGGCGTTCCGACGCTCGGGGTGTGCCTGGGACATCAATCCATGGCGCAGGCGTTCGGTGGCGCCGTGCGCCTGCACGAGCCGATCCACGGCAAGGCGACCACCGTGCAGCACGACGGACGCACGCTGTTCTCCGGCCTGCCCAGTCCGCTGACCGTCGGTCGCTACCACTCGATCGTGGTCGACGAGAAGCTGCCCGACTGCCTGGAATCCACGGCGACGGGCGGCGGCGTGCTGATGGCGCTGCGTCACCGCGAGCTGCCGGCCGAGGGCGTCCAGTTCCATCCCGAGTCCGTGCTCACCGAGCACGGGCGCGAGCTGCTCGCCAACTTCCTGAGCGGAGCCGGGCGCTGATGCCGAACAAGGTGCTCACGAGCGCGATCGACGCGCTCGCCTCGGGGCGCGATCTCAGCACCGATCAGACATCCGAGGTGCTCGCCGAGATCATGCGCGGGCAGGCGTCAGAGATCGAGATCGCCGGCTTTCTGATCGCGCTTCGCACCAAGGGCGAGACCGTCGAGGAGCTCGCGGGCCTGGCGCGCACGATGCGGGAGCTCGCCACCGGGGTGCCGGTGGCGCGGGACGACCTGCTCGACACCGCCGGGACGGGGGGCGGGCGCCGCACGTTCAACGTCTCGACGACCGCGGCGCTGATCGCGGCGGGCGCCGGCTGCGCGGTGGCCAAGCACGGCAACCGCTCCGCCACCGGGCTTTCGGGCTCGGCCGACCTGCTGGAGGCGCTTGGCGCGCGCATCGACCTCGGCCCCGACGAAGTCGCCGCCTGCATCCAGGAGGCTGGCTTCGGCTTCATGTTCGCGCCGGCGCACCATGCCGCCACGAGGTTCGTGATCCCGGTGCGCGCGGGGCTGGCGGTGCGCACCGTCTTCAACCTCCTGGGGCCGCTCACCAACCCGGCCGGCGCACCGCGCCAGCTCATCGGGATCTCGGACCCGAGCTTCCTGGAGACGATCGCGGGCGCGCTGGCGATGCTCGGCACCGAGCGGGCGCTGGTCGTAAGCGGCCAGGACGGCGTGGACGAGGTGTCGACGCTCGCCCCGACCGACGTGGTGGAGGTCGACGGCCAGGAGATCAGGCGCTTCGTGCTGCGCCCCGAGGATGTCGGGGTGGCGCCGGTCGATCGCGCCGACCTGGATCAGCTCGCCGGTGGCGATCCCGATCGCAACGCGGAGATCGCGCTGGCGATCTTCGAAGGCGAGAGCGGGCCGCGAGCCGATTTCGCCGCTCTGAACGCCGGCGCGGCCATCTACGTGGCGGGCGTCGTGGAGAGCATCGCCGAGGGCGTGGAGGCCGCAAGGCAGGCGATCGCCGACGGCCGGGCGGCGCAGGCGCTGCAGGGTTACGTGGAGGCGACCCGGCGCCATGCCCCCGCGGAGAGCGCGAGGTGAGCGCGGTGAACATCCTGGAGAGGATCGTGCAGAGCACGCGCGCCGAAGTGCAGGAGCGCAAGCGCAACGCGCCGCCGCCTCCCGCGCAAGCGCCGACCGTTCCGGCCGGCCGGCTGCGCGACGCGCTCTCAAAGCCCGGCATCGCCGTGATCGCGGAGATCAAGCGCCGCTCTCCCTCCGCCGGGTCGCTGCGCGCGGAGGTTGACGTGCCGGCGATCGCCTCCGCCTACGAGCGTGGCGGGGCCAGCGCGCTCTCGGTGCTCACCGAGGGCCCGCACTTCGGCGGCTGCCTGGATGACCTGCGTGCCGCCGCCGCCGCATGCGATCTGCCGATCCTGCGCAAGGATTTCGTCGTCGACGAGTTTCAGCTCCACGAGGCGGTTGCCGCCGGCGCGGCGGCCGTCCTGCTGATCGTCGCCGCGTTGACGCCGAGCCGGCTCGCCGAGCTGCGGCAGCAGGCCGATTCGCTCGGTCTCGACGCGCTGGTGGAGGTGCACGACAGGGATGAGCTCGACGTCGCGCTCGACGCCGGCGCTCGGATCGTCGGCGTCAACAACAGAGACCTGCGCGACTTCACCGTCGACATGCAGCGCACCTTCGCGCTGCTGCCGCACATGCCGAACGACGTGATCGTCGTCTCGGAGTCGGGAATCGGCGCCCCGGAGCAGTTGGAGCAGTTGCGGGCGGCTGGTGTGGCCGCGGTGCTCGTGGGCGGCTCGCTGATGCGCGCGCAGGATCCCGGGGTCGCGCTGGCGCGACTGCTTGGAGCCTGATTTGCCGCCCTCACGACTATCGTTCCCGCCGCGCGGGTCGGAGACGAATCGCCGCGCAAACTTTTAGGACTGCCGATGATCCGCTTTAGATCTCCTTCATCGCCCTCGCTCATGCTGCTTGCCACATGAAGCGACTCTTCTTCGTACCTCTGCTCTCCGCGATCATCGGCGCCGGCGTGGTGGTCGGCATCCTCGCGGCCGCCGGCGACCTCGGCAAAAGCACCAAGACGGTGGTGACCGAAGTCCAGCAGCCGGTCGCGCCGTCCAACGCCTCCAACCAGGGCACGGCCCTTACGCCGCACGAGATCTACGAACACGCCGCCCCCGGCGTGGTCTACGTCTCATCCTCGGTGGTGCGCAAGGTCGAATCGCCGTTCAACCCCTTCGGCGAAACGCAGCGGGGCGTCGACAGCGGCTCGGGGATCGTGATCAGCGGAAGCGGCCTGATCCTCACCAACTGGCACGTGGTCGAGAACGCGGTCAAGGTCACCGTCAGCTTCAAGGAAAACGGCCCTTCGGTCGAAGCGAAAGTGGTCGGCAAGGACCCCTCCGACGATCTGGCGCTGTTGCAGGTCCCGACCAGCGGCC
This sequence comes from Solirubrobacterales bacterium, assembly GCA_027315115.1. GTDB lineage: Bacteria > Actinomycetota > Thermoleophilia > Solirubrobacterales > Solirubrobacteraceae > Palsa-744. Next base: position 8,831 of record DAHUYQ010000028.1, on the reverse strand, counting down.
TGACTCTGCACCCGCTCAAGCTCGGCAACTCCGGCGCGGTTCAGGTCGGTGACCCGGTCCTGGCGATCGGCAACCCCTTCAACCTCGAGAAGACGCTCACGAACGGCCTGGTCTCGGCGCTCCAGCGCCACATCACCTCGCCCAACGGGTTCACGATCACCAACGTGATCCAGACCGACGCGCCGATCAACCCCGGCAACTCGGGCGGCCCGCTGCTCAACGGCAGGGGCGAAGTGATCGGCATCAACTCGCAGATCGAGACCAGCGGCTCCAGCAACGGGAACATCGGCATCGGCTTCGCCGTCCCGATCAACACCGCCAAGAAGCTGCTGCCGCAGCTCGAAAAAGGCGGCACCGTCAGCGGCGCCTACCTCGGCGTGGAAACCATCCCGATCACGGGCGAACTCGCGAGCCTGAACCTGCCAGTCAAAGAAGGCGCGCTGGTGACCAAAGTGCAGCAGGGGACCGCGGCGGCCAAGGCCGGCATCCACGGCGGCGACGTCGAAGCCACTACGCAGGCCGGCCCGGTTCCGCTCGGCGGCGACATCATCGTCGGCATCGACGGGACGAAGGTCAAGAACGCCGAACAGCTCGGCGAACTGATCGGCAGCCACAAACCGAGCGACAAAGTCAAGGTCGAACTGTTGCGGCCGAGCGGAAACGGCAAATACGAAAAGAAGACCGTCGAAGCGACGCTCAGCCAGCGCCCGAACTCCAACCCGAGCGCGAGCGGCTCCAGCCCCGAAGAAGGCTGAGGCCGCGCGAGCGCGGCAAGCCGCGGCGCCAGGGCGCGGCGAGGCGGCGGGTCCGACGCGCGACCGCGGTGAGGCCGCGCGTCAAGGTAACCGGTGCGCCGGCACGGCGCCCGGCCGCCGGCCGCGCGTCGCGCTCGCTACCGTTGCGTGCATGTCAGCAGAGCCCGCCCCGGCGCCCACCGAGCCCGCACCCGCGCCCACCAACGTGAAGGTCTGCGGCATCACACGCCCGCAGGACGCGGAGCTTGCCGTCTCGCTGGGCGCGTGGGCCATCGGCATGATCTTCTACGAGCCCAGCCCGCGGCGCTGCTCGCTGGAGCAGGCGCAGCTCATCTCCCAGGCGCTGCGCCGCAAGGTCGAGCTCGTCGGCGTGTTCGTCAACGAGCCGCTGCCGCGGATCGCCGGACTGGCGGAGCAGCTCCAGCTCTCGATCGTGCAGCTTCACGGCGACGAGGGGCCGTCCTTCTGCGCGGAGGTCGCGCGCCGCACGGGCGCCAAGGTCTGCAAGGCCGCTCAGGTGGCCGGCTCCGGCGACGTGCGGGATCTGGAGCGCTTCCACGTCGACTTCCACCTGCTGGACGCCAAGTCGGACAGCGGCCTGCGCGGCGGCACCGGGAACACGTTCGACTGGGCGCTGCTGGAGCAGCGGCGATCGAGCGTGCCGCTGATCCTCAGCGGCGGCCTTGGCCCTGAGAACGTCGGGGAGGCGATCGACACGGTCAGGCCCTTCGCGGTGGACGTGGCAAGCGGAGTCGAGGACGCTCCGGGACGAAAGGACGAGCAGAAGATGCGGGCCTTCTTCGACGCTGTCGCAGCGGCCGGCGCGCGGGTGCCCGCATGAGCGCCGTCGAGCATCACTTCGGCCCGTACGGCGGCCAGTTCGTGCCAGAGACGCTGATGCCGGCGCTGGCGGAGCTCGAACAGGAGTGGCTGGCCGCGCGCGAGGACCCCGGCTACCTGGATGAGCTGCGGCTGCTGCTGCGCGACTTCGCCGGGCGGCCGACGCCGCTCTACAGGGCACGCAAACTCTCGGAGCGTCTGGGGCGCCCGGTCTACCTCAAGCGCGAGGACCTCAACCACACCGGCTCGCACAAGCTCAACAACGCGCTGGGGCAGGCGCTGCTGGCCACCCGGATGGGCAAGGACAGGATCATCGCCGAGACCGGCGCCGGGCAGCACGGCGTGGCGACCGCCACCGCCTGCGCGCTGCTCGGCCTGCGCTGCGTGGTCTACATGGGCCAGGAGGACACGCGCCGGCAGCGGCCCAACGTGCAGCGGATGGAGCTGCTGGGCGCCGAGGTGCGGCCGGTCAGCGCCGGCGCGATGACCTTGAAGGAGGCGACCTCGGCCGCGATCCGCGACTGGGTGACCAACGTGCAGGACACCCACTACGTGATCGGATCGGTAGTCGGCCCGGCTCCATACCCGGCGCTCGTGAGAGACCTGCAGAGGGTGATCGGCGACGAGGCGCGGCAGCAGATCATCGAGCGCGAGGGCAGGCTTCCCAGCCGCGTGATCGCCTGCGTCGGCGGCGGCTCCAACGCGATGGGCATCTTCACCGCGTTCCTGGCTGACGAGCAGGTGGAGCTGGTGGGCGTGGAGGCCGGGGGAGAGGGGATCGACACGCCCCGTCACGGGGCGCCGCTGACAGTCGGCGGCCGCCCCGGCGTCCTTCACGGTGCGCGCTCGGCGGTGATGCAGGACGAGGAGGGGCAGATCGTGGAAGCGCATTCGATCTCGGCCGGCCTGGACTATCCGGGCACCGGCCCGCAGCATGCGTTCCTGCGCGACACCGGACGCGCCCGCTACGTGGCGGTCACCGACGAGCAGGCTCTGGTGGCCTTCAAGGAGCTCACCAGGATGGAGGGGATCATCCCCGCCCTGGAGACCGCCCACGCGATCGCCTGGACGCTTGCCCAGCAGGATGGCGAGGTCGACCTGATCTGTCTCTCGGGCCGCGGCGACAAGGACCTGGCGGAGGTGCTGGCCCGTGGCTGAAGCCGCCGTCCGGGAGCGCCGCGACGGCGCCCAGCGGCTCGCCGCGGCGTTCGCGCGCCCCGGCCGCCGCGCGGCGCTGATGCCGTATCTGATGGGCGGCTTTCCCAGCATGGAGGAGTCGGCGCGCATCGCCCTGGCCTGCGCGGACGCGGGCGCGGACGTGATCGAGCTGGGCGTGCCCTACTCCGACCCGCTCGCCGACGGCCCGGTCATCCACGATGCGGGGACCAGGGCGCTGGCCGCCGGCGCGAGCCTCTCCGGCGTGCTGGAGGTCGCAAGGATCGCCTCGCAGCGCCTGCCGGTGGTGCTGATGTGCTACGCGAACATGGTCTTCGCGCCCGGCGCGGAGGCGTTCGTGGAGCGGCTTGCGCGGGCGGGCGCGAGCGGGCTGATCGTGCCCGACCTGCCGCTGGAGGAGTCGGCGCCGGTGCGCGAGGCGTGTGAGCGGCATGGGCTGGCGCTCGTGCCGCTGGTCGCGCCCACAAGCAGCCCGGAGCGGATGCGCGCGATCGGCGCGCTGGCCTCCGGGTTCCTCTACACCGTCTCGGTGGTCGGCACGACGGGTGAGCGGGCGGCGCTCTCGGAGCGTTTCGGGGAGATCGTCTCCGCCGCCAAGCGGAGCACCTCGGTGCCGGTGGCGATCGGATTCGGGATCGCCACGCCCGAGCAGGCGCTGCAGGCGGCGCAGGCGGGCGCTGACGGAGTGATCGTCGGCACGCGCCTGGTGCGCGCCGCCGCCGAAGCGCAGGACCCGGCTCAGGCGGTGGGCGCGCTGGTGGCGGAGCTTGCCGCCGCCCTCTCGGTATAGGATTCACGCCCCGATGGGATTCCTGCTCTCACTCATGGGCGCCCTGGTCATCTGGCTGGTGATCTGGGCACTCGGCTACTCCGGCCTGGACTCGGCGTTGCTCGCGATCGCGATCATCGTGATCGGCGCGACCGCACGCCTCCTGGTCGGCTACCTGCCAGGGCGACGCAGCTAAGCGTCGGTGCGTGCGCGCGGGCTGCTGCCACTCCTTGCAGCCTGCCTGACTCCGCTGCTGCTGGCTGGCTGCGGCGGCGCTTCGAGCTCTGAGGCGTCCAGCCCGATCGGCAAGCACCTGAGGGTCTACACCAGCCTGCCGCTGCAGGGCCCGCTCGTCTCCCAGACGCAGGCGGTGCTCGATGGGGAGCGGCTGGCGCTCGCCGACGCCCACGATCGCGTCGGGCGCTTTCGCATCGAACTGATCCCGCTCGACGACGCCGGCCCGACGGGAGTCTGGGAACCGAGCGTCACCGCCGCCGACGCGAAGATCGCCGACAAGGACGCCAAGACGATCGCTTACATCGGCGACTACGACTCCGGGGCCACGGCCGTCTCGCTGCCGGCCAACAACGTCGCGGGGATACTGCAGGTCAGCGCGATGAGCCCCTACATCGGGCTCACCTCCTCATTCGAAGCGGGCCAGGGCGACCCCGAACGCTTCTATCCGACCGGCAAGCGCACCTTCATCCGGCTGCTGCCGGGCGACGCCGTGCAGGCGGCCGCGCAGGTCGCGCTGATGCTCAGACTGCACGTCCGCTCCCTCTACGTGCTGGCCGACGGGGAACCATTCGGCGCCCCGCTTGCGAGCATCGTCGCCTCCGATGCCAGGCGCGCCGGCATCCAGGTCAATGGCGAACAGACCGTCGAACTGGCGCGGGCGACCGCCGAAACGACGTTCACCGGCCAGGTCGAACAGGTGGCGGAAAGCGGCGCCGAAGCCGTCTTCGTCAACGGCGACGCGGGCGCCGGCACGGCCGCGCTGTGGAAGCAGCTTCACGCCGCCGACCCGAGCCTGCTGCTGCTCGGCGTCGACACGATGGCCAACGCCTCGTTCACCTCGGCGATCGGCTCCGCCGCCCACCAGACCTATCTGACATCGCCCGCCCTCTCGCTATCCAGCTACGACGCCGCCGCCAAGCGCGTCTTCAACGAGATCGCCAAGCGCTTCCACGCTGCGCCTTCGCCATACGACCTCTACGGATACGCGGCGATGGAGCTCGTGCTCTCCTCGATCAGGCGCGCCGGCAGGCACGGCGACGATCGTGCCGCGGTGCTCGCCGGCGCCTTCGCCGGCCACGAGCTCGACTCGGTGCTCGGCCGCTACGCGGTGCTCCCCGACGGCGAAACGACCATCACCCGCTACGGGGTGGATCGCATCGCGGGTGGAGCGCCCGTGTTCTGGCGCGAGCTGAACGTGACCGACGGCTCGCCCTACTACCAGCACGTCCCCTGAGGGGCAGGCCGGGCTCGGTGGCAGGCCGGGGGCCGGGCTCGCGGTGGCAGAGGCCGGGCTCGGTGGCAGGCCGGGCCGGCGTCTTAGGCCAGCGCGGCCTGGAGGGCCTCCTCCAGCCGGGGATGGCGGAACTGGTAGCCATGCACGAGCGCCTTCGCGGGCAGCACCCGCTGCCCGGTCGTGACGATCTCCGCCATCTCACCGTAGAGCAGGCCCAGGGCGAAGCCGGGCACCGGCAGCACGGCGGGGCGGTGCAGCACCCTGCCAAGCGCATGCGAGAGCTCCCTGTTGGTGACGGGCTCCGGCGCGGTCGCGTTGATGGGCCCGCTCCAGGAGTCCTGCTCGATCGACGTGACGATCATCGCGGCGAGATCCTCGAGATGGATCCAGGAGACGTACTGGCCCCCTCCGGCGACCGGCCCGCCGATGCCCATCCGAAACGGAGGCAGCATCTTCGCCAGCGCGCCCCCGCGCGCGTCGAGCACGACACCGGTGCGCATGTTGACCACGCGCATCCCCAGCTCGCTCGCGTGCCCGGCCTCCTGCTCCCAGGCGATGCACGTCTCCGCCAGGAAGCCGTATCCGAGCGCCGCCTCCTCGTCGAGCGGCTCTTCGTGACGGGCTCCGTAGATGCCGATCGCCGAAGAGCTCACGAGCACGCTCGGTCGCGGCTGCGCTTCGGCGAGGCCCTGCACCAGGTTGCGGGTGCCGATCACCCGGCTGTCGGTGATCGCCTGCTTGGCGCTCGGGCTCCAGCGTTGCGCCACCGGCTCTCCCGCAAGGTGCACGATCGCATCGCGACCGGCCAGCGCGTCCGCGGGCGCGGCTTCCTCCAGGGCCGACCAGCGCGCCACCTCCACATCGCCGCCGAGCTTCGCGCTTGCGCGCTCCACATCGCGCGAGAGCGCGGTGATCTGCACGGGCCCGCGCCTGCGCAGCTCTGCGATCACGGCTGGGCCGATCAGGCCGGTTGCTCCTGTGATCGTGACTCTCATGCAACCGCCTCCCGCTGATCTCCGTGTCCGCTGTCAGCTTGGGGTCGAGAGTCGCCCCGAGCTCCCGGCGCCGGAGCTGGAGGGGGTGCCCACCGGCGTGTCCCCGTGGGCGAAGCCGACCTCCTGGCCGGCTCTGGCGGTGTCCGTCGCGCGGGCCTGCTCGGCGACCGCCGCGGCCACCGCGGGCGCCACGTCGCGGTTGAACACCGAGGGGATGATGTAGTCCTCGCGCAGCTCGTCGTCCTCGACGATGCCGGCGATCGCCTCGGCGGCCGCCATCTTCATCGAGTCGGTGATCGCCTGCGCTCTGACGTCCAGCGCTCCGCGAAAGACGCCCGGGAAGCAGAGCACGTTGTTGATCTGGTTGGGGTAGTCCGAGCGGCCCGTGGCGACGATCCGCGCATATGGCGCCGCCTCCTCCGGATGCACCTCCGGGTTGGGGTTGGCCATCGCGAAGACCATCGCGTCCGATTTCATCTTCGAGAGCGCGTCCGCCGGCAGGGCACGGGCGCCGGAGAGCCCGATCAGCAGATCGGCGCCGTCGATCACGTCGGCCGGCGCGCCCGAGAGGCACTCCGGGTTGGTGACCTCCGCGTACCAGCGCTTCACGGGGCCCATCGAGCCGTCGAGGTAGTCCTCGCGGCGCACGTGCAGCGCCCCCCTGGAGTCGGCGCCGATGATCTCGGTGACCCCGGCCTGGCGCAGGATGCGCGTGACGGCGATGCCCGCGGCGCCCAGCCCGATCACCAGCACTTTGATGTCCGCCATCGTGCGGCCGGTGAGCTTGGCCGCGTTGATCAGCGCCGCCATCACCACGACCGCGGTGCCGTGCTGGTCGTCGTGGAAGACGGGGATGTCCAGGCGACGCTTGAGCTCGTCCTCGATTTCGAAGCAGCGCGGCGCGGAGATGTCCTCGAGGTTGATGCCGCCGAAGGCCGGCGCGATCATCTCCACGGTGCGGATGATCTCCTCCGGGTCCTTGGTGTCCAGGCAGATCGGGAAGGCGTCCACTCCCGCGAACTCCTTGAAGAGGCAGCACTTGCCCTCCATGACGGGCATCGCGGCGGCGGGCCCGATGTCGCCAAGGCCGAGCACCGCCGTGCCGTCGGAGACGACCGCCACGGTGTTGCGCTTGATCGTGTACTGGAAGGCCCTTTCGGGCTCCTCGGCGATCGCCAGGCAGACGCGCGCCACGCCGGGCGTGTAGGCCATCGAGAGGTCGTCCCGGGTCTTCAGGGGATGCTTGTTGTGCTGCTCGATCTTGCCGCCGACGTGCATCAAAAACGTCCGGTCGGTTGTGTCGATCACCTGCACGCCCGGAAGGGCGTTGATCGCGTCGATGATCTGGGCCCAGTGGTCCTGCCCGGTGGCGTCCACGACGATGTCGCGAACGCTGCCGTCGTGACCGCTCTCGATCAGGTCGATCGCGCCGACCATGCCGCCTGTCGCGGCGATCGTGGCCGTCACCTCGCCAAGCGTGCCCTGGGCATCGTCGAGCTTGACGCGGATCGTGAGTCTGTATTGGGCGCTGGGGGTCGCGCTCACTGCTGGAATCTCCTATGTCGATCGGATGCCCGCATGTTATTTGCTTCTCCGTGGCGAGCAGCCGCGGTGGTCGGCGATCGTTCTCGGGGGCAGTGCTCGCGCGGCGCTCGCCAGGTCGTAGAGTGCGGCCATGCCACCGCGTGCCACCTCGCTCGATTCGCAGCGCCGGCTGGTCCTGATCGACGGTCCGAGCCTCGTCTACCGCGCGTTCTTCGCGCTGCCGGAGTCGATCGCGACCTCGACCGGCGAGCCGACCAACGCGATCTTCGGGTTCGCCTCGATGCTCGTGAAGCTGATCACCGAGCACGGCGTGCGCCCGACGGTGGTCGTCTGGGACGCGGGCACCTCAGGTCGCACCGAGCTCTACCCGGAGTACAAGGCGCAGCGCCGCTCTCGCCCGGACCTGCTGAAGGTGCAGTGGCCGGAGATGGCGCCGCTGGTGGAGGCGATGGGGTACCGCAACGTCACGGTGGAGGGCTATGAGGCCGACGACGTGATCGCCACGCTGACGCAGCGCGCGCTGGAGGCGGGGGTGCCCGTCACGATCGTCACAGGCGACAGGGACATCTTCCAGCTCATCGACCCGGAGGGGCTGGTCGAGGTGATGGCCACGGCGCGGGGGATCACCGAGACCAAGACCTACAACCGCCAGGCGGTGATCGACCGCTACGGCCTGCCGCCCGAGCTGATCCCCGACTACTACGGGCTCAAGGGCGACACCTCCGACAACATCCCCGGCGTGCCGGGGATCGGCGAGAAGACCGCCAGCGAGCTGATCCAGCGCTACGGCAGCCTCGAGCAGGTGCTGGCCAGCATCGAGGAGATCGGTGGCGCCAAGCGGCGCGAGAACCTGCGCGAGCACACCCAGGACGCGATCGTCTCCAAGCAGCTTGCGACGATCAAGCGAGACGTGCCGGTGGACTTCGACCCGGCCTCGGAGGCGGCGGCCGAGCCGGATCGCTCGCGGGTGCGGGAGATGTTTCGCCGGCACGAGCTGCGCGACCCGCTGCGCAGGCTGGAGGAGGCGCTCGGCGACGGCGCGCTGGAGGCGCCGGCGGCGGAGGCCGCGAAGCTGCAGGCGAAGCTGGTCGAGGGCTCGCTGCGGGACGTCGCGAAGCTGAAGGGCGAGGAGCTGTGCATCGCCGTGCGGCAGGCCGAGCCGCCCGAGGGCGCGCTCTTCGCGGACGGCGGCGCCTTCGAGTTCGCGGTCGCCGCCGGCGGCGGGGCGGCCGGCGGCGGGGCGGCCGGCGGCGGGGCGGCCGGCGGCAAGGTGCTCGCCG
>DAHUYQ010000017.1 GCA_027315115.1 Solirubrobacterales bacterium | reverse complement strand
CGGCTCGCTGCTGATCGAGCAGAACGACGAGTGGCTGGTCTCGCGGCGCTACCTCTCCACGGAGTCGATGAGCCTCCTGGAGACCCCCGAGGGACTACACGCTGCCAAAGAGCAGACCAGCACACACACCCCAGAAGAACAGAAGGAGGAGAAGCAGCTCCAAGCCGGCTGAGCCCCGCAACCCCCGCCGACGAGGCGTTACACCACTACCTACGACTTGACTCTCATGCGTCGCAGCAGTTTCAATGGAAGGGACCCTGATGGAATATCAACTGACGATCACATTTGCCGATCTCGGCCGGCATGAGGACCTGTCGGACCGACTGCTCACCATCCTGCACGGGCGCATGCCCGCAGCCGGACCTGTGATCGCGAGCAACCATCTCAGCGGAGAGCTCACGATCGTGGTCTCGGTCACTTCCTCAGCTCCTGTCATGGACGCTTCACGCCTCTCAGAACAGATTGGCGAGGCTCTGCGCGACGCGAGGCTGCAGGCGCCCCCGACGATTCTCGCTGTGCGACTGGAGGCGGTTCGCAAGGACGCCGAGGCCCTCGCGCTCGCTTCTTGAGCCGCTGCCCCGGCCACCCGTGCCAGGCTTGGCGCCCGCTTCTGCGGCTCCCGCAGGCTTCATAGCGACGGTGAGGCTACAACCTGGAGCATTGACCCCAAACGGCCGGACGTCGCGCGCAGGCGGCGCCGCCGGCGGCGGGACTGCCGCCCGACCGCCCACCCGACCGACCGCCCGGCGGCGGGCCCGGCGCGGCGGCGGGCCCGGCGCGGCGGCGGGACTGCCGCCCGCCCTCAGTTCCCGATGTGTTCGTAAACCGTGAACAGCGGCATGTACATCGCGATCACGACGAAGCCGACGATGCCGCCGATGAAGAGGATCATGACCGGCTCGAGGATCGAGGTGAGCGCTTTGACGGAGGCGTCGACGCGGTCCTCGTAGAACTCGGCGACCTTGTTGAGCATCGAGTCCAGCGCGCCGGTCTCCTCGCCCACGCTGACCATCTGGGAGACCATCTTGGGGAAGATCGAGGCCTTGGTCAGCGGCGCGGAGAGCGTGCCGCCGCGCTTGACGGAGGCGATCACGTCGGCCATCGCCTCCTCGATCACGACGTTGCCGCCGGTCTTGCCGACGATCTCCAGCGCCTGCAGCAGCGGCACGCCGGCGGCGGTCAGGGAGGCCAGGGTGCGCGACCAGCGCGCCAGCGCCACCTCCTGCACGATCGACCCGATCTTCATCGGCACGTGCAGCTTGAAGCGATCCCACTGCTTCTGGCCCCAGCTCGACTTCTTCCACTTGATGAAGCTGACGACCGCCGCGGTCACGCCGATGATGATCGCGTACCACTCGTGCGTGACCGCGTTTGAGGCGCCCACGCAGATCTGCGTGATCATCGGCAGTTCGCCGCCGTACTGTTTGAAGACGCCGACGAAGACGGGTATCACGAAGGCGACCATCGCGATCAGCACGATCAGCGCGAAGCTGATCACCAGCGTCGGGTAGACCATCGCCGAGCGGATCTGTTTGCGCAGCGCTGCGTCCTTCTCCATCTGGTCGGCGACCCGCACCAGCGAGCTCTCCAGCACGCCGCCGGTCTCCCCCGCCTTGACCATCGCCACGAAGAGCTGGTTGAAGACCTTCGGGTGGCGCGCCATCGACTCGCTGAGCGCCAGGCCCGCCTCCACGTCCTTGCGGATCGCGACGATCGTCTCCTTCAGGAACTTGTTCTGAGTCTGCTCCTCCAGCACGTAGAGCGCGCGCAGGATGCTCATGCCGGAAGTGATCATGGTGGAGAGCTGGCGAGAGAAGACCGCAAGCTCGGGCAGGGGCACGCGCTTGAGGAACGAAAGCTCGATCTCCTTGGATTTGTGCTTGTCGGCGACGTCCAGGACCACCAGGCCGCGCGCCTTGAGCTGGTCGGCGACCGCCTGCTTGGAGTCGGCCTCGACCTCGCCGCGGGCCTTGCCGCCCGCCAGATCGATCGCCTTGAAGACGTAGGTGCTCATGGCCGGTCTCCTATGCCGCGCTCAGGCTCGCGCTGCCGAGCAGCCGCCGCAGCTCCTCGGGCGTGGATGAGCGCGATTCGGCGAGCTTCTGGGTGATCCTGCCCTGGCGCACCAGGCCGGCGAGCGCCGTGTCCATCGTCTGCATGCCAAGCGCCGAGCCGGTCTGCAGCACCGAGTAGATCTGGTGGGTCTTGCCCTCCCGGATCAGGTTGCGCACCGCCGGGCTCGGCACGAGCACCTCGCAGGCCACCACGCGCCCGGAGCCGTCGGCGGTCGGCAGAAGCTGCTGTGTGACGATCCCCTGCAACGCGACGGAGAGCTGCACCCGCACCTGGCCCTGCTGGTGGGGCGGGAAGACGTCGATGATGCGGTCGATCGTCTGGGCGGTGTCCTGGGTGTGCAGCGTGGCGAAGACGAGGTGGCCGGTCTCAGCGGCGGTCAGCGCGGTGGAGATCGTCTCCAGGTCGCGCATCTCGCCCACGAGGATGATGTCGGGGTCCTGGCGCATCGCCGCCTTCAGCGCCGCGGAGAAGCTCTGCGCGTCGGAGCCGAGCTCGCGCTGGTTGACGATGCAGCGCTTGTGCGGGTGCAGGAACTCGATCGGGTCCTCGATCGTCATGATGTGCTCCTCGCGCGTCTGGTTGATCTGGTCGATCATCGCTGCCAGCGAGGTGGACTTCCCGGAGCCCGTCGGCCCGGTGACCAGCACAAACCCGCGCGGCCTGCGCGTCAGCTCGTGCACCGCCGGCGGCAGCCCCAGCTCGTCGATCGAGGCCAGGCCGAACGGGATCAGGCGAAACGCGGCGCCGATCGCGCTGCGCTGGTAGTAGGCGTTGACGCGGAAGCGCGCGTGCCCGGGGATCGAGTAGGCAAAGTCGAGCTGCCAGTCGGTCTCAAGCCGCTGGCGCTGGTCGCCGGTGAGGATCGAGTAGACGATCTCGCGCGTGTCGGTGGCGCTCAGCACCTCGTACTCCTCCAGCGGCATCAGCCGCCCGCGCACGCGCAGCGTCGGCCGCGCGCCGGCGCTGAGGTGCAGGTCCGACGCCTTGCGAGCCACGACCTCCATCAGCAGATCCGCGAAGTCGAATGCCATCCCCTCCCCATCGGCGCGCGAAGCGCCTCAGGCGAGCGGCATGGACGAAGATTCGATCTGCGTTCCCGGGGCTAAGGCCCCGGCCTGCGCTGCCCTGACTCGCGGCGCGCCGGAGATCGCGCAGCCGACGCCTGGGCTCAGCGGGCTTTTCGGGGGCTCCGTGGGTGATCTGCGGTGAGGTGAGCGTGGTGGGTGGCGTGGTTTTGTTGGCGTGAGCAGGCTTTTTTCGGTGTTTGCGGGTTTTTGGGAGGGGTGTGGGCGACGCGCACAGGCTCTGACCGTAGGTTC
>DAHUYQ010000003.1 GCA_027315115.1 Solirubrobacterales bacterium | reverse complement strand
GCGTGCCTGCGCCCGGCCCGCGCGCCCGCAGGGCCCGCGCGCCCGCTTGGCCCGCGCGCCCGGGCCAACGCGCCGCTACCGGGCCGAGTAGAGGAAGCGCCCGCCGGCGCCGGTGCTCCGGTCGGCCCGGCCGCTCGCGCGCAGGTGCCGCAGGTGACAGAGCACGTCGGAGAGGTTGCTCGGACCCTGGCGATCGTCCTCCATGCTCTCCCGGCCCCTGGCGCGGCAGGCGATCTCGTAGGCGCCCGCCGGTCCGGCGTGAACTGCCTCCAGGACGGCTTTGCACTGCGACTCGAGCCCATCTCTCCACGCCGCGATCGCCGCTGCCGGGTCTGAGACCGGGCGGCCGTGCCCGGGCAGCGCCAGCGTGGCGTCGAGCTCGTCCACCAGGGCGAGGGAGTCGAGGTATTCGCGCAGCGGGTCCTCGCTGCAGCCATAGTCCATGTACGGCGTGAATGCGGCGCCGAACAGATCGCCGGCGATCAGCACGCCGTCGTCGGGCCGATGCAGGGAGATGTGCGAGGGGGCATGGCCGGGCGTCTCCAGCACGGTCCACCGGCCGACACGGTCGCCCGCCGCCAGCGTCCGATCCGGCAGCGTGGGCGCCAGGATGCCTTCGATCTCCTCGCGGACGCTCGCGTAGCCGCCAAGCCGCTGCTCCGGCACGCCCTCGCGTGAGGCGCGGCGCCTGCGCGCGGCGGCGATCGCTCCCGGGCGCAGCAGCGCGTCGGTGAGATGCTCGTGGCGGGCGTGGCCCAGGATCTCGCAGCCGCTCTCCTCGGCCAGGCGGGCGGCGGTGCCCATGTGGTCGGAGTGGTAGTGGGTCAGCACCAGCAGGCGCACGTCGCCCGGCGCGATGCCCACGTCGCGCAGGGCGCCCACCAGCGCGCTCCAGCAGCTCTCGTCTCCCCAGCCGCCGCAGTCCACGAGCATCACGCCGCCGTCGGGCTGCTCCACCGCGTAGGCATTGACGTGGGGGATCAGCGCCCAGGGCAGCGGCAGCCGCAGGCACCAGACTCCGCCGGCGACCTCCACCGCGGTGCGCCTGCTCGCATCGACGCTCCAGGTGCTCGGAGGCGGGCCGACCATCGTTCGCTCAGGCCGAGCCGTGCTCGTCGTGGTCGTGGAAGCGGGGCGCTCGCTTCTCCAGGAAGGCGGCGATGCCCTCGCGCGCCTCCGGGCAGAGCAGCGCCTCCGCCGCCGCGGCCCGCTCGGTCGCAAGCCCGCGCACCAGGTCGCCGTCGTAGCCGTCGTTCAGGCACACCTTGATCAGTCGCACGGAGGAGCGCGGCATCCGGGCGAGCCGCTCTGCCATGGCCAGCGCCGCGGCGCGCGTGGCTGGGCCGTCGTCGCAGGCGCCGTTGACCAGGCCGATGCGCTCGGCCTGATCTGCGTCTATGCGCTCGGCGAGCATCATCAGCTCGGCCGCGCGCGCGCGGCCGACCAGGCGCGAGAGTCGCTGAGTTCCTCCACCGCCGGGAATGATGCCGAGCGAGGCCTCGGGAAGCCCGATCCGGGCTCGGCCGCGGGCCATGTAGCGGAAGTCGAGCGCCAGCGCCAGCTCGCAGCCGCCGCCGAGCGCGTGACCCTCGATCGCGGCGATCGTCGGCTTGGTCAGACGCTGCAGCCGCAGGAAGGTGGAGTGGACGAGGTCGATCTTCCTGCTCACGGCGCCTCTGCGGAAGTCGTAGCGCGCCATGGCCTTGATGTCGGCGCCCGCCACGAAGATGCTCGGGTTGGCGCTGCAGAACACGACCGCGCGCACGGAGTCGTCGAGCTCCAGCTCGGTGACCAGCTCGCCGAGTCGAGCGTAGAGCTCGTCCGTGAGGGCGTTCGCGGGCGGATTGTCGAAGCTGACTTCGGCCACTGCGCCCCGGCGATTCACATGAAGCATCGCGTGTATCCTCTCTGCCAAACGTTTGGTGGATATACTCGCACAGCCATGTACAGAACCGGTGAAGAGCGAGATGACCGGCGCCGCGCCTGAGCTGCTCGCCGCGGCGGTCGCGCTGCCCGAGGATCGCCTGCGCTCGCGGGGCGGACATCTCTGCGCCGCCCAGTACGACGAGGATGCCACCACGCTTGCCGCCGAGGCGGTGCTGGCGCTCACAGAGCAGGCGGGCCCTGCGCCGGCGGCCTTGATCCTCGCCTCCGCGACGCCGCCCTACGACGAGGGCGGCTTCGCGCAGACCGTGGCCGAGATCGCGGGCCTCGGCGATCGGATCTTCGCGGTGGAGCTGACGGCCACGCCCAGAGACGGCCTTGCGGCCGTCCGCCTCGGATGCGCGCTGGCGGCGGCCGGCGAAGGTCCGGTGCTGGTCTGCGCCGCACACCGCCGGCGAGCCGCCGGCGAACGCGAGGAGGGCGACGGCGCGGTCGCCCTGCTGATCGGACAGGGGCAGGGGCAGGGCCTGGCGACCCTGACGCCAGGAGCCGCGCGCGCCGAGGAGCTGCGCGACCGCTGGCGACTGCCGGGCGATCTGGTGCCCCGTGCAGGCGACGCCTCCTTCGTGGAGGAGCTTGGGCCGAGCCGCCTGGCGCGCGAGCTGTGCCATGACGCCGCGCTCGCGCCGCGAGGCGAGGGCGGGGACTCGCCGCAGATCCTGATCGCGGGGCCCTCCAGGCGCGCCGCCGATCGCGTGGAGCGCTCGCTGGGCGGGACCGGCGACCCGACGGCGGCACGCACGGGCGTGCTCGGCGCCGCCCATCCGCTGCTGCGACTGCTGCTCAGCCTGGAGCGTGCCTGCCTGGTGGTGGCCGCGTCGGGCGGACTCGGTGAGACCCTGCAGGTATCGCCGAGTCAGGAGGCGGGCGCGCTCGCGCGCGCCGTGGCCGAGCAGGTGGCGGGCGGGCGCGAGGTCGAGCAGGTCGCGTCCACCCCGCAAGCCGAGGGCTTCGATCCATACGCCTCCATGCCGCGGGCCTGGCGCGAGCGCGGCCAGGATCTGCGCCTGGAGGGCGTGCTGCATGACGGGCGCATCCACTACCCGCCGCCCGCGGGCCTGGAGGGGCCAAGGCAGGCGCTTCCCCGGCACGGGCGCGTGCTCACCGCCACCCTCGACCACGTCTATCCCGGCGCCGACCGCGTGCAGATGGCCGTGCTCAGCCTGACCGACGGCTCCCGCTTCTACTGCCAGGTCGCTGCCGGCGCCCGCGTGGCGATCGGCGAGGAGGTGCGCCTGGTGCCGCGCCGCCTGCACGCCGGCGGCGGCGCGGTCCAATACTTCTGGAAGGCGCTGCCATGCCGATAGCGGGGCAGGTCGCGATCATCGGCTCAGCCGCGACGCGCTTCGGCGTGCTTCACGACCGCGGCTATCTCGATCTGCTCGCGGAGGCGGCGCGCGGCGCGATGGCCGACGCGGGCATCGAGCAGGACCGCATCGAGGCGGCCTGGCTGGGGACGGCGGAGCCGCTGACCGCGGCGCTGCTGGGCGACGCGGGCACCGCCGTGACCGAGGCGCTGCCGGGCTTCGCGCCGCGGCCGGTCACGCGCGTGTCGACCTTCTGCTGCACCGGCATGGAGGCCGTGCGCGCGGCCGCGATGGCGATCGCGGCGGGCGAGCACGACTACGTCCTGGCGGTGGGCGCCGAGAAGATGCGAGACGTGCCCCCGCGCGGGAGCCTGGTGGCGCGCACCGCCAACCTCACGCATCCGACGCTGGCCAAGGGCCGGACCGCGCCCGGCCAGTTCGCGCTGCTGGCCAACCGCTACATGCACGAGCATGACTGCACTGTCGAGGACCTCGCCGCCGTGGCCGTCAAGAACCACGCCAACGCGGCGCGCAACCCAATCGCGCAGTTCAGCGATCCGCTGACCGTCGAGCAGGTGCTGAAGGCGCCGCGCGTCGCCGAGCCGCTCGGAGTGCTGGACTGCACGCCGACCACTGACGGCGCGGCCGCCGTCGTGCTGACCTCGGTGGAGCGCGCCAAGGCGAGCGGCAAGCCATTCGCGGTGATCGAGGGGATCGCTCTGGCGGTCCTCGACGGCTACTACGCAGGCTTCTACCACGACGACCACGACTACCTCGGCTTCAAAGTCACGCGCGAGGCCGCCGCCCGCGCCTACGCCCAGGCGGGCATCGACTCCCCGCGCGAGCAGCTCGACGTCCTGGAGTGCCACGACTGCTTCACGATCACGGAGATCATCAACTACGAGGACCTCGGCCTGTGCCCGCGCGGGCAGGGCGTGGAGCTGCTGCGCGAGGGCGCCACCGCCGCCGCCGGCGACGTCCCGGTGAACCTCTCAGGCGGGCTGCAGGCGTGCGGCCATCCCGTGGGCGCCACGGGAGTTCGCATGATCAAGGAGATAGCCGACCAGGTGCTCGGCCGCGCGGGGGAGCGCCAGGTTCAGGGCGCGCGGCGCGGTGCCGCTCACACGCTCGGAGGGCCAGGCGTCGCTTCATGCGTGGCGGTCATAGGCGCGCCTTAGCCGCCCCGCGCATCAGCAGGGGAAAGGAGAACCAATGAAGGTCAGCGCACACCACCATCCCGGCTTCCGGGTCGCCGACATCGAGCGCGCCGCGCGCTTCTACATAGAGGGGCTCGAAGGCCACTGGCAGACCAGCCCGATGCTCTACGAAGGGCCCGACGCGGAGGAGATCATGGGGGGTATCCCCGGCACCCGCTTCAAGGTCTGCCACATCGGCTTCGACGAGGGCGTGATCGAGCTGTTCGAGTTCGTGGAGCCGAGCGCTCCCACCGGCGCCACGCCCGACCACATGGGCAAAATCATCCACTTCGCCTTTCAGGTGGACGACGTGGACGAGGCGCTCGCACGGATCGAGAAGGCGGGCGGCAAGCGCTACTGGCCGCAGGTGCGAGAGATGGAGCTGGGCTTCAAGGTCGTCTACGTGACGGACCCCGACGGCAACGTGCTGGAGATCATCGACATCGCCCCGGACGATCTCGTCAGCAAGCTCGTGGAGGCCGATCCCAACAACGCCCCGCCGGCGGCCTGAGGGCCTACCGGGACAGGCGCCGGGCGCCGAGGGCGGCGCCGGCGCCGTGCCGGTCTGCGGCCGCCGGACCGGGCAGTGGCCGCGGCGCTCCGGCCGGCCGCTCGCGCAGGAGCCGTGAGAGCAGCAGCGTGGTGGAGCGTCCCTCCACCCGCGGCGCCACGAGCACCCGGCAGCCAAGCCAGTCGGCGACCAGCCGCTTGCCGGCCTCGGCCTTGTCGTCCTGCGTGAAGGCGAGCACCGCGGGCGCCAGCGGGCGCAGCAGCTCGACGTAGGCGAGCGCAGGCGCCACCGAGAACGATCCAGAGATCGAGAAGACGCCGTCCACCGGGTCCAGCGCCGCTAGCATCTCGCAGCGCTCCGCAAGCGGCACGATCGGCCGCTCGGGGCCCTTCCTGGCGGCCGTGCGAAGGTCGTCCTCGACGCCGAGAAGCAGCCGGCCGCCGGCGGCGCGCGCCGCCTGCAGGAAGCGCAGGTGACCGACGTGCAGCAGGTCGAAGACGCCCGTCGCGACCACGACGGCCTCCCGCGCCGGCTCGGCGGTAGGGGTCTGGTGCCAGCGCAGGCTCAGCATCGCTCCGCCATGCTCACGCCTGCGCCTGCGTGGCCTCTCGAAGGTCGCGGCGCACCTGGTGGGAGTCGTACCAGCTAGAGAGACGGTGGATCAGGCCGTCGCGGAAGTCGAACACATCGACAGCCTCGAAGGAGAGCGGGCTGCCGTTGGCCAGGCGGCCATCGAAGCGAATCTCGACCGTCGCGCTGCTCCCGCTGATCAGCACCCTGGTCGGCTCGTCCCGGTGCACCGGATAGGGCCCGAGAGCGGCGCGGTAGTAGCCGGCCACCTCCTCGCCGCCTCTGAGCGTCTGCGTGCCCGGCGCGCGCAGCTCCGCCTGGGGGTGGAAGAGGTCTGCGAGCCCCTCCCAGTCCTCGCCGTTGATGGAGGCGAAGTAGCGATCGAGCACGTCCCGCATGGCCTGCTCGTGGCTGGCCTGCGCGCTCAAGCCGCGGCCGCCAGCATGAGCGCGGAGCCGGCTAGCTGGTCGTGGGCGGTCTGGGCGCTTTCGCGTGCCAGCCGGCGCAGGCGCTCCTCGCTGCGCGAGGAGACCGGATGCGGCAGCACGACGCTGTGGTAGCCCTCGACGCCGAGCGTGCGCGAGAAGGAGGCCACGGTGCGCTGGAAGACGTCGGTGATCACGACCGTCGCGGGGACGCCGAGCCGCTCCATCTGGATCGCGTCGTGGAGGCTGCACGCGCTGCACGCGCCGCAGTCCCCGAGCGCGGCGATCACGAGATCCGAGCGCTGCGCAAGCTCGCGGGCCTGCTGGTCTGTGATCGGGAATGCGGCGGTCGGCTTGGAGAAGATCTCCACCTCGCCGAGGCTCATCGTCTCGCCGAGCTCCTGCGCCATGAAGGACAGGATCTCGCGCGCCTTGGGCTTGCCGTTGCAGATCAGCGTGAGGTGGGCCTGGGCGGGGATCGTCTGGCGTGGCGCAAGCGCAACGGGCGCGACAGGCTCGGCTGCGGGCACCGGCGAGAGCACTTCGATTCTCGGCATTGCTTACTCCTGAGGTAGCGGTGGTAGCTGGATGGCGCAGGAGTCCTCACCGCAGTCGGGGAGCATCTCCTCCGGTCCCCGCACGCGGCGCGTGACCGCGCGCGAGTGGATCCTGGGTGCGAAGGCGGGCATCATCGAGGACCATCCGGCGCCGCCTCCACCGGCGCTCACGAGCAGCAGGTCCTCCGGGCCGAGCACCGACGGCAGCAGCCCGTCGGCCCCCGGGGTCATGTCGTGCTGGGCGCCTTTCTCGATGAGCACGCCCGCCCGCACGATCGCCTCCGGCGCGATCCTGCTCTGCCTGACGATCTCCTCGCAGGCCTGCTCGCGCGATATGCCCGCCTCCACGAAGGCGATCATGTGCTCAGGCCCCACGACCGCGAGCGCCTGGCCGCCCTTGCCCACCATGAAAGTCGCCGGGCTTCGCAGCATCGCGGCGAACGTGCGCAGCACGTCGTGACCGTCGCCGTTGAGATGGTTGGCGATCTGTCGCGGCCCCTCGGTCGCCATCAGGGTCACAGTCGTGTCCTGCGCCTGGAAGCCGAGCGACTCGCGCAGGCTGCTCCATGGGCTGGGCGGCGGGTCCTCGGCGAAGCACAGGGTGTACTTGCCCGGGTGCCCGATCGAGGAGGCGTCCATCAGGCCGGGGCGGGCATCGAGCACGGTCATCGCCAGCAGCCGCAGCGCGCGTCCGATGGTGGCGTTGGCGCGATTGCCGGGCCCGAGCGCGTTGTGGGTGCTGTTCATGCCGATCTCTGCGGCGATCGGCCCGCTGACCACCGTGCAGATCGCCGCCCCTCCGGTGCTGGTCAGCACGCTGTGCGCGTTGAAGGCGGGGTCGAGCAGCGCTTCCACGGCGCAAAGCACGATCGGGAAGTAGTCGGGCCGCGCGCCTGCCATCACCGCGCAGATCGCGGCCTGCTGCGCATCGACCGAGCGGCCGCGCTGCGGGATGGAGCCGAGGATGTCCTGCTCGCTCACGCCGCCCGCGGCGAGCATCGCCTGCACCCGCGCGGGCGTGGGCGGGACTATCGGCAGGCCGTCGGTCCAGCCGCGCTCGAAGAAGAGCTCCTGAACCTCGGCGTCCTCGACCTCCAGCACCTCCACCATCGTTCCACTATACCAAACGGATGGTTGGTCAAACAAGATGGCGCCGGTCAGGCGGCCCGGCCGATCTCCTCGCCCTCCCTGAAGGCATGGAGCGCGGTCCGCGGGGCGCGTGCGTCTCCCGCGATCAACACCGGGACTCCAAGCCGCTCCCACGCCTGCCCGAGCTCGAGCTCCGGGCTGCCGTGCACCACGGCCACGACCGCGTCGAAGCGGCGCGAGACCTGCCGGCCGGAGTAGATCTGTCGCGTGGTGGCCGCTCCGTCCCGCAGGCCTGCGAGGACGGTGCTGGCCTCGAGCACGCAGCCGGCTTGGTAGAGCCGGCGCATCTGGCTGCTGATGCGCGTGAAGCCGATGTGGGCTCCGACGCTTGGCAGCGGCGTGACGACCGTGACCTCCGCGCCCTCCGACGCGAGCGCCTCGGCACACATCGGGCCCTCCTCGACGCCCAGGTGGTCGACCAGCAGGACGCGCTGCCCGGGCAGCGAGCCGCGCAGCGCCTGCTCGACGCTCAGCACCGGCACCGAGCCGTCGCCGCGCGGCAGGGGCTCCACCTGCGCCCTGGCGCCGGTGGCCAGGAGCACGACGTCTGGAGCACGGTCGCGCTCAATGTCTCCAGGCTCGGCCTGCCTGCCGAGCAGCACCTCCACGCAGAGGCGCTCGAGCTCGCCTTCGCGCCACCGGATCGTCTCCAGCAGGGCCCGTGCCGGACCCTGCAGCAGCCGCAGGCGCCCGCCGAGCTCCTGCTCGCGCTCCACCAGCGATACCTGGTGCCCGCGGTCGGCGGCGGCGATCGCGGCCGCGAGCCCCGCCGGTCCGCCTCCCAGCACCAGCACGCGCTTGGGGGTCTGTGCGGGCGGCGGTGGCCCGAGGTGCTCCCGGCCGACTTCGGGGTTGTGGAAGCAGGTGATCGCGCGCCCGCCGACCATCCGGTCCACGCAGCCGGAGTTGGCGCCGACGCATGGCCTGATCCGCTCGTGCCGCCCCGCCATGGCCTTGGCGAGCAGGTCGGGGTCTGCGATCTGCGCGCGCGTCATGGCGACCAGCTCGCAGGCGCCCTGGCGGAGCACCTGCTCTGCGATCTGCGGCGTGGCGATGCGGCCCACGCCGATCAGCGGCAGCGCGCCGTCGAGCGCGCGATGCAGGCCGATCGTCAGGTCCAGCAGGTTGTGCTCGGGGTGGCGATAGTCGGCCACGGCCCTCGCGTAGTGCGCCGAGCGTGAGCCGGCGGAGTGGTTGAGATAGTCGAGCTGCCCGGAGTCGGCCAGGGCGCGGGCGATCTCCGCCAGGCCCTGCGGCCCCTGGCCGCCATCGGTGGGGCGGCGGTAGTCGTCGGCGGAGATGCGCACGCCGAGCAGCGGCTCACGTCCGACCGCCGCCCGGATCGCCTCGACGATCGCCTCCAGGAAGGCCAGCGGCCGCCCCCAGCGATCGGTCCTGCGGTTGCCCCACGGGCTCAGCGACTGGTGCAGCAGGTAGCCGTGCGCGGCGTGCAGCTCGACACCGTCGAGGCCCGCCTCGACGGCCAGCCTCGCCATCTCCACGAAGCCCTGTGCGACCGACTCAAGCTCCGCTTCGCTCATCGCGTGGGAGGCCTCCGAGCCGCTGGGCGAGACCGCGCCGCTGAAGGACCAGAGCGGGTGCAGCGCGTCGTCGGAGCGGAACTCCGCCCCGAAGTGCATGAGCTGGAGCAGCACGACCGCGCCGCGCGCGTGCAGCCGCGCGGCGGTCTGACGCAACTTTGGCAGCAGGTCGCGCGGGTCGGGCGTGTAGTGGCCGGGCGCGCGGCTGGAGCTGTGGGCCTGGACGGGCTGCATGATGACCAGGCCGGCCCCGCCGGCCGCGCGGCGCTCCAGGTAGGAGGTGTACTGCTCGCCGCTCTCGCCCGGCCGGTAGTAGGAGAGGA
Organism: Solirubrobacterales bacterium; assembly: GCA_027315115.1. Lineage (GTDB taxonomy): Bacteria > Actinomycetota > Thermoleophilia > Solirubrobacterales > Solirubrobacteraceae > Palsa-744. Next base: position 41,210 of record DAHUYQ010000003.1, on the reverse strand, counting down.
AGGCCCCGTGGGCGGTGAACACGACGCGGTTGCGGACCTCGACGGAGCCCACGGCCAGCGGTGAGGTGAGCAGCGAGAGGTCCATCGAACCAGGTTCTATCAAACGATTGGTCAAATGCGCTACATTGACCTGCCCGGGCCTGAGAGAGGAGATCGACATGCCGCGCATTGCCCCGACACCGCCTGCACCCGATGGCAACGCCGTCTCCAACAGCCTGCTGGCGCGCGTCATGGGCCGCTGCCCGGAGATCCTGCGCGCATTCGGGCGCCTCGACGGCAGCATCCGCTTCCACGGCAAGCTGCCCGGCGAGCTGAAGGAGGCGGTGCGCCGCGCCACGGCCGGCGAGGTCGGCTGCGAGTACTGCCGTTCGCTGGGCGCGCCACGCAGCGATCTCGATCCGCGCGAGTCGCTCGCGGTCGCCTTCGCGCAGGCGGTCGCCCAGGATCCTGCCGCGATCACCGACGCTCAGTTCGCGGTGCTGCAAGAGGAGTTCGACGAAGAGGAGATCGTCGAGCTGGTGGCGTTCATCTGCCTGGTCGCGGTCGCGGGCCAGATGTTCGGCGCGGTGATGGGGCTGGAGGCGGCCGGCGCGCAGGAGGCCGAGGCCTACCAGCAGGTGCTGGAGGCGCACGGCTGAGAGGCCGAGCGCGATCGGTCCCATGGCTGGCATGGAGTTGGAGAAGTCGAGCGCGGCCCGCGGGGCCGCCTGAACGGGAGATGCGATGAGTCGTTACGACGCGGTGATCATCGGAGCCGGCGCGGCCGGGCTGACGGCGGGCGCGCTGCTCGCCAAGGAGGGGCGGTCGGTGCTGGTCGTGGAGTCCGGGCCATGGCTCGGCGGCCGCGGCCTGGCGGTCCCTGACGAGGGGTTCAAGATCAACCTCGGCGGCCACCTGGTCGAGGACTCCGGGTCCGGGATCACGAAGGTCTTCGAGCACGTGGGCAAGGAGCTGATCCACGGGCCGGCGTCGAGCGACATGGTGATCTGGGAGAAAGGCTGGAAGTCGGTCCGCGATCTCTACTCGGCTGACAAGAGCGAGCTCAAGAAGGTGATCGGGATCCTGATGGAGACCTCCTGGGACGAGCTGGACCAGTGGGACGACCGCACGCTGCGGGAGTGGATGCTCCAGCACACCAAACACGAGGGCGTGATCGCGCTGTGGGAGTTCATCACGGTGCTGGAGGCGATCACAGAGAACTGGTGGGACCACTCGGCATCCGACAACCTCTTCGTGCGCAAGATGCACTACTCGGAGAAGAACGTCGCCGGGTACTCCTTCTGGCCCGGCCAGGGCTGGGACGGCATGTTCAAGGACCTCCACGACGCGGTGATCGAGAACGGCGGCGAGGTCGCCCTGAGCACGCCCGCCTCGCGCGTGGTGATCGAGAACGGCCGCGTCGCGGGGCTCGCGATCCGGGAGAAGCACGTCCTGCCCAACGAGATCTTCGAGGAGACGATCGTGGAGACGCCCTGCGTGATCTCCACGCTGCCCTGCTGGAACGTCCTGAAGGTCGTGCCCGAGCAGGACCTGCCCGACTGGTACGTGGCCCAGATCAAGCACCTTTCGCGCGTGGAGTTCCGCGCCACCTGGCTCGGCGTCTACCTGGCCACAAAGGAGCCGATCCATGCCCTGGACCCACGGGAGCTGGCCACCTGGCTGCACACTCCGAGCCTGCCGCACGCGGGCTTCTTCTTCAACATGACCGCGATGGACCCCTCGGTCTCTCCCGACGGCACCCAGCTCTACGTGGCGGGCCTGGACATCCCCGGCGAGAAGGTGCTCGACGTGAAGTGGATGCTGGCCACCCAGGAACGCTTCGAGGCGGACCTGGCGATCATGTACCCGGGACTGGAGCACGCCTACTGGCGCCGCCGCCACCTCGTGCACGAGCCGGGGCTCGGCGTGATCCAGAAGCCCAACCTGGTTGGCCGCTTCCGCCCCCATTGGCGCGCGCCGAACGTCGAGGGCCTCTACTTCGCCTCCGACACCTTCCGCTCGCGCGGGGTCGGCGTGGATCGCGCCGCGCGCGCGGCGCTGACCGTCGTGGAGGACGTGCTCGGACGGCGGCTTGCGACCTTCGGAGACGGCTGGCGCTACTGAGGGCTCGGCGCGCAGGCGCTCCGGTCCGGCGCCGGCCGCCCGGCGGGCCTGCGCCGGCCCGGCGGCGAGATGCCCCGGCCCGGCGCCGAGACGGCCAAGTTCTGAAAACCAATCGACTGGTGGGAGAGAGATGACGCAGACGACGAGCGCGGGAGCCAGGCCGGCTCCCCCGAAAATCCCCTCGATCGAGGAGCTGATCGCCACCCGCGCGATCGAACAGGCCTTCGTTCACTACTTCGACCGCATCGACGCCAACGACCCGGAGGGCGCCGTCGAGGTGATGGACCCGGAGGTCGAGTTCGAGATCATGATCGGCAAGCGCAAGCGCGGCCGCGACCGCTTCGCGCGCTCTGTCGGCCGCGTGCTGGACGCCTACGAGCGGACCTCGCACCACCTCGGCAACCTGACCGTCAGGCTCGACGGTGACACGGCCGACGTGCTGGCCTACGTGTACGCCTACCACCGCATGCGCAACACCGGCGAACCCTGGCATCTGTGGGCGCGGATGCACGACCAGTTCCGCCTCGTCGGGGATCGCTGGATGATCACCGAGCACGTGCTGCTCGGGCTCGACGCGGTTCCAAACCGGCCGGAGATCCCGCGTGACTGGTATCCGGGGCACCCCGGCCGCCTGGATCGGAGCCCGCTGTGAGCGCCGGCGGCGCCAGCGGCGCCGACAGCGCCGGAGCGGCATCCCAAGCGCGGCTGCTGGAGCAGGTGAGCCGGCTCGCGCCCGAGGCGGCGCAGGGGTACGCGCGGATCCGCGGAGCGATAGAGGCCGACGGCGCGCTGCCGGCCTCGCTGAAGGCGCTGCTGGTGGCGGTCGGCGCGGCCGCGCGCGGCAACGTCGAGCTGGCCGCCTCAGAGCTGGAGCGCGGTCGCCGGATCGGCCTGGAGGAGGAGCTGATCGCGCTGGCGCTTGCCGCGGTGATGCTCTCCCGAGGCGAGAACGCAGGCGCACACCTGCTTCGGGCCGCCGGTGAGATCGGCGATGTCGGTACGCAGCGCGCGGCGGCGCAGACCGATGGCGTCAGCTACTTCACGCAGTACAACGCCATGCCCGAGCTGCCTCCGAGGATGGCGCAGCTTCACGAGCATGCCCCCGAGGTCTTCGAGGGCTACTTCGGCATGCACCACGCCTGCCTTAGCTCCGACCCGCGCACCGACGCGATCGCGGAGCTGATCATGTGCGCTCTCAACGCGGCCGAACTGGAGGCCGGCTTCGTCGCGATCCACGCTGCCTGCGCGCGCCGCCGGGGCGTCAGCCAGGCCGAATTGGTGGAGGCGGTGATCTGCGCGATCCCCGTCTCCGGCGTGGGGGCTTGGGCGGCCGCGGCGGCGGCGATCTTCGATTGAGGACCGCTCGCCGGGCGTTCGCCGGGCGCTTGGGCGCCGGTGGCTCAGCCCGCCGGGCCGGGCAGCTCGGGCAGCAGCAGCACGCTCGGGTGGCGCTGATGAGGCCATGTATGGCCAGGCATGCGGCCGCGTTCAGGCTCTGTCCTGCAGAGCGTGCGTTGGGTTGATCGGCGGGAACAGGTAGCGGCCCAATCCACGCAGGATGATGAAGAGCTGGACGACGGTTGCGGTCAGCCATCCGATGATCGCTTCCACTGGCAGTTGCCAGCCAAGCGCATGTCCATATCGATAGAACACGTAGTCGGCGGCCGCGAGCTGCAAGGCCATCGCGATCAGGGCGCCGTATCCAAGCCATTGGCGCAGCCGGCTGTCCGTCTTGGCGTTACGGTGCCTCGCTCTCGCGACCTCATCCTCGACCTGCCTGGCTCCGGTTGGCCCCGTCGGCCCGGTCCGCCCCACCAAAGCTCGGGATCGGCTAAGAAACCCCATCTGGCCAGGCCCCTCCGACCTGGCCGGTGAGTCTTAGATTCTTGATGCGAAGGGCCATTGCTTCCAGTGAGACGCTGAATTGGAATGCCAGCGTCACCGCGCTCATACCCTCCGACGCCAGAGTCCGAATGCGCTCCTCGGGCATCAGCAACGCTGCGGCAAACTGGTTCGCGTAGATCTCCTCGGGGTTGTCTCCGCGGGCTGCGGCAGGTCCCCTGCGATCGATGTATCCCCATTCCTCTTCGCTCGCACCCACCGACGAACGCCTGATGTAGTGCCCAATCTCATGTGCGCACGAGAACCGTTGACGTGCCTCGCTGTCGCTCATGTTGAGATAGACCTCGGGGTCTCTGCCGGGGTGCTTGGCGAGCATTCCCGAAACATCTGGTTCAAGCGGCACGCGCATTACTTGCAGGCCGAGCATCCCGGCGATGCCGAACGGATCGATCGGCAGTCGGCAGGTCTTGAGATCCTCGGCCCAGGTGCTTCGGAGCAGGTCGTAAGCCGCCGTTTCAGCGTCCTGGCGTGTAGGAATGGATGTGTTCATACAGGTTGCCATCACGATGTCGCGTCGGACGACATCGCCCTCCTTCGGTCGCTGGCTCACATACCATCGTATCTGGGCCGGACGGATTGTCTAGGCCCCGAACGCGCCAGGTTTATCGTCTTCACGACGACGTCGACCAGCGCTCCGGTGGTTGGCGAGGAAGCGCACCAGCTTAGCAGTAATGGTATGGCTCGTGGTTGGTCGCCCGGGCGTTCGCCGGGCGCTTGGGTGCCGGTGGCTCAGCCCGCCGGGCCGGGCAGCTCGGGCAGCCGCAGCACGCTCGGGTGGCGCTGGTCGTGGAGCACGAGCTGGGCTGCCTTGCGGGCGTCGGCCGCGCCGTCGGCGCCCGGCTCGTGCCCGGTGTTCATGTTGCGGTCGAAGCGCGGGAAGTTGCTCGAGCTGATCTCCAGCAGCAGACGGTGTCCCGGCAGGAACGTGTGCGCCAGATCCCAGAGGTCGATCTCGAACATGGTCGGCTCGCCCGGCTGCAGCGGCGCGCTGCGCGCGCGAGCCGAGTCGCGATAGCGGGCGCGCACGATGCCTTCGGCGAGGTTCGCGGCGAAGCCGCCGGGGGCCACGTCGCAGAGCTTGGCCGTGAAGTCGGTGTCCGGCGCCGAGGAGCAGGCCCAGAGGCGGAGCCTCAGCGGACCGGCGATCGCCAGCGGCTCGGTGAGGACCGGGCTGCGGTAGCAGAGCACGTCCTTGCGAAGCTGGATCTCCGACTGGTCCTCGATGCCGGCGCCCATGATCGTCGGCATCAGCGTCTTGCCGCCGAGCGTCGGCACGGGGTCCAGCGGGTCATAGACGTAGGAGTCCGGCGGCAGCGCGCCCACCGGCGGCTCGTCCAGCAGCAGGCCGTCGCCCTCGCGGGTGGCCGCGCCGCCGGAGGAGTGCAGGTAGAGCGCGCGCTCGTGGCTCGGCGGGGGCCAGGCGGCAGACTCCTTCCACTCGTTCTCGCCGAGCTGCCAGTAGCGCACACCGCCCGCCGGTCCGGCGTCGAGCCCCGTCAGCCAGCGATCGAACCAGTCGAGCAGCATCGGGCCCGACCGTGAGACCCCGCACGCCGCGCGCGGCCCAAGCTCGACCGCGCCGGTGCGACTGGTGGAGAAGGGAGAGACGTAGTTTGCGTGCTCCCAGGGCCCGATCACGAGGCGGTGGTGGGAGCGGCCCGGCTCCGGCCCGCGCTCGCTGATCGCGCGGTAGAGGTCCATGTGGGACTTCAGGAAGTTGTCGTGCCATCCCACGATCGAGAGCATCGGCGCGGCGATCCGGTGCGCGTCGGCGAGCACGTCGATGCGCCGCCAGTAGTCGTCGTAGTCGGGGTGCTCCAGCCACTCCTGGTACTGCAGCTCGCCGCACTCGACCAGCAGCGGGTGGTCGGAGATCGGCAGCCGCGCCGCGACCGCGGGCTCCTCGATCATCGCCTGCTCGTAGCGTCCGCGCAGCTCCGCCTTGCGCTGCTCGTCGACGTCCAGCCGCTCGATCGACTCGCCGAGCGTCATGTAGGCCCAGTAGACGTTCCAGCCCAGCTCGAAGGCGCCGTTGGTGTAGACCCAGCCGTTGTGGTAGTCGGCGCCGGTCCCGAGCACCGCGACCGCGCGCAGCTCATCGCGGCCGAGCGCGGCCAGCGCGAGCGCGGTCTGCGCCGAGTAGGCGGTTCCGTATGTCCCAAGGCGCCCGTCACACCACTCCTGCGCGAGCGTCCAGCTCAGCGTGTCCTCTCCGTCCTCGCGCTCGTGCACGAAGGGATGCCAGCGTGCCTGGCTGCCGGCGCGGCCTCGGACCTCCTGGATCAGCACCGCATAGCCTCGGCGCACGGCCTCCAGAGGGTTGAGCATCAGCAGCCCGGAGATGAAGGCCGCAGAGCGGCTGCCTCGCACGCGGTATAGAAGCGTGGGGTGGGGGCCATCTCCCTGCGGCCGGTACAGGTCGGCCGCGAGCACGATTCCGTCTCGCATCTCGATCGAGAGATCGCGTTCCACGATCACGCTGCTGGGAGCGAGAGCGTTCCCGGTCACGCGCGCAGGCTATCATGGTGTGCCGACCAAATGTTTGGTGGAAAACGGGCGGGAGTGCGGACGCGGCGATGAGCGGATTCGACGTATCTGAGAAGGTCGTGTGGGTGACGGGCTCCTCGCGGGGCATCGGCCGCGGCGTGGCCGAGCACCTCGCCGCGCAGGGAGCCTCGGTCGTGGTCCACGGCCGACGCCAGGAGGCGCTCGATGAGGTCGCCGCGGGGATCGAGGCCGCCGGCGCCGCCGCGCTTGCGCTCGCGGCCGACGTGCTCGACGAGGCGGCTCTGGCCGCGGCCGTGGAGCGGATCGCTGCCCGCTTCGGCCGCCTGGATGCGGTGATCGCCAACGTCGGCGGCGCCGCCCACTGCGCGCTCGCGGATGTGACGCTCGAACGCTTCAGGCGCCAGCTCGACCTCAACCTGACCGGAGCTCTGGCGGTGCTGCAGGCGGCCCACCCGCTGCTCGCGGTGGACGGCGGCGCGGCCGTGCTGATCTCGGCGACCGCCGCGAGCAGTGCGACTCCGCAGTTCGGTCCCTACGGCGCCGCGAAGGCGGCCCTGGAGCACCTGGCCGGCTCGCTGGCGGCCGAGTGGGGCCCCGGGGTGCGGGTCAACTGCGTCTCGCCGGGGCTCGTTGCCACCGAGGGCTCGATGAAGTCCGTCTTCCGCGGCAGGCAGGAGCTCGCGATCAGGGCCGGGGCCACCACGGCGGTGGGGCGAGTCGGCGAGCCGACCGACATCGCATACGCCTGCCAGTACCTGATCAGCGCGGCGGCGAGCTTCGTCTCCGGCGCGGTGTTGGTGGTCGACGGCGGCCCAACCGAGGGGCCCACACAGCGGATTCTGCGGGCGCTCGAGCAATGACCACGAGACCCCGCGCGACGAGGTGACCGCGTCTGAACCAATCGTTTGGTAGATTACGGCGGCAGATGAGCACGACGCACAGCAACACCTGGATCGTGGGCCTCGGCGAGGCGCGCACCGCGGCCCGCCGCGACGACCTGGCGCTCAACGAGCTCGCATGGGAGGCGATCGCTCCGGCGCTGCGGGATGCGGGAGTCACGCTCTCGCAGATCACAGGCGCCGTCACCGCGAGTCAGGACTTCTGGGACGGGCGCACGATCTCCAGCATGAACGTCAACGAGCTGGTCGGAGGAGCGACCGGCTCGGAGGCCAAGGTCGCCGCCGACGGCACTCAGGCACTCGCCTACGCGGCCGCGCGCATCGAGGACGGCGACCAGCATCTCAACCTCGTGCTGGCGCATGCCAAGGAGTCCCAGGGCGACGTGCACAGCATCGAGCTGGCCGCGTTCGACCCGTTCTTCGAGCGCCAGCTCGATCCCGACGAATGCGTGCTGGCGGCGATGCAGGCACAGCAGCTCTACGCCACGGGCCGCTTCACCGCCGAGCACGCCGCGCGCGTGGTGTCCGCCTTCAGGGCGCGCTCGCAGGTGCTGGAGCCCCTCGGCGTCGAGCAGGTGCTCGCCTCCGCCGCCACCGCCACGCCGCTGCGCGAGCTGGACAGGGCGCCGCTGATGGACGCCGCCGCGGCGCTGGTGGTCTGCGACGACCTGGTTGCCGATCAGCTTGCAGCGCAGCGCGTGCGGGTGGTCGCCAGCTCCTCGCGAACCTCCGCCTACTGGAGTCAGCGCGCGTGCATCCACGACGCTCCCGAGGCGGCCGCGGCCGCCACCGACGCACTTGGGCTGGCCGGCTGGAGCATGGACGACCTCGACGTGATCGAGCTGAACGCGCCCTACGCGCACCAGTATCTGATCCTCGCAAGCGCGCTCGGGCTGGGCGACGGCGAGCAGCTCGTGGAGCGCATGGAGAGCGATCCGAAGCTGAGCCCGTCCGGCGGTTGGCTGGCAGGATCCGCCTCGGGCGTGGCCGGCCTGCGCTCCGTGGTCGATGCCGTTGCCCGCCTTCGAGAGAGCGGCGGCAGGGCGCTGGTACACGCGACCACGGGCCTGTGCCTGCAGTCCCACCATGTGGTTCTGCTGGAAGGCGGCGCACAGGAGGCGAGTCGATGAGCAGGGTGGCATCCGCAATCGTGGCCACCGGCCAGACCGAGCACGGCCGCCGGCTGGACACGAGCATGGCCGAGCTGGCCAGAGAAGCGATCGACAGGTGCCTGGACTCGCGCGGGCTCTCCCTCCAGGACGTCGACGCGGTGGTCGCCGGCAACATGGAGATGTTCGAGGGCATCTACCTGGTGGACCAGCTCTTCGTCGGCGCGCTGGGCGCGATCGGCAAGCCGCTCTACAAGCTCAACACCGGCGGCACCGTGGGCGCCAGCACGGCGCTGGCCTGCTACCACCTGGTCGCCTCCGGCCGCCACGAGCGCGTGCTGGGAGTCGGGTTCCAGAAGCAGTCCGACGGCTCCACCCAGGCGGCGATCACGACCGTGGGCGACCCGGTCTGGGAGCGCGCGGTGATGGCGGGCGCGATCGGGAACTTCGCCTCGATGGCCTCGACCTACATCGCCGAAAGCGGCGTCACGCCCGAGCAGGCGGCCAAGGTGGCGGTGCTGGCGCGGCGCAACGCCTGTCGCAACCCCTACGCGCACCTGCGGATGCCCGACATCACGGTCGAGCAGGTGCTCGAATCGGAGATGCTGGCCTACCCCATCCACCGGCTCGACATGTGCCCCTCCTCCGACGGCGCCTGCGCGATCCTGATGGCCGCCGAGGACGTGGCGGGGGATCTGGCGGACCGTCCCGCATGGGTGCACTCGGTCGCCACGGTCCACGACCAGCAGTACATGGGCGACAGCCCCAAGCGACTTGCGGTGATGCGCTCGCTGCGCGGGGCGGCCGCGAAGGCCTACAAGCTTGCCGGCATCGACTACCCGCTGCGGCAGCTCGACGTGGCCGAGGTCTACGAGCCGGCCTCCTACGCGCTGCTCGCGATGTGCGAGAACCTCGGCTTCTGCGCGATGGGCGATGGCGGCCGGCTGATCGACGAGGGCATCATCACGATGGAAGGACAGCTTCCGGTCAACCCCTCCGGCGGAGTGCTCTCCACCAACCCCGTGGGCGCCACCGCGATGATCCGCGTGGCCGAGGCGGCCTCCCAGGTGATGGGCGAGGCCGGCGAACACCAGATCGAGCAGGTCCACCGCGCGCTCGCGACCGGCTATGGCGGCAACGCGTGGACCGACATGATGATCCTGGGCGACGAGCGGCCCAGCCGATGAGCCACCGGGAGACGCACAGATGAGCACCCCCGACCCACGTCAATTCGACCGCGAGCAGGCCAGGCGGATCGAGCAGCAGGTCACCCTCCAGTACAGATTCGCCGCCGGCACCTACGCCAGCCGCTTCTTCGCGGCGCTGCGCGACGAAGGCAAGATCCTCGCCTCGCGCGATCGCGAGGGCAACGTGATGATGCCGCCGCGGCCGGTGTGCGGCCTCTCCGGCCTGCCGATGGACGAATGGGTCGAGGTCGGGCCCGACGGCGTGCTGGCCGGCTGCACCGTGGTCTACGTGCCCTTCATCGACCCGATGACCGGCTCCCAGCGGCCCGTCCCCTACGGCTTCGGACTGGTGCGCCTCACAGGGGCGGACACGAGCATCTACCACCTGCTCGACGAGACCGACCCGGCGAAGATCGGCGTCGGCAAGCGCGTGGAAGCCGTCTTCAAGCCCGCCGCCGAGCGCACCGGCTCGCTGGCGGACATCCGGCACTTCCGCCTTCTGGACTGATCGGAGGAAGCGATGGCAGACCTGGTTTACGACCAGCGGATTGAACTTCCCTACGTCTACACCGCCGGCGCGGCGCAGCGCGCGGCGCTCGACGGCCTGCGCGATGGCGCGCTGATGGCCTCCAGCGGAGCAGGCTTCACCAACGCCCCCGCCGTGCCGTTCGGCCCGGATGGCTCGCACCTGCGCGAGATCGTGCAGACCAGCGCGGAAGGGACGATCGAGGCCTGCACGACCGCTTGCCATCGCCCCGGCGAGCCGGTGCTCGCCCTGATCCGCATCGACGGCGCATCCAACGTGATGCTCCACCGTCTTGCCGCCGGGGCACAGCCGCCGGCGCCCGGCGCCCGCGTGCGCGCCGTCTGGGAGGCGCAGCGCACCGGGTCGATCCTGGACATCTCGCACTTCGAGCCCATGGGAGACGAGGGGCAGCAGGCATGAGCGCGCCGGGCGGCGAGGCCCGGGTGGAGGGCTTCGCTCACGTGGGGATCATCCTGCCCGATCTTCAGAAGGCCGCCACGCTGTTCTCGAAGCAGCTCGGTCTGGAGGTGGAGGGCCCCCACGAGGAGCCGGAGCTCGGGCTCTCGGTGCTGTGGGTGAAGGCCGGCGAGACGGTGCTGGAGTGCATCGCGCCCACGAGCCCCGACTCCCGCGCCGCCGCGGCGGTGCAGCGCGGCGAAGTGGGCGTTCACCACGTCGCGCTGCGGGTGCAGGGCCTGGACGAGCTGCTGCAGGCGCTCTCGCAGGCGGGCGTGCCGATCAGGGACACCACCCCGCGGCGGGGCGCCCACGGGACGCGCATCTCCTTCCTGGATCCTGAGGCGAGCGCCGGGGCGCTGATCGAGCTGATCGAGGAGCGGCCCGATGAGCGATGACGCGGCCACCAGCATGGCTGTCTGCCTCGCGCGCGAGATTCACGACGGCGACGTGGTCGGGATCGGCCTGGGCACGCCGCTGGCGCTCGCGGCGGCGCTGATGGCCCGGCGGACCACCGCACGCGGATCGCACCTGTTCACCGGCGGCATGGTCGTCGGCCCCGACGCCGACCTGCTGAGCATCACACACGGCGCGGGTGCGCTGCGAGGCCGCTATACCGGGTATGTCAGCCACCTCGAGACGATGGAGATGGCAGAGCGCAGAACGATGACGCTGCAGTTCCTGCGGCCAGCGCAGGTCGACGGCGCGGGCAACATCAACACGAGCCGGGTGATCGGGTCGGACGGATCTCTCACGCGCCTGCCCGGCGGGCTTGCCAGCGCCGACGTGCCGCGGATCCTGCCGCGGCTGGTGCTCTACCACACCGAGCATCGCACCCGCTCGCTGCCACAGGCCGTCAGCTTCATCACTGGCGCGGGCGGCGGAGACCCGGCGACCGGCGCCGCCGGCCCGGTGCGCCTGATCACCGACCGCGCCGTGTTCTCCTTCGCGGGTGGCCGGGCGCGCCTGGAGAGCGTGCACGCGGGGCAGAGCGTGCAGGAGGTTCTCGCCTGCACCGGGTTCGAGTGCGAGACCGGCGCCGTCGCGCAGACCGCTCCGGCTTCGCCGGCGGAGCTTGCCGCGCTGCAGGCCGTGGACGAGCACGCCCTGCGCGAGCTGGAGCTGCGCGCCACGCGCGGCCAGGCGCAGGCCCGGCTCGCGGCCGCGCTCGCCCGCCTGCACAGCGATCCCGAGCGGGAGCGCCCGATCGTCGAACAGCCAAGCACCAAGCCCCAGGAGACCACATGCCGCAGATGAGATTCGACCACGTCGCCATGCTCGTCCACGACCTCGACGCCTCGGTGGAGAAGTGGCGCGTGCTGCTGGAGGTCCTGGACCCGTCGCAGACCGCAGAGGTGGTTTACGGAGAAGGCGAGGAGGGAGGCGAGCGGATGCGCTGGGCGACCTTCGTGTGCCCCGGCAAAACCGCCATCCAGCTCTTCTCCCCCGCGGGCGAGGGCTTCCTGAACAAGGTGCTGGCCAAGCGCGGCGAGATCGTCCACCACCTCGCCTTCCTCTCCAGCGACGTCGACACGACTGTGCAGGAACTGCGCGATCGCGGCATCCCGATCCTGCAGGACGAGCAGACCGGCCCGGACAGCTATCCGTGGCTGCGCTGGAACTTCGTGCCCAACGACTGGTCGGGAGGCGTGCTGGTCGAGGTCGCTCAGCGCTACGAGGTCAAGGACGGCAAGTGGGCGCCCGTGCCCGGGGACCCGCAGTAGGCACATGAGCGAGGGATGGTCGCAACGGTTCGACGCGCAGCAGGATCTGGCTGCGCTCCTGCGTGAGCTCTCCGATGGCGCCACGATCGCCTTCGGGGGCGCCGGCCTGCAGCGCAAGCCGATGGACGTGGTGCGCGCGTTGGCGCAGGACGGCCCGGAGCGGCTGCGCGTCGTGAGCGTGCTCGGCTCGCTCGACGTGGAGCTGCTGCTGGCCGCCGGCCGGATCGCGGAGCTGCACAGCGCCGGCGTGAGCCTCGATGGCGCCGGGCTTGCGCCCTGCTATCGCGCGGCCCGCCAGAGCGGCGCGATCGCCTTCAGCGAGTGGTCGGAGGGCACCCTGCTGTGCTCGCTGGAAGCCCGGGCGCGGGGGCTGGACTCGATCCCGACCTGGATGGGCATCGGCGGCGACCTTCCCACCCTCAACGAGAGCCTGCGCGAAGGAAGCGATCCCTTCACCGGCGAGCGCGTGATGCAGGTCAGGGCGCTGCGGCTGGATTTGGCCGTGATCCACGTCAGCGCCATAGACGAGGAGGGCAACGCCTACGTGGACGGCGACCTCGCCTTCGACGGCGCGCTCGCCCGCGCCGCCGACCGCACCGTGGTCACATACGAGACGATGCGGCCGGCGGAGCCCGCGCTGGCGGCGATCTCGCGACTCTGGGTAGACGCGGCGGTCCCGGCGCCCCGCGGCGCCTGGCCGACCGGATGTCACGCCCACTACGGCGCCGACCTCGATGCGGTCAGCCGCTGGGCGGCGGCCGGGTCCAGCCCGGACCCATCGCTGCTGATGAGCGCGGAGGCGACGCGGTGAGCGCGGGAGAGGACAGGGGGCCCGCCGGCGAGCTCGCGGACCTGCTGGTCGGGGCGCTCGCGCGCCAGATAGCGGAGTCCGGCATCCGCGTCTTCGCGGTCACCTCGCCCGCGAGCATGGTGGCGGCGCTCGCGGCACGCGAGCTCGGCGTGCCGAGGCTTGCGATCGCGGGCGGCTTCACCGCCCTGGATGCCGCTCCCACCCCGAACGTCTCGCTCGGCGAGCGCGGCCTGCTCGGCGACCGAGCGGCCTTCCGCGACCAGGTCTTCGACACCTTCACGCTGCTGGCGCGGGGGCGGGCCGGGGTCGCCACGGCCCCGGCGCAGCTCGACAGCGCCGGTCGCACGAACCTCTCCGGGATCGGCCCGCCAGGCGCTCCGCAGATAGCGCTTCCGGGCGCCAGGGGCCTGCCGGACAACAACCACTCGCCTTCGCGCATCTGGTACCTGCTGGCGGCTCACAGTCCCCGCCAGCTCGTCGAGCGGGTGGACGTCGTCTGTGGCTCCGTTCCGCCGCCGCAGGCGGTCCGCGTGCTGCTGACGCCGGCCGGCTGCTTCGAGCTGGCGGGCGGGCGCTGGCAGGCCCGCTGGCTGACCCCCGGCGCCGAGGAGCTGCTGGCCACCACCCCCGGTCTCGGCATCGAGCGCAACGGCGGCGAGCCGGTCCTGGACGCGCCCGACCCCGAGGCCGCGGCCGCCATCGCGAGCGTGGACCCGGATCGGGTGCGCGACATCGAGTTCGCCTCCGGCTCGGAAGCCGGCAGGCTGTGGGCGCAGGCGGTGGCACGGGAGGCCGGATGAGCCAGAGCATGCTGCGCCGCGAGTGCCGGGACGGGATCGCATGGCTGACGATCGACCGCCCCGCAAAGCTCAACGCGATGCTGCCCGGGTTCTGGGCGGAGCTGCGCGGCGCCATGCACGAGATCGAGCAGGACGAGCGCGTTCGCGTCGTCGTGGTCCACGGAGCGGGACGCTGCTTCTCGGTCGGAGGCGACATCGAGGGATTCGGCGAGCTGCGGGACGTCGGCGAGCGTCGCAGCTACGTCGCCGATGCGTTGAGCACGCTGCGTTCGGTCGAGCAGATGCGCAAGCCGACGATCGCCGCCGTGCACGGCCTGGCGCTCGGCGGCGGCTGCGAGCTGACGATGGTGTGCGACATCGTGGTCGCCGATGCGAGCGCGCGCTTCGGGATGCCCGAGGCGAGCGTGGGCCTGATGCCGGGCCTGGGCGTCGTGCGCGGCCGCGCGCACATGGGCCTGCACGCCCTCAAGTACCTCGTGCTGACCGGCGAGACCTTCGACGCCGAGCAGGCCAGGGTGGCGGGGCTCGTCAACGTGGTGACCGATGAGGGAGGGCACCTCGCCGAGGCACAGCGGCTTGCGGGCAAGGTCGCCAGTCGCTCGCCGCTGGCGCTCTCGGTCGCCAAGCGGATACTCTCCCGTGGCCACGAGGAGGGCTACGACTACTCGGTCGAGAGCGTCTCGTTGCTGATGGGCTCCGCCGATCACGCCGAGGGGATCGCCGCATTCGTGGACAAGCGCGAGCCCAGGTTCACCGGTGGCTGAGAGGGACGGCGAAGGCCCGCGGAGCGCACGCGAGCAGGAGCCCGCTGCCGGCCAGGAGCCCGCCGCCGGCCAGGAGCCCGCTGCCGGCGAGCAGCCTCGGCGCGGCGCGCCGCAGCCGGACCCGGCGGGCGGCATGCGCGAGCGCCTGCAGGAGCTCACGCGGCGCCACGAGCTGGCGCTGGCGATGGGCGGGCCCGAGCGCGTTGCGCGTCACCACGCGAGCGGCAGGCAGACGGTCCGCGAGCGGCTCGCGCAACTGCTCGACGACGGAGCGCTCTACGAGCTCGGCCTGCTGGCCCAGCCCGAGCGGGAGCAGTCCAGGCCGGCGGCGGCCGATGCGATCGTCACCGGCTTCGGCACGATCTCCGGGCGCCGCGCCGCGGTGATCGGCATCGACGCGACCGTGCTGGCGGGGACCACCGCGCAGGTCAACATGCGCAAGCAGACGCGGATGGCCGAGCTGGCCGGCCGCGCCGGCGTCCCGCTGATCTTCCTGGCCGACGCCGACGGCGGGCGGATGCCGGACGTGCTGGGCTGGCGCTTCTCGGGACTGCCATTCGACTTTCGCGCCTTCCTGGCGGCGCCCGCCGGCTTCCCCGCCGTTCCACGGGTGACCGCCGCGCTCGGTCCCTGCTTCGGGGACGCCGCGCTGCACGCGGCCGGCGGGCATTTCGTGGTGATGACAGAGCAGTCCGCCGTCGCGCTCTCCGGGCCGCCGGTGGTGGCGGGAGCGATCGGCGAGGACGTCGACCCTTCGGAGCTCGGCGGGCCCAAGATCGCGACTGCCAGCGGGCTCGTGCACATGGTCGCCGCCGACGAGTCGGCGGCCCTGGCGGCGGTCGGCCGCTTCCTCTCCTACATGCCCGACAGCGCCGCCTGCCCGCCGCCGAGCGCTCCGGCCGTCGAGCCCGAGCGCGATCCAGACCAGCTCCTGGACCTGGTGCCGACCGAGCCCAGGCGCGCATACGACATGCGGCGGGTGCTGGAGGCGATCTTCGACGGCGGGTCGCTGATGCCCTGGGCGCCGCGATGGGGGGCGAGCCTGACGACCACGCTGGCCCGCCTGGAGGGCGCGCCGGTGGGCGTGGTCGCAAGCCAGCCGATGCAGCGGGCCGGCGTGCTCGACGCCGACGCGCTGGCCAAGTCGCTGGCCTTCGTGGACATGTGCGACACCTTCGGCCTGCCGCTGGTCTTCCTGCACGACGTGCCGGGCCTGATGATCGGCACGCAGGCCGAGCAGTCCGGGATCGTGCGAGCTTACGAGCGGCTGGTGGCCAGGCTCTCGCGCGTGCGGGTGCCGCGCATCGGGGTGATCGTGCGCAAGTCCTACGGGGGCGGCAACTTCGCGATGAGCGGCAGGCCGACGGCGCCCGACCTGGTGCTCGCCTGGCCGACGGCCGAGCTCGGCTTCATGGCGCCCGGCACCGGCGTGGCCACGGTGTACAGGCGCCGCCTGCAGCAGGTGGCGGCCGAGCAGGGGGAGCAGGCCGCCCAGGCGCTGCTGCGCAGCCTGGAAGCGCAATGGGCGCACGAGTCCGAGCCGTGGGAGGCGGCCGCCCACATCTACCTGGACGCGATCATCGACCCGCGTCATACCAGGGCGCATCTCGCGCGCGGGATCGACTTCGTGTGGGGCAGCCGCCGGCGAGTCGGCCACGCGGGGTGAGCATGCGCGTCGGCATCTACACCGACATGCGCAACCCTGCCCCCTGGCGGCGGCCGTGGGCGAGCCTCTACGCCGCCACGCTCGAGCGGATCGCCGAGGCCGAGCGGATGGGACTCGACTCGGCCTGGGTCAGCGAGCACCACCTCTTCGAGGACGGCTATCTGCCGCAGCCGCTGCTGCTGGCGGCGGCGATCGCGCAGCGCACCCGGCGGATGCGGATCGGCACCGCCGTGCTGCTGGCCCCGCTGCGCCCCGCCCTGCAGATCGCCGAGGAAGCGGCGGTCGTCGATCTGCTGAGCGCGGGCCGGCTGGAGCTGGGGCTCGGGGCCGGGTACCGGGTGCCCGAGTTCGCCGCCTACGGAGCTGACGTCAAGCAGCGCTTCCCGCTGCTGGAGCGCCGTACCGCCGAAGTGCTGGAGCTCTGGTCGCAGGGCACCTGCACGCCGCCGCCCGTGCAGGAGCCGCCGCCGGTGTGGCTGGGGGTGATGGGCCCCCGCGGGGCGGGAATCGCCGGACGCCTCGGCGTCGGGCTGCTGTGGATGGCGCGCAACCTCCACGACGCCTACCTCGACGGCCTTGCCGAGGGTGGCCACTCCCCCGGACGCGCGCGCATGGGCGGGCTCGTGAACCTGATCGTGGCCGATGACCCCGAGGCCGCCTGGCCTGCGATCGCGCCTCACATCGCCTATCAGCGCGCAAGCTACGAGACGGCGGCGCAGGAGGGACGTGACGGCGACGGAGCGCCGGCGGTACGCGCCTTCCCGGCCCACACCGCGGCGACCGAGGAGATGATCGCGCAGGGCCCGAGCCTGCCCGAGCGCCGGCTCTCCTCGCGGATGCAGGTGATGAGCGCCGACGATGCGATCGCGGTGGTGCGCGAGCACATCGCCGGCCTGCCCGTCAGCGACATCTTCTTCTGGATGAGCGTCGCCGGGATGCCGGACGACCTCGTGGAGCGCCACCTGGCGCTGCTGGCAAGCCGCGTCGCGCCGGCTCTGCGCGCCGACGCGCAGGCCGCCCTCGGCGGGGGGCCGCGGCCGTGAGCGCCGCAGGGGGTCCGCGGCCATGAGTGCCGGCGAGGGCCGGCTGGATGGCAGCGTCGCGATCGTCACCGGCGCCGCCCGCGGCATCGGGCTTGCGATCACAAGGCGCCTGCTGGCCGATGGAGCCGCGGTCTGTCTGACCGATCTCGACGAGCAGGCGCTCGAGCACGCCGCGCGGGATCTGGAAGCGCAGGCGCCGGGAAGGCTGGCCTGGCTTGCCGGCAGCGTCCAGGACGCCGATCACTGGCGGGCGGCGGCCGAGCTTGCGGACGCGCGCCTCGGCGGCCTGAACATCCTGGTCAACAACGCGGGCCTCGCACGGGACGCGATGGTCCACCGGATGAGCGAGCAGGAGTGGGACACGATCCACGCCGTGGTCCTGCGCGGCGCTTTCCTGGGCGTGCGCGCGGTGGCCCCCTGGCTGCGCCGCGGCGAGCACGATCGCCCGCGGCGCATCGTCAACATCGCCTCGGTCGCGGGCACCCACCCGAGCCCGGGCAACGCGAACTACGTGGCGGCCAAGGCGGGGTTGATCGCGCTGACCGGAAGCGTGGCCAGGGAGTGGGCTCGCTTCGGCGTGACGGTCAACGCGGTCGCACCTGGATTCATCGAGACCAGGATGGCGGCGGTCAGGTCAGACGCGGGCGGGCCCGGCATCCCGCCGGAGGTAAGGCAGGCGCTGGTCTCCCGCATCCCGCTCGGGCGCCCGGGGCGCCCGGAGGACGTCGCGCACGCCGTGGCCTTCTTCTGCGCGCCGAAGTCGGACTGGATCACCGGCCAGACGCTCGAAGTTCACGGCGGCCTGGCCGACATCTCGATGTCCTGATGGCGAGCCTGCTCGCAGCCGGCGGAGCGCGCCTGCACTACGAGATCGCCGGGCGGGGACCGCTGGCGATCCTCGTGCATGGAGGGACGGGCACCGGCGACTACGACTGGGAGCACCTGCGCGAGCCGTTGCGGCAGGAGATGCGGGTGCTGAGCCTGGACCTGCGCGGCCACGGCCGCTCGGACGACCCCACGGACCTGCTCGGCATCGAGCAGATCGCGGAGGACCTGCTGGCACTGATAGAGCATCTGGGCGAGCGACCGGCGTCGCTGATCGCCTTCTCTATCGGGGCGACCGCCGCGCTGCGGATGCTGACCCGCGTCCCGGACGCGGCGCAGACCTTCGTGGCGATCGGCGCCTCGCGGATCGGCGACCCGGCGCGCGCGCCGGATTTCGCGGCCGGCCCGTGGCCCGCGGAGCTGATCGCGCTGCGGCACGAGCACGGCACAGGCGAGGATCACTGGCGGCACCTGCGCGGTCGCCTCGCGGGCTCATGGGGATCGCTGCGGATCGACCTCGAGGAGCTCGCCGAGATGCCGACGCCGACGCTGGTGGTCTGCGGGGACCGCGACAGGATCGAGCCGGTCGAGCGGGCGTGCGAGATCGCGCGGGCGCTGCCGCGCGGCGAGCTGCTGGTCGTGCCCGCCTGCGGGCACTTCGTGCCGCGCGAGCGGCCGGCGGAGCTGCTTGCGGCGCTGCGCCTGTTCCTGGGCCGGCATCTGGGCTGAGCGGCCGCCGGCGAGGGCGCCGGCTGGGGGAGGGCCGCCGGCTACGGCTGCCCGGCGCGCCAGCGCCAGATGCCGTCGTCCTCGATCTCGCCGCGGGCAAGCCCGCGCGAGCGGAGGTGCTCAAGGATCGCGCGGGCGCCGATCAGGCTGCGCTGCCACTGGTCGATCTGCGCATCGAAGTCGATCAGCGCGCCCGCGATCTCCCAGGTGCTGCGCGGCGTTTGAGAGAGCGCGGCGCTCACCGTGTCCAAGCGCTCTTCCATCGCCGCGCGGCAGCCTCGCAGGAGCTCCAGCGGACGATCGGGCGGGCGGCCGTGGCCGGTCAGCAGCAGCTCCGGCGCCAGCGTCGTGGCGAGCGCGAGCGAGGCCATCTGGTCGGCCTGCGGGTCGGGCCTTGTGCCGTACTCCAGGAAGGACGGCTGTCCCGGCAGCGCGAGGTCGGCGCTGATCAGCCATCGGCGCTCGGCGTTCCAAAGGCCGATCTGGTCGGCACTGTGGCCGGGAAGCGCGAGCACCTCCCACTCCCCGCAGCGCGAGCCCAGCCTGTCGCCGTGCAGAAGCGTGATCTGCGGCTCGGCCTCCGGGTAGCCCACGTCGGTGGCCGGCAGCTCGCTCACGATCCTCACGAGCAGCTCGGCGGGCACCCCCTCGCCGCGGCCGCGCGCGATCCGCTGCTCGATCGCGACCGTGGGGTCGCGCAGCAGGTCGATCACGGGATGGGGGGCGGGCCCCATCGCGAAGCGCGCGCCGGTGCGCGCGATCACCTCGGTGGCCAGGCCGCGGTGGTCGGTGTGGGAGTGGCTTGCGATCAGCAGGGAGATCTCGTGCGGGGCCACGCCCGCGGCCTTCAGCGCGACCTCCAGCGCCGCCCAGCCAGGCGGCAGGCAGGAGCCGCAGTCGAACAGGATCCAGCCATCCTCGGCGGCGAGCAGGTAGGCGTTCACCGAGACGACGGTCGGGTAGCACAGCGGGAGCTGCAGCGCCCAGAGGTGCTCGTCTATGCGGTGGGCGCGCGCGCCGCCGGCCGGCCGGTCGACGCGATGGGCGATGGAATGACCCTCGGGAAGCGAGGGCATCGCCTCACCGGACGCCGGTGAGGCTCTCGGCGATCAGCGCGCGGTGAAGCTGGTTGTTGCCCTCCACGATCTGGAAGACCTTGGCGTCGCGCATGTAGCGTCCGACCGGGTACTCCTCGGAGACCCCGTAGGCGCCGTGGATCTGGAACGCGGCCAGCGCGGCCTGCATGGCAGCGTCGCTGGCATACTGCTTGGCGGCCGAGGCCTCGGCGCGAGCCCGCAGGCCCCGGTCCTTCATGTCGGCCAGCCGCAGCACCAGAAGGCGCGCGGCCTCGGTGGCCGTCGAGGCGTCGGCGATCATCGACTGGACCATCTGGAAGGCGGCCAGCGGCTGGCGGAAGACCACGCGCTCGCGCGCGTACTCGCTCATCACGTTCACGCAGGCCTGCGCCAGGCCGGTCGCGCGCGCGGCGACGCCGAGCCGCCCGTTCTCCACCGCGTTCATCGCCACGGCGAAGCCGCGTCCCTCCTCGCCGACGAGCGCCTCGCGCGGCACCCGCACGTCGGTCAGGACGAGCTCGCCGGTCTTGATCGGGCGGAAGCCAAACTTGTTGGAGAGCGGATGCACCGAGACGCCGGGCAGGTCCGCATCGACGATGAAGGCGCAGACTCGCTTGCGGCCGGTGCGCTCGTCCACGCCGAGGTGCGCGAAGGTCAGAAACCACTTGGCCACGTCGAGGAAGGAGATCCACATCTTCGCGCCGTTGATCACGTAGTCGCTGCCGTCGATCCGGCAGCGCGTGTCCATGTCGGAGACGTCGGTTCCCGAGCGCGCCTCGGTCACGCCCGCCGCGCCGAAGACCTCGCCGCGCGCCAGCGGGGCCAGGTAGCGCTGCTTCTGCTC
The DNA here is from genome assembly GCA_027315115.1 of Solirubrobacterales bacterium. Lineage (GTDB taxonomy): Bacteria > Actinomycetota > Thermoleophilia > Solirubrobacterales > Solirubrobacteraceae > Palsa-744. Next base: position 20,238 of record DAHUYQ010000003.1, on the reverse strand, counting down.
CTCGGTGCCGAAGACTTCGATCGAGCTGCCCACCAGGCCGCTGGGCAGCGACATTGCCACCCCCACCACGTGGCAGACGCGCGAGATCTCCTCCACCAGCATCGCGTAGGTCTTGAAGTCCAGGCCCGCCCCGCCGTAGGCGGTCGGCACCACGCCTCCCATCAGCCCCAGCTCGGCGGCGGCGCGGATGATCTCGATCGGGAAGCGCTCTTCGCGATCGTAGTCGGCCACGTGGGGCGCGATCTCGCGCTGCGCGAAGTCGCGGGCCAGCTCGATCAGGCGCTGCTGCTCGTCTGTGAGTGAGAAGTCCAAGGCGGCCAGAAGACTACCAAATGATTGGTAGAATGAGAAGCCCGGTCCGCGGCGTGCGGGGCGCGCGAGGTCCGCAGGCTCCGTGGGGTCCGCGGCGCGCAGCGATCAGGCGGCCGCTGTCGCGGCTTCTCGCAGCGCCGCCGCGTCGGCCTCGTAGTCCGGCGCGCTCGCCGTGGGGGCGGCCCCGCCGGGGGCGGCCAGGACCCAGTCCACCTCGAAGGCGTGCAGCACCGTGTGCTCCGGCTCGCGGGCAAGCTCCTGACCGTCGATCAGGTGCTCGACGGTGACGATCACCGAGCGCGAGGCGCGCGCGAGCAGCAGGTCCACGTCCCAGAGGTGCTCTCGCAACGGCGGGAGCTGCACGTTGCCGTCGTGGTCGGCGCGCCAGGCGTGCAGCAGGCAGACGTCGGGCCGCAGCGGGGGCAGCGCGAGCAGCTCCACGTTCGTGTATGGGTCGCGGACTGTGCGCAGGCCGGCGTCCGCGAGCAGGTCCGATCCCAGCGCGGCGCGCGTGGGCATGAAGGCCAGGCCCGCGGCGGCCGCGCGCAGGCGCCCGAGCAGCATCCACTCGCTTTCCTCGCGGTCCTCTATCGCGCCGCTCTCCGCCGCCGCGCAGAACGCCGGCGCGCGGCCGTATGGACCGAGCCCCACATAGGAGGAGCGCACGCGCCTGACCGACGCCGCGCGGATCAGCTCCTCGACATCGAGCGAGCCGGTGAAGGTGACCAGCTCCAGATCCCTCACGCCCGAGGCCGCCAGATGTCGGACGGCCGCCATCGGCTTGCGCGAGAGCATCGTGCCGCCGATCGCGAGCACGCAGCCGTCGCTCACCCCGGCGAGCGCCTGGTCGAGACTCTGCGCGGCGCGACCCATCAGCGCGCGCGCTCGCGCCGGCCCATCGCGCCCCGATCCATGATCTGAGAGCCGCCGTCCAGGCTGCGCAGCTCGGTCTTGATCACCTTCTCGGTGGGCGTCTTGGGCAACTGCTCGAGGATCTCCAGGTAGCGCGGAACCGCGAAGTAGGGCAGGCGCTCCTCGCACCACGCCCAGAAGACCTCGAAGTCGATCTGCGCGCCCTCCACCAGCACCAGGCACGCCTTGATCTCGTCCTCGCCGCCCTCCTCGTCGGCGTCCACGGCCACGACCGCGGCCTCGGCGATCGCATCATGGCTCGCCAGGACGTGCTCGACGTCGGCTGAGGCGACGTTCTCGCCCCGGCGGCGGATGCGGTCCGCGAGGCGATCCACGAAGTAGAGATTGCCGTCCTCGTCGAAGCGGCCGGCGTCGCCGGTGTGGAACCAGAGGTTGCGGAACGCCTGCACGGTGCGGTCCTCCATCCCGAAGTAGCCGTGCGTGACTGTCCACGGCAGGTGGGTTCGCACGACGATCTCGCCGACCTGGCCGGTATCCAGCGGCCGGTCGTCTTCGTCCACGATGGCCACGTCGTAGAACTCGGGATCGACCTTGCCCGAGTGCACGCGATCGGAGCGGTCCACGACGCGCCGCGCGACCATCCCGACCTCGCTGGTCCCGTAGGAGGTGACGATGCGCTCGACGCCGAAGCGGTCGCGGAAGCGGTTGGAGAGCGCGGGCGAGCAGGGCACCATCCACACCGAGCGCAGGTTGTGCTCGCGGTCGTGCTCGCTCGGCGGCTGGCGCAGCACGAAATCGACCATCACGCCCAGCATCGAGGAGTGCGTGGCGCCCGACTCCCGCACGCGCTCCAGCCAGCGGCTGGCCGAGAAGCGCTCCTCCATGCGCGCGTGCGCGCCCACGATCATGCAGCCGTAGACGGTCATGTGCGCGTTGATGTGGAACAGGGGCAGCTCGGAGATGTAGCTGCTCTCGCCGTCCAGGTCGAGCAGGTTCAGGTTGCGCTCGTTGAGCAGGTGGCCGTGCGCGTAGGGCATCAGGGCGCCCTTGGAGCGGCCCGTCGTGCCGGAGGTGAACAGCACCGCGTAGGTGTCGGAGGGGCGCACGCTGACCGTGGGCGGCTCTTGCTCGCTCGGCAGCTCGGAGAACGCGAGCGTGCTCAGGCGGCCGGCCTGCTGCGGCAGCGGGCCGCCGACGACGATCAGCGTCTGCAGGGCCGGCATGTTCTGCGCCGAGGCCAGCACCACCTCCAGGAAGCGGTGCTCGAGCACCATCACCTTGGCCTGCGCGGTGTTGACCAGGTGCTCCAGGAACTCGCCGCGGTAGTCGACGTTGATGGGGGCGTGGAACGCGCCGATCTTGTTCAGGGCAAACCAGGTAAGAACGAACTCCAGCCTGTTGCCCATCATCACCATCACGCGGTCGCCGGCGCTCACGCCAAGCTCCGCGAGGCCCGCCGCCAAGCGGTCGCTGCGCTCGTCGGCCTGCTGGTAGGTGACGCTCGCGTCGTCCGCCGCGAAGGAGAGGAACGGCTTTGCTCCCAGCTCCTCGGCGCGCTGGCGCAGCAGTTGCGGCAGCACCCAGCGCTCCTGGTCAGCGACTATCAGTTTCATTCGCCTCCGCCCTCCCACTTGTCTTCGACGAGGATGCGTTCCGGTGCGATCCGTCGTCGGCTCGACTCTACCAACCAGTTGGTAGAGTCAGCGATCCTAGCACGCCGCCTGACCCGCTTGAGCCTGCTCGCGCAGTCCCAGGAACGTCTGAGCGACGACGGGGTCGGAGCCGACCTCCGTGGCGGTGCCCGAGCAGACGATGCGGCCCTGGTCGAGCACGTAGGCGTGCGTGGCCACCTGGAGGGCGCTGGCGGCGTTCTGCTCGACCATCAGGATCGATGCGCCGCGTCGGTGCAGAGCCTCCACGGCCTCCATCACCCGATCGACCATCACGGGCGCCAGGCCCATCGACGGCTCGTCCATCAGGATCAGTCGCGGGTCGGACATCAGCGCGCGGCCGAACGCGAGCATCTGCTGCTCACCGCCGCTGAGCAGCCCGGCCGGTGAGTCGGCGCGCTCGTGCAGGATCGGGAAGAGCTCGTGGCATTCGGCCATCAGCTCGCGCAGCCGCGCACGGGAGCGCTGCCGGTATCCGCCCAGCAGCAGGTTCTCCTCCACCGTCAAAGGCGCGATCACCTGGCGTCCCTCCGGCACGAGCACCATCCCGCGCGCGGCGATGCGGTGGGCCGAGAGGCCCAGGATCGAGCCGCCGAACAGGCGAGCCCGTCCGTCGATGCTGGCCCTGATGCTTCCCGCCAGCGCCCGCATCGTGGACGTCTTGCCGGCTCCGTTGGCGCCCAGCACCGCCACCACCGAGCCGCTGGGCACCCGCAGCGAGAGTCCCGCGACCGCCGTCACCTGTCCGTAGCGGACCGTGAGGTCATCGACCTGCAGAGCCGTGTCGGGGTCGTTCTCGTCCGTGCCGCTCACTGTGAGACCTTCGCCGGGGACTCGGGGGGTCCGCTCTCCTGCGCGCGCTCGCTGTCCTGCGCGCGCTCGCCGGACGAGCCGTGGCCGAGATATGCCTCGCGCACGCCAGGGTCGGCGGCGACCTCCTGGGTGGAGCCGGAGGCGATCACGCGCCCGAAGTTGAGGGCGTGGGCGTGGTCGCAGACGCGGTGGATCATCGCCAGGTCGTGCTCTACCAGCACCTGTGTGAGACCTTCCCGGCGAAGCTCCATCAGCAGGTCTCCCACTTCCTCGCGCTCGTGATGGCTCATCCCGGCCGTGGGCTCGTCCAGCAGTAGCAGCCGCGGCCGGCTGGCCAGCGCGCGGGCGATCTCCACCCGCCGCTGCTGACCGTACGGCAGGGCCTGCGGCCGGGCGTGCGCGTGGGCGGCCATGCCCACGCGCTCCAGCGCCACCAGCGCAGCCTGCCTGGCCGTGCGGTTGGCGTTCGCGCGCCGCGGCGGCCAGAGCCAGTTGACCGCCACCGAGCGCTGCGCGAAGTGGGTCGCGCCGCCGAGCATCACGTTGGCGAGCACGTCCATCGAGGGGAGCAGCCTCACCGTCTGGAACGTGCGCGCGATGCCCGCGGCGCGCGCACGATCGGCGGAGAGCGAGTCGATCTCATCTCCGTCCATCAGCAGGGCCCCGCCGGTGAGCTTGGTCAGGCGCGAGATCACGTTGACGAGGGTGCTCTTGCCGGAGCCGTTGGGCCCGATCAGTCCGCAGAGCGATCCCGTGGAGACCGACAGCTCGGCGCCGCGCAGTGCGTGTACCCCGCCGAACCTCACGCTCGCGTCCCGGACCTCCAGCAGCGGCGCGGCGCTCATCCGCGCTCCTCTCCGGTCGCGGCCAGAGAGGAAGGGCTGCGCAGCAGCAGGCGCAGGCGCGCGGGCAGGCGCAGGAGCGCTCGCAGTGCGTCGAGCAGGCCGCCCGGCAGCCACGTGGCCAGCACGATCATGAGGCCGCCGTAGACGAGGTTCAGCCAGCTCCCGACCGAGGTCAGCTCCAGCGGCAGCCACGTGAGCAGGATCGCGCCGAGCAGCGCTCCCGCCCATGAGCGAAAGCCGCCGATGATCACCATGCTGAGCGCCAGCACGATCAGTTCGAAGCCCGCGTCGGTCGGCTCGATCGTGCCGAACAGCAGCGCGTGGTAGGCGCCCGCCAGGCAGCCGAGCACGCAGGAGATCACGAACGCGAAATGGCGGTAGCGGGAGGTGTCGATCGCGAGCGTAAGCGCGAGCGGCTCGTCTTCGCGGATCGCCTCGAAGCTGCGTCCGAGCACCCCGCGTTGCAGCAGGCCGAGCAGCAGCATGGCTCCCACGGCGGTGAGGAAGATCGGCAGCGTCCCCATCACCAGCGGTATGCCCGTCACGCCGAGCGGGCCGCCCGTCAGGCCGGTCCAGTTGGTGGCCACGACCCCGACCATCAGGTCGAAGGCGACTGTCGCCATCGCCAGATACAGGTCGCGCAGCCGCACCAGCAGGAGCGCCAGCAGGTAGCCGAGCAGGATGCAGAGCAGCACCGCCGCCAGGATCGAGGGCACGGTCGGCCAGCCCTTCTTCAGCAGCAGCGCCGCCGTGTAGCTGCCGATCGCGTAGAAGCCGATCCCGGCCAGCGAGAAGACTCCGGCGCGCAGCACCACCTGCACGCTGAACGCGAGCAGCGCGTAGATCAGGATGTTCTGGATCAGCGTTTCGTTGCCGGCGTACCAGGAGCTGATGCTTGCGATGGCCATCGGCTCAGGCTCTCTGGAAGCGGCGCCGCGCGAACAGCCCCTGCGGGCGCACGAGCAGCATCACGAGGATGAGCAGGAAGGCGACGCCGTCGCGCCACTGGGATGGCCCGTAGGCGACCACGGCCGTCTCGGCGAGCGCGATCAGGTAGGCGGAGACGATCGCGCCGCGGATGCTGCCGACCCCGCCCACGATCAGGATCGCGAAGGCGGTGAGCAGGTAGTCCTGCCCAGTGGCGACTTCCTCACCGCCGAGGTAGATGGCCAGCATCACGCCCGCCAGCCCCGCCAGCGCGCCGGCCAGGAACATGGTCGCCGCAGCCACCGCGCCGACGTTGACGCCGAGCAGTTGCGTGGTCGTAGGGTCGTATGCCAGGGCGCGTATCGCGCGGCCGTAGCGCGTGCGGCGGATGCCCTGGTCGAGGGCGACCGCGACGATGATCGCCGCGACGACGATCAGGATCTGGATGTTCGTGATGCCGACCGAGCCGCCGAGGCTGTAGCGGTGGATCGAAAAGGCGGAGGCCGGGGGCGAGAAGGCGGCTTCGGATGTCTGGTGCGAGACGACCTCGCCTATCACCGTCGCCGCGCCGACGCTCACCACGAGCATCGACAGCTCGGCCTGGCGTCGCGCAGGAAAGTGCAGGCGAATGCGCCTGAAGGCGACGAGCTCCAGGGCGAGCGTGACCGCGCCGGCGGCGAGGCTCGCCACGATCAGCGTCGGCACGAACGACATCGTCGAGTCCTTGGTCAGCTCGTAGGTGATGAAGCCCGCGAAGACGAACACCGCGCCGTGGGCGAGGTTGAGCACGTCGAGCGTGCCCCACGCCAGTGAGAGGCCGAGCGAGAACAGCGTCAGGACCGAGCCGAAGACGATCGCGTTGATGAGCTGCTGCAACACGTTGCGATCTCCAGTCGATCTCTGACGCTGTCCGCTCTCTTTCCTGCTGCTTACTGCTGCTGTTCCAGGCCGGGCGTGCCGAGCTTGACGATGTGTTCGGCGCCGTCCTTCCATTCGACCAGCACGCCGGGCACCGCGATGTCGCGGTGTTCGGGGCCGACGAAGATCGTCTTGCCCGAAGCGCCTTCGAAGCCGCCCGACGCCGCCTCCTTCTGCATGCCCTTGAGCACGCTTTCGCGGGTGACGGGGCCGGAGCCCTCCAGCGAGACCGCCTTCGCGAAGGCCTTCATCGCGTCATACCCGTTGGCGTCATAGCCGTAGGGGATTTCTTTGGGGTGCTTCTGCTTGAACAGCTCGGTGAACTTCTTGCTCGATTCGTACGGCAGCGATTCGGTGTAGTCCACCGCGTAGAAGAACCCGTTGGCCAGTTCTCCGGCCGGCACGAGCGCCCCGGCGGTCGCGGACTGCTCGCCCCAGATCACGCCTTTGTAGCCGCTGTGGCGCAGCGCCGTGATCAGGTCGGGGTTGGCCGCGCCGACGACCATCAGGCCGATCGATTCGGGGTTGCCGCTCTCCAGCTTGGTGGCCAGGGAGGAGAATTCCGTGGTCGTCGACGGGACGCCGACCGTGCCCTGCACCTTGACTCCGGCTTTTTCGAGTTCGGGAACCATGTGTTCCGTGGTCTCTTCGCTGAGGGTCGGGTTGTCGGAGGCGTAGACGATCTTGGTGCTTTTCAGGCCCAGCTTGGCGACGTGTTCGACGATCAGCGGGTCGTAGCGCAGCTGCGAGCACGTCAGCCGGTAGATGTAGTTGCCGATCGGAAGGAAGCCCGTGTCCTCAGAGAGAGTGCCGATGTCAACGACTTTCGCGCGCTGCGCGAGCGGAGCGGTGGCGAGCGCCTCCGCGCTCAGCGCGGGGCCGAAGACTGCCACCGCGTTCGATTTCACCGCGGCGGCCATCTGCGTCGTGGCGGTCGCGGTGTCGGAGTTGCTGTTGGCGATGCTCAGCACGATCTTGCGTTTGCCGAGTTCGCCGGAGCTGTTGATTTCTTCGACGGCGAGCTTCATCCCCGCGATCACCTTTTCGCCGACGTATGAGACCAGACCGGTCTGGTCGGCCACGAAGGTGACCGGGATCGTGCCGGAGCTGGCTTCTTTGCTGCCGCCGCTTTCGCTGCTGCCGCTGCTGCTGCCGCATGCCGCGATCGCCAGTCCCGCGATCAGGGCCAGCGGAGCGAGCGCCCAGCGTGCCATTCGTCGCGACGCGCGTGTGCGCGTCTGCCGATCTCCTCTCGGTTTGGGCCGGAAGAGCCTCATATCAGCCACCCACTTTCCCCTTGGAACCGAAGCTCGCTCCGTGCGGGCGAGCCGCTGACTAATGCCGGCCTACCTACTAGTAGGTAGGAGACGTCCGCGACAGTACCACAAGGGGACGTCATGTTTCAATCAAACGTCCGGTCGGTTATATTGGGCGCGACATGACCACTCAAAGCAAGATCTGGCCCCTGGAGCAAGCCGCGGAGCTCGTGCGAGACGGCGACGTGCTGGCGATCGGCGGCCTCTCTCTCAACTGTGCTCCGATGGCCTTCTGCCGTGAGCTGGCGCGCGCCGGCCGACGCGATCTGGATCTGGTCGCGGTCGTCTCCGGGATGGCCGTCGACTGGCTGATAGCGGCCGGCTGCCTGCGCCGCCTGATCATGGGCCTGACCTCATTCGAGGGATTTGGCCTGGCCCCGAGCTTCCGCATGGCCGCGCAGACCGGCTCGGTCGAGATCGAGGAGTGGAGCGAGCACACGCTGATCTGCGCCCTGCAGGCCGCCAGCGCGGGCGTGCCGTTCATGCCCACGCGCGCGGGCCTTGGCACCGACATGCCGGCGCTGCACCCCGAGCGGACCTGGGAAGCGGTCGACGAGCGCTCGGGCGAGCGCTACCTGGCGTGCGCCGCGATCAAGCCCGACGTGGCCGTGATCCACGTCCACGAAGCGGACGCGCTCGGCAACGCGCGCATGAACCCGAAGCTGGTGTGGTTCGACACGGAGCTCGTCAAGGCGGCACGCAAGGTGGTCGTCACGGCCGAGCGGATCGTCGACACCGCGAGCTTCCGCGCCGCGCCCGAGCGGACGAGCATCCCGAGCTTCGCCGTCGATCACGTGATCGAGGCGCCGCGGGGCGCATGGCCCACGGCCTGCTGGCCAGAGTATCCCTACGACGGCGACTTCTATCGCGCCTACCAGCGCGCGGCCCGCGATCCGAGCAGCTTCGCGGAGCTCTTCGCCGAGCACGTGGCCCCGATCCAGGAGCAGACACAGCGATGAGCGCCACCGATACCGACTACACGATCGACGAGCTAGTGGTCAGCGCACTCGCGCGCGAGTTTCCCGACGACACCGTCGCCTTCAACGGAGCCGTCTCGTTCGTGCCCGTATGCGCGCTCCTGCTCGCCAGGGCGACGCACGCGCCGAACCTGATCTGGGTGGCCGGCTCGATCGCCGTGGACCCCCAGCCCAAGGAGATCGGCGAGTCGACCCTCTCCGACGCCCTCTGGGGCGGCGCCACGATGCTCCAGTCCTCCGCGGCGGACTTCTGGCCCTACGCGCAGGCGGGACGCCTGAACTCCTTCTGCTTCCGGGGCGCGCAGATCGACGCGTTCGGCAACGTCAACAACACCGTGATCGGCCCTTACGAGAAACCGAAGATCCGCCTGCCGGGCGGGGGCGGGATGGCCGACCTCGGATGTCAGGTGCCTCGCATCTACCTCTGGTCCACGACCCACGATCCCCGCACCTTCGTGTCCAAGCTCGACTTCCGCTCGGGACTCGGATACGGGGACGGCGGCGACCACCGCCGGCGGCTGGGTCTCCAGGGCGGACCCCGAGTGTGCGTCACCAACCTCTGCGTCATGGACTTCCAGGAGGACTCCAAGCGCATGCGGCTGCGCAGCGTGCATCCCGGCGTGGAGGTCGAGCAGGTGGTGCAGGCCACCGGGTTCGAGCTCGTGATCGAAGGGGACGTGCCGCAGACGCCGGCTCCCAGCGGCGAGGAAGTGGAGCTGATCAGGCGCCTGGACCCGACCGGGGCGCGCAAGCGGGAGTTCTCGTGAGCGCTCCGGCGAGTGCTCGCACCGGGCAGGATGCCGGGCGCTCGCTGGAGAGTCAGGTCGAGAGGGGTCTCTGGCGCGGCCGCCGGCCGTGGCTTGGCCGCCACGTCGGCCGCTTCGAGATGCCCGAGCGAACGCTGCTGCACGTGCTGGCCGCACAGGCGGATGAGCGCGGCTCGCAGCCGTGGCTGGTGTTCGACGCAGAGCAGCCGCTGAGCTTCGGCGAGGGCTTCGCGCGGGTGTCCGCTGTGGCGGACGCGCTGGCCGACACCGGCGCGGCGGGCGGCCAGGTCGCGCTGCTGCTGGCCAACCAGGTCGAGTACCTGCCGGCGCTGCTTGGGGCCGGCGCGGCCGGAGGCCGTGCCGTCCCGCTCAACGCGGACGCGCGGGGCCCGCTGCTGGAATACGCGATCCAGAAGAGCGAGGCGAAGGTGATCGTGGTGCGCGGCGATCTCATGGATCGCCTGGCCGAGCTGGAGTCGCTGGGCGAGGTGCGCGCGATCGTGGCCTGCGGCGAGCAGAGCGGTCTGCCGGACAGCCTCCACGGCGTCCCTGTCCTTTTGTGGGAGCAGTGGATCTCCGGCCGCGCAAGCACGCCTCCCGGCAAGATGCCCGCGGGCTGGGACGAATGCCTGATCGCCTTCACCTCGGGGACCACCGGTCGCTCCAAGGGCGTGGTCTACCCCCACCAGTACCTCTATCTGTACTCGGGCCTGGTGACCGACTCGCTGGGGCACACCCCCGAGGACGTGCTGACCACCGCGCTGCCGCTCTGCCACATGGCGGGCCTCTCGATCGTGGCCTGCTCGGCGCTGCACGCCGGCTGCCGCGCGCACCTGAAGTCCCGCTTCTCGGTGCAGCGCTTCTGGCCGGACGCAGCCGCCGACCAGGCCACCTTCGCGATCATCTTCGGCCCGATGGCGGCGATGCTGCTCAAGACGGTGCCACAGGCGCCGCCGCACCGCGTGCAGAACATCTTCTGCCTTCCCTTCCCGCCCGACGGCGAGGAGTTCGAACGCCGCTATGGCGTGCGCCTGCTATGGCAGGGCTACGGGATGACCGAGGTCTACCCGCATCCGATGCCCCGCGTGATGGAAGAGGACGTCCCGCGCGACACCGTCGGCCACGCCGTCAGCTTCATGGAATACGGCGCCGTCGACGAGCATGACCGCGTGCTGCCACCCGGCGAGGTCGGCGAGCTGGTCTATCGCTCGCGCCTGCCCCACGGCATGACGCGCGGCTACTTCGAGGAGCCGCAGGCCACCGCCATCGCCTTCCGCAACTTCATGTTCCACACGGGCGACCTGGGCTTCGTCGACGACGATGGCCGCGTCCACTACCGCGGCCGTCGCCAGGACCGCATCAGGCGCCGTGGCGAGAACATCTCCGCCGACGAGCTCGAGTTCGTCGCGCTCAGCCACCCGGACGTGCTGGAGGCCGCCGCCTTCGGCGTCCCGGACGAGCTTGGCGAACACGAGGTCAAGCTCGACGTCGTGCTGCGCCAGGACGCGATCACGCTCGCGGAGCTGCACGCCTGGCTGCTTGACCGCCTGCCCCGCTACATGGTGCCCCGCTACCTCCAACGCCGCCAGGAGATGCCCAAGACCCCGACGCAGAAGATCGAGAAGTTCAAGCTCGCCGCGGAGGGGTTCGACGGCGCCGAGGTCGAGGCGTTCGAGCTGCCGCGGCGGGGGTGAGGGACCGGGAGGCGCGTCGCTCGGCCTCGTGTCTACACCCGGTCCGCGAACCAGCGTCGTTGCCTGGGCTGCCAGCAGCCGGTCGCGGTCCCGTCCAGCACGGGGTTGAAGAAGCTCGCTGCGCGGGAATGAGCGGTACGCAGCTCGTCCGGGAGGGCGAGCTCGCGGGCCATGCGTGCGTAGGCTCTGCCCCATGTCGCCGGCGGCTCAGGCACCACCACGGGCAGCGGCTGGCGTGCGCGCTTGCTGAAGGTCTCTTCGAGACTCGCACGCAGTCGTGTCGAGTCCGGGGTTGCGAGCTTGGCGATCAGCAGCACGTCGATGAGGTCCTTGACTCGTGTCGAGCGTTGGCCGTCCGGCCCATAGGTGGCGGTGTAGGCGTGCAGCTTCTCGGCTGCGTGCGCCTCGATGGCGATGACCGGCATCCGCGCCGGCTCGATGTCGGCGAAGTCGAGCAGACTCGGCAGCCATATCGCTTCTGCGTGAGCGGCTTCGTCACCGAGCGCAAGATCGAGGGGGAAGCGCTCGAAGACTCGACCGGCGAGCTCGGCGGTGATGCCGTATCGCACCGCGCGGAACGCTTCTGCCTGGTCGAGCGCGCTGCTTCGTGTGATCTTGAACTCGAAGTGGTCGTGCAGATCGGCATGCTGTGCGGCGAGAAGTACCGCGTGCGCGCTGTGCTCGTCCTCGGTGCCTCCGAGGTCGATGTCTCGCGTGGTGCGGGTGTGTAGCCCGAGTCGCAACTCCAGCGCGAACGCGCCCTTGAGGATCACGCCGTGCGAATCGTTGGCGGCGATCCTCGCGAGCAGTCGCTCGAAGGCCACACGCTTGCGTAACCGCATTACGGGCACGCCGTTGCTCTGTGCCTCGTTGCGAATGCGTTGGTCGAGAGCGGCCCGGAATGCCTCCGGTGTGTCGTATCTCATGCGGCTCCGGCTTCGCGCAGCGTGCGGTGGACGAGTGTCGCGACGTCCTGGCGGCGGCTGCTCGCCTGCTCAGCGATCTGCGTCGGTGTCGTGAGTCCTTCGGCTATCGCCTGGCGGATGGCGGCCTGGATCTGGTCGGGAGCGCCTGCGACGGCAGCGTCGATGATCGAGCGCGCCGGGGTGGTGACAGCGATGCCTGCGCGCGTCGTGATCTGCTCACGCGGAAGCGGCGTCGTGACTGTGTGCAGAGTCACGTCGGAAGGGGGGGCGAGACCTCGGTGCGATCGCGAGACCATTAGATGTACTCTATCGGGTAGGAAGTCTGATAGCGCGTGCAGCAGCAGCGCGCTTTCGTGCGAGACGACCGCGCGATCCGTTCCGACGGACATCCAGGCGGCTCGGATCTCCTCATGCTCGCCGGTCGGGTAGTCGCTCAGGCGGTATAGGCCTCGGCGAAGGCGCGTGAAGCGCCCGCTCCGAGCGTGGTGGGCCAGCAGTTGCGGGCTGAAGCCGCGCTCCTCTGCTTGGCGCGCGGTGAACAGCCCTTCCTGGGAGTAGGCGAGGCGGTGCAGCGCTGATGTGTCGGGGCGATTGGAGTCAGGCATTAGTAAAGCAATACTTTACTAAGTCATGACCGCATAGCCAACCGGCGGGGGCTTGTGCCCCTGGTCTCAGACCCTCCCAGCCGAAGAGAGCCGCGGCGCCTCGGTGATGCCGGCGCTCTGCAGCTCCTGCGCGATCCGCTCGCGGAGGCGGAACTTCTGGACCTTGGTGCCCGAGAGCGGCCACTCGGTCACGAAGCGCACGTAGCGCGGGACCTTGAAGGTGGCGATCTGGCCCAGGCAGTGGTCGATCAGCTCCTGCTCGCTCGCCGACGCGCCGGGCGCAAGCTCCACGAAGGCGCAGGGCACCTCGATCAGACGGGCGTCGGGCGCGGCGACCACCTGCACGATCTTGACGGCCGGATGGCCGGCCAGATAGTTCTCGATCTCCGCGGCCGAGACGTTCTCGCCGCCGACCTTCAGCGCGTCCTTGAGGCGGCCGATGAAGCTGACGCGGCCCTCCTGGTCCTTGGTGAGCAGGTCGCCGGAGTGAAACCAGCCTTCTGCGTCGATCGCCTGGCTGGTGTACTCGGGGTCGCGGTGGTAGTGGGAGAAGCGGGTGACGCCGCGCAGCAGCGCCTCGCCGGGCTCTCCGGGGGGCATCTCGCGGCCCGTCTCCGGGTCGATGATGCGGATCTCCATGCCGGGGAGGGGGCGGCCGCTGGTGCCGCAGCGCATCTCCAGCGGGTCGTCCACGCTGCCCATGCACATGAAGCCGCAGGACTCGGTGGAGCCGAAGCTGGAGATCTGCACCACGCCCGGCATGCGCTCCTGCATGCCCCGCAGACGCTCGGGGACGCCGACGTTGACCACGACCCGCAGGGCGGAGAGGTCCCGTTCCGCGTAGCTGGGATGGTCGAGCACGGCCAGCCAGATCGTCTCGAAGGCGGGGAAGGCGAAGGTGCAGCGCTCGCGCTCGAGCTGGTCCAGGGTCACGCCGGCGTCGAAGGCGCCCGCATGGCAGAACGTGCTCGCGTTGTGCCAGGCGGCCATCATCGTGCAGAAGCCGCCGCAGTGGAACATCGGCAGGGGGGACCAGAAGATGTCCTGCGGGGTGAGGCCCAGGTGCTCGGAGACGTTGCGGCCCTCGCAGACGAGGCTCGAATGCGTGTGGACCGCCCCCTTCGGGTTGGCGGTCGTGCCGGATGTGTAGAGCAGCAGGCATTCGTCCTGCGCGGTCAGGGAGGCGGTCAGATCTTCCACCTCGCCCTGCGCGACGCGCTCGGCGCCGGTGCGCAGCGCCTCGCCGTCCACCGCCTCCAGCGGGCAGGTCAGCTCGGTCTGGCGGGCGAGCGGCAGGCCGGTCTCGTCTGCGAGCAGCAGCGACATGCCCGAGTGCTCGACCACGAACCGCAGCTCGGACGGCTTGAAGCGGGGGTTGATCGGAACCGGGATCGCGCCCAGGCGCCAGATGGCCAGCAGCGTTTGCACGTTATGCATCTCGGCGGCCATAAGCACACCGACGAGGTCGCCGCGGCCGATGCCGAGCGCGCGCAGGCTGCGAGCTGTCCTCAGGCTGCTTTGGCGAAGCGACTCGTAGGTGGCGCGCTGCCCGGGGAAGATCACCGCGTGCTCGTCCGGGCGGCGCGCGGCGGCCTGATCGAAGACCTCGATCGTGGTCGCGGCCCGCATCTCAGCCTCCGAACTCGCGCATGCGCGCGCCGTCGGGGTCGATCTCCTCGCGGATCAGCCGCACTTCCTGCTCGCTTGGCGGCGCGGTCTGCGGAATCTCGCCTTCGATCACCAGCTCGAAGCCGGTCGCGGCCACGACGTCCTCCACGCTCACGCCGGGATGCACGCTGCAAAGGCGCATGCGCTTGGACTCAGGCTCGAAGTCGAGCACTGCGAGGTTGGTGATGACGATCTCAGGACCGCCCTGCAGGCCGAGATCGGACCGCTCGCTGCCGCCGCCCAGCCATCCGGCGCAGGTCACGAAGTCGACGCGCTCGACCAGCGTGCGAGGGTTGTGGGTGGTGGTCCAGTAGAGCAGCCGCTTGCCGATCGATCCCATGTCGCCAAGGCCGGCGGAGCCGGGGAGACGCACCTTCGGCGCGTTGTAGTCCTTGCCGATGACGGAGTTGTTGGCGTTCCCGTAGCGGTCGATCTGGGCTCCCCGCACGCAGAACTTCGTCAGCCAGCGGCCGTTCAGGGCGTAGGACCAGAAGTCCTCGAGCTGAGGCATGTACATCGAGGAGCGGTGCCACAGCGGCGCCTCCAGCGTGGAGGCCGGCACCCGGCGCGGCCGCGCGTCGAGGCCCACGGCGCCCGCGAGCCAGACGAGCTTCGGGGCATGCGTTGCGCGCGCCAGCGAGAAGGCGCACACCGGTATGAACGACGCGGCGCCGTTGCAGACCTGGTCGTCGTCGCTCAGCTCGCGCGCCAGCGCGCTGATCATCAGCTCGTCCACCGTGTACTGCGTCTGCGCGCTCATGCCAGCTCCCTCCAGTTGCGCGTCCGCTCCAGCGCCTGCTCCCCGATCAGCTCCAGGTAGGCCGTCTGGTCCTCGGCGGCGCAGAGCCGCTCTATCTCGGCGCGGGCCTGCTCGGCGGAGCGTGAGAGCGAGACCCACTGTTCGTGGAACGCCTCGTCGTATACGTAGTCGGGGAAGAAGGAGGTGGGGTGGCAGCCGTGCGGCGCCTCCACCACGGCGTCGACCGCGAAGTGCGGAATCACGGTCTCCTGGGGCCGTTCGCGCACCTCCTCCTCGGAGACGATCTGCTCGACGGTGACGATCGTCTTGCCGCACGCCTTCGGGTAGATCTGCACGTCCGGCCAGATCGTGCCGCCGTCGTACTGGATGTTGCCAAGCGGATCGGCGCGGTGCGCGTGCAGGAAGCACACGTCCGGCGTCAGGCTGCGGCACGCGAGCACCCGCTCGCCGGTGAAGGGGTCCTCGATCTCGCGGATCGTGTCCGGGTGCAGCGCCGGCAGGTCTGTGCCGATCATGCCGCGCGTGAGCCCGAAGGGCAGGTTGCGCGCGCCGGCGCTCAGGCGGGCGAGGATTCCCGTCTCGGAGTACTCCTCGAACTCGATCCGGCCCTCCTCGACGCCACGGCGGAAGCCCTGGCAGAGCCCGAACCGCTCCATCGAGACGATCGGTCCGCAGAAGCGTGACATCACGCCGGCGAACGCCAGCCAGTCGATGCCGATGCCCGCGACCACCGAGGTGATCGTCAGATCCTGCTTGCTCTGCCTGATGAGCTCTCTGACGAGCGTCATCGGGATGCCCTGGGTGCCCATGCTCTGGACCGCGACGTGGGCGCCGTCATCGACCATTGCGACAGCCTGTGCCGCGCTCACGACCTTCGACAACTCGTCCTCCCGGAAACCGTTTTATCAACCAAACGCTTGGTCAAGTCTATCTGACCGCGCGCCAGAGTGCAAACCGGAGCGCATTCTCGGCTCAGGAGCGTCTGCCGGCCGCCCGGAGCGTCTGCCGGCCGGGTGGCGCTAGCCGGTGACGGTGATGTCCGCCAGGCCGCCGTGCACCTCGAGCACCTGGCCTGTCACGAAGCCCGCGTCAGGCGAGCAGAAGTAGGAGACCGCGGCCGCGATGTCCGCCGGCTCGCCTGCGCGTCCGACGGGGATGCGGGCCACGATGCCTTGGCGTACCTCGGCAGGCATGCCGAGCGCGTCTCCCTCGCCGCGCGCGGCGGTCATGCGGGTGGCGATGAACCCGGGCGCGATCGCGTTGACGGTCACTCCGAATCGCGCCCACTCGGCCGCGATCGTGCGCGTGAGGCCGATCAGGCCGGCCTTCGCGGAAGAGTAGTTGACGTTGCCGGCGCTGCCGTAGATGCCCGACACCGATGCGATGTTGACGATCCTGCGGGGCGCGCTCCGCTCACGGTCGCGGAACCAGGGCGCGACCGCCTGGACCATGTGGAAGGCGCCGCCCAGGACCACGTTCTGCACGCTCTGCCACTGCTGCTCGGTCATGCGGTGCACCATCGCGTCGCGCGTCATGCCCGCGTTGTTGACCAGGATGTGCAGGTCGCCGAAGCGCTCCGCCGCGGCCTGGGCCCAGCGCTGGCACTCCTCCGGCGAGGAGACGTCGCCGCCGAGCGCCAGCGCGGCGCCGCCGGCGTCGACGATCTCCTTCGCCGCCTGCTCGGCGGGCTCTATGTCGAGATCGCTGATGCAGACCGCCACGCCTTCGGCGGCCAGGCGATGGGCGATCGCGAGACCGATGCCGCGCGCGGCGCCTGTGATCAGGGCGACTCTCTGCTGCGCCATCTGAGCGCCTCAGGCCTTGGGAGCGCTCTCGCCGCCGGTGGCGACCAGGTCGCTGCCGATCAGCGGCTCGTCCAGTTTGAAGACCTGCACCGCCGTGTCGTGCAGGAGCGCGACGCGCGCCTCCGGCTTGAGGCCGAGCTGATCGATCTGGGCAAGGCTTTCGGGGTGGGTGATCAGCGGGTAGTCGGTGCCCCACATCACCTTGCCGATGCCGCGCCTGCGGGCGTTCAGGAACTGCACCAGCTTCGGGTCCCAGTACTTCGGCGCATGGCCGGAGACCGCGATGTAGACGTTCGGGTGCTTCCAGGCCATCGCGATCAGCTCCTCGGTCCAGGGCCAGCCGGTGTGGCCGCCGACCAGGCGCAGCTCCGGGAACCAGATCGCGATGTCGTCGAGCAGGATCGGCTTGCCGCAGGCGCTCGGCATGAACTCGGCCGAGTGCCCGGCCTGGAAGATCACGGGGACGTCCAGCTCGGCGCACTTGGTGTAGAAGGGCCACCACTCGCGCTCGTTGAGCGGGATGCCGAAGCCGAACGGGTGGACGTGAGCGCCCTTGAATCCGTAGTCGCGCACCGCGCGCTCCAGTTCGCGCACGCCCTCCATGCCACTGATCGGGTTGATCCCGGCGAGTCCCACGAAGCGGTCGGGATGGCTTGCGACCAGCTCGGCGATGTGCTCGTGCGGGAGGTCCGAGAGCATCGTGCGGGTGCGGTACTGCATCATCTTCAGGCTGGGCATGCAGACGCGGCGCACGCCTACCTCGTCCATGTAGGCGACGAACTCGTCTGGCTCGTGCCAGCGCATGTTGTCGTGGCGGCCCCACTGATCGCCCATCATGAATGCCACCTCTGGGTTCTCGGTGAAGATCGTCCTGATGCCGAGCTCCGAGAACGGATTGCACCAGACATCGATGGCGGGGATGCTGTCGTTGCTCATGATGGGGTGTGCACCTCGATGAGTTTGGCCTTGTGGGATGTACGGTCAATGCTGCCCGGGTCGACGATCTCGACCTCCGGGCGTACGGACATGCGCTGATGCATGGCTGCCGCGATGTCGCGCGCGAGCGCAGCGTCGTCCTCCGGGCTCTGGCCTTCCGCGCGCTCGACGCGCAGCCGCAGCGGCGGCTCCACGCGAGGGGGTGTGCCCGTGACGACCAGGCGCAGCGCGCCGGTCACGCGCGGGGCGAAGCCCGCGACCAGGTCGCGGGCGGCCGCCGGATAGAGCTTCACGCCCTTGACGATCAGCAGGTCGTCGGTGCGCCCGACCACCTTCACCTTCGTGAGCAGACTACCTTGATCGTCTCTGACTCGGCGCATCTCGTAGACGTCGCCGACCGAGGTGCGCAGCTGCGGCTGGGCGCGCCAGCGCAGAGTGGTCTTCACGCGCACGCCGTAGGCGGGAGTCCCGTCGTCGGGCACCTCCACCGCGCAGCCCGCGTCCGGGTCCCAGAGCTGCTGCACCGAGCAGTCGTCGCCGAGCACAGTCATGCCCTCGTAGGGCCAGGCGCCGTCGGAGGCGTTCATGATCCCGTGCGCTCCGCCCAGAGCGTCATAGACGGTCGCGCCGGTCGCGTCCTCCAGGCGCTGGCGCAGCTCCGGCAGGCCCGCGCCCGGCTCCCCGGCGCAGACGATCGAGCGCAGCTTCAGCGCGAGCAGGCGCTCCGGCGCCTGCTCCACCAGGTAGGTGGCGTAGCTGGGAGTGCAAAGCAGCACGCTCGGGCGCACGAGGTCGGCGACGTCCAGCAGGCGCTGGCTGCCCGCCTCCGCGCCGACGGGCACGATCTGGGCGCCCATCCGCTCGACGGCGCGCGCCAGCGGGTAGCCGGCCAGGAACATCGAGAGGCCGAAGCCCTGCATCACGACAGAGCCGCGGCCGACGCCGGCCTGGGAGAGCGCGCGCGCCCACAGGGCGTCGTTGACGGCGACATCCTCGGCCGTGAAGGCGTAGAAGGTCGGCACGCCGGTGGTGCCCGAGGTGGAGGCGACCGCGACGACCTCGCTGGGATCGACGCACAGGTGATCTCCGAACGGATGCCCCAGCTCGGCGCGGCTGCGCTCCTGCAGCACGCGCTCGTCCTCCTTGCCCAGCAGGATCGGCACGCGCTGGAGATCCTGCACCGAGGCGATGTCGCCGGGCTCGGCACCGACCGCCTGCATGCGCTCGCGGTAGAACGGAGACCTCTCCCAGCAGAGAGCGGCTGTCTGCTGGACGAGGCGATCGCGCTCCTGCGCGCTGATCGCGTTGTCGGTGAGGGTGGAGTCGTCGGATTCGGTCATGCTCGTCTTATTCAATCAAACGTTTGGATGGTAGCGCGGGTCGCGGCATTCGCGGCGGCGGCGCTCCACCTGGGCTCATTGTCATTCTACCGGCCACTTGGTAGATTACTGGCGTGCAAGAAGACTACACACACCTCATAGGACACCGCTTTCCCGGCGCCAGCTACACGCTGCCCGAGTGGCTCTGCTGGCTCTGGAGCGACACCGCCGAGCTTCCACCGGAGACCGGCGCCGCGCATCCCGCGCTCGCGTACTTCGTGGCCATGCAGGGCACGGGCGTGAGCATCCAGGACATCTTCGACCTGATGGACGCGACCGCCGAGAGCGGCGTGATGTTCGGCGAATGCGAGCTGACGTGGCACCGGCCGCTGCGGCCCGAGGCCACCTACCAGTGCGAGGCCGAGATCGTGGCGGTCGAGCGCAAGCAGGGCCGGCGGGCCGGCGTGTTCGACAAGATGTCGTTCAGGATCATCATGCGCGAGGAGGGCGCCGCGGAGCCGGCGGCCGAATGCGTGAATACGTGGGTCTTTCCACGCAACCTGGGAGGAAGCTGATGGCGGCGCAATGGAGCCCCGGGGAGCGGATCGCCCCCTTCGTGATCGAGGCGGTCGACCCGCAGCGCATGAAGACGATGGTCGCGATCCTGCAGGACCCGAACCCGATCCACTACGACGTGAAGGTGACCAGCCGCCTGGGACTGGGCGATCGGCCGGTCAATCAGGGGCCGATCAACCTCACCTGGCTGATCGAGTCCGTGACCCGCTTCATCGGCGGGCCGGAGCGCCTGATCGGTCTGAAGGTCCGCTTCCTGGGCAACGTCTTCGCCGGCGAGCGCTTCGAGTGCGCTGGCGAGGTGAAGGCCGTGCATGCCGAGCAGGGAACGGCCGAGATCGAGGTGTCGGCGACCGCCGACGGCCGGCCGGTGCTGGGCGGCCTCGCGACGGTGCGGCTGCCGCAGGACTGAGCGGCGGCGGGGCGTCCCCGGCCGCGCGCCGGGGCGCCCGTTGAGCCGCGCGTCGGGGCGCCCGTTGAGCCGCGCGTCGGGGCGCCCGTTGAGCCGCGCGTCGGGGCGCCCGTCCCCGAGCG
>DAHUYQ010000001.1 GCA_027315115.1 Solirubrobacterales bacterium | reverse complement strand
GGGCTGCCGCAGCGCGCCGTGGGCGCCGGGGTTGTCGGCCGCGCCGGCGCCGCTGGCCTGCCGCCGCGCGCTGGGCTCGCCGGCCGCGCCACCCATCAAGACGTCGACGGTGACATGACCGATCGCGACATAGTCGTAGCTGCGCTGGCCCGCGTCTGACATGCGGGGCTCAGATCAGCGCCATGCCGGGCGCGACGCCGACCTCGACGAGCCTTGGCCCCGGTGCGTCGATCGCCTGCGAGAGCAGGTGCGTGAGGTGCTCGACGCCATCGGCGCGGTGGGCGCTCACGCCGTAGGCCTGCGCGAGGGCGACGCAGTCGAGCGCCGGCAGGTCGAGCCCGGGAGCGCCGCTCACGTTCTCCATCATGGCGAACCACTTGAGGATCGAGTACTCGTCGTTTCGGAGCACCAGGTAGGTGACCGGCACCTTGTAGGTCGCGGCCGTCCAGAGGCTCTGGATCGCGTACTGCGCCGACCCCTCGCCCAGCACGCATACGACCGGCCGCGAGGGTTGCGCCATCTGCACCCCGATCGCGGCGGCGATGCCGAATCCGAGTCCTCCGCCGGCGGAGAAGTAGTAGCTGCCGGGACGGCTGAGCCGTAGCTGGTTGCGCAGCGCGAGCGTCGCCGACGGCGCCTCCAGCACCGCGATTCCGTCCTCGGGGAAGACGGACGCGAGCGCACGCAGCGCGCTGGACGCATTCATCGGATCGGACGGCGGCATCGCCTCCGGCGCCGGCCGCGCCGCCGGCGCGCTGCGATCGCTCTGCCGGCAGCGCTCCGAGAGCGCCGCCAGCGTGAGCGCCACGTCCGCGACGATCGCATCGCCCATCGGCGCCCGGGCCGCCTCGTCCGGGTCGGAGGTGATCGCGACCAGGCGCGTCGTCTCCGCCAGCAGGGGGCCTTCGACGTTCGGGTAGTAGGGGAACACCGAAGAGCCCGCGACGAGCACGAAGTCGTGGCCGGCCAGCGCTTCGGCGACCGGCCCCACCGCCGGCGGCAGGATGCCCTGGAAGAGCGGGTGGGCCTCCGGGAACCCGAGCCGGCCGCCCCCCGGGGCTGGGGTCGCGTAGACGGGCAGCCGCTGGCGCTCGGCGAGCGCGATCGCCGCCTCCCAGCCTCCCGACGCGTCGATGTCGGGGCCGGCGACAAGGGCGGGCGTGGCGGCGTCGTCCAGCGCCCGGGCGAGCTCGTCCAGCGTGCGCGAGTCGGGCGCGCCCGCGTGCGAGACGGCCCGCGAGAGCTGCAGCGCGAGGTGGTCCTCACGCTCCACCTCCTGCTCCCAGTCGTCCATCGGCACCGAGAGCATCGTCGGGCCCTTCGGCGGCAGCGCGGCGGCGTGGATCGCGCGGGCGAGCGCGTGCGGGACGTCCTGCGCGCACGGCGGCTCATAGCTCCACTTCACCAGCGGGTGGGGCATCCGCGTCGCGTCGCGGTTGGCGAGGTTGGCCTGCAGCGTGAGCAGGGAGCGGTGCTGCTGGCCGGCCAGGATCACCAGCGGGGCGCGGTTCGCCTGCGCATTGAAGATTGCGCCCATGCCGTTGCCGAGCCCTGGCGCGGTGTGCAGGTTGACCAGCGCCGGCTTTCCGCTGGCCTGCGCGAAGCCGTCCGCGATCCCTACGGCGCTGGCCTCCTGCAGCGCGAGCACGTAGGAGATCTCCGCCGGCAGCTCCGCCAGCATCGGCAGCTCCGTGGAGCCGGGGTTGCCGAAGATCGTGCTCATGTCGCGATCGATCAGCATCTGCATGCACGCTTCACGGACGGTTGTCATCGTGGTCTCTCCTCGATCTCGATTGTTCGCATCGGCGCCGTGCTGGCGGCATGCGGGCAGAGAAGCAGATATTTTGATTGGACGATGAGCGAGGCGAACCTGATCACCGCCGAGGGCCTGGAGGCCCTGAAGGCGGAACTGGAGCAGCTTGAAGGCGCGGGCCGGCGCGAGATCGCCGACCGCATCAAGACCGCTCGCGAGTGGGGCGATCTCAAAGAGAACAGCGAGTACCACGACGCCAAGAACGATCAGGCGCACCTGGAGACCAAGATCGCCAAGCTGCGTGAACGCATCTCTGCCTCTGAGATCGTCGAGAGCGCCAGCGAGAGCGGAGTGGTCTCGTTCGGCAGCACCGTCACGGTCAAGGACAGCGCCGGCGCGGAGCGGATCTGGAAGATCGTCAGCTCGCGGGACGCGGAGCCGGCACAGGGCAAGATCTCCGCGGAGTCTCCCGTCGCCCGCGCCCTGCTTGGCCTGCGCACCGGCGACACCGCTCGCGTCGTGCTCCCGCGCGGCGAGAGCGAGATGACGGTGCTCGGCGTAGAGGCCTGAGCGGCCTACATCGCCTTACATCACCTGGAGCGTGTGCAGCGCGTTGCGCGTGCTCCGCAGGGCGCGAGGGCGCGCAAGTGCGGCGCGCTTCGCAGGGCCGCGCCGCCGGGAGAGGCACTACAACCGCCCATTGCGCAGCAGGCCGCTGCGGAATCGCTGCGGCTTGGCGCCATAAAGCTCCCTGCCGGCCCGGAAGGCTTGCTTTCGCAGCGCTCGGCGCCTGCGCCGGATCGCTGCCCGCAGCTCCTTGCGCCCGGCTTTCTGCCCGCGGAAGATCGCGTCCTCGACGCTCACGCGCCGGGCCAGCAGCGCGAGGTCGTGCTCCTCGCCGAGCGCTTCGCCGAGGCGGTCGGCATCGCGGGCGATGCGACGAAGGCGCTCGCGCCGCTTCCCGCGCGCCGCGGGCGCCGAGGCATTTAAGCCGTCGCCGAGCGCTTCCGCGGCGTAGCGTAGATCCTTGACGCGCTTGCGCCACTCGTGCATCTCGGCGATGCCCTTGCGCTTGCGGGCGATGCGCATCGCCCCGCGACCGCGCCTGTAGATGCGAGTGACCCCGTCGTTCAGGGCCCCTGCTCGCACGCGCGCGCCGCCGGCCGCCGCGTCCGCGAGGCTGGCACGTGTCTGCCGCAGCAGCGCCAGTGGGCGCTCGCGAGCGCCCGACTCCCGCAGGGCTCGCTCGGCCGCTGCCTGCTCGGCGAGCAGCGTGGCGTGCAGCCTTGCGATGCCCGCGTCGGCGCCGAGCCGCTTCGGCGCCCTGCGCATCAGGCCCTCCAGCGTGCTCAGCGCGACCTGCGCGTCGCGAACGCCTGAGAGCTCGCCGGCCGCTCCCCTGAGCAGGTCCCTGCGTCGCTGCCACTCCGAGCGTCCGCCCGCCTCCCGGGTCAGGCGCTCCAGCGTGCGCACTCGCTTGATCGCCTTGCGGGTCTCGTGGACCGCCTCCTCCAAGTCCGAGTCGCCGGCAGCTCCCAGAGCGGCGATCGCTCGATCAAGCTGGGCGACGCTCATTGCCCGCATGTCCTGCACGGCGCTCGCGCGGTCGCGCGCGCGGCGCGAGCGCGCGGCGCCCGGCCGGTCCTCGATCGGCTCGGTCGCCGGCGGCTCGCCGGATCGTCGCAGCTCCCTGGCTGCTATCAGCGCGGCCGCGCCGAGGCCGACGCCGATGGCAAGCGCGGCCAGCGGACGCGGCGCAGACGCCAGAATGGTCCGATGAGCAGGCTTCCCGCGGCGCAATGGTGGGCGATTCGTCCAGCGGCGAATCGCCAGGCCAAGACCTACCGTTGCCCTATCTGCGGTCATCTGCTGCCCTCTTTGAGCGAGCATCTGCTGATCGCGCCCGAGGGAGACTCCCGTCGGCGCCGCCATGCACATACCGAGTGCGTGCTGGCGGCGCGCAAGCGAGGTGAGCTCGTGCTCGAGGAAGAGTGGCGAGCGGCGCAGCGATCGGCTGACGGCAGCCCATCGTGGTCGCGACGCCTCGCGCGGCTGCTCAGCCCCCGTTCACGTAGACGTGATCAGGCTCCACCCGGATGATCACCCGCTGTTCTCCGGGTTGTCTGAAGGGGTAGGTCTCCTGGCCGAGGTACTTCATCGCAAGCTGGTCGATGTGGGCGTCGGCGCCCGCGTGCTCGCGGGAGAGCACGCGGCCACGGATGGTCACGTACTCGTAAGGGTTCTCCATGTTCTGGACGGTGAGCGTGACGTGCGGGTCGTCCTGGAGGTTGCGCGGCCAGGCGCGTCCCTCGGCGGTGTTCAGCACGGGCCTCCCGTCCTGCACGTCCACCCACACAGGCACGGCGTGGATGCTGCCGTCGCCTCGCAGCGTCGAGACGTTGCAGAAGTTGGGCGCTTTGAGAAGCTGCTCGGCGCGACCTTCGATCGCTGTGCTCATCTGACCCCTTTCGTCGACTGAGTCGGAACCTGGAAGCTCCAATCTAGCCGGCGCCCGCGCCGTCTCGCGCTCAGAGGCGCGAGAGGCCGCTGCTCGAATGTGCGGGCGGGATCGGGTCGAGCGCCTGCAGGCGTCCGTTGTCGAGTTCGAAGCGGACGGTCGCCTGGCTGCCGGGACAGCAGGGCGACTCGCCGGAGCTGTAGAGGCCATAGGTGAGCGTGACGCTGGTTTCGCTCTGCGAAGCGACCTTCAGCGAGCCACTGGGCTGTGAGGAGTCCGTGCCGATGTAGTGGCCGTCGACGAAGAAGAACGCGCGCTGCTGGTAGCGGCCGCCCGTGCCGGTCTTGGCGGCTGTCAGCACCCTGAGCGTATGCTGCGGCTGGTACTCGGCCGTGTCGATCGGCGTGTAGCCCTGGCTTTCGACGGTCGCCACGGCGGCTGTGAGCGCATGGTCCTGGTTTTCGGGTTGGGTGAAGGCGGGAGCGCTCGAGGTGCGGGTGCTCGTGGCCGTGACGGTCTTGGTGACCACGGCCACCGACGCGCTGCTGCTCTGGCTGGTGCTGGTCCTCGTCGAGGTGGCGTTGCTCGAGGAGGTCGTCGCGCTCGTGGGGCGGCTGCCGGTGGCGGAGAGCGCTTTGGTGCTCGAGCCGCAGCCGGCTGCCAGCAGGCCCAGCGCGCAGGCCAGCAGGGCGAGGGTGAGTGATCGCTTGCGCATCACGCCAGAGGATAGAAAGCCGGCCGGCGCGGGGGCGCACGCGGTCCGCGCGCCTCGCCGCACGTCCAATGTATCCTAATCTTAGAAGGTGGTAGGGTAATAAGGATGGATGGTTTGGAGGCAGAAGCGCCAGGCTGGTGCTCGCTAGAGCAGTTAGGGGATGCGTTCAGCCTCGTCGAGCCGGCCGGCGCGCGCGTTTGCGTGCGGGGCGCCCGGTTGGCCGGGTGGCGCCAGTCGGTCGCCGACCTCTGGGGTCAGCTTGCGATCGGAGATCTGTTCGGCTGTCGACAACGGCCGCTGGTCGGAAGCCGGGCAAAGAGATTGCTCGCCGTCGCGCACCTGGATCTCATCGAGGTGTGGGCGGGCTCCGACGCCAGCCGCCGTAGCGTGTTGCGCACGGCGGCTGTGGCGCTTGAGTGCAGCGCGCGCGTATGGCAGGCATTCGGGCCGGTCGCGGGCGACCGTCGCCTGCATCTGTTGCGACGCCTGGAGGACACGCTCGCACGGGCGGAACGGGACGTCCGTGCGGGCGAGTCGTCGCTGTTCATCAGCCGCGCGTCGGTTACGCGCTCGGCGCATGCCGCCCGTTGCGCGCTGGACAACCTCCTCGGCGCGAACGGAGATCGAGCCGAGGAGCTTGCGCGTCTTGAGGACGCGGCCGTGGATCTTGCGGCGTCTGCGGTTCGCATCGCACTGAGCCTGCAGGGTCTGCCTCGTCTCTCACGTGCTCGCCGAAAGCGGCCGGAAGCGCCGGCGCTCGAACTGCGGGCGCTCACAGCGGAGCTCGGCGCAGAAGCTCGTCGTCGTCGTGCCCTGTTCGCGAACGAGGCCAGAGACGATCATCTCGGCCTATGGCTCGGCTCGGCGTTGAAAGTCGCTCCTTCGCGGGAGTCAATCCACCTCGCGGTGGCCCCACACTGTGATCGGACCCTGCGTGCCGATGCGCTTTGCGAGCTGCGTGCCCGTTGGGTTGAGCTGGCGGTCTGGCTGTGGCTGATCGTGCAGGCACACGACGAGCTTCTGGAGATGAGGACGTTTGAGGACGATGAGAGGCTTCAGGCGACCGTCGCATCGCGGGCATGCCGCACGCTGATGAGGTGTGCGCTCGCTGGGCGCCCGGGACAGTTCGATCACGGCCGCGCCTGGGAGCATCATCACGAGGCGCTGTGCAAGTTGGTCGCTGATGCGTGTCTTGCATTGCAGACGTGTCAGGCGGATGCCGTGGTGTGCAGCCAGCAGCTCGCGTTGCGGCGCCTGTCACGTGCTGCCGTGGCGATTTGGACGATCGACAAGCGCGTGCGCTCGTCCCCCCGAGAAGGAGCAAACGAGCAGTGCCGCTGAGAGCGCAACACGAGCAGATCGTCGTCTTCGAAAGCTACGAGGCACGCCTCGCGCGCACCGTCCTGTGCGCAGGCGCTGGCGCGGACGCGGCCGCAATGGCGCTGTTGGAGTACAGCGACGCCCCGACGCTGGACGCCGTCTTGAATTTGATCGCACGTCACGGTGCGATCGGCGAGGCCGCGTTCGACTGCGTTGCTGATGCGTGGGAGACCTTCCGCCACGTGAGGCACTTCAGTTGGGATTAGCTGATGGCCGGCTCTGCGTCGACCGACAAAGCGCAGCCCGATCGCCGGCGGCTGCGCGGCTATGTGCTCGATCGCAGCGAGTTCAACGAGATGCGAGCGCGACTGCCACGCGCTGTACGGCGGGCAATCGACCCGGCGCCGCAAGGCCATGTCGGGCTCGTCGCGTAGGCGACCGTCGGCGACGTCGGCCAGACGCCGCTGGCAGTTCTTTACGATCACGCCCCCGTCCATATAGCCGGGCAGCGCCTACGCGAGCTCGAGCGGCGGCTCACCGATCAGCTCCGGTAAGCAGCTGCAGGCCATGCTCCCAGCAGCCGCAGGCGCGTCAGCTCCCGACGCCGCAAGTCGGCGCGGCACAGCCGATTCGTCGAACGGTGGGTGAGGCGCTCGGTCCTCGACTGTCTCACGCCTGTATGGCACTGTTTGGCTGCCTTGATGTGGCGTCACGGGCGCGCGGGTCGAGTGGCCTATGGCAGTAGCGGAGGCGCTCGCGGCCGCCGGACTGGTAGCGATTCTCGCGGGTGCCGTGGGCGCCGCGATGGGTTGCTCATTGCGCGCAAGCCTCACCCCGCAGTCCGCTGGAGCGGCGTTGCTTGGACTGGCGGGCCTTTGGGTTCTCGTGTCTGGCGAGCGCGTGGGCGCTGGGTTTCACAGCGTGCTGCGCCCCGCGTTTGGGATCGACCCTCTCAGTGGCTTCTTCCTGGTCTTGATCGCCGCTGTCGGCGCACCCGCCGCCGTGTTTGCGCGGGATGCGCTCACCGATGGCGCTCAGGGTCGTTCTCTGGCGCTCGCAACCGGCTTCTTCCTGCTTGTGCTCGTCGGTTTCGTGTGTGCCCGCGACCCCAGCACGTTGCTTGGCCTGTGGGAGCTGATGACGCTCGTGCCGGCCGGCGCGATCCTCGTTGCACGCCAGGATCGCGAGGCTCGGCACGGCGTGTTCGTCTATCTCGCGATCACACACATCG
This sequence comes from Solirubrobacterales bacterium, assembly GCA_027315115.1. GTDB lineage: Bacteria > Actinomycetota > Thermoleophilia > Solirubrobacterales > Solirubrobacteraceae > Palsa-744. The sequence goes on along the minus strand of DAHUYQ010000001.1, from coordinate 73,642 downwards.
GCGGCGCCGGCGTGTGGGTGGCAGTGCTCGTGCTCGCCGGGCATGGTGCGCTTGGCGGACATGCGCTCGGCGGCGGGATGGCGGTGTTCGTGGCCTGCATGTCGCTGCTTGGCTTCTGCACGAAGGCGGGACTGATGCCACTTCATTCCTGGCTGCCGCGCGCGCACCCGCTGGCGCCGGCGCACATCTCGGCACTGATGTCGGGAGTGATGATCAAGCTCGCCCTCTACGGACTGGTGCGTGTGCTGTTCGACTGGCTTGCGCCGCCGGGGCTCTGGGTCGGGATCGTCCTGATCGCGACAGGCTGGCTCTCGTGCCTGGGCGGCGTGTTGTATGCCCTGATGCAACACGATCTGAAGCGACTGCTCGCATTTCACTCAATTGAGAACGTCGGGATCGTCGCGCTTGGGCTCGGCGCGTCGCTGGTCTTTCGAGATGTGGGCGAGTCGACGTGGAGCGCGATCGCGTTCGCCGCCGCGCTACTGCATGCCCTGAACCATGCTCTGTTCAAGGGGCTTCTTTTCCTTGGCGCGGGAGCCTTCGCAAAGGCCGTTGGCGGCCTCGAGCTCGACCGTCTCGGTGGTCTGCTGCGCCGGATGCCGTGGACCGGCGCGACGTTCGCGCTCGGCGCGATTGCGATCTCCGGCCTGCCGCCGCTGAACGGGTTCGTCTCGGAGTGGCTGACGCTTCAGTCGCTGCTGCACCTCGGGGTCGGCCCGCACCTCGGCGTTTCGATGGTCGGGGCGCTCGCGACCGCCGGTCTGGCGGCGAGCGCCGCTCTGGCGGTCTACTGCTTCGTGAAGGTGATCGGGCTGGTGCTGCTCGGCCTGCCACGGCGGGAGGAGTGCGCCGAGGCGCGCGAGGTGCCGATCGGGATGCGTGCCAGCATGGCGTTCCTCGCGGCCGCGTGTGTGCTGTTGGGTGTGCTTCCGGGTCTCCTGATTCCCGCTCTCGCCTCGCTTGGCCCGGAGCACGCGACTCTGGGCAGCAGCCCCGGGGTGAACGTGCCGGGTACCGGATCGCTACCGACGCTGAGCATTACTGTGGTGCTGACGCTGCTTGTCGCCTTGCTCGCCAGGCTCGCCGGTGTGCGGCGCACCGCGGTCTCGCCGACATGGATCTGCGGTCAGCTCACGCCCGCCGGACTGGCATGGACCTCCGCCGGGTTCACCAAGCCGCTGCGACTCGTATTGGGGGGGCTGCTTCGCCCCCGGCGGGATGCGAGGGTGCTCGCATCCGCCGGAGTCACGCAGGCTGTCGCGTACCGGGCTGAGGTGCCGCACCTGTTCGACACGCTGCTATATGAGCCGCTGTCGCGCCGCGCGTTGCGCGCTGCGGCGGTCGCCCGCCGGTTGCAGTCGGGCAGCCTGCGAGCCTACCTCGGTTATCTGCTCGCGCTGCTGGCGTTGCTGTTGGCTCTCGCTCGACTCGAACTGCTCGGGTGAACGTCCAGAACGTGATCGCCGGTGTCGTGCAGGTCGCGGGCGGCGTGCTGGGCGGGCCGGCGATCATGGGGCTGATCCAGCATCTGAAGGCGCGGATGCAGGGCCGGCGCGGACCGTCGATCCTGCAGCCTTACCGTGAGCTTGCCAGGCTGTGGGGCAAGAGCGGAGTGATGCCGGAACCGCATACTGTCGTATACGCGGTCGCGCCGGCCGTATCGGCGGGAGGCACGCTGATGGCGCTGGCGCTGCTGCCGGTCGCCGGGCGCGCCCCCGATTGGGGGCTCGGCCACGACGCGCTCGTGCTCGTCGGGCTGTTGGCGCTCGGCCGGTTTGCGGTCACGCTTGCCGCGTGGGACACCGGCGGCGCGTTCAGCCTGATGAGCGCCGCACGCGAGTTGATGTTCTCGGTGTTCGTCGAGGGCCTGCTGCTGTTGGTGTTGCTGCTACTGGCGCTGCCGCTGCAAAGCACCGACCTGATCTCGATGAGCCATGCCGCGAGCCTGTCCTGGGTGTGGTTGCGGCCGGCGCACTGGGCCGCGGCGCTCGCATTCTGCCTTGTGATTCTCGCCGAGACCGGACGACAACCGGTCGACAACCCCGATACCCACCTGGAGTTGACGATGGTTCACGAGGGGCCGCTGCTCGAGTACGCGGGGCGTGACCTTGCGTATCTGCAGTGGGCCGCGGCCGCCAGACATTGGATCGTGCTCGTGCTCGCGTGCCAGCTCGTGATCCCACACCCCGGCCCGTTCGCCGCCCAGCTCGCCGTGCTCGCCGGCGGGCTGATCGCGCTCAGCGTCGCGCTTGCGTTGTGCGAGACGGTGCAGGCGAAGATGAGGGTGTTGAGGGTGCCGCAGCTGCTCGGTTTGGGCTGCGCGTTGTGTCTGCTGGGGCTGGCGAGCTGGTTTGGCGGAGGTGGCGGATGACCGGCGCCGTCATCTCGGGTCTGATCGCAAGCTCGTTGGCGGTGCTCGTCGTGCGGCGGCGCTCGAGCGCGGTTGTGCTGGTGGCAGTGCAGTCATTCGTGCTCGGGCTCTACGCGCTCACACAGCACCCGCGGACATCGGCGGCGCTTGCGGTCACCGGAGCGATCGTGATCGTCAAGGCGCTGTTGCTGCCGGCGTTGCTGCTGCTCACCGTGCGCCGCGCACCCAAGGAGCGTCCTATCGCGACCGAGCTTCCAGCGTTGACCCGGCTGATGATCCCACTTGCCCTTGCGCTCGCCCTCGAGCGGATGATCCCGCGCTTCGGCTTCACGAGCGCCGGCGTCGAACATACGGCCGTGGCGATGCTCGCGTTGGGGGTCCTCACCGCGGTCGTGCGCCGAGCGGTGATCTTCCAGGCGCTCGGGTTCCTGGTCGCCGAGAACGGGATCTATCTCGCGGGTCTGTCGTTGGCCGGCGGGCTGCCGGTGTTCATCGAGATGGGCCTCGTGTTCGACTTGGTCGTCGTCGTCTCGGTTGCCGCGGCGTTCGCCGCCAAGATCCACGAGCGACTCGGCAGCGGCGACAGCTCACTGCTGGAGGCGCTGCATGATTGATGCGTTGCTGATCGCCGTCGTCGCGGCGCCGCCGCTGGGCGCCTTGCTCGTGCGCGTGCCGCGCAGCCCGGGCGGCGCTGACTGCGTGAACATCGTCGGCGCGAGCATCAGCGCAGCTTTGGCTCTGACTGCGAGCGTGATCGGCGTGCTGCACGGCGCCGATGGCCTGCGCGGGTCGTGGTTTGTGCTCGATCGGGCCGGCGCCGCGTTTCTCGCTGTGACCGCGGTCGTCGGGTGGTGCAGCGCGGTCGTCTCACCCGCCTACCTCGCCGGTCAGGGCAAGGGCATGTTTACGGCTCGCCGCGCGCGGGCGTGGTACTACACCGCGTTTGACTTGTTCTGGGCTGCCTTGCTGGCGCTTGTACTGGTCAAGAACCTTGGTGTCGCCTGGCTCCTGGTCGAGGCGACGACGGGCACCTCGGCGCTGCTCGTCGCCTACAGCGGCGCCAAGAACGCGCTGGAGGCGGGGTGGAAGTATCTAGTGCTGACGACTTTTGGGCTCGCGGTAGCGGTGCTGGGCATCCTGCTCCTGTTCGCGGGCCTGGCGCCGCACGGTGGCGGCCTCTCGACGCTTGACTGGCAGAGCATCGCCCGCCACGCCGGCGGGCTCCCCCATCAAACCGCGTTGTTCGCGCTGATCATGATCCTGGCCGGGCTGGCCGCGAAGATCGGCTGGGCGCCCGTTCACAACTGGTTGCCCGACGCGCACAGCGAGGCGCCACCGCCCGTCAGCGCGTTGCTGTCCGCGGCGCTGCTGCCGACGGTGATGCTGATTGCCTGGCGCGTGGTACTCACGCTTGGGGCGGCGGGAGAGGGTCATCTGGCTCATGACCTGATAATCGCTTTCGGGCTGGCCTCGCTGGCGGTCGCGATCCCCTTCCTGTGGCGCCCGATGGCTTGGAAGCGGCTGCTCGCATACTCGAGCCTCGAGCACATGGGGATACTCGCGCTGGGCATCGGGTTCGGCTCGCCGTTGGCGAGTATCGGCGTCGTGGTGCACCTTGCTGGGCACGCGCTGGCAAAGTCGCTCGGGTTCTACACCGCGATGCCGCTGCTGCGAAACGACCCCTCGACCGGGTGGCGCCCGCCGCGCGGGCTGGCTCGTCGCAGCACTCCGGTCGCGGTGGGGGTCGGGGTCAGCCTCGGGACGCTGAGCGGCCTGCCACCCTCGCCGCTGTTCATCAGCGAGCTGCTGATCCTCGCCGGTGGCGTCGCCGCGCAGCAGCCCGTGATCGTCGCGCTCGCGGCGGTGCTGATGGCGCTCGGCTTCCTCGGTTTGGCGCATACGCTGATCGAGGCGCTCGCCGGCGAGGCTCGCGGCCACCGCTGGAAATCCGGACGCGCTGTGCGTATCACCGCGCGTCTGACCGCAGGAGTCAGCTTGGGCCTGGTCGCGTTGACGGTGAGCGCATACCTGCTCGTCGAGGCTGGGATCGGCGCGAGCTTGATGGGTGGGGTCGCTTGAGCGTCCACGGGCGAGAGATCGTCCGGGCGCTTTCGCCCGCGCGAATCCTCGTGGTCGCCCCTGAGCGCTGGCGCGCCGAGTGCGAGCTTCATGCCCAGGAGGGATGGCGCTTCTGTGGCCTATTTGCCACGAGCGGAGCACAGCAACCGCGCGTGAGCTGCGTCCTTGCTCGCGGCGGACGGGAGCACGTGCTGAGCACCAGCGTCCCCACGGGCATCCTCGACACGCTCGTTGATCTGTTCGAGGCATCTGCGGTTGACGAGCGCGAGGCACACGACGTATACGGCGTTCGCTTTCACGGCCACGAGCCGCTGCGTCCGCTGCTCGAGCATCCGAGCGATCCGGCGGCCTGGACCGTCCCGGTGCAGGGCCACGACCCCTACCAGGTGGCGGTTGGGCCGATCCACGCCGGGGTGATCGAGTCAGGTCACTTCCGTTTCACGGTCGTGGGTGAGCGCATCCTGAACCTCGACCTGCGTCTGTTCTACAAGCACCGCGGGCTGCAGACGGCGGCCGAGGGCCGTCGTCTGGCCGACGGTCTCGCTTACGCCGCGCGCGCGTGCGCCGCATGCTCGGTAACCAACGCGGTCGCCTACGCGCAGGCGTGCGAGTCGGCGCTGGCGCTTGCGCCCGACCGGAACCTGCGCCGCGCGCGGACGCTGCTGCTGGAGCTTGAGCGCCTCTACAACCACCTGAACGATATCTCCGCGATCTGCGCTGGCGTCGGCTTCGCACCCGGTTCGATGGCATTCGCGGCTCTCAAGGAGCGCGCGCAGCGCCTGAACCAGCGCCTGACAGGGCATCGCTTCCTGTTCGGCGCCGTCGCGGTCGCATCCAGCGAGTTGCGGATCGGGCACGTCGATGCGCGTGCGGCTCGCCATGAGCTGCGTTCCATCGGTGATGGCACGCGCTCTCTCTGGCGCGAGCTGCGGTTCGCCGCCTCGGTTCAGGACCGTCTCGGCGGTGTCGGGTGCCTGACGCGAGACGATGCGCTGCGGCTCGGCGTGGTCGGCCCGTCCGCCCGCGCCAGCGGGATAGAGAAGGACACGCGCAGCGAAAGTCCGCGCCTGGCCTACGGCGAGTTCGCGCCCGTCAGCGTCGCCCGCGCCAGCGGCGACGTCGCCGCGCGCTTCGACGTCCGCGGGCTGGAACTGGAGCAGACCCTCGCGCTGCTCGACGACCTGCTCGACGGCAACCTCACGACAGGCGCCGTCAAGAGCCTCGGGGGAGCCGACTGCGAGCTTGGCGTCTCGCGTGTCGAGAGTCCCCGTGGGGAGACCCTCTGCGCGGTGCAGCACCACGGGGGCAGTGTTGTCCGGTTGCATCTGCGTACCGGCTCCTACGCGAACTGGCCCGCCGTTGCGTGCGCCGCGCGCGAAAACCTGCTGCCGGACTTCCCGCTGATCAACAAGAGCTTCGAGCTCTGCTACGCCTGTGCGGACCGCTGAGGCGATGTTCGTTCTACTCAAAGGCCTGCGGCACGCTCGCCGCGAAATCGCACTGTCAGTCCCGGCGGCCCGCGGGTCGCTGGCGCTGCGCCACGTCGACGCCGGCTCCTGCAACGGCTGCGAGCACGAGCTGGCTGCAGCCGCAAACCCCTATTACGACCTGCAACGACACGGCCTGAACATCGTCGCCTCGCCTCGCCATGCCGACGTGCTGCTCGTGACCGGGCCAATCACAACCCGCATGGTGCAGCCGCTTCTCATAGCCTATGAGGCGATGCCCGAGCCGCGCCTGACCGCGGCGCTCGGAGACTGCGCAGTGGGGTGCGCCGCGCTCGTTGGTGAGCAGGCGCAACTAGCCGGGCCGCTGGAGCGGGTTCTGCCTGTCGACTTGCGCATCCCCGGATGCCCGCCAAACCCCGAGCAGATCGCGGCCGCGCTGCTCGATCTCATGCGTGAGGCCAAACAGCGAGTGCGCGCAGACCGCAGCAGGTCGTGGTCGCCGCAACCGAGGCATCCTGCTGCAAAGGCATGATTAGTTGCTAGCCTTAGAAGAATAGATATTAAGCAGGTTGGGATGGCGCTGGCCGGTGCGCCATACTCCCGGCACTCGATGACCTGGATGCAAACGACGATGAGCCAGCTTCAGATATGCACGACGTGAGTAGTCGCTCAGGCAGCAGCGCGACGACCGACGCGATTCAGCGTCGCGCGGTCTACCAGATGAAGGCGGAGTTCTTCCGGATCCTCGGCCATCCCGTGCGAGTGCGCATCCTCGAGTTGCTACGAGATGGAGAGCGCACAGTCGGCGATCTGCAGAACGAATTGCAGATGGACTCGAGTGGAACCTCTCAGCACCTCGGAGTGCTTCGCAGGCACGGCATCCTCGACGGCCGCCGCGAGGGCACGAGTGTCTACTACGCGGTACGCGACCCACGCATCTTTCAGCTACTCGAAGTCTCCAGGCAGATTCTGACCTCAAGCCTCACCGAGTCCCAGGCCGTCCTCGACGAGCTCTCCGGCTCAAGCTAGGCCGTCGGGCCTGTCGTGAGCATGACGGCCACGCCGGCTCTTGGCAGCCGTCGTGGCGCTCGTCCCACGGCGCTCGGCATCCCACCCAGCAACCCCTTCGCTTCGACAACTCGGGGATCTTTCGAGATCACCAGAGGCGTGCTGATCGCGAGAAGACGACGACGGGCGAGTCAGAGCGCCGTCAGCCGCCCCGGGTCGCTGGACCCGGCCGCCCCGGGTCTGAGGGCTAGAATCACGTGCAGATGTCCAGCACTTCGAGGCCATCGCCGGGCGCCTCGGCAAAGCCAAGGCGAAACAGGGCGGATCTGGCGCGTACCGCGCTCTGGGTGGTGCTGGCGGTCCTGATCACGCTGTTCGCGGTGCTGAACGTCAAATCGGTGAAGGTCAACTGGATCTTCGGCTCCAGCGAAGCGCCGCTGATCATCGTGATCGTGATCTCGCTGCTGGTCGGCATCGTCCTCACCTACATCGCCGACCGCCGCGGCCGCGGCCGCAAGAGCTGACCGTCAGAGCGCCGCGGCTGTCGTCTGAGGCTCGGCGCAGCCAAGTGCCTCCTGGGCGGCGTCGACGCCAAGGAACGGCGTGAGCAGCACCTGCGTGATCGGCTGGGTGAGCGCTGGCAGCGAGCGCGCCCGCTCGACGGTGCCGTAGGTCTGGATCATCTGCCAGATGGCGCCGGCGAGCCACTCGTTCAGGGTCGCCGGCCTGACGATGCCGGGAGCGCTCTCGGTCAGGAGGCTGGTGAGGTCGAGCGCGAGCTGCAGGCTGCGCTCCACCGCCGCCGGGCCCGCCGCGTAGACCGAGGTGGCGATCGTTTGCGCGTAGACCGGATGCTCGGCAAGATGGCGCAGCACCGCGCCGACGACGCGCGGCAGCGCCGTCGTCCATTCAGGCCCGATCAGCGAAGGGTCGGCCGCGATCGCGAGCAACTCGTCGCCCAGCATGTCGAAGGCGGCCAGGAAGCAGTCGTCGCGGCCCGCGAACAGCTCCAGGAACGTGTCGAGCGGCACCCCTGCCTCGTCCGCGATCCGCAGCGGGCCGACGTCTTCGTATGGCTCGGTGGTGGCGAGCCGCAGCACGGCGTCCAGCAGCGTCGCCTTGCCGCCGGCCGGCCTGCGGTCCTCAGGCCTGACAGGGGGGGCGGCCACCAGGTCCTCTTGCAGGTCGGCCTCTCCAGCCTGATGCGTCTGGCCGGCCGATTCCACGCGCGGGTTGCACGCCGGGTCGAAGAGCATCGCCCAGCGCAGCATCTCACGAGCCAGCGCCTGCGCCTCGACCGCGCGCGGTCCGCACGATCGTTCGCGCGCCAGGTGCAGGCAGGTGGCGCGCTGGATGCCGCCGATGATGGCGCGTGCCACCTGCGGCTGCAGCTCGCAGCCACCGGCGTCGGCATATCCGGCGCGCAGCAGACGCTCGAAGGAGACCGCCACCCGGCGCAGCCGGATGGGGCCCTCGGAGCCGATGCAGAGCGAGTCGACGAGCACCATGTGCGCGCTCTTGGGGCTCCTGGCGACCTCGTCGACGAACGTCCGCAGCGCGGTGCGCATCTTGGTGCGCAGGTCGCCTTTGGCTTCTCGGAAAGCGGTGTCCACTCGCTTGAGCCAGCGGGCGGCGACCAGGTCGCACGTGGCGACGAAGCAGCTTCGCTTGTCCGTGAACTGTTCATAGAAGGCGCGCCTCGACACGCCGGCGAGCCCGATCACACGCTTGACAGTGGCGCCCTCGTATCCGTTGGCGGCGACGGCCTCGATCATCGCGCCGTGTATGCGCATCCGCTGGTTGCGGACGACGCCTGCGCGGCCGAGGTGGTGCGGCCCCCGCGGCAAACGGTCGTAGATCGGCTCTACCGAAGGCCTGAGCCGCGGGCTGCGATCAGCGATCTCAAGCGACGACATGCACCCTCCCCTCCTTGCGTCAAACCCCTCTTGACTTCAGCCTATCATGGATATCAGGGATCGACAGTATTCCCGTTTCGACGTTTTCGCGCCCGAAACTCTCGATGAATAGAACCGTCTGCGTCTTGTGGGCCGGGGCGGAGATTCGTGCCAATAGAAGACTTTTGCCTGCAGAGATGGCGGCAGGCCGTCAGAAGACCGTCAACTCTCCGTGTCGGTGTTCGGTGCGTGAACGATCACGATAGGGATCGCGCCGGCGCCCTTCAGGACTGCGTTCGAGCTGCTGCCGAGCAGCCTCGCGCGCAAGCCGCCGTGACCGCGCGAGCCGAGCACGATGGCGGCGACGCCCCTCTCCCTGGCGGCCGCGAGGATCGCGTCGGCCGGGTGCGTCGCATCTTCGACGGCCACCTCCTGGGCGTCCAGCCCGCAGCCGCGCGCCAGAGTGGCGCCGTCGCCGGCCATCGCCCGCGCGGTCCGCTCCACCTCGCGATCGATCTCACGCGCGACCGACGGGTCGTAGGGCAACGACATGCTGCCAAGCCCGGTGGGGTCGGGAACCAGCATCATCTCACCGAGCTGTGGCTCCCAGACGGTCAGGACGATCGCCTGGCGCGGCGCGAACAGATCGCCGGCACGCCGAACCGCGGCCCGCGCTGCTTGCGAGCCGTCGTAGGCGATCAGGATCGGCGCTTGCGACGCCATCGAGCGCAAAGGCTACCCCTCGGCGGCCGCGGCGTGCCGCATCGGCGGCTTCGCGGCGTGCCACGCCGGCGGTCGCCGGCGGCGGGTCTAGTCACGGCTTGCGGCCGCCCAGGCCGCCTCGGCCCCGATGAACGGCGCGAGCGCGATGTAGCAGACGTGCTCTGTGAGATCCGGCAGGTGCGCCGTCCTGTCGTGCAGGATCGCATCGTGGAGCAGCTCGAAGATGCCGCCCACGATCGCCTCGCCGACGACCGGGCTGGGCATCCGCGAAGGCGCCGAGGCGTCGAGCCTGAAGTCGAGCAGTTCGGCGTAGGAGTGGTTGGCCTCGTCGATCCGGCGCGCCACGTGCGGGTAGGCGATCAGCACGTCGACGCAGGCGAGGTGGGCGTATGCCGGCTCGGAAGCGAGGAACTCCAGCAGCGCCCGCGCGCCGATCTTCACGTTGCGCTCCCAGTCTAGACGCAGGTCCAGGGTGCGGCTGACCACCGCGACGGCCTTCGCGTGGCCGACCTCGTAGGTGGCCAGGAATGCCTCCTCCTTGTTGGCGAAGTGCTGGTAGAAGGTCTGCAGGGAGATGCTCGCGCCCGCCGCGATGTCCTCGAGGCCCAGGTCCGGGTATCCCCGCTCCGCTGTCGCCTTGGCGATCGCGTCGAAGATGCGCTCGCGCTGGTTGTGCGAGACGAAGCCGCGCGGCAGGTTGTGTTCGCCGGGCGGAAGCCCCCGCGAGCTCCACCCGGGCGCCAGCGTGAGCGAGCCGGGCGCTCTGCCGGATGGCAGCTTTCGATGGTCGCGCGTCTGCGGTCGAGCGGGCACGGCGGCGGGGGAGGGGTAGTAGCTGGAGATCCAGGCCATCAGATCCGGCAGGAGCTTGTTGAGCTCCGCGCGCAGCGCTCTGCTCGATCGCTTGCGCCTGACCAGCGAGTAGAGGATCTTGCGCAGCGCGCCGACCATCGCTCTCGCGACCGGCTCCGGGATGCTGCCCGGCCCGTCGGCTTCCGCGAAGACTGCGCCGATGAAGCGCGCGAGGCGCTCGCTGTCCTGCGCCCAGCGCTGCACCCCCGGTGGGCCTGCCGCGGCCAGCTCGACGCACACCAGTCGAGCCGCGTCGGGCCGTTGTGCGGTGGCCTCGAAGAGCGCCTTCAGCGTCGCCTGCAGCCTTTCGATGCCCTGGCCGGCGGAGGCATCCACTTCGGCCAATCGAGCGGTCAGGGTCTCCACGAGCATGTCGTAGGTGCAGAGCAGGCATTGCTCCTTGTTCTCGAAGTGCTCGTAGAAGGTGCGACGCGAGACGCCGGCGTGCTCCACCAGGTCGGAGATCGTGGTCGCGACGAAGCCGCGCTCGTCCACGGCCTTGACCATCGCCGCGTACAGGCGCTCGCGCTGGTGGGCGGCCACCTCGCTGCGCGGGAGCGCCTGCGGGCCGCGGGGCAGGCCGGGGGAGGCGCCTGCGCGACGCGGGGTGGCACTGCCTGCGTGATCGGCTGCTCGTGGTCTTGCCATCGCTCCTGCTGGTTACATGTTGACAGGCTGCGTAAAACCTGATTTATATGATGGTTGTGGCAAGCGCAACGACGCGCTCCCGTCGGTCAGTCTACATCGGCGGGTCTCTTAGGAGCAAAGGTAATTCAAAACGACGGGATCTGGCGAGTCAAATCAAGCGGTCGCCAAGTGGGGCGCGGGAGCGCGCGCAAGCGCCTGTGTCGCAAGGATGGTCCAAGGTTTCTGTAGAGAAGATGCTATTTGTCGTGTGGAGGGTGCATTTCGCCCCCACCGGCGTGCGCGTCGGGTGCACTGGCGGGGCGCGAGGTTCCGGGTAGGAGAAGCAGTGGGATGAGACACACCGAATGTCACAAGCCTCGGATGGGCAGGGCGCTGCACCCGCGCTGGCCGTATCGCCGCTCGCACAGCAGGCACGACCTGCACTGGCTGGTGCAGGTGCGCCCGGAGCGGCAATGGTGCCTCTACGGTCGTGGCCACACCGTGGCCACGCTGCGGCCCTGCCGCCAGCCGCGCAGGCACACCGACTGAGCAGCGGGCGGGGCGGTGGTCGGCGGAGGAGCGGCGGGCCGCGCGCCGTCGAGCCTGGCTAGAGGCCGGGCCAGTGACGGACGACGTAGCCTTCGTTGTCGACCGGGTAGGGCTGCCAGCGGGAGGCGAAGACGCCGCTGCGCCCCGCCGTGTCGTAGAGCATCCAGGCGCCGCCGATGTTCACGTACATGTAGGTGTGGCCGGCGTTGGCATAGACCGTGATCCACTTCCCCGGTCCCGGAGCGCCCCAGCTCTCCAGTTGCCCGGAGGTCTCGGGTGCGCTGAGCAGGCCGCCGGCCGCCAGCGCGTAGCTGACCGAGCCTGAGCAGTCGTAGGCGTTGTCCACGAAGGAGGCGTGGCCGCCGCCGTAGACGTAGGGGAAGTTGGCGATCGCGTTCGCGCCCGCGATCACTCGCTGCACGACTTCCGGCACGGCGGTCGGGATCGCGATCGCCCCGTCGTTTCCGACGATCGAGTTTCCGCCGGGCACGGTGGCCATCTTGGCCGGGCTGCTGGCGGCGCTTTCGAGCTGCTTCATCCGCGCGAGCTCGCTGCGGATTTCCGCATCGGAGGCGGCTCCGGCGGCGACGTGCAGTTCCCCGGCGACCCGCGGAGTCTTGGCGGCGCTGTGCTGCACGGTGGCGGGCGCCGGGAAGCTTTTCGATTCTTCGGGGTCGCGAGTCTCGGCCACCAGGCGATGCGTGCCGGCGCCGGTCGCCGTCGCCGAGGAGGCTTTGCCGGTGGTGGCGCCTGCGGTCGAGGTGTGCCGCCTCGCCGCGGCCGCGCCGGCCCGCGAGGAGCCGGTGGACGCGCTCCGGGCGCTCTGCGACCTGTGGGTCGCGGCGGCGGCGCCGTGGCTGTGCGGCGGCCTGACGAGCAGCATCACGACCGCCGCCAGGCCGAGGGCGATCGCTCCCAAGCCGAAGCCCGCGAGTACCGCCATGCGCGAGGGCAGCCGCCGTGTGGTCCCAGACGACGGCGCCACATCCCCGTCCCTCCACGTGCTCACCGGTCAAAGGCTAGCGCTAGCGCGGGCATCCCGCGCCTGCTGCCGCTAGGCTGGGCGGATGAGCGACGAAGCGAGCGCCGTGGAGATTTCTCGGGCAAAAGTGGCCGGCGTTGCCGGGGCGGCCGCGCCGCTGCGGCCCCACATGCGCCTGTGGCACGGCATGAGGCATCCGGCCAACTGGGTGCAGCTCATCCAGTTCGGCCTCGTCGGCGGGCTGGGGTTCGTCATCAACCTCGCCGTCTTCGCCCTCTGCCAGAAGGCGATCGGCCTGCCATACCTGATCGCCTACGCGATCGCCTGGCTGGTCGCGGTCACCAACAACTTCGTGCTGAACCGGCGCTGGACGTTCAACGAGCACGCGAGATCCAGCCGGATCCACTTCCAGGCGCTGCGCTTCTTTGTCGTCAGCACGATCGCGGCGGCCGTCGGCGCCGGCCTGCTGGCGCTGATGGTCGAGGCCGGCGGCTTCGCGAAGATGCCCGCGGAGGCGGTGGCCGTTCTGGCCTCCACGCCGCTCAACTTCCTTGGCAACAAGCTCTGGAGCTTTAGGCCCAAAGGCTGACGTCCAGGGCACGCCGCCGCGCGCGGCATCCTGTCTCGCTCAGGAAGCGCGCGTAGCGCTCTGGGATGGGCGCCTGGCGGCACCTATACTCTGGACTCGATCTCCCTTCGGAGGACTCTCGTGCAGGAGATGGTCATCTACGGCGTCAGTTTCGACATGGTCGGCAAGCAGCCGATCGTCTTGCTGAAGACCGTCGACGGAAACCGCTTCCTGCCGATCTGGATCGGCCATCCCGAGGCCGCCTCGATCCTGATGAAGCTGCAGGGCGCCTCCACGCCGCGGCCGATGACCCACGACCTGCTCTGCGACATGCTCGGCGAGCTGGAGGTCAAGTGCACCCAGGTCGCGGTCACCGAGCTGCGCGACAACACCTTCTTCGCCTCGATCACGCTCTCGGTCAACGGGCGCGAGCTGGAAATCGACTCCCGCCCCTCCGATGCGATCGCCCTGGCGGTTCGCTCCGGCGCGCCGATCTTCGCCGCCGAGGAGGTGATCGCCGAGTCGGCGATCGAGTTCGAGCAGAGCGAGGAGGAGAGCGAGGACGTGGTCGAGAAGTTCAAGGCGTTCCTGGACGAGGTGACGCCCGAGGATTTCGCCGCCGGCGACTCCTGATCCAGACGGCGCATGCGCCGTCTGGTGAGAGCGCGCATGCGCGCTCTCAAGGACCGGCCGCATGCGGCCGGTCCCCCGCTCCCGCTCAGTTGCTGCGCTGCTTGCTCTCGCGCTGCTCGCGCCGGCGAAGCTGCACGACGTCGGCCATCGGCTCCGCCTCCGCGGCGGGCTCGGGCTGCTGGGCGGCGCGCGGCGCGCCGCCGGTCAGGGTCCCGAACAGGCCGACCTGCTCGGCGATCACGCGGCCGATCCGCTTGATCCCCTCCACGATGTCCTCCTCGGCCACGCCTGCGAAGTTCATGCGCATGCAGGAGGCGCCGCGGCCGTCCACGTAGGCCGCCCGCCCCGGCACGAACGCGACCGCCTCGGTCTCCAGCGCGCGCGCGAGCAGGTCGGTCGTGTCGATGTAGTCGGGCAGCGTGGCCCAGACGAACATGCCTCCCTGCGGGCGGGTCCAGCGCGCGTCGGGGCCGAAATGCGCCTCCAGCGCGCCGAGCATCGCGTCGCGGCGCTTGCGGTAGAGCGCCTTCAGCGTCTCCAGATAGGCCCGCCAGTCGTGCTCGCCGAAGTACGCCGCCACGAATAGCTGGGTCACCGGCGATGAGCAGAGGTCGGCGCCCTGCTTGCCGAGGTTGAGCTTCTCCAGCACCGGCGCCGGCGCCACCGCCCAGCCCAGGCGCACGCCCGGCGAGAGGATCTTGGAGAAGGTGCCCAGGTAGATCACGAAGTCGGATGCTCCGCCGCGACCCGCCAGGGCGGCGTCGAGCGAATAGAGGGTGGGCAGCGGGTCGCCCTCGTAGCGCAGCAGCCCGTAGGGGTTGTCCTCCAGCACCAGGATCTCCCGCTCGCGCGCGACCTCGACCAGACGGCGCCGGCGCGGCAGCGACATCGTCACGCCGCCGGGGTTCTGGAAGTTGGGGATCGTGTAGATGAACTTCGGGCGCCTGCCTTCGGCCGCCAGGCGATCCAGCGTGGCCTCCAGCTCGTCGATCGGCATCCCGTCGGAGTCCATCTCGATCTGCGCCACGTCGGCCTGGTAGGCGCCGAAGGTCGGCACGGCGCCCGGGTAGGTGGGGGCCTCGGCGACGATCACGTCCCCGGGGTCCAGCAGCGCCTTGCAGACCAGGTCGATCACCTGCTGGCCGCCGGTCGTGACGAGCACTTCGTCGGGATCGACCAGCGTCTGCTCGGCCGCCATCACCTCCACGATGCACCGGACGGTCGCGGCCAGGCCCTCCGTGGGGCCGTACTGCAGCGCCTTGGCGGTCTGCTCCGCCGCCACGCGCGACATCAGCTTCGCGTAGAGCTCGGGCGCGAAGGTCTTGGTGTCGGGCAGGCCGCCGGCCAGCGAGATCACATCGGGGCGCTCGGTCAGCGACATCATGTCTCTCATCGCCGAGGAGCGCATCCCCTGCGTTCTGGCCGCGAACAGGCTCTTGTAGCGCTCGAGCTCGTGGGTGGCCGGCCGGGCGCGCTCGGGGTGGGCGGGCACTCGTCTCCCTGAGCGGTCGTCTATCGTCATGGCGCCTGCCACCGTAGCGCACGCCCCAGCGGGCGGGCAAGCACGCGTCGGCATTGCAAGCAAAGCGCCCAACGCTTTGAAAGCGAGCAGCCCCCTTGAACAACGACAGCCTCGTATTCATGATCGGCCTCGGCCTGGGTCTCGGCATCGCCGCGGGCCTGCGTCCCTTCCTGCCCGCCCTGCTGGCGGGCGCCCTGGGCTCGGCCGGCGCGCTCGGGGTGAAGCTCGCTCCGGGCAGCTACAGCTTCCTGCAGGCCGGCTGGTGGATGGTCGCCGCCGCCGCGGCCCTGCTGATCGTCTACGTGATCCAGTTGCGCCTGGGCGCCGAGCGCTTCGATGCGGGCGCTCCCGGCGCGGCGCTCGCCGGCATCGGCATCGGCGTCGGCGCGCTGCTGTTCGCGGGCACGCTGTGCGCGCACGGCAAGACCGCCTGGCCCGGCCTGATCGGCGGCGCGGCCGCGGCGCTGCTGGCGCAGTCCGTCGCGCGCCCGATCGTCTCCGGCGCCCGCGGCCGCCTCAGCGACAGGACCGCCCGGCAGGCGCTGACCGTCTACCTCGATCTCGCGGCGCTGCTGCTCGCGGCGCTGGTTTGCCTGCTGCACCCGCTCGGGTACGTGGCGGTGCTGCTGTTCGCCTGGCTTGCCTTCGTGCGCTGGCGCCGCGGGGAGAGCGGCCGCTACGCGGGCCTGCGGATCCTCGGCAGGTAGCCGTGCGCGCACGGGGCATCGCCTAGCAAGATGCCTTCCAAGCTCGTCCTCTGCGTGATCGATGCGATGGCGCCGGCGATGCTGGAGCGCACCGTCGCGGATGGCGGGGCGCCGGTGCTCGGCACGCTGTTGGAGCGCGGCGAGTACATCGGCGACTGCGTCTCGGCCTTCCCGTCGGTGACGCCCGTGTGCGCGGCCTCGATCGTGACCGGGGCGGGGCAGGAGCAGCACCACATCCCGGGGATGAACTGGTACCACCGCCAGGAGGGGCGCTACGTCGAATACGGGTCGAGCTTCCGCTCGGCCCAACGCTTCGGGATCGCGCGTCAGCTCACCGACACGGTCTACAACATGAACAGGGCGCATCTGGCGAGCAAGCCGGAGACGATCTTCGAGCGCCTGGACGACGCGGGCGTCCGCACCGCCGGCACCACCTATCTGATGTACCGCGGCCGCTACCGGCACGAGCCGCAGCGTGAGGGGACGCTCGCCAAGATCGCCGCCAGCACGCTCATGCGCCACCCGGTGATGGGCCCGCGCGAGCTCTTCTACGCGGACGTCTTCGCCAGCCGCCGCACGCCGTGCCGCTCCGGGCTGGGGATGCCCGGCGTGCGCGACCGCCACAGCGGCTGCGTGGGCGCTCACATGGTGGAGCACGACCTCTTCGACTTCATGCTCTTCTCGCTGCCCGACAACGACTGGGTCTCTCACAAGTACGGGCCGGAAGCGCAGATCCGCTCGATCGCCGCCGCGGACCAGCAGCTCGCGCGGATGATGGCCCCCGCCGGCGGCGTGGAGCGCTTCCTGGAGGACCACGCGGTGATCGTGATGGCCGACCACTCCCAGGCGCCGATGAGCGCCGCGATCCCGCTGCCTGCCGAGCTGCCGGGCGTGCACGTGCTCGGCCCCGACGCGCGCGCGGCCGAGGGCCGCCCGCTGGTGGCGTTCTGCCCCTCCCAGCGCGCCGCGATGGTCTACGTGATCGACGAGGAGGAGCGCGACGCGCTGCGACCGGCGATCGTGCGCGAGGCGCTGGCGATGGACGGCGTGGAGCTGGCGGCCTGGATGGAGCGCGACGCCGGCGGCGCGCCGCGGGAGGGGGCGATCCGCTCCGCGGCCGGCGAGCTGCGGTTCGCGGCCGGCGGCGAGCTGCTTGACGCCCGCGGGCGCTCCTGGAGCGTCGAGGGAGATCTCGGCGTGGTCGGGGCGAGCGTCCGCGACGGCCTGATTCTCAGCGAGTCCCACCCCGACGCGCTTGGCCGGATGATGGAGGCGCTGTCCTGCCCGACCTCCGGCGACGTGCTGCTCTCGACGATGGAGGGCTATGAGTTCTCCGACTGGGGCGGCCAGGCTCATGTCGGCGGCGGCAGCCACGGATCGCTGCGGGCCGAGGACTCGCTGGCGCCGCTGATCTTCTGCGGGCTGGACGCCGGCTCGCGTCAGGGCCCCTGGAGCATCAAGGACGTGGCGCCGGTCATCGCCGACTTCTTCGGCGTGGCCTGAGCGGGCGCCGCGCGCGGGCCCGCGTCGCTACACCTGCGGCGGCCGCGGGGGTCGGGGCATCAGGATCTGCTCGATCGAGTCGGCCTTCAGCCGCTGCGAGCAGCGAATCAGGACCGCGTTCATCCACGGGTCCACATCGGAGGTCTCGAACCGCGTCGGCATCTGCGTGCGCATCGACTCGATCGCCTGCTCCCGGCGCACCCCGATCACGCCGCCGCGCGGGCCTGTCATGCCGACGTCGGTGATGTAGGCGGTGCCGTTCGGCAGCACCCTTCCGTCCGCCGTGGGGATGTGGGTATGGGTGCCGACCACGGCTGTGACGCGGCCGTCGAGGTGCCATCCCAGCCCGACCTTCTCGCTGGTGGCCTCGGCGTGCATGTCCACGAGGATGTGGTCGGCCCCCTCGATCTCGCGCAGCGCGCTCTCGATCTCGATGAAGGCCGGCTTGCCGGCCGATACGAAGATGTTTCCGGAGAGGTTGACCACGCCCAGCTTGACCCCGGAGGCGCTCTCCACCACGCAGGCGCCGTGCCCCGGCTGGCAGCGCAGGTAGTTGGCCGGCCGCAGGATGCGCGGCTCCTCGTCCAGATAGGGGTAGACCTCACGGCGATGGTAGGCATGGTTGCCAAGCGTGATCACGTCGACGCCGGCCGCGAAGATGCTGCGCGCGATCTTGGGCGTGATGCCCAGGCCGCCGGCGGCGTTCTCGCCGTTGACCACCACGAACGTGAGCTGGTGGCGCTCCCGCAGGGCCTGCAGGCAGTCGATAAGGGTGTGCCTGCCGATCCCGCCGACGATGTCCCCGACGAACAGGATGCTGACTTCGGCCTCAGGCGCGGCCGCCTGCGGCTCAGCCATACTCTGCCGACGATGGGAGGCGTGTGGAGAAGGTGAGCAATGGCGCTCCAAGCTCGAGCCCGCCGACGCGGCAGGAGCGAAAGTTGGCCGATGAATCCGCGCAGCAGGGTAGCGAGCCGCCGCGGCCGCCGCGCACCATGGTGCCCCGCTGGGTGCAGCTCGTCATGCTGCCGCTGGCGATCGTCGCGGCATTCCTGCTGGCGCGCGCCGCGGGCAAGATCCTGCTGATCTTCATCGTCGCTGCGCTGATCGGCCTGATCCTCAATCCTGCCGTGGATGTGTTGCAGCGTCGTGGGCGTCTGCCGCGCGGGCTGGCGGTGCTCACCGTGTATCTCGCGTTCTTCCTGGCGTTGGCTGGCATAGGGCTCCTGCTGGCCAATCCGGTATCAAACCAGGTCGAAGCGTTCGCCCACCACGTGCCCCATCTGATCAAGGAAGGCGAACACGCGCTGGCGGGCCTCCAGAGCACGCTCGACAAAGCGGGTCTGCACGTCAAACTGGTGGGTCACGGCAAGACCGCGCTGCAGACGCTGAAGGACACGATCGAGAAAAGCGCGACCTCGCTGGTCTCCACCGCCGGCAGCGTGCTCAGCGAAGCGGCGGCCGCGATCGTCGACGTCGTGCTGGTGTTCGTGCTCTCGGTCTACGTGCTGCTCTACGGCAAGCACATCGGCGTGCTCGTGCGACGCGCGATGCCGCCTGGCGACGGCACCAGGGCCGATGACTATCCGAGCCTGGTGCAGCGCGCGGTGTCCCGGTACGTCGGCGGGCAGCTTCTCTTCAGCGTGATCATGGGCACGACCGCCGGGCTGGCGCTCTACATCTACGGCGTGCTCGGCATCTTCCCGGACGGCCGCACCTACGCGGTCGCCTTCGGCGCCTTCCTGGGCTTCATGGAGCTGATCCCCTATCTGGGCCCGGTCCTCGGCGCGGTGCCGCCGGTGCTCGTCGCCTTCTTCACCGATCCGATCAGCGCCGTCTGGGTCGCGCTGCTGTTCGTGGGCATCCAGCAGCTCGAGGGCCACTTCGTGGCGCCGCAGATCTTCGGGCACACGCTGCGGATCAACCCGCTGATCGTGATCTTCGGCCTGCTGGTCGGCGACCAGATCTGGGGCGTGATCGGAGCGCTGGTCGCCCTCCCGATCCTCGCCGTGCTGCGCGAGACGGTGATCTACCTGAGCCGCCATCTGGAGCTGGAGCCCTGGAGGGACTCCGGCGACGGGGCGCTGTGAGCGTCCTCGCGGCGGGCGAGCCGTCTCTGTCGGTTCGCGCGCTGCGCAAGCGATTCGGGCAGCGCGTGGCGCTGCGGGACGTGGACTTCGAGGCCAGGCCCGGCGAGATGCTCGCCGTGATCGGGCCAAACGGAGCGGGCAAGACGACGCTGCTCTCGATCGTGGCCGGGGTGCAGGGCGCGAGCGGCGGCACGGTCAGCCGGCAGGCAAGCGAAGTCGGCTGGGTGCCCCAGCAGCCGGCGGTCTACTCCAAGCTCTCCGTGGCCGAGAACCTGAGGCTGTTCGCGCGTCTGGAGAAGGTGGGGGACGTCGATGGCGCCGTGCAGCGGATGCTCGCGCAGACCGGCCTGCGCGACCGCGCAGACGACTTGCTGCAGGAGCTATCCGCCGGCAACCGCCAGCGCGTCAACATCGCGGTGGGGCTGCTCTCCGACCCGCCCGTGGTCGTCCTTGACGAGCCCTCCACAGCGCTCGATCCGACCCAGCGCGCGCGACTGTGGTCGTTCATCTCCACGATCGCCGCGCGCGGCAGCGCGATCGTCTTCTCCACCCACATCGTCGAGGAGGCGCAACGCTACGCCGACCGGGTGCTGGTGCTGGACGCCGGTCGCAGACGGTTCTTCGGCGCTCCCGCGGAGCTCGCCGCGAGCCAGCCCGGCTGCCGGGACTTCGAAAGCGCCTTCGTCTCGTTTCTGGCGCAGGCACAGCGATGAGATGGCTGCTCGGCAAGGACCTGCGGATCCTCGCGCGATCGCGGCTGCTGGTGGGCATCCTCGTCGTGTACCCGGTGGCGATCGCGCTGCTGATCGGCCTTGCGATCTCGCGCAGCCCCGCCAAGCCGAAGGTGGCGATCGTGAACCTCACGCCCGCCGGGCAGTCCGTCGAACTGGCCGGCCGCACGCTCAGCGTGCAGCAGTACGCCAGCGAGCTGTTCAGCCAGGTCGACGCGGTCAAGGAGCCCACCCGCGCGGCCGCGGCGGCGCAGGTCGCCTCCGGCAAGGTGCTGGCCGCCGTGGTGATCCCGCGCGACGTGGTCGCCAAGATCTCCTCCGGGATCAGCCAGGCGCAGGTCGAAGTGATCTACAACGGCGACGCGCTGCAGCAGTCGGTCGCCAAGGCGGGCATCGGCTCGGCGCTGGCGGAAGCGAACCTCGCGCTCTCCAAGCAGATCAGGGACGTCGCGGTGCGCGACATCGACGTGCTGCTCAAGGGCGGCGAACTGGGGATCCTCAGCGCCCCGCAGTCGCTGATCGGCCTGTCTCACATTCCCGGCGCCCTGCGCGGCATCGCCGCGCGGCAGAGCTCCCCCGCCGATCGGCGCCGGCTCGATCAGATCGCCGCCTTCGCCGCCTTCGCCGCCACCAACCTCGGCATCAGCAAGGACGTGCTGAGAACCGTGAGCCAGCCGATCGCCGTCAAGCAGAAGCTGCTGCACGGCAGACGCACGCCGCTCGACAGCTTCGCGGTGGTGGTGGCGGTCGCGATCTCGCTGATGTTCGTGTGCGTGCTGCTGGCCTCCGGCGGCCTTGCCCTGGAGCGCGAGGAGCACGCGCTCGGGCGCCTCACGCGCGGCTCTGGACGCAGGCCGGCGCTGCTCTCGCGCACCGCGCTGATCGCCGAGAAGGTGACGCTGGCCGCGACCTGCGCATTCGTGCTGTCGGCCGCGATGCTCTGCGCGATCGGGGCATTCGTGGCGCTGGACTGGAGCCGCCTGCCGCTGTGGCTGCTCGCGTTGGCGGCCGGCGCGCTCTCCTTCGCGGCGCTCGGCGTGGCGATCGGGGCGCTGGCGCGCGAGGTGCGGGCCGCGAGCCTGCTGGCCTTCCTGCTCTCGCTGCCGCTCGCCCTGCTGGCGCTCGTGCCCTCGGGCGCGGTGGCGGGCGGCCTCTACGCCGTGATCTCGGTGATCTCGTTCGCCTTCCCCTACAAGGCGGCGTTGCAGGCGCTGGACGCCGCCGTCAACGGCTCCACGCCGGGGATCGCGATCTCGGTGGCGCATGTGCTCGTGCTCGCGCTCTGCTTCGCGGCGCTCGCGCGCTTGAGCCTGCGCCGAGCCGAGTGAGGGCACGCGCCAAGCGGCGCGTGCCCTAACCTGAAAGCCGATGGCCTTCCCACAGACGCGCATGCGACGACTGCGCGCATCCGCCGCGCTGCGCGGCCTGGTGCGCGAGACCAGCCTCGGCGCGGATCAGCTCGTGCTGCCGCTGTTGGTCAGCGAGTCCGGCCCGCCGCGCGCGCCGATCGAGGCGATGCCGGGCGTGGAACGGCTCTCGATCTCAGAGGCGGCCGCCGAGGCGGCGCAGGCCGCGGCGCTTGGCATCGCGGGCGTGCTGCTGTTCGGGATACCCAGCGAGAAGGACGCGGAAGGCTCGGGCGCCTTCGACGATGACGGCGCGGTGCAGCTTGCGACCCGCGCGATCAAGCAGGCGGCGCCGGAGCTGCTGGTGATCACCGACGTGTGCCTGTGCGAGTACACCGACCACGGGCACTGCGGGGTGCTGCGCGAGGGACCGCGTGGCATGACCGTCGAGAACGACGCGACGCTGGAGCTGCTGGCCCGCACCGCGATCAGCCACGCCCGCGCCGGAGCGGACATCGTGGCCCCGAGCGACATGATGGACGGCCGCGTGGGCGCGATCCGCGCGCACCTGGACGAGGAGGGCCACAGCGACACGCCGATCATGGCCTACTCGGCGAAGTTCGCATCCGCCTTCTACGGCCCCTTCCGCGAGGCGGCCGGCTCGGCCCCGGCCTTCGGCGACCGCCGCGGCTACCAGATGGACCCCGCCAACCGCCGGCAGGCGCTGCGCGAGGCGCTGCTGGACGAGCAGGAGGGCGCGGACATGTTGATGGTCAAGCCCGCGCTGGCCTACGGGGACCTGATCCGCGAGATCAAGGACCAGAGCCGGCTGCCGCTGGCCGCCTACAACGTCTCCGGCGAGTACGCGATGGTGAAGGCCGCCGCGGCCGCCGGCTACATCGACGAGCGCGCCACGGTGCTTGAGATCCTCACCTCGCTGCGCCGCGGCGGCGCCGACATCCTCATCACCTATCACGCCAAGGAGGCCGCGAAATGGCTCTCGGAGAGGTAGCGGCCGCCGCGGCCGACGCGGCCGACGCCGCGGCGACTAAGAGCGCGGGCAAGGCGCCCATCCCCAAGCTGCGCAGCCGTGCCCAGGGCGCCGCGATCCCGCTCGACGACCAGGACCGCAGGCTGCTGAACCTGATGCAGGGCAGCTTCCCGATCGAGCCGCGCCCGTATCTGCGCGTCGCCGAGAAGGCGGGGATGACAGAGCAGGAGGCGATGGCGCGCGTGAGCGAGCTGCTGGCCAAGCGCATCATCCGCCAGGTGACGCCGATCTTCGACACGCGCGCGCTGGGCTACTCCTCGATGCTCGTGGCGGCCAAGGTCGACCCCGAGGTTCCCCACCGCGCGGCGAAGGTCATAAACGCGCACCCCGGCGTCTCCCACAACTACCTGCGCAACCACGACTTCAACCTGTGGTTCACGATCGCCGTCGAGCCGGATTCGCCGCTCGGGCTGGAAGGCACCTTGGAGGTGCTGGCCAGGGAGTCCGGCGCGACCTCGGTGCGCCAGCTTCCGACCTTGAAGCTCTTCAAGATCAGGATGGACCTGGAGATGGAGGGCGACACGCAGGCGCTGGCGGCCGCGGCGCAGGCCAGCGAGCCGGTGGAGCTCGAGCGCCAGCCCTACGACGATCTCGACATCGCGGTGATCCGCGCGCTGCAGGGCGACATGCCCGTGGTCAGCGAGCCATACGCGCCGGCGGCCAAGGAGCTCGGCATGAGCCAGGAGAGCCTGCTCGCCCACCTGCAGTGCATGCAGGAGCGCAACCTGCTGCGCCGCGTGGCGGCGATCCTCTACCACCGCCGCGCCGGCTTCTCGGCCAACGGCATGGGCGTCTGGAAGGTGCCCGAGGAGGAGATCATGGAGACCGGCAAGGCGATGGCGGCGGTGCGCGGCATCTCCCACTGCTACCAGCGCCCCACCTACGCCGACTGGCCCTACTCGGTCTTCACGATGGCCCATGGTCGCAGCAAGGAGGAGTGCGACGCGATCCTCGACTCGATCGCGGAGTCGACCGGGATCAGCGAGCGCGCGACGCTCTACTCCTCGACCGAGTTCAAGAAGATCCGGCTGCTCTACTTCACCGATGAGTTCAAGCGGTGGGAAGCCGAGCACGCGGGCGTGGGCGGGTGAGCGAGGCCCGTTCGCGCGAGCTCTACGCTCGCGCCGCAAAGAGCATTCCGGGTGGCGTCAACTCGCCCGTGCGCGCGATGCGCTCGATCGGGCGCGACCCGATCTTCCTGCAGCGTGGAGAGGGAGCGGAGATCCTCGACGTCGACGGCAATCGCTACGTCGACTACGTCTGCTCCTGGGGGCCGCTGATCCACGGCCACGCCCACCCGCGGGTGCTGGCGGCGATCTCGCAGGCCGCCGCGCGCGGGACCAGCTTCGGCGCGCCGACCGAGGGCGAGATCGAGCTGGCGGAGGAGATCGCCGATCGCATCGGCTCGGTGGAGATGGTCCGCACCACCAGCTCGGGCACCGAGGCGAGCATGACCGCGATCCGCCTGGCCAGGGCGGCGACCGGACGCACGCGGATCGTGAAGTTCGCCGGCGCCTACCACGGCCACGTCGACGGCCTGCTCGCGGAAGCCGGCTCCGGCGTGGCGACCGGCGCCGGCGGCAGCGCGCGACCCTCCAGCCCCGGCGTGAGCGCGGCCGCGGCCGCCGAGACCACGATCGTGCCCTGGAACGACCTGCGGGCGCTGAGCGCGGCGGTGGAGGCGGATCCGCCCGCGGCGATCATCGCCGAGCCGCTGCCCGCGAACATGGGCCTGGTGGCGCCACGGGAGGGGATGATCGAGGCGCTGCGCCAGATCGCCGATCGCAGCGGGGCGCTGCTGGTGCTGGACGAGGTGATCAGCGGGTTTCGCGTCGCGCGCGGCGGCGCGCAGGAGCTGCTGAGCGTGCGCGCCGACCTCACGGTGATGGGCAAGGTGATGGGCGGCGGGCTGCCCGCGGGCGCGCTCGGCGGCCCGGCGCGGCTGATGGAGATGCTCGCCCCGGCCGGCGAGGTCTACCAGGCGGGCACGCTCTCGGGCAACCCGCTGGCGGTGGCGGCGGGACTGGCGAGCCTGAGGATGCTCGACGAGGCGGCCTACGCGCGGCTTGCCGGCATCACCGAGCGCCTCGCGAGCCTGCTGGCGCAGGCGGCGGCAAGCGCGGGAGCGCGCGAGCGCGTGCAGGTGGCCAGCGTGCCGGGGCTGCTGACCGTCTTCTTCAGCGAGAGCCCGGTGCAGAGCTTCGCCGACGCCGCGGCATGCGACCTGGCCGCGTACGGAGCATGGTGCAGAGGGCTGCTGGCAAGGGGCGTCTATCCGCCGCCCTCGCAGTTCGAGGCGTGGTTCCCCTCGCTGGCGCACACCGACGATCAGCTTCAGCGCACCGCGCAGGCCGCCGCCGAGGCATTCGAGGAGCTGCGATGAGCGCCGCCGAGTCTGACGTCCTGCCGCGGCTCGCCGCGCTGCTGCGGGAGCGCGGCGGCCTGATGGCCACGTTGCTCCCCGAGGAGGGCGAGGAGGGCGGCGAGCGCGGCGAGCAGCTCCGCGGAGGCGGGGCGCCGGCGGGGGGCCCCGCGGAGGGCCCCGCGCAGCTTGCCGCCGCGGGACCGCGCGCGAGCGCCGATCCCGCCGAGTACGAGCTGCTGGTCGAGGCGATCTACGAGGGCTACCTGCTCCACTACGGCGCTCCCCGGCTGCTGCGCGTGCCCGAAGCCGACCTCGCGCTGCTGGCCGGCGATCAGCTCTACGCGCTCGGCCTCGCGCGCCTGGTGGGGCTTGGCGACGTGCCGGCCGTCGGCGAGCTGGCGGATGTGATCACGCTCTGCGCGCTGGCCCATGGGGCAGGCGCGCCGGAGCTCGCCGAGGCGGTCTGGGCGGCGGGCGCCTACGCCATCGGCTGGGGCGCGACCGCGGCTCACCAGCGCGCCAAGGAGCTCGCCAGGGAGGGCTCCTCCGAGGCGTTGGCGGCCATGCGGGCGGCTGCCGCTGGCGCTCGCTGAGCACGCTCCGCGCCACCGTCGCGAGCCAGGCGATATTGTTCCCGCCCATGGCAAGCCAGCCCAAGAGCCCGCAGTCGCGCTACACCGCCGATCGCCTGATCCCAGGCGCCTTCGAGGGCGAGACCGTCACCCGCCGGCGTTTCATGACCGGCACCGCCCACGCGGCCGGCGCGATCGCCGCCGCGTCCTTCGTCCTGCCGACGCTCGCCTTCGCGATCGGGCCGATCTTCAAAGAAACCGAGCATCGCTGGGAGGTCGCCGGCCCGCAGGACCTCTTCAACGAATACAACTACGTGCCCGTCGACGTGACCGTCACTCCGGGCATCGGCGAGATCGGCCGCACGACGATCTACGTGCGCAAGCACAACGACAAGATCGACACCGACAAGTACGACGAGAACACGCCCTACATCGCGATCACCAGCCGCTGCGCGCACCTCGGCTGCTCGGTGCGCTGGGTCGATGCCGCCAAGCGCTTCATCTGCCCGTGCCACGGCGGCGTCTACAACCTGCTCGGCGAGCGCGTGGCCGGTCCGCCGGTCCGCCCGCTGGACCGCTTCTTCACGCGCGTGAACAAAGAGGGCCTGGTCGAAATCGGTCCCCGCTTCAGCGTCAACAGCGAACTGCGCCGCTTCTCGCCGCGCGATCCCGGCGAGCCGATCGACGGCATCGGCCAGTACCTGTATCCGTCCCGTCCCTCGGTTCGGATCTAGCCCGAAAGCACGCCGAGAATGCCGAAGCTGCCACCGCCACCCATCCCGCCCGCGCTCAAGCCCCCGCCCAAGCGGCCCGAGGAGGGCAACGGGAAGCTCACCCCGCTCGACACGGCGGCCGAAGCAGGCACGAGCGTCGTCAACTGGGTGGACGAGCGCACCTCGCTCTCCGGAGCGGTGCGCTGGATGATGTTCCGCAAGGTGCCCAAGGGCACCAACTGGTTCTACACGCTGGGCTCTGCGACGATGTTCGCCTTCCTCAGCCAGGCGATCACGGGCGTCTTCCTGGCGATGTACTACCGGCCGGACGTCAGCGGCGGCGCCTACGAATCGATCCGCTACGTCACCAACGACGTGTTCCTCGGCTCCTTCGTCCGCGGCATGCACAAGTGGGGCGCCAGCGTGATGGTCGTGCTGGTCTTCCTGCACATGGGCAGGACCTTCTTCTTCGGCGCCTACAAGTACCCGCGCGAGCTCAACTGGGTGATCGGCGTGGTGCTGCTGATCCTGACGATGACGATGTCGTTCACCGGCTACCTGCTGCCCTTCGACGAGCGGGCCTACTGGGCCACGATCGTGGGCGTCAACATCAACGGCACCGGGCCGCTGATCGGGCCGTACCTGAGCGACTTCCTGCGCGCCGGGCCCGAATTCGGGGCGACCACGCTCTCGCGCTTCTATGCGATCCACATGATGCTCGTCCCCGGCCTGATCGCCGCGCTGATCGGCGCCCATCTCTACCTGGTCGCCAAGCTCGGCACCACCGCGCCGCCTTGGCTCAAAGCCAAACAAGACCCAGAGCTCAAGAAGACAGAGGCGTGAGGGCGAGATGAATCAACGCCAGAAGGAGGAGTACCTCCGCGAGTACGGCATCCTGAAGTCCGAAGGCAAGCCCTTCTTCCCCTACGCGGTGGCGAAGGACTCGCTGATGGCCTGCATCGTGATGCTGGTGATCATCCTCGCCTCGCTGACGCTGGGCGTGGAGCTCGGCGCGAAGGCCAACCCGGCGACCACCAGCTACGAGCCTCGCCCCGAGTGGTACTTCTTCTTCCTCTTCGAGCTCCTGCGCGTCATCAAGCCGCCGAGCGTCGTGCCGCTGGCGACGATCGGCATCCCGACGCTCTGCATGATCCTGCTCTTCCTGCTGCCGTTCTACGACCGCGGGCCCGAGCGGCGTCCCGAGCGGCGTCCGATCGCGACGCTCACGGGCATATTCGTGATCGGCGCGATGTTCTACCTGACCTGGAGCGGCGCTCATGCCGGCTCGCCATACGCCCTGGAATGGAAAACGCCGAACGCGGTGATCAAAGCCGGGCCGGCGGCGGTGGCGAAGTTCGAAGCCGGCAGGAAGGCGATCGCCTCGACGGGCTGCGAGGCCTGCCACAAAATCGGTGAAAACGGCAACCCCGGCCCGGGGCCGCCGCTGACCGAAATCGGGGCGAGGATCCCAGCCGAAGGCATTGCGCGCACGCTGGTCAATCCGACCGCGCCGATGCCATCCTTCAAGGGACTGCCGGCGAAGAAGTTCGAAGACATCGTCTTCTTCCTCTCTCACCTGAAGTAACAGGTCGAGTCCTTGCATTGCAGGCGTCCGTGAGTCACCGGGCGCCTGGTGCGCTTGCGGGATAGGCTGCACGGATGTCCACGACCAACCACCCAACCGCGGCGGCGGGCCGCATGGAGGCGGGCCAGGTGCGCGCGATGTTCGACCGCATCGCCGGCATCTACGACCTGCTCAACAGCGTCATGACCGCGGGGCTCCACCACCGCTGGCGCTCCCGCGCGGCCGACATGGCCCAGGTCGGGCCTGGCGCGACGGTCCTCGACGTGGCCACCGGCACCGGAGACCTGGCCCTGGAGTTGGCGCGGCGCGTCGGCGGCGACGGGCAGGTGGTCGGCAGCGACTTCTCCGAGGCGATGCTCGCGCTGGCGCAGGCAAAGGCGAGCCGCGCCGACCTCGGCGCGCTGCGCTTCGAGTGGGCCGACGCGACCGCGCTGCCCTACGCGGACGCCAGCTTCGACGCCGCGACGGTCGGCTTCGGCGCCCGCAACTTCAGCGACCTGCAACGCGGGATAGCCGAGATGGCGCGCGTGGTGCGGCCCGGTGGCAGAGTGGTGGTGCTGGAGATCACCACGCCCACCAAGCCACCGCTGTCGATCTTCTACCGGCTCTGGTTCGATCGCGCGGTCCCCTGGCTCGGACGGCTCGCGGGCAGGCTGGCGAAGTCGGCCCCACGGCGGCGGCCGCTCCAGGCAGATGCGCATCCGGGCGAGGTAGGGGATCATGCGAGCATCGCCGACGCGTACACCTACCTGCCCAACTCCGTCAAGCGCTTCCCGTCGCCGCCGGCGCTGGCCGCCGAGATGCAGGCCGCCGGGCTCGACGACGTGCGGTGGATCCTGACGGCCGGCGGCATCATCGCCATCCACGCCGGCACGGTGAAGGGCTAGCCGGCCGATGCGGATCCCCGCGGGATCGAGCGCCGGCGCCGCCGTCCCGGCGCTGGACGTCGAGGGGCCGGCAGATCTCGATAGCGCGGCGGCGCAGGGCCTCGCCGCGATCGTCGCGCGCGGCGGCGAGCGGCTCTCGCAGCGCATGGGCAGCATCGAGCAGCACCTGCGCCAGGTCAGCGCTCAGGCGGGAGCGCCGCTCGGCGCCCATGCGCGCGCGACGATCGCGGCGGGAGGCAAGCGGCTGAGGCCGCTGCTGGTCGTGCTGGCGGCCGAATCCGCGGGAGGCCCGCCAGGCGCCCCGGCGGGAGAGAGCGCGCTGGTGCGCGCCGCCGGCGCCGTCGAGCTCGTCCACTCGGCGACCCTCGTGCACGACGACGTGATCGACGGAGCGCAGCTTCGCCGCGGGCGCCCCACGGTGGCCGAGGTCGCCGGACGCGACGTCGCGGTCGCCACCGGCGACCTGCTGTTCTCCCGAGCCTTCGCCGAGCTCGCTCGCAACGACGACGTGCTGCAGCTGCGCGCGCTCTCCGACGCGAGCTCCTCGCTGGCGGCCGGCGAGCTGCTGCAGCGCGAGGACGCCTACGCGGCCGAGGTGCCGGTGAAGCGCTACATGCTGCGCTGCGAGCTAAAGACGGCGGCGCTGTTCGAGGCGGCCTGCCGTCTGGGCGCGCTGGTCGCCGTCGAGGGCTCAGCCACGCTCGCCGACGCGCTCGGCGCCTTCGCCCGCCGCATCGGCCTGGCGTTCCAGCTTCTGGACGACGTGCTCGACGTCTCCGGGCCGGTCGAGCGCACCGGCAAGCCGCGCGGCACCGATCTGCTCGACGGCACCGTGACGCTGCCGCTGATCCTCGCCCGCCAGCGCGACGCGCGGCTCGCGATGGAAGACCTCTCCAGGCTGCGGGGGGCGCAGGAGGCCGAGGCCCTGTGCGACCGGATCGCCGCGACCGGCGCGCTGCAGGACTCTCGCAAGCACGCCTTCGAGATCGTCGCGCAGGCCAAGCAGGCGCTGCCGGAGTCCCTGCCCGGCGGCCGCTCGGCACTGCTGGAGCTGGTCGCGGACGCGGTCGTCGAGCGTTTTAGCTGACGCGTGCCCGGGCGAGCGGTCCCCGGGCGGGCGGGCGCTGGGCCGAGCGGTCCCGGGGCGGGCGCTCCCGAGGCGATCCCTCGGCGGGAAGGTACCGGCGGGGCAGCCCTCGACGCGGCTGCGCGGCCCGTCAGCGACCGAAGTCTGAAGGCACGATCACGTCTGCCTCCAGCGCGCGCACGAAGAATTCGATCTCCTCGCACATGTTGGTGTGCGTCATCCGGCGCAGATCGCTGAGCAGCGAGCCGATGCCGCGGTCGAGCTCCTCCTCCATCAGCTCGATCTCCTCTTTGGCGAAGACGCCCTCGCGGGTCGCCTCGCACTCCGGGCAGCGCAGCAGCAGACGCCAGTGGCCGCCGCCTTCGTCTGTCCAGTCGAGGGGGTGGACGAGCTCGCTGTTGCAGTGGAAGCAGACATGCAGCGCCAGGCCGCTTGGCTGCGGTGCGCCATCGGCGCCGCGCAGGCCCTGCTCGAGGTAGACGACCTCGATGTCCCTGCCGTCGGGCAGCCTGACGTGGTGATGGATCCTGTGGCTCTCTTCCGGTCGCATATCGACTTCCTGTCCCCGTCATCGACCGGTTGGACGGGCCGCTTTAGCCGCCGGCGGCGAGCCGTGAACGTCCCGCCTCGGGGTTGGCGGGACTTGGATAACCTGGACAGGGCCTCGTCCTCCGCTGGGAGTGGAGAGGGGCCGCGGCGAGAATGGCTACTGCAATCCGCATGATCCGCCACGAGGATCGACTGAGCCTCGTGGATCACCTGGACGAGTTGCGCACTCGCCTGATCGTCGCCGGGCTCGCGTTCGTCGTCGCCTTCGGGCTGTGCTTCTGGCAGAACGGCACGCTGCTGCACGTCATCAACACGCCGCTGGAGCAGCAGACGCGCACGCAGGTCCAGAGAGGCGAAGGCCCCAACGGCAAGACGTGGATGGTCGAGCGGGGGGTTCACAGGGTCGCGCACGAGACCGAAACGATCGTCAAGATCCTCAGCGAGCCGGGTAGTGGGGTCTCGCCCACCACGCGCGCGCAGCTTGCCGCTCAGATCCCCGCCCTGAAAGCCAGCGTCGCCGGCATCCCGAGCAGGCCGGAAGGCTACAACCCGACCACGATCGGCTTCGGCGAACCGTTCACGGCGACGATCACGGTCACGCTCTACTTCGCGCTGCTGCTCTCGCTGCCGGTGCTGCTGTTCGAGCTCTACGGCTTCATCCTGCCGGCGTTCAGCCCGTCCGAGCGGCGCGTGGCGATGCCGCTGCTGGCGGCCGTCCCGTTCCTGTTCGTCGTCGGGGTCGCGTTCGGCTACTTCGTCGTGCTGCCGGCGGCCGTCCACTTCTTCCAGAACTTCAACAGCGGCGAGTTCAACGTCCTGGTCCAGGGCAGCTCCTACTACAAATTCGCGGCGATGATGCTGATCGCGATGGGCCTGATCTTCCAGGTCCCGGTCGCGGTGCTGGGCGTCACCCAGGCCGGCATCCTCACGCCGAGGCAGCTACGCAAAGGAAGGCGCTACGCGCTCGTGTTCTGCGCGCTGGTCGCCGCGATCCTGCCCGGCGACGTGACGACGATGGTGTTGGAGACAGTGCCGCTCTACCTGCTCTACGAGCTGAGCGTGGCGCTCGCGGCGCTGCTGGCCAGGCGGCGTGCGGTCCGGGAGCGGCAGGCGGCCACGGCGACCCCCGCCTTTGCGGTCGCCGCTGCCGCGCCGGGCTCGGGAGGCACGTCGTCGCCGGCCGCGGGCACGCCGGGCGTCGCGCCGGAGCGGATCGATCCGCAGGTGCGCGAGATGCTCGACCACATCGATCCCGACCTGCACAACTGAGGCTTGCGAGCCTCTTCGTGGTCAACCAGGCCTCGCGCCTCTAAAATCAAGTAGATGCTCTTCGATCTGAGGTCTCGCGGCCGTCGCCGCTCCGTGAAGGTGATCTACACCGGTCTTGCGCTGCTGCTCGGGGTGGGCCTGATCGGATTCGGCGTGGGCAGCGTCGGTGGTGGCAGCATCTTCGAAAGCGTCGGCAGGGAAGGCGGCGGCGGCAGCACCTACGCGGCCAAGATCACCGCTGCCAAGAAGCAGATCGCCAAGGACCCGAGCAATGCCGCGGCATGGGTCGCGCTGACCGAAGCGCAGCTCCACGAAGCGACCGGGGCCGAAGACTACAACTCGACCACCGAAAGCTATACCGCCAAGGGCAGGCAGCAGCTACGCAAGGCCGCCAGTTCCTGGAACCACTATCTCGCGCTCAACCCGAGCCCGCCGAGCGTCAAACTGGCCAGAGAGGTGGCGAACATCTTCAGCACCACGGCGCTGAACGAACCCCCCAACGCCGTCGCGGCGCTTCAGATCGTGATAGCCGCCGAACCGCCGAGCGCTTCGCTCTACTCGCAGCTTGCCGAGTACGCCTATCTGGCGCACAACGAAAGCCAGGGCGACCTGGCCGCCAAGAAGGCGGTCGCGCTGGCGCCCAAGTCCAAGCGCCTGCTGCTGGAATCGGAACTCGAAAGAGTCAAGCGCAGCGTCAAGGAAAAGACGGCGTCGAGCACGGCGGCAGCCGGCGCCGGTACGAGCAGCGCCGGTACGACGAGCGCGACGAGCGCCAAGAGCACGACGAGCGCCACGTCCTCGTCATCCTCGGCCAGCAAGAAGAAATAGCGCGTGCAGGCGTGGCCGGCTCAGGGGAGATCACCTACCCGCTGGGCGCCCAGCCGGCCGGCGCGCCCGAGCCGCCGCCGTATTCCGCACGGCTGCTGATCGGCTGTCCCGACCGGCCCGGAATCGTCGCGGCCGTCTCGGGGTTCCTCTTCGAGCAGGGCGCGAACATCGTCTCCTCGCACCAGTACTCATCCGACGCCGTCGGCGGACGCTTCTTCCTGCGCACCGAGTTCGTGATGGACGGGATGCCGGAGCGCGCGGCCGAGCTCGAGCAGAGCTTCGCCGCGCAGGTTGGCGGCCGCTTTCAGATGGACTTCGAGATCCGCCGCTACGGCGAGCGCCAGCGGATGGCGATCCTCGTCTCCCGCTACGACCACTGCCTGGTCGACCTGCTCTGGCGCTGGCGCCGGGGCGAGCTGGAGGCGGAGATCGTGGCCGTGGTCTCAAACCACGACGACCTGCGGGCGGAGGTCGAGCCCGCCGGCGTGACCTACCACCACGTGCCGGTCGAGCAGGGACGCAAGCCGGAGGCCGAGCAGGCGATGCTCGACCTGCTGCGCGGCGAGGTGGACGTGGTGGTGCTCGCGCGCTACATGCAGATCCTCAGCGGCGACTTCCTGGAGCGGCTCGGCGTGCCCGTGATCAACATCCACCACTCCTTCCTGCCCGCGTTCGCCGGCGCCGACCCCTACCGCCGCGCGCGCGAGCGGGGCGTGAAGCTGATTGGCGCCACCGCCCACTACGTGACCGCCGAGCTCGACGGCGGCCCGATCATCGAGCAGGACGTCGAGCGGGTCCAGCACAGCCAGAGCGCCACGGAGCTCGAACGCGTCGGCAGGGACATCGAGCGCGTGGTCCTCGCCCGCGCGGTCGCGCTGCACCTCGATGACCGCGTGATCGTCGACGGAGCCCGCACGATCGTCTTCCAGGGGTAGGCCCGCGGCCGCCCGGGAGGTGAGCGGGCCGCCAGCGGCGGTGCGTGGCAGCCAGCCGGGCGGCCGGGCGAGCCTCGATCGTCGCGGGCAGGTAGAATGAGCTCTGAGCCGGCCTGTCGCAGGCCACCCCCTCGGGCCGTTAGCTCAATTGGCAGAGCAGGGGCCTCTTAAGCCCAAGGTTGCAGGTTCGATTCCTGCACGGCCCATAGGCTAACCCAGCCAAAAACGCTGGGTTCGCCCAACGTCTGGTTCTCTCCACTGATGCCAGATCTGGCTTTGGGAAGCCGGATCCAGGGCATGATCGCGGGCATCTCACTGACGTTGAGCGAACCCGGGGCGTTCTTGTGATCTGTACGGCATGATCGCGTGGTTATGGGCCGAGCAGGGCGAGTGGCACGACGCCGATGTCGTCTCTGCGGCGGTAGGCGAGCGTTCCGGTGTAGACGACGATCGCGTCGAGCAGGCGGCCGCCGATCTGGCGGCGCAGCCACAGGATGTGCGCGACGTCGGCGTCGGTGACGGTGTCGCTGAGCTTGGTCTCGATCGCGACTATGGCTGCGTCGGGGCGTTCGACGATGAGGACGGGCTTTGCTGGACAGTCAGGACAGGGCTGAACCCGGGCTGCCCACCGTTTGTCCACCGGGTCAGAGAGCTGCCTCCCTTCGCTTGTCCTCTGGGGAAGCCCGTCAGCCCACGAGAACGCTACCCGCGTGCGCGGATGCTCTACCCTTCGTGGTCCGGCGGATCGCCAACTCGACAATGGCCCTTCGAGGCCCAGCCGTGGCTACGCGTTGGATGGGCAAGTCCGGTCCAGCGGCCTGTCCAGGTGTCGGGAGTGTCACGCCGCCCAGGCAGACACACAGTCCTGGGACGTATGAAGTAAGCGGCGATCTATGATCGGGCGCAAGCCGGGTGAGGCTTCGGTCCACCCGGCGCAGCGCCGACCCGCCCGGCGGCCGCGAAGACCTGCAGCGGATGCCGCAGGGCGCCGTCTTTAGCGCCGGCGCGCCAGCGTAGTACAGGCGCTGAGCCCGTTAGTAGCCTGATGGCTCACGCCCTGGCATCGCTGATGCGCATAAGCGCGGCGTCGCTCGGTCTCTTCTACACGGTGGACAACCGCCTCGAGAAGCTCACCGGCGAGATCGTGTTCTCGAGCGCGAGCACGACCGCGCGCGCCGACCTGCACAGGAGCCTGGAGCGCTACCGGGAGCGCTACTGCGCGCTGGACCCGTTCGCGCCTGGCGCGGGCGCAGAGCCGGCGTCGCGAGGCGGACGCCTGCCGCTCCACTCCTGCGCCGCTCGCGCCATGCTCAGCAGGCGGTCCTGGACGCGACGGTGCAGGCTGCCCTCCGGATATGTGCCGTCGGCCGCGAGCTCGCCTGCCGGCAGGCCGGTGAGAAGCTCCATCCCCTGCTCGACGCGCTCGATCGCCCAGACGTGAAAGCGGCCCTCGCGAACCGCCGAGATGACGCGGTCGCCGAGCATCAGGTGCTTGACGTTGCTGGCGGGAACGATCACGCCCTGCCCGCCGGTTAGGCCGGCGCGGTCGCAGGCGTCGAAGAAGCCCTCGACCTTCTCGGTCACCCCGCCGACCGCCTGCACGCGCCCGTGCTGGTCGACCGAGCCGGTGACCGCGATCCCCTGGTCGAGGGGCGCCTCGGCGAGGCTCGACAGCAGCGCGTAGAGCTCGGCGCTGGACGCCGAGTCGCCGTCCAGGCCGCTGTACGACTGCTCGAAGGTGAGGCTTGCCGAAAGCGCGAGCGGTCGCTGCCCGCCGTAGCGCTGCTCCAGGTATCCGCGCAGCGACAGAAAGCCCTTGTCGTGGATCTTGCCGGTGAGCTTGCTCTCGCGGTCGATGCTGAGCACCTCGCCGCTCCCGATCGCGGTCGTGGCCGTGATGCGGGCCGGGTGAGCGAAGGCGTAGTCGCCGAGGCCGAGCACCGCCAGCCCGTTGATCTGTCCCAGGGCACCGCCGGTCAGCTCGACATGCAGCACGCCTTCGTCGACCATCTCCGCCAGATGCTGCTCGATCAGGTCGCAGCGTTGGCGGTGCTCGCGCAGCGCCTGCTCGACGTGCACGCCGCCCACCAGCTCGGCGCCGCCCGCCGCCGCCCAGTGACTTGACTCGATGACCAGGTCGCTGATCTGCTCGTAGCGGGTCGAGAGCCGGCCCTGGTGGGCGGCGCGGCGCGCGCCGTCCTCGACGATGCGCGCGATCGCGCCGGCGTCGAAGTGCAGCAGCCCCTCGCGCGCGACGAGCGCGCTGACGAACGCGGCATACCGTGCGGGCTCCTCCTCGGTCCAGGGCATCTGCACGTCGAAGTCGGCTCTCACTCGGAACAGGTCGGCAAGATCCTCGTCGAGCGCGTGCATCAGCTCGTAGAGCTGCAGCGACCCGGTGAGCACGATCTTCACCCGCACCGGCACCGGATTGGGGGTGAGCGTCGCCATGGGGAAGAGCGTGAACTGCTCGCCGAGGTTCTCGACGCGCGCCTGTCCGGTGCGCAGGATCTCCTTCAGCCGATCCCACACGAACGGTTGACGCAGCACGTCCTCGGCGCGCAGGATCATGTAGCCGCCGGCGGCTTCATGGATCGAGCCCGCCTTGATGTGGCGATGGTCGGTGCTGGCGAGGCCGAGCGTCGTCTCGAACTCGATCCGCCCGAACAGACGCGCGAACGTCGGGTTGCGCTCGACCACGACCGGCGCGCCGTCCTGCTCGCCGGCGACGAACGCGTTGACTTCGTAGCGCGCGTGAAACGCCTCCATTCCCCTCCCCAGCACGGCGCGCATCGGCGCCGCCATCTGCGCCTGCTCGGCATTGGCGAGGAAGCCTCCGTAGTTATCGACCACGTCCTCGCGGGCGCGTTCCAGCCACGAGCAGAGCGTCTGCGAGTCGGCGTACTCGCGCTTGATCTCCTCGATCAGATGTCCGACGGCGAACAGCACGACCTCGCGGTCGAGCGCGCGCATCCGCTCGCGCGCACGCGATTCGATCTCTCGCAGCGCCGGCACGACGGTGTTCATGCGCAGCTCGACCTCGTGGCCGGCGGCGCTGAGCTGCTTACGCGTCTGCTCGGGTAGCTGCTGGAACTCGCTCGGGGTGACAGGTCGCCCGTGCACGAGCGGGATCGACGCGACGCCGGCCGGCGTGACCTCCAGATCCAGTCCGCGCGAGCGTGCGAACGACCGTATCTGCTCCAGCGTGTCCTCGCGTTCGCGTTCGAAGGGCTCCGTCACCTCCGAGCGGCGGCGACGATAGCTCTCGCTCTCGAACGCATGTGGTATCTCCCGCGAGGCCTGCGCGACGAACGCCGCCATCATGCGCGCCAGGCGGCGGCCCTGCCGCGCGGGCAGCGTCACGCACAGCGGCCTGCTCGGCTCCTCGAAGTTGAACAGGAACACCACGTCCTCGGGCGCGGGCTGGGTTCGCGCGTGGGCGCGAAGCTGCGTCTCGATCGTCTCGCGCTTGCTCACTCCGGCCGGCCCGGTCGCGAACACGTTGTAGCCGAGCTGCGGCGCCCGCACGGCGAAGTCGATGGCGCGCACCGCGCGCTGCTGGCCGGTCGCGCCGTCCGACGGCTCGACCTCCGCCGTCGTCGCGAAGGGGAGCGTGGCCGGGTCGCAGCGGCGGCGCAACTGCTCCGCGTCGAGCCGCAGTCGCTCGCGGTCGCTCATCGGCCACCGTCTGCTCACGGTGGCCGAGCCGGCGTCGCCCGCGGCCCGCTGTGAGCGCCGTATGTCGCCCGTCATCTACCGGGCTGATGCGAGCTTGCGGCGCTGCGCCGCCCCGCGGTCCTGGAGGTGGCCGTGGTCGCTCGGCGACGTGAGGCCGATGGCTTGGCCGTGGCTGCCTTGCTCAGGTCCTTCTGCAGGCGCACGAGGTCGCGCTGCACGGCCCGGCGCATCTTCACGACGTCTCTACGCGCGTCGCGAATCAGCTTGTTGACGTCGCGACGCAGATCGCGCACGCCTGTGCCCACGCTGCCTCCGATCGAGGCGAGATCCTTCTGGGCCGCTTCCAGCGACTGCATCACGTGGTCGAGTTGGCGTTGATCGTCCTCTGCGCGAGCCCGGGCGGCGGCTGCCGCCGAAGGACGTGGCTGTGGTGTCTTGGCAGCTGGCATCTGGACTCCTTTGTGCTCGATCCGGCCAGGTACTGCGACCGTACCGCCGCCGCAGTCGGCCTCTCATCGTGAATGCACCCCCAAGCGCGTCCGTGAAAGTCCGCGGCGCGCTCCGCGCGGGTCGGGGCGTGCGTGCGCCCTGTGGGTCGGCGCGGGTCAGCCGGCCCAGCCCATCCGGTGCGGCTCATCCGGCATGAGCCCGTTCGGGACTCTGCTCCGCCTCCAGCGGCTGTTCGACCTTCGACCCCTGGCGGTACACGGAGATCGACTTCAGGCGCAGGCGCCAGGCGTCGAGGAAGACCTGCTCGATCGCCTGCGGCGAGGCGTCGTGTGGCAGGTTGACCGTCTTGGATACGCCGCCGCTGACCAACGGCTGCACGGCCGCGACCATGCGCAGGTGCGCGGCGATCGGGAGCGGGTCGGGGCCGCCGGCGGTTTGAAAGACGGGCCCGTCGCCGGGGCGCAGCGCAGGGGCGCCGGCGAGATGCCCGTGGTCCAGCGCGTACTCGCCGAGCTCCTCCACGGCGTGCGTGGAGTAGCCGAGCGCGAGCAGAGCGTCGGCTACCGCTCGGCTCTGGAAGTGGAGCTCGCCGCCGTCGGCGAGATGCTTGCGCCCGGAGAGCGCGTAGTAGGGCTCGACGCCCGTGGTCTCGCAGTCGAGCATCAGGCTGACCGTGCCGGTCGGCGGTATGAGCGTCGTCTGCGAGTTGCGCAGGCCGTGAGCCTGTGCCTGCGCGAGCGCCTGCTCCCATTCTGCGCGGGCCACCGCGAGCACAGCGGCGGGCGCGTCGGCCCCGATCGCCGCAGCGGCGTCGCGGTGGCGGGCGAGCACGTCCAGCATCGGCTCGCGGTTGGCCTCGAACTCCTCGAAGGGGCCGAGCGCCGCCGCGAGCTGAGCGGAGCGACGGTAGGCGACGGCGCTCATCAGCGCGGTTATCGCGGCCGCCCATCCGCGCGCCCGATCGGAGTCGTAGGCGACCCCCAGCGTCAGCAGCAGCGCGGCGAGGTTCGCGTATCCGAGTCCAAGCGGGCGAAAGCGTCGCGCGCCCGTGGCGATGCGCTCGGTGGGGTAGGCGGAGCCGTCGACGATCGCGTCCTGGGCCAGCACGAGCAGCTCCACCGCGCGGACGAACGAGCTCGTGTCGAACGTGCCGTGCCTGGTGAGGAAGGCGAGCAGGTTCAGGGTCGCGAGGTTGCATGCCGACTCGCCGACGTGCAGGAACTCGCCGCACGGGTTGGACGCGACGATCGGCCCCGAGCGGGGACAGGTGTGCCAGCGTTCGATCGTCTCGGCGAACTGCAGTCCCGGGTCGCCGCAGCGCCATGCGGCCTTGGCGCAGGCTGCCAGCAGCTCCCGGGCGGGCAGAGTGTCGAGCGCCTCGCCGGTTCTCACGGCCCGCAGGCTCCAATCGCCGCCGGTCTCGGCTGCGTGCATGAAGCCGTCGCTGACGCGCACCGCATGCGTCGCGTTCTGGAAGGCCAGCGAGCGCACGACCTCCTGCGGGTCGTAGCCCGCCGCCACCAGCGCCAGGCCGCGCTCCTCCTCACGCGCCTTGCAGGAGATGAAGTCGAGCACGTCGGGGTGCTCGGCGTCCAGCACCACCATCTTGGCGCCGCGGCGCGCCCGCCCACCCGAGCGGATCGTGGCGGCCCACGCGTCGGTGGCGCGCATGAACGACACGGGCCCGCTCGCGAATCCGCCGCGCGAGACCGGCTCGTGCGACGAGCGCACCTTGGATAGGTTGATGCCAGACCCTCCGCCCTGCTGGAAGATCAGGCCCTCGCGTGAGTTCCAGTCCAGCAGAGAGCGGATCGAGTCCTCGGCTTCGAGGATGAAGCAGGCCGAGGTGAACGGCTGCGGCTCCAGGCCGACGTTCAGCCACACCGGCGTGGCGAACGTGGCGCGCTGCGTGAGCACTAGCGCGGCGAGCTCGGCCATCAACGTCGTGCGCTCATGCGCCCCCGCCGCGTGCCCGGACGCCTGCGCCCATTCGCCGATCGTGCCCACCACGCGCTCGACGAGCGACCTGATCGAGCGCTCCTGAGAGCCGTCAGGGAGACGGCCGAGGTAGCGGCCGGCGACGGTCGCCACTGCCGCCTGCGACCAGGAGTCCGGCGCTTCGACGTCCCGCTGTGTCGCGGCCCGGTCCTCCTGCCCGGGCAGCGAGACCCGGCGCGTGCTCCATCCGACCAGCGCAAACGGATCCTCGCTGCGGCCGCCCCCGGGCGCGGTGAGCCATCGCTCGATCAGCGGGGCGACGCCGATGTGGTCGGACATGAGCAACGATCGTCGAGCAAGCGCCCGCGCGGCTCATCGGTAGCAGGCTCGGAGGCGGGGGCTGGAAACTACGGAGATGGGGGTCGTGGGCGGGCGTGGGTTGGCTCCAGCCGGAGAAGCGTCTGCGCCCATGTGTCGGTTGCGCTTGCCAGGAGGCTTCAGAGCGCTAGCGCAACCGGGACCGTGCGTAGCATCGTCGTGCAGTGAGCGACAACTATCTTCGAGACCGCGTGTGCGCGGAGATTCACGCCGGGCCTGCTATGAGCATTGAGGGCGCGGTGACGATCAGGTCGAAGGGCACAGGGTTCGGCGAGCGGACGACGGTTCGCATCGACCACCGCTTGCCCGTGCCGGGGCGAGGCGGACCTGCGGTCACCGCATCTGGACGCGCGAGCAGTTCCTGCCGCGGGCGCACTTCGACCGGGCGGTGCGCGAGGTGGTCAATCGAGCTTCCGGCGAGCGGGGGGCGCCGGATATACGCGATCGAGTTGGCGAGTCAGCAGGTGATCGCCGTGCTCAGCTATCACTTGCATGACGGTCCCGGCCGACCGCTGCTCATCACTGCCCTTGGCACACGAGTCGATGCCGGTGGCGGCCCAGAGCTCTATGCGAGAAGCCTCGCTGTGGCGCGGCTGCTCAAGCAGTACGCACACGTGATCAGCGAGCGCACTCAGCGTGGTGGATACGTCGACATGGACGCTGCCAATCGTCCTGAGGCGATTGCCGTCCTGCGGCAGCTCGGCTTTCGCGACGCGCCGCGCGTGAAGGGGTTCACGCCGTCTGGTCGGCACCTGCGTCAGGATGCAGCCCGTCGGCGCTGACCAGTGCGCGAGACTGACGCATCCGGGATCGAATGGATGGCCTGCTTTGGCTTCGCAGAGCAGTGCCTACGCAAGCCGACGAGGGGACTCGAACCCCTGACCCCCTCCTTACCATGGAGGTGCTCTACCGGCTGAGCTACGTCGGCGCGGCCTACATCGTACAGCGCTGAAATCGCACGCTCCAGGGGAGCGATCACGAGCCGGCCTCGCGGCCGCCCGGCGACCACCGCTGAGCGCGGCCCTCGGCGCGCGGCCGGCCCTCCGCCGGCGGGCTATCGTGCCGGCCATGGCCCGTTGCCTGGTGACACGTGCGCTGCCCGGCGAGGCGCTGGATCGATTGCGTGGGCGGCACGAGGTCGAGGTGTGGCCCGGCGAGCTGCCGGTGGAGCGCGAGTGGCTGATGCGGCGGATCGGCGAGGTCGAGGGGCTGCTGTGCATGCTCTCAGACCGGATCGACGCGGAGCTGATCTCGGCGGCGCCCAGGCTGCGGGTCATCTCCAACTATGCCGTCGGAACCGACAACGTCGATCTCGGGGCCGCCGCGGCACGGGGCGTAGGCGTGGGGCGGACTCCCGACGTGCTCACCGACGCGACCGCGGACCTGACGATGGCGCTGCTGCTCGCCGTCGCGCGGCACCTGCCCGAGGCGCAGCGCGCGGCGCGTGAGGGACGCTGGCGCACATGGGAGCCTTCGGGCTGGCTTGGCCTGGAGTTGCGCGGCGCCGTGCTCGCGGTGATCGGGGCCGGCCGGATCGGGTCGGCAGTGGGCGAGCGCGCGCGGGCATTCGGGATGCAGGTGCGGCTGCTGGGCCGCGGCTTCGACCTGCGCGCCGAGCTCGCGCAGGCGGACGTCGTCTCGCTGCACGTGCCGCAGACGCCCGAGACCTATCGCCTGGTCGACGAGGCGGCGCTGAAGGCGATGAAGCCCTCCGCGATCCTGATCAACACCGGTCGCGGCGGGCTCGTGGACCAGGTTGCGCTGCGTCGAGCGCTGCAAGAGGGCTGGATCGCCGGCGCCGGGCTCGACGTCACCGATCCCGAGCCGCTGCCCGTCGAGGATCCACTCTTCCAGGCGCCCAACCTGATCGTGCTGCCTCACATCGGCAGCGCCACCCGTGCCGCCCGCGAGGCGATGGCGCAGCGCGCGGTGGAGAACCTGATCGCGGGGCTGGCGGGGCAGGCGCTGCCGTATCCGGCGCCGCCGCTCGCGCCTGCGGGCTGAAGCCCACGCGCGCGGCTCAACGCCCGGTGACGCCGCGTCTGTGACGCACTGCACGCCCAGGCGGCGGGCGCGGGCGGGGGCCGGGTGAAAGCGCGCTTGCGGCGGTCCAGACGGCAGGCGCGCCGCTCATGCGGTCCGTTCCGCTGGCCGATGATCATGCATCGCTGCCACCGCTTCACTTCGCGCTCTGGGCGCAGCCACGATCGCCTGCCTGACGCTCGCGCTCCCGATGGCGCAGGGCGCTCTCGGCGCGCAGCGCAACGGCCATTCGGCCCGACGCAACGCCCATTCGGCCCCGCACCATGCCCAGCCGGGCCCGCGTCGTCCCTACACGGCGGGCGACTGGGACTTCACGCAGCAGCGGCAGGTGGTGAGCGCGGGCCTGATGGGGCCGCTCGGCTCGACGGGCTTTCAGGGCGCAAAGCCGCTCTCCGCCGCCGCCGATGACGCCGCGCTGGCCGCGCTTGGCGCGCGCGAGGAAGCCCCGCCTGTGGTCGTGGCCCCGGCCGGCCAGCCGCTGACGCTGGTTCGCTTCGATGCGCTGCTGGTCAAGCAGCTCGGCCTGGCCGAAGTCGCGCGGTCGGTCCAGAAGGTCGCCGAAGAAGCGCGCCTTCAGCCGCCCGGCTACTTCGGCACCGAGGTGGTCGCGCGCTACCTCGGCCTGCGCTACGACCACCCTGCCGGCGAAGACCGCCTGGAGCTATACCCCTGGAATCTGATCACGCGCGCCGAAGCCGCGCACTCATTCGCGGTCGCGCTGGGGCTCTCGGTCTGGGAGATCCAGTCCGCGAAGGAAGAGCTCTCCACCTTCTCGCTGCCGACCTACACGCCTGACCAGCTCGAGGTGCTGCGGATCGCCGTCTCCAAGATCGGGATGCCCTACGTGTGGGGCGGCACGACCGACGGCACCGAAGACGGCCTGGAACACGGCGGCTACGACTGCTCCGGGTTCATCTGGCGCGTCTACAAGGTCTCGGGTCTGCCTTGGGGCGCGAACATCCTCGGCCGCACGGCTGCGGAACAGGCCGGCGAAATCCCCAACTCGCAGCGGATCAGGATGGAAGACGTGCAGCCGGGCGACCTGCTGTTCTTCGGCAGCGCCCACTTCAACTCCAAGGCGACCGAGTCCAACGTGATCCACGAGGGGCTCGCGCTTGGGAACGGATGGGTGATCCACTCCTCAGAACAGGGCGTCTACGTCCTTCCGCTGACGGTGGGCTGGCTGCGCGAAAGCTTCGCCTGGGCGCGCCGGGTGCTCTGAGGCGCGCGGGCGCCCAGATGCGCGCGGGCGGCGCTGCGAGGCGCGCGGGCGCCCAGATGCGCGCGGGCGCCCAGATGCGCGCGGGCGCCCAGATGCGCGCACTCCCCGAGGCGCGCCGCGGACGCCGCGCAGTACGAGATCCTGCACGTTCTGCAATCCGCCGTGCAATCCAGTAGGCTTGCAGCCGCCTAATCCCAGGCCCCGCCTGGGAGTGGGGGAACCAAGTTGTTGGGGCGAGTTCCACGGTGTTCCGTGGGAGGCGCACGTCGCCAGCCCGTCAGCTAACCCCGCCGGCCGACGAGAAGAGAGAGATGAAGCGGAGAAGGCGCCGCCTTGCGCCCATATCCAGATCCGGCGTCGCGTGGGCATCGGCGATGCTCGCTCTTGCGCTCGCGGGACCCGTGTCCGTGGCGCTGGCCACGCAGACGAGCATGAGCAGCACCGGCGGCGCGGTGGCGAGCACGCAGGCTCCGCCGGCCAGCGCTCCGCCCAGCGGCACGGCCAGCTCCGGCGAAGGCGAAGCCGGCGGCTCCGCCGATGCGTCCGGCGGCACGGCGCCCGTCAGCGGCAGCGGCCAGACCGCCTCTCTCTACGCACACAGCCCATACCCGCTGGACAAGGCCGGCTGGGTGTTTCCGCTCT
The DNA here is from genome assembly GCA_027315115.1 of Solirubrobacterales bacterium. Classification (GTDB taxonomy): domain Bacteria; phylum Actinomycetota; class Thermoleophilia; order Solirubrobacterales; family Solirubrobacteraceae; genus Palsa-744. Next base: position 29,816 of record DAHUYQ010000001.1, on the reverse strand, counting down.
ACCCGCTGAAGGCCGTCGCGCCCAAGCGGTGGTGGACGCTCGACCAGGGCGTCGACCTGGGCGGCAATGCCAACCAGTGCGGGGGCCATCTGGTCGAGCTCGCGGTGGCGAGCGGCACGATCGTGCACGAGGGCATCGGCGGCTTCGGGCCCTACGCCCCGGTCCTGCGCATCGAAAGCGGCGAGCTCGCCGGACGCTACGTCTACTACGGGCACGCCGCGCCCGACCTCGTGCCGGTGGGCGCCAAGGTGAGCGCCGGCGAGCCGATCGCCGACGTCGGCTGCGGATCTGTCGGCATCTCCTCGGCGCCCCACCTGGAGCTCGGCATGCTGCCGCTCGGCGCCACCAACGCGCAGGATCTGCCCGCCTTCGGTCAGACCTCCGGCGAATCGCAGGCCAACCTGCTCGCGGCCTACAACACCGCGCTCTCGGCCTCGGCGGCCAAGAAGCAGGCCGCCGTGGAGCGAGGCGCCCGCAGACGCGGACCGCGCCGGCACGGCCGCGCCGCCAGGCACAAGCGCTGAGCGGGGACCGCCGGGCGGTCGCCGCAGGTTCTCATTAGCCTGCTTGGGGTGGAGCGCGCGTCCCTCCCAGATGAGCAAGCGGCCACGGGCTCCACGCCGGCGCCCGTCCCAATCGCCGCGCCCGCCCTGCCCGCCGTCCTGGTGCAGAGCCTCGTCAAGCGCTATCCGAAGTCCCCGGTCAACGCCGTCGACGGGGTCTCCTTCGAGGTCCGCCGGGGCGAGGTCTTCGCGCTGCTCGGCCCCAACGGCGCGGGCAAGACCACGACCGTCGGGATGCTCACCACGCGCGTGCGTCCCACCTCCGGCACGGCGGCGATCGACGGGCTCGACGTGGCGCGCAACCCGGTGGAGGCGCGGTCGAAGCTCGCGGTCGTGCCACAGCGCAGCAACCTCGACCGCTCGCTCTCGATCCGCGACAACCTCGTCTTCCACGCCGCCTACCACGGTGTCGGCAAGGCCGAGGCGCGGGCACGCGCGGACGAGTTGCTGGCACAGTTCGGGCTCGGCGAGCGCGCCGGCGTCAAGCCGGATCTCTTCTCAGGGGGCCAGGCGCAGCGGGTGATGATCGCCCGCGCGCTGATGCACCGGCCGCAGGTGCTGTTCCTGGACGAGCCCTCGACCGGCCTGGACCCCGCGGCGCGGCTGTTCGTCTGGGATCGTCTGAGAGAGCTGAAGGAGCGCGGCGTGACGCTGATGCTGACCACCCACGACATGCACGAGGCCGCCGAGCTCTCCGACCGGGTCGCGATCATGGACCACGGTCGCATCCTGGCGCTCGACACGCCGCAGGCGCTGATCCACTCGCTGCCCGGCAGCACGACGCTGGAGCTCAGCGCGCACGCGCCGGAGGGCGCCGGAGCTCCCGAGGGCCTGCTGGATGCGCTGGGCGCGCTGCCGGACGTGCAGCGCGTCGAGTCGGTCGGAGAAGACTCGGGGCAGGGCCCGGAGCTGCGGCTGCGGCTCTACCTCGGCGGCCCGGCGCCGGCCCTGCTCGCGCCCGCGGCCGCGGTGCTCGAGCGGCACGGGCTGCAGCTCAGCGCCGTGGAGATCGGCACGCCGACGCTGGAGGACGTGTTCATCCACCTGACCGGGCGCAAGCTGCGATGAGCGCGGTCGCGGAAACGGCGCCCGCGGGCGCCTCCGGCGGCCAGGCGCGCACGTTCTTCGCGGTGCTGCGCCGCGACGTCTACGTGACCTGGTCGGAGCTGCCCGTCTTCCTGGCGCAGGTGATCCTGCAGCCGCTGTTCCTGCTGTTCGTCTTCGGCAAGGTGCTCAGCAGCCTCGGCTACACCCAGAACGGCTATTCGGACCTGCTCTTCCCAGGGCTGCTCGCGCTGACGGCGGTTATCACCGGCATGCAGACGCTGGCCTTCCCATTGGTGGTCGAGTTCGGCTGGACCAAGGAGATCGAGGACAGGCTGCTGGCGCCGATGGCCACGGGCCTTGTGGCCGCCGAGAAGGTGCTGTTCGCCACGATGCGGGCGATTATCGCCACCTCGATCATGATCCCCGTCGGGATCCTGGTGCTGGGCTCGATCCCGTGGCGCTGGAGCGGCGTGCCGCTGCTGGTGGTGGTGCTCGTGCTCGGGAGCCTCCTGGGGGCGGGGCTTGGGCTGGTGATGGGCACGCTCGTGGTCCCCAACAGGATCAACATCGTCTTCTCGCTGGTTTTCACGCCGCTGCTGTTCACCGGCTGCAGCCAGTACCCATGGCCCTCGCTCTCGCGTCTGCCGTGGTTTCAGTACGTCACCGCGGCCAACCCGATGACCTATGTCAGCGAGGCGATGCGGGCCGCGCTCGTGCCCTCGGTGCCGCATATCGAACCCTGGATCTGCCTGCTCGTGCTAGCCGGCGCGCTGGCGGTGCTGATGAGCATCGGGGTGCGCGGCTTCTATCGCCGCGCGATCGACTGAGGGTCACGCGTCATGGCCTGATGGGCCGCGCGCGGCCCGCCCGTTCCCCGGCGCTCCGCGCGGTCCCGGGTGGCCGGCCCGGCCCGAGGGCGTGCGCGCCCGTGCGCGCCCTCGCCCCTCAGCGCCCGAACGTGCGAAGCATCTCGCGCGCGGCGGGCGGCACCTGGCCGATCAGCTCGCGCACCGAGCTCAGACCGGAGCGCAGATCCGTGTCGCCGACCTCGACGGGCAGCATCGAGTCCTGAAGCTGCGCGAGCGTGGCGTCTGCCTCCTCCACCGCCTGCACCGCGTCTTCGACGAAGCCCTTCGCGCCTCTCGCGGGGGCGCCGCGGGTCTGCGCCTCCAGCCCGCCGGCGAGCAGGCCGCTGCGAGCCGCGAACTCGGTGCGGGTGCGGCGGGCAAGAGCATAGGCGCGTTGCAGCGGACGAAACATCTGTGCCTCCAGGCGATCGGCGGCCTGCTCGTCGAGCTGCTCGTGCGCCTCGCCGACGGCGGCGAGCGCCACGCCGATCTCCTGGCTTGCCCGCTCGATCGAGTCGAGAAGCTGCTGCTGGCCCTCTTGTCTGGTGTAAGGCATGAGCGCAGGTTAGTAGCTGTCTCGACAAGTCACGCCGATCCTGCTCACCGTGCCAGGTAGTGGTCGATGAAGCGCCGGATTTCGATGCGGCCGTCGAGCAGCTCGCAGACGCTGTGGGCGTAGACGGTGTCGTAGTGCAGCTCGTCGAATGCTTCTTCGGCTTCGACCACGAAGGAGATCGGCCGCTTGGGCGCTCGGGCGCCCGCGATGCCCGCTCGGCATGCCGGCGTCACATGGCAGGAGGACGATGAGCAGTTCGCGCGGGCGATCGCCGTCGCGGGCCTGCGCGCGATCCAGGTGTGTTCTTCCACGCCGACGTTTTCTTCCAGGTAGGCGGCGAATGCCTGGCAAACCGAGCCGGAGACCAGCTTGCCTCTGAGCGTTATCTGTTCCAGGGCGCCGTCTTCGCGTGCCAGCGTGCAGCCGCCTTGCAGCGCGCCGTCGTCCACGGCCTGCGGAGCGGAGCTGCCGACGGGCCGGTTGGACCCCGATTCTTCGCCGACCAGCACGCTCGCGAGCGTGAGCAGGGCCACGCACGCGACCAGCGCACCCGCGGCGAGCGCGATCTTGCCCGCCGGGCTCAGGCGTTGCAAGAACCGGATCGCGCCCTGCACCAATCCGTCCCGGCCCCGGTCAGTCTCCCTGCGCCCAAAGAGTGCGCTCGCCTTGCACCCCCAGGATGCTAGTGGCTCATCCGGGAAACCCGCTGGCGTTTCCCGGTGCCCGCCCGCGCCTGACGGCGCCCGCCGTCAAATGTCCAGGCGTCCCTGCGTGCCTGCCCGCTCGAGCTCCAGCAGATAGCGCTTGCGCTCCAGGCCGCCGCCGTAGCCGGTCAGGCTGCCGTCCGCCCCGATCACGCGATGGCAGGGGACGACGATCGAGATCGGATTGCGCCCGTTCGCTATGCCCACGGCGCGCGCCGCGCCTGGCTGGCCGACGCGCCGTGCGATCTCGCCATAGCTCGCGGTCTGCCCGTAGCCGATCTGGCGCAGCGCGGACCAGACGCTGCGCTGGAACGGCGTGCCGTGCATGATCAGCGGCAGATCAAACGTGGTTCGCTGCCCGGCGAAGTACTCGTCGAGCTGACGTTTCGCCTCGGCGAACGCGCCCGGCTCTCTGCGCCAGGCGGGGGAGATCCGCGCCGGGCGTGGCGCCTGCAGCATGTACAGGCAGTGCAACGACGCGCCGTCCCCGGCCAGCAGCAGCTCGCCGACGGGGCTGGGAATGCTCGTGTAGAGAAGGGATGGCTTTGTGGTGCTCATGTCAGTAGTGCTTCGATCCTCTCAGGCTCTTGCTGTCGGGGCGCCTGGACGCGGGCGCCGGCGCGCGTCTGCGAGTTGGCGCCGAGATGCGCCCAGAGATGCATCACGGCGTAGGCCCTGTATGGCCGCCAGCGCTGCGAGAGACGCTGCGCCGCGACCGGACGCCCGTCATGGCCGAGCGCTTCAAGGCCGCGGCGCACGCCCAGGTCGCCCGCCAGGAACGCGTCCGGGTCGCGCAGCGCTCGCAGCGCGATGTACTCGGCGGTCCAGCCGCCGATTCCGGCCAGGCCAAGCAGTTGTTGGCGGGCATCGGCGCGATCGGCGCCGGCGTCGAGCCTCACCTCTCCGCTCGCGAGCGCGGCCGCGAGGCCGAGCAGCGCACGCTTCCTGGAGGCCGGCATCGCAAGCAGTTCGGGGTCGGCGGCCGCCAGCGCCTGGGCGGACGGGAAGGTGTGCGTGATCTCGCCCAGCGGCCGTTGCAGGGGGTGGCCGTAGGCGCGCACGAGCCGCGCCGCCAGCGTCCTTGCTCCGGCCACCGAGACCTGCTGGCCGAGCACCGCCCTGATCGCGAGCTCGTGAGCATCGACGTGGCCCGGTACGCGGCGGCCGGGCGTGCCTGCCACGAGCTCGCCGATCAGCTCGTCTGCGCCCAGGCACTCCAGCACGGAGCAGGGGTCGGCGTCGAGGTCGAGCAGCGCGCGCGAGCGCTGCGTCGCCGGCCCGAGATCGCGTAGGTCATCCAGCCAGAAGCTCGCCCGCACGTGATCTGCCTGCGGCTCCAGCTCGACGACGCCCTCTCCGCGCGGCAGCCGCAGGCTGCGCCTGTAGGCATGACCCAGCGCCTGCTCCACGCCGGGCACCGCGCGGGCGTTCAGGAACGCGATCAGCTCCTGCGCCGCCAGCGGGGCGCGGAACGGCAGGCGCAGCACGATCGCGCTGGTCGACGCCGCCTCGCCAGCCGGGGTCGGCGTCGCCGCGCCCGTCCGGGTCTGCGTCGCCCGGCCCGCGGCCGCCCGGCCCGCGCGCGCCTGCTGCCTGCCGCTGCCCGCGCGAAGCTGGGTGGGGGATGCCGCGAACACAGCTCTGACGGTGTCGTTGAACTGGCGCACGCTTTGAAAGCCCGCCGCGAAGGCGACCTCGGTCGCCGAGAGCGAGGTGGTCTCCATCAGGACCCGTGCGGTCTGCGCGCGCGCCGCCCGAGCCAGCGCGAGCGGACCGGCTCCGGCCACCGCCACCAGCTCACGGTGCACGTGCCGCTCGCTGTAGCCGAGGCTCCGCGCGAGCCCGGTGACGCCTTCGCGGTCCACGACCCCGTCCGCGATCAGCCGCATCGCGGCGCCCACGAGGTCTGCGCGGCGATCCCATTCGGGCGAGCCCGGCGTGGCATCCGGGCGGCAGCGCTTGCACGCCCGGAATCCCGCCTCCTGCGCGGCGGCGGCGGTCGGGAAGAAGCACACGTTCTCGCGCTTGGGCGTGCGCGCCGGGCAGCTCGGCCGGCAGTAGATGCCCGTCGAGGTGACGCCGCAGAAGACCCAGCCGTCGAAGCGGGGGTCTTCCAGCTCGATCGCGCGCCACAGGCGCTCAGGGTCGATCGTCATGCGCCCAAGATGGCACAGAGACGAGTCGATGTCTGGCGGAAAACGGACGTGACTGCCGGCGGCGCCCGGCGGCCGCCGGCGCAGTTGGGCGCGCCGCCGCGCTCAGCGGCCGGCGCCCACCTTGGAGTTGGGGCGCGGCTGTGTCAGCTTGGCCTCGGCGTCCTCCGCGAGCGCGATCAGCTCAGAGGTGCTCAGCCGTAGCGCCGCGGCGAGACGGCGCATGCTCGCGTAGCTCGGGTTGCGCTTGCCGGTCTCGACGTTGGAGATCCAGCGCTGGTGCAGGTCGGAGTGCAGCGCGACCTCCTCCTGTGTCAGCCCGAGGCTCAGCCGCCTGGCTTTGACGGCCTGACCGAGGGCCGTTTGAAAGACCGGCGCAACTGGCATGGACGGGAGCGTCGCGGCCAGCGCGCCAACCCTCAATGTCTTTCCAGTAGCAAACCTGCTATGGTCTTGTCGCGTATCACCTCGCGGCAGGGGGGCGCGGCGGGCCCGGAGGCCTCCTCAATCCCGACCGGTCTCGCCGTCCCTCCTGCGCGCGACGCCTGCCGCTTTCTAGGATGGCGCGGAGCGCTCGCCTTCCCTCTTCTCAAAGGAGAACACCATGGACTATCGCGGACTCGGCGGCACCGGCATGCAGGTCAGCAATCTCTGTCTCGGGGCGATGATGTTCGGCGCCTGGGGGGAGCCCGACCACCAGGAGTGCGTGCGCATCATCCACCGCGCGCTCGACGCAGGCGTCAACTTCATAGACACGGCGGACGTCTATTCCCGCGGGGAGTCTGAGGAGATCGTCGGCAAGGCGCTCGCGGGCGGCAGGCGTCAGGACGTGATCCTTGCGACCAAGTTCCACGCCCCGATGGACGTGGCGATGGGCGAGCCCGGCGGCGACCCGAACTGGCGCGGCAACTCGCGCCGCTGGATCGTCAAGGAGGTGGAGGCGAGCCTGCAGCGCCTGCAGACCGACTGGATCGACCTCTACCAGGTGCATCGCCCCGAAGCCGGCACTGACATCGAGGAGACCCTCTCCGCCCTCACCGATCTGCGCGCGCAGGGCAAGATCAGGGCGTTCGGCTGCTCGACCTTCCCGGCGGAGGAGCTGGTGGAGGCGCACTGGACCGCCGAGCGCCGGGCGCTCGGCCGCTTCGCCACCGAGCAGCCGCCCTACTCGATGATCGTGCGCGGCATCGAGGCCGACGTGCTGCCGGTCGCGCAGCGCTACGGGATGGGCGTGATCCCCTGGAGCCCGCTGGCGGGCGGATGGCTGACGGGCGCCTGGCGCAAGGGCAGGGAGGCGCCCCAGAGCAGGCGCGCGCAGCGGCTTCCGGCGCGCTTCGACCTCTCGCTGCCCGGCAACCAGCGCAAGCTGGAGGCGGCAGATCGGCTGGCGCAGCTCGCCGAGCAGGCTGACATGAGCCTGATCCACATGGCGCTCGCGTTCACGCTCGCCCACCCCGCGGTGACCGCTCCGATCATCGGGCCGCGCACCATGGAGCAGCTTGAGAGCCAGCTCGGCGCCGCCGATCTCACGCTCTCCAAGGACGTGCTCGACCGGATCGACGAGATCGTCCCGCCCGGGACGACGTTCGCCGACGGCGATCGCGGCTACACGCCGCCGTCGCTGAGCACGCCCGAGCTGCGGCGGCTGCCGAGCGGGCTGGTGTAGCGCCGGCAACCGCCGGCCGCTGCGGCCCCCGACCGTGCTCACGCAGCGCTGGACCTGGACACAGGCGTCCGTCGCGACGCTGCAAACGGGACGAGACTGGGTAAGTCCTAAAGAGAGCGACTTGGGATCTCACGCCACCAGCACGCCACGGTCACGTCGCATCGGCTCCGCAGCCGGCGGGCGAAGACGGGCGCACGTCGAGCCCGATGCGCTGGAGCAGCAGCAGGACGCGCTGCTGCGCATGCTGCGCGGCGCGCACGGCGCGCCTGTTAGCTTCGCTGAGCTCCAGGAGGCGGGCATCGAGTTTCCGGCGAGTGTCGCCTGTGAGCTGGAGCTGGCCGGCACCAGCATCGAGCATTGCTCAATCAGCGTCGAGCAGGGGACGGCACGGCGTGCGCGCGTGCCGGCGCTGAGGCTCGATCCTCCCGCCGCGCCCGACGTCCCACCCCCGCAGGCCGCCACGCGCGAGCCTCCGCACCGCATCTACGTCGCGCGTCCGAAGCTGCCGTTCGCGCGCTCGGGGCGCGGCGCCCTGCCGGCGGCCACGGCGCCGGCGCTGCTGCTGCTCGGCGCCGCCGCGCTCGCCGCGATCCTGATCGCCACGCTCGGCGGAGGCGGCAAGCCGGCCGCCTCGGCGCGGACGGAGACTGGCGCCGGCACGCACCGCGCGCGGTCGAGCCATGCGCCCGCCGTGAGCGCCCCGGCGCGGCACGCGCCTGCCCGCGCGCCGGCGAGCTCAGGCACATCCGCCTCGCAGCCAAGCCGGCCGCCGGTCGCCGTGTCGGCCGCCCACGCCGCGGAGCTCGAGTCCCAGGGGCACAGCCTGCTCGAAGCCGGGAGCTACAGCCAGGCGACCCCCGTGCTCAGAGAAGCCGTCGCCGCGACGGGCGAGAGCGTGGCCAACTGCGCCGTGGCCGAAAGCGAAGCCTGTCTGACCTACGCATACGCGCTCTACGACCTGGGCCGTTCGCTGCAGCTCGGCGGAGATCCGGCGGCTGCCGTGCCGATCCTGGAACGTCGACTGGAAATCGGCAACCAGCGCCCGGTGGTCCAGGCTGCGCTGGAAGCGGCGCGTGCCTCGGCGCGACCTTGACGTGCGCCGGGCGGCCCAAGCGGACGCCGCCACCCCCTTATCTCCACTTCCAATTTATACCTTAAACAAGCCCCTCATGAGCGCTTGATCTTTGCCGCATAATCGCCCGCCGCAAGCAGTCTCAGATGGGAAAGGAGCAGCGGAATGGGCAACAAAGAACACGCGGTGGTGATCGCCGGCGGCGGTCCGGCAGGGATGATGCTGGCGGCCGAGCTGGCACTGGCGGAGGTTGACGTAGCGATCCTCGAGCGGCGGGCCGACCACGTGCTCGTCGGCTCGCGCGCCGGCGGCTTTCACTCGCGCACGATCGAGGTGCTGGACCAGCGTGGGGTGGTCGATCGCTTCCTCGCCGAGGGCCAGGTGGCGCAGGCGACGATGTTCGCCAGGACCGTGTTGGACATGAGCGACTTCCCGACGCGACACCCCTACTCGCTGGGGATCTGGCAGAACAAGATCGAGCGGATCATGGCCGACTGGATCGCCGAGCTGCCGGTGCGCGTCTGCTACGGCTCCGAGGTGACCGGCCTCGCGCAGGACGAGCGCGGGGTGGACGTCGCGCTGGCCGACGGCAGCTCGTTGCGGGCGCAGTATCTCGTCGGCTGCGACGGCGGGCGCAGCGTGGTCCGCAAAGCGGCAGGCATCGAGTTTCCCGGCTGGGAGCCGACGAAGAGCAACATGATCGCCGAGGTCGAGATGACCGAGGACCCGCCGCGCGGCGTTCGCCACGACGCGATCGGCGTTCATGGTCTTCATAGGATGGAGGATGGGAGGACGGTTCGCGTAGTGGTGACCGAGCGGCAGCTCGGGTCCGGCGGCGACCCGACGCCGAGCGAGCTGAGCGAGGCGCTGATCGCCGTCTACGGCACCGACTTCGGGCTGCACAATCCCACCTGGATCTCCAGGTTCACCGATATGACCCGGCACGCCGCGGCGTATCGGGACAGGCGCGTGCTGCTGGCGGGCGACGCGGCCCACGTGCATTCGCCGGCCGGCGGGCAGGGTCTCAGCCTCGGCGTGCAGGATGCGGTGAACCTGGGGTGGAAGCTGGCGCAGGTGGTTAAGGGGATCTCCCCGGAGAGCCTGCTCGACACCTACCACGCCGAGCGTCACCCGGTCGCCGCCCGCGCGCTGCGGCACACGATGGCGCAGACCGTTCTCCAGCGCGGAGAGGAGCGCATCGGAGCGCTCGTGGAGGTGGTGTCAGAGATCGCGGTCATGGACGAGCCGCGCAAGCGGCTCGCGGGGATCGTCTCCGGGCTGGACATCCACTACGACCTTGGCGAGGGCCATCCGCTGCTCGGACGCCGCATGCCCGACCTCGACCTGATCGCCGACGAGGGACCGCTGCGCACGTTCAAGCTGCTGCACGACGCGCGGCCGCTGCTGCTGCGCCTCGGCCGGCCGGGCTACTGCGATATCGCGCCGTGGGCGGACCGCGTTCGTCTGGTCGAGGCGACCTATGACGGGAAGTGGGATCTGCCGGCGCTCGGCGTGGTCGACGCCCCCGCCGCCGTGCTGGTGCGCCCGGACGGCTACGTCGCCTGGGTCGGAGAGGCGGAGGGGACCGACGCCGGGCTCGCCGACGCGCTGGGGGCATGGTTCGGGCGGCCGTAGCTCCTGCGGGCGTGGCCGCCTGCAGGGGCGCGTTCGATACGCTCCCAGGTCGCCGGGTTCCTAAAGACGATCACATTCCAGGGAGGCGAAATGGCTGCATCGGATGATGGGCAGCGCGCGGGGGGCGAGCCGGCGCTCGAGCCCGTGCTCGACGGGCTCAACTTCCCCACCGGTCTCACGTTCGGCGATCGCGGCGAGGTCTACGTCTCCGAGTCCGGGCTGCCGTTCGGGGGCGCGCCCCGCGGCGGGCGCATCCTGCGCGTCGAGAACGGCCGGCAGCAGGTGCTGCTGAGCGACCTGCGCCCGCCGGTCAACGGCGTCACCTTCCACGACGGGATGCTCTACGTGAGCGAGGCCGGCCATCCGAGCCGGATCCTGCGGCTGGACCCTGGCAGCGGCCGCCAGGAGACGATCGTCGACGGTCTGCCCGGTCCTGGGAACTACCAGGTGAACATGGTCGCCTTCGGCCCCGACGGCAAGCTTTACTTCAGCCAGGGGGCGATGACCAACACGGGCGTGATCGGCCTGGACGCCTACGACCTCGGCTGGCTGAAGCTGCTGCCGCACGAGCACGACACCCCGGGGCTCGACATCGTGCTCCGCCACGCGGAGTTTGCCACCGACGATCGGCGAGAGGGTGGCACCGGCCATGCGGTCACGGGCCCATTCGCCGACTTCGGCACGGTCCTGCCGGAGGGCACGCGGGTCCCGGCGCAGCTTCCGTGCACCTCGGCGGTGATGCGCTGCGATCCCGATGGCGGGAGCCTGGAGCTGGTGGCCTGGGGCCTGCGCAACGCCTTCGGGCTGCTGTTCCTGCGCGACGGACGGCTGATCGCGACCGACCAGGGCGCCGACGATCGCGGCAGCCGGCCGGTCGGCAACTGCCCGGAGCTGCTCTTCGACGTGCGCGATGGCCGCTGGTACGGGTGGCCCGACTTCGTCGGAGGGGTGCCGATCTGCGATCCCCGCTTCGCTCCCGAGGACGGACAGGCGCCAGCGTTCATCCTTGAAAACCACGACGAGCTGCCCGCGCCCGAGCTGCCGCTCGCGGAGTTCACCACCCATGTCGCGGCGACCAAGCTCGATCAGGCGGCCGACGGGCGGATCGCGATCGCGATGTTCGGCGACGAGGTGCCGATGACCGCGCCCTCCGGTCCGCGCGTGGGACGCAACCTGGCGGTGCTCGACCCCGAGACCTGGCAGGCCACCTACCATCCGACGCCGGGCCTGTTCCGTCCGATCGACGTCCGCTTCGGCCCCGACGGAGGTCTCTACGTGCTCGACTTCGGGCACTTCGAGCCGGCCCGCGGCTCGATGCGGGCGACCGCCGGGAGCGGGTCCGTCAAGCGGGTCGACTGGCCTCTGGCGTAGATCGCGGCCTGCCGCCGAGCCGTCACGCCGGCCGCCGGTCGGCTCACCGGCGGCTGAGAGCGGCTTTCAGACCGAGATCTCGCGCGCGACGGCGCTCGCGAATAGCCGTCCCTGGCGCGTGAGCCGCAGCCGGTCCTCGGCGATCGTCACCCAGCCGCGCGCGACATGCTCCCTGGCGATGCGGGCGCCAGCGTCCGAGAGCGATGAGAGCTTCAGGCCCTCGGACATACGGATCCCCAGCATCACCGCCTCGACGGCCTGGTCCTGCTCGCTGAGGATCTCGCGCCCGGCCGCCGGGGAGCGCCCGGCGCGCAGTCGCTCGGCGTAGGTGGAGGGCGCGAGCACGTTCCACCAGCGCACGCCCGCCACATGCGAGTGCGCGCCCGGGCCGATCCCCCACCAGTCATGGGAGCGCCAGTAGCCGATGTTGTGGCGGCAGCGCGCCACCTCGCTGGATGCCCAGCTACAGAGCTCGTACCACCGCAGACCGGCCGCCTGCAGACGCTCGTCGGCGATCAGGAAGCGCCGCGCCTGCGCGTCTTCGTCGGGCTCGGGCGAGGCGCCCTTGCGAATGGCGGCGGCCAGCGCCGTCCCCGGCTCCACGGTCAAGGCGTAGGCGGAGATGTGATCGGGCTGCGCCGAGAGCGCCGCGTCCAGGCTCTCCTCCCAGTCGGCGTCGCTCTCGCCCGGGGTGCCGTAGATCAGATCGAGCGAGACGTGCTCGAAGCCTGCGTCGCGAGCCTGCAGCGCCGCTGCCACGGCTCGTCCGGGCGTGTGTACCCGGTCGAGTGCCCGCAGGACGTGCGTAGAAGCCGACTGCATCCCCAGCGACACGCGCGTGAAGCCGCCGCGCCGCAGCCTGCGCAGCATCTCGGGCTCGACCGACTCCGGGTTGGCCTCGGTGGTCACCTCGGCGCCGGGAGCGAGTCCCAGGGACTCGGCGACGCCCTCCAGCAGGCGCAGCAGCGCGTCGGCACCCAGCAGGGTCGGCGTGCCGCCGCCCACGAAGACCGTCTGCGCCGGCCGCTGCCCGAGCTCGGCGCGGGCGCGGCGCAGCTCCGTCAGCGCGGCGTCCACGAAGTCGAGCTGCTGGCCCTCACCCTGCGGGACGTAAGTGTTGAAGTCGCAGTAGCCGCAGCGCGCGGCGCAGAACGGCACGTGGATGTAGACGCCGAGCGGCGGCTGCGGATCGACCATGCATGCAAGTGTGCCCGTCTGCGCAGTCTATTGCCCGGGCCCTGCGTCCCGGCTGTGACCGCTCGGGCGGGCACCGCCGGCAGCGGCGGCTACCGCGACAACAGTTTGCTTGTGCCGGTTCCGCTCGGTGGTCGGCAAGCCATCGACGCCCACCCCCGCCGGACTCGCCGCGATCTACGAAATCGACCCCCAGCCCGACCCGACCGCCTGGGGCCGTGGGCCATGCCCTTGACGGCGCTCTCGCGCGTGCTGCACAGCTTCGAAGGCGGGCCGGGCAGGATCGCATCCATGGCCGCGACACCGAAAGCCTGCTGGACCCGCTCGGCTCCGCGCTCTCGCACGGCTGCGTCCGCGTCGACAACGGCCCGATCACCTGGATGGCCCACCACCTGCCGCAGGGCACGCCCGTGCGGATCGTCGGTTCATGGGCTCGGCGGTGCGTGGGTGCGAGTTTTGTGCTCGCCGATCTCGCGCAGCGAGAGGTGCTCTACGTCGCGGAGGCGCAGCGTCTCGCGCTCTGGCGTCGTTGCCCGTCATCTCGGCGGCCTGCCTGCCAGCTGCTGGCGCGCACGCCGCGATGCCCGCAGCCGCTGGTAGCCTTGAGCTCACTGGTCATCCTTTCTGGTGCCGACGGTCGTCGGGAGAGCGCCAGTCGAGCTTGCCCGTGCAGAGGGCCACGATGAGACCAGCGCCTCCCGGCGATCCGTCGGGGTGCCCCCACCCACACGCGATCCGGATCCTCGGCCGCGCCTGGTGCGCAGTGATCTGGCGCATCTGGCAAGACCACGACATCTACGACCCCAACCGGCACACCGCACTGCAACAGCTGCTCGCCACCCAGACCAGCATCACCTGAGCACAGTCGGGGATCTCCGATCCCCAACCTCATTGCCAAGCAGCGACGGCGAACGCCGCCGTCACCGCAGGCTGCTCGCAGAGCAGAGCGCAAAGCGCTTGACGGCAAGGCCGCCATCGCTACCACACCCCCACCCAAAACAAATCTCGCCTCAGGGGTTGACACAGGGAGTCTCATGGCAGCAGCCCGACGAGTCAACGTCGACGCCGAACTGCTCGAGCAGATGCGCAAGGCGATGCGCCCACCGGGCGACGCGTCCGACACAGAGATCGTCGAGCGCGGGCTGCTCACCTACCTGGGCCGCAACGCGATGCACGACGCACAGGCACTGAGCGACCTCACCGAAGAGCAGGCGCTCGATCTCGCCTACAGCGAGCTGCACACCATGCGCGCCGCGCGCCGTGAAGCGCCGGGTCATCGACCCCGCAGTCCTCGTCCCACGTTTTATCTCGCGGTCGAAGTCACGGGGCGGTAGACCCCGATCGCGGCGCAGTGCCGCGTTGCGGGGGGTGATCTGAGTTCTGCAGCGTGTATCGGCAGCGGTTGGTGATCTGTCGGACGCGCTCGGTGCTGAGGCCGTAGCGCTCGCCGATCTCCCGCAGCGTGAGGTGCTCCTCGTCGCGTAGGCGCAGCATCTCGCGCGCTCGCGCCTGGTATGACCCTGCGGGCTTCACGGGCACGCTGCCACGCCGGTCACGGACATGGTCTGCTCCGGGCGGTTTTGTTCGACCGCGCAGCGCCGTGTGGCCGCCAGCCTGCGTCGGGAAACGCGATAGCGGCCAGCGGCACCGCGCGATCGAGACCTCGGCCAGCATCTGGCCGAAGATGATGTGGTCGGTCTGTGGCTCATGGACGACGCTCTCCCAGCCGTCCACGAGCCAGCAGCACCCATTGCCCCTGCCTCTCCAGCACACCAACACGCTCCTCCAGCGATAGGCGATGCCCAAGCACCCCCTCGCTCTCGGGAAGCTCGTCGAGCTGACCTCGCAGCTCGCGCTCTTGCTCCCCGCGCGCCTGCTCATACCGCGAGAGCAGCTCGTAGAGCGCATCTACCCCGAGGATGCTCGCCGCGTCCATCCGCGCAAGCAGTTCCTGGCGCCAGCGCTCAGCACGCACCGGCGAGAGCACCCATCCACGCGCCGCCTGCCGCCCAGCCTCGGTGACCCTGTAGCTGGCCTGCGGCTCAGAAACCCGTCTCAGACCCGCCCGGTCGGCAAGCGGAATGGCCTGCGCCTGCCCACGCTCGGCAAGCATCGGCAGCATCCTGTAAACCGTCGTGCCGGAAACCGGTATCAGATCGCCAAACCGCCGCCGATAACGCCGATAAAGCTCATACGGATGACCAGGCGCCGCACTCAACAACGCCAGCATCAAATGCTGCACAGCACCACCAGCCACAGCCGGCGACCCGCCCGAAGACCGCTTCTGCCGCGGCACCCTCAACAACCCCCGCACCAGCAGCCGTACCGCATGCCGCGCCGGCATCGATCCAAAATCAGCGGATGCTGCGCCGCCACGCCGCTCACCAGCCAGCATCTCATGCGACCGTCCCACTGTCATCCTCAAGCTGCTCGGCGATCCCACCGGCAGCCTCGACAACCACACCCGCCAGCCCACGCAGACCAGCTCCCCGAGCATGCTCGCCAAAGACGCTGAGCTCCACCGCCGCGACCGCCTCGCTCACACCAAGCACCGCGGCCGCAACCCCAACGCCAGCAGCATCACGCCGAACCGCATAACGCCGCTCACAAACCTCCTCCAGCTCGCCAAGCAGCCGCGCATGCCGCTTTGGATCCCGGCACGCCCACCCACGCGTCCGCTCAGGCCAATCACCCTCCGCCGTATACGCCAACAACGCCAACCCCGCCGCACGCGAATGCGCCGATGCCGACCACCCGGGCTGCCGTGCAGCCGCCTGTTCGACCTGCCCGACAAGCCTGCTCGGCATCCATGCCGTGTACATCAGCTCACCACCGTCGAGCGTCGCGAGGTTTGCCGTGAACCCGGTCCGCGCTCGCATCCAGAAGAGCCAGGGCCGCACGAACTGCGCGAGAGCGTCGGATGCCTTCGCTCGACGGGGCGCCCTCGACGGTTCATCAGACGGATTGGCTGGCCGCCAGTGCGTCACGATGCTCGCCTTGCGGGTGGGTGAATATGTGACGGCCAGCATCACGCTGTCCGAGGTCGTGTCTCTGTGGCACGCAGCAGGCCGGATGCCCGCCCATCATCTTGGGGGGCGATCCGGCCTTCTGTGGCCTCCGGGATGCCGTACGCGCTGCGCCGGCTCACTGCCAACACGAGGGTCTCGTGATACCTCGGGTGGGGTATGCGCTGACAGGCTGCCCTCATCGACGGCAGCGAGCCGGCGTAGCGCGTACGAGCAGCTTGGTGATGTCCGGTCGCGCCCTGTGTGGCGTGGCGATCACGCGCCTGCGCCATCAAAGGCGGCAAGGAGGCATCTATGTGGGGGTGCGGCTGTGTGGTCACTTGCGGCGGGTTGTCCAGGCGATGTCAACTGCTGGCATCGTCGATGTGCATCGTCGCATCGCCGCTGTCGCCGCATAACGCGCGTGCTGATTATTCAGGTGGCTGACTATCTTTTGTGGCGATGCGGCGCCGGACCTGCATGGCGGCGCGCATAAAGCGGGTGGCCAGGCCCGAGGCGTCGATCATGGCTTGGCCTACGGGCGCTGAGAAGGAGGGGTGCAGGGTGGGCGCCGAGAGGTAGAAGGCGAGGATGCCCCACAAGATGAAGGCGTGCCGACGATCGCGTCTGAGCCCATCGAGACGGCTCGCAGTTTCTCGGGTGATGGCGATCAGCCGAGCGGCCGCATGGGTGGTCGTGTCGTAGTGGGCTGTGAAGCTGTGGTTGGCGGTTGCCTGGTCTGTGTGATGGTCGGCGAGGCTGTCAAGCAGCGCGCTGATCGCGCACACGCCTGGGAAGTACGCCGCATCTGTTGCGCTCGCGTCGGCCTTTACGCTGTGCGGGTCTGCGGCTCTTGCCAGCAGGGCGTGGACGCCGAGGCAGGAGATTCCGGCGGCGGCGGTCTCCCACCACAGCATCTCGGCATCGACCGCTTGAGCCCGGCACCATTGACGCAGGGCGCTCGTCCCGTCGTCGGCGATGGCGTGGTTGCGGGCCTGTGCCTGGCGGCAGCGCTCCGCGGCGCAGCAAAGGCTCTCAGCCAGTCTTGCGCTGCTTGGCAGAGTCGCGAGCAGATGCGTGCAGGTCGCGGTCAGCGTCTTGGCGTAGGAGCCGTCATGACGCTGGGGGTTCTCGCGGTAGAGGTCGGCGATCGGCTCGCCGGGTCGCAATGCGTCGGTCAGCGCGCGATGCAGTTGCAGGCCGTTGCTCAGCGCTTGGCTTCCGGGCATCTCGTTGACCGCGTCGAGGTAGTCGTAGAGCACTTGGTAGGCGACGATCAACGCGATCAGAGACGTGCTGCACGCCCTGTGCGGGCCGGTGGATGCGAAAAGCGCTGCCGCCTCAGGATTCAGCCGCTCCGCGGTCAGCTTCTGCAGCGCGAGCTCGCGCAGCGTCGGGTCTGGAGCGCTTGCGGCACGGCGATGCCAGCGCGCGAGCTGTGCTCGTGCGCGAGGGTATATCGCCGTCCAGTAGAGCATGCCGCTGGCAAGCAGTTCGCGTGCCGTCAGACGTTGCATAGTCGAATGCTGCGGCAGACCGGCGTCTGCGTCCAGACGCGCTAAGTGACAGGCCGAGTTGCGGCTGGAGCGGGCGTTCCTACTCTTGCAGCGCGAGCGTCGGCGGCGCCTGCGCGGCTGCATAGCCTGGGGCGAGTAGGACCAGTAGCGCGGCGAGGATGACGATCGTCAGGGTTTGCAGCATCTGGCTGATGCCGAGCGTGAATGGGGCTGGGAAGCCGGTGGTCAGCTTGAGGAAGTTGTCGCTGAGGAGATGCCCGTAGATGCCGGCGAGCATTCCGATCAGGCAGCCGGCGGCGAGGATCAGGCCGGACTCGTATAGCAGCAGGCGGCGGAGCTGCCAGAGGTTGAAGCTCTGGATCCTCAGCGATGCCAGGGAGGCGCGTCGCTGCCAGACCGAGGCGCCCATCGCGGCGGCCATTGCCAGCGCCGCGGCGATGATCAGCAGCAGTGAGATCTGGCTGAGGCGGCTGAGGCCTTCGCGGGCGAGGTTGTCTGCCTGGGCTGAGCGTTGGCTGCTGGTCTGCACGCGCAGTCCCGCATACCCGGCGATGGCGACGCCAACCGCGCGCTGCACCGCGGCCAGGTCGACGCGGCTGCGTGTGCTGATTTCGATCGCGCTCGGGGCGCCGGTGGCCCATGCGTGGCGGTAGTCGGTGTCGCTCATCACGATCGCTCCTGAGGTCCATCCAAGGTTGGTCGTGATCGCCGCGACGCGATAGCTCACAGGCCCGCTCGGGGTGGGCAGGCTCACATCCCCGCCCCGTTGGGTGTGCGCTGCCTCGGCGAGCTGCTTGGAGATGGTGACCCATCCTCCGGCGTGCAGCAGCCGCATCGTGGCTGCCGGGCTCCCGTCGGTGATCTGGGAGGGCGGCAGCATGGTTTTCACTCGGGGGGAGCGTGCTATCACCCAGACGCGACGGCCGTCGAGGTTCAGAAACGAGCCTTGGTATGGGCGGGCTTCCGCGACGCCCGGGATCCTGTCGATCCGTGCGGCCAGGCCGGACGCGGCGATGCTGTTGGTCGCCAGTTCGTCGCCCTTGTTTGTGATCCACAGCTTCGCGGTGGAGACGTAGCCGGCGTAGTCGCCGTCGAGGCCTTTGAGCAGATCGCTGTGCGACCCGTTGGCTACGACGGCGCCGAAGACCGCGATCGCGCCGGTCGCCGCCAGCGCCAGGGAGCGCAGAGTGCTCGCCCTGCAGCCGCGGGCGGCGAGAAACAGGATGTTCGCGCGGCCGGACCGCGCGGTCGCATGCTGCACCAGGCGTACCAGCAGCGTGAACCAGTAGGGGATCGCGAGCAGCGTCGCGACGGCAAGCCCGAGCGTGGCCGGCAGAACCTGAGAGGGAGCGATCAGCAGCGCGCCGCTGGTGATCGCCACGATCGCGACCGAGGCGATGAAAAGCAGCGTCTGCGTTCTTGCTGGCAGCGCCTGTCCGGGCTCCCCGACCTCGTGGTGCACAGCGTCGATCGCGCGCGATCGACGCAGATCCAGCAGCGGGGAGGCGGCAGCCAGGCACGTGGCTGCCACGCCTCCGAGCATCGAGAAGACGACGGGCTGCCAGCCGATCACGGTCTGGTCTCCCAGCATGAACGCGCTCGCCAGATACCCCGGCGTCTGGTGAAACACGCTGCTTGCAAGCAGATCGCCCGCGAGCACACCCACCGCTGACGCGACCAGCCCCAGGCAGAGCGCCTGGAAGAGCATCAGGTTGACCAGAGAGATCGGGCGGGCGCCCTGGATGCGCAGGTCGGCGATCATGCGCCGCCGCTCCGGCGCGCTCAACAGCATCGCGTTGAACGCCAAAAGCAGCCCGACCAGCGCGCTCACGAACGCGAAGAACGCCGTCGCCTGCGCGTTGGGGGTGCTCGCCTGACCGAGCAGGGCGATGTCTTCGTTGGCGGGCCCCACCGTCAGGCGACCCGCGGCCACCTGCTGGAGCTCCGAACGCACCCTGCTCTTCTGGCCGGGCAGCGGATCGACCAGCATCCGCGTCACCCGGCCCTGCAGGCCGGCGACGCTCTGCAGCAGTTCCAGCGGCACGATCACGGTCATCGCGTTGGCCAGCGGCCCGACCGTTTCCTTGCCGAGCACAGCCGCGACGCGCACCTGCATCGAGCGGCCACGCACCCGCAGCATCACGTTTGGCAGCGGCCTGGCCACCCCCGGCCCAAGCGTCGTGGAGACGCCGAGCGCTTCCGCGGCGGCCTGTGGGAGCATCACCACCCGCGGCTGCAGATGTTCCAGCGGCAGACGCCCGGCCAGGCCATCCAGCGCCGCAAGCGTCAGTTCAGCCCCGGCTATCTGCACAGCCAGATGCCGGCCGCCCGTCTGCACGCTGCCTGGCAGGTCGAGCACCGGCGCTGCCCGCCGCACCCCCGGCAGACCGTAGACCCGCTTGGCGACCCGTTCGCTGAAACCCAGGTCGCTGCGGGCACGCATCTGCAGCGTGGCCGGGCCGATCAAGCTCTTCTCGATCTGTTCGCTGCCCGCCGTGATGCTGCTGTTGGCGACCTGCACCGCAAACACAAGCGCCACCCCGACTCCGATCCCCAAACCCGCCAGCAGCTCCTGCACCAAGCTGCTCCGCAGCCGGCGGCCATACAGATACAGCAGCGTCGAAAAACGCACCGTCGGCTACTCCTGCGAAAGGCCCAACGACGGAACGCCACCAGGCACGCCCGGCGCCAACCCCTGCACCGGCTCTGCAAGCATCCCGTCGCGCAGCGCCAGCACACGGTCGGCGACATGCGCGGCCTGCGGGTCATGCGTGACCAGCACGACCGCGGCCTCGCGCTCACGCGCGATCTGCGAGAGCAGATGCAACACCTCCAGACCACGGTGACTGTCCAGGCTGCCGGTCGGCTCATCGGCAAGAATCAGCCGAGGCTCGTTGACCAACGCCCGCGCGATCGCCACGCGCGCCCGCTCGCCGCCCGAAAGCCGGTCAGGCGTGTGATCAAGACGATGCTCCAACCCCACGCGAGCAAGCCAGCCCGCCGCGACCTCACGTGCCACAGACAGCTTCACACCATCCACGAGCAGCTTCACCGCCGCGTTCTCGACAGCCGGCACGCCCCCGATCAGATGGGCGCTCTGGTAGATGAAGCCAACCTCGCTGCGCTGATAGGCCGCAAGCTCCCCGGCCGACATCTCGCCGAGATCCCTACCCATGAATCGCACCCGACCGTGATCGGCGATAAGCAACCCCGCGGCCAGCAACAGCAGCGTCGTCTTCCCCGAGCCGCTTGGCCCATACAGCGCGAGCACCTCGCCCGCCTGCACGCTGAGATCGACGCCATCGACAGCGCGCACCAGATCCTCCGCGTCGCTGTAATGCTTGACCAGACGCTCGATCTGCAGCACGCTCACGCGCGCAACTCCCGACCCTGCCGCCGTGCCGGCACGAACGGCAGCACCTCCGCCTGCCCAGGATGAGTCTCTCCGCGCACCACGCCATTAGCGATCATCACAACACGATCGATGCCCGCAAGCGATGACGCGTCGCTGGTCGCCAGCAGCACCGCCATGCCGTCCTTGGCAAACGAGCGGATCAGCCGCAGCAGCGGATCGGACTCCAGCAGCCCCACACCGGCCGTCGGCTCATCGACGACGATCAGAGCGGGAGCGCTGACCAGCGCTCGCGCCAAAGCCACACGCACCCGCTCGACACTGTCGAGCTCGTACGGATCGAGATCCGCGCAGCCCGAAGCCCCGCAGCGCGCCAGTGCGTCATGCGCGGTCCGCCGCGCTTGCGTTGGCGAAAAGCCCTTGGCAAGCAGCCCGGTCGCGACATGGTCCACCACCAGGTCGCCCTCCAACGCGTTGAACGACGTATGACAAAACGCGATCCGGCGGCCGATCAGCGCGGCGCCAGACTCCACCTCCTCGCCTTCGAAGAGCACACGACCCTCGTCTGGCTGCTCCATGCCCGCCGCGACCCGCAGTAGCGTCCGGCGACCCGAGTTGCCCGAGCCCAGCACCGCGACCACCTCTCCAGCCTCGACGCTCATCGACACGTCGCGCAGAGCGACGTACTCCCGACGTCCCCGGCGATGACGCTTGCTGACATGCTCGATCATCAATAGCCCCATCAGGACGCACCCGACCCTTTCTCGCGCCGCTTGGCATAGAGCCGCATCGCGTCGCTGACCCAATCCAGGTCAGCTCGCAGCGCCCGGCGCTGACGGTCGATCGCAAGCCACTTCGCCAACTCATCGGCATCGCACTCCCCTGCACCGACACGCTCGTCCAGCAGCGGCAGCGCCTTCAGCTCACGGACGCACTCGCTCTCAAAACGCTCCAGCACGTCGATCGCGCCCCGCACCCCCAACGCCGCGCTGGAAGCAAGCCGACCAAGCAGCTCGAAGCGCTGCGGATTGTTTCTCATTCGTCCCGCCAGCCAGCCACGATACGACTGCGCGCCCAACCGAGTCGCACGCAGACATCGGCGGCTGCGGCTGCGAGCATCCCCAACAGGCTGCTCCTCGGCTATCTCCTCCAAGAAGCCGTCGCCACGCAACCGTTCCAAGTCCCCATACACGCCGGAGCTGCTGATCGGTAATAGCCAGCCAAACCGATCGTCGTAGCGCTGCACGATCTCATAGCCATGACTCGGCCGCTCGATCACCAAGCCGAGCACAAGCCAAGCATGCGCGGACCCGCCCTCGAAGTGCGCATCCGCAGCATCGAAACCCGCGTCAGCCATCAGGAACCCCCTCTGCTCCGGCCCGCCACAATCAACGGACACGAATCATAGGGCCTAAACGAGTCATACGCCACGGGGGATGTGGCGGCGCACCACAACATGAAGGAGTGCGCAGCATCGGTGGCCACCTACGCATCCTCTTCGTCTTCGCTGCTTTCCGTCTCGCAATCGAGCAATCCGCAGTTCGAGCGCTCTGACGACATGCGGCTCTCCACCTTGGAGAACTACATCAAGGCTCTCGGCGGCCGCCTCGAGATCCGCGCGATCTTTGACGACGAGACCGTGCCGATTGGCTGATCACCCGCGCCTGGATCACCGGCGCAGGCGAAACCCAGACATCGCTTCGAAGCCGATCGCTTCATAGAAGCCGTCGGCGCGTGAGATCAGATCGAGATGCACGCCGGGCGTGCCCTCGATCGCCTCCTTCAGGAGCTTGCGACCGATGCCTGCACGACGGTGTGACTCGGCGACGATCAGCACCGTGAGGAACGCTTGGAACTCGCCATCGCCCAGAGTCTGCGCGACGCCGACCACTTCGTCGGATTCGAGCGCCACGAGCGTCAGCGAGCCGGGCGCAGACAATGCCCGCGAGGTGCGCTGCTCGTCGCTGGCGTAGCTCCAGCCCTCTGCGGCAAACAGTCCCATCACACCCGGCAGGTGCTGCTCGACGGCAAACTTGGCGATCCTGCACATCGCCTCAGCCGGACGGGACGTCGCGGATCGAGATCTCGACGCCGGCGTCGAAGGGCACGGTGAGCGAGGTCCAGCCATCGTCGCTGGCGCGGACGCGCTCAAGGTAGGGCAGCAAGTCAGGATCATCGGCGGACAGGTCGGCGATCACGAGCGCGCTCGGCGCGAGCTGCGGCGTGAGCAGGTCGAGCACCGGCAGGTAGAGCTCGTTCCACCCGTCGAGCACCAGAAGGTCGACCTGCTCGCCGACGGGATCGAGGGTCAGCAGCGCGTCACCGACCCGGATCTCCACGAGATCGCCGAGACCCGCTTGCGTGACGTTCGCGCGCGCGGCACGCGCCTTGCCTGGGTGGATCTCGGTGGTGATCAGCCGTCCGGCGCCGTTGTCGGCCAGCGCGGCGGCGAGATAGATCGCCGAGGCCCCGAGCGAGCAGCCAAACTCGACACTGAGCTGCGGCTTGCGAGCACGAGCGAAGGTGTGCAGCAGCCGGCCCACCTCGTCGCTGACGGAGATCGGCGCTTGCGCGCACATCTCCGCGCGCTCCATCACGCCGGCGGGGGAGCCGCCGCGACGCCGGGATGCGGAAAGGCGGCGTTGGGCGTCCGCGTCATGCTGCTCGCCCTCTGCCCGAAGACGCTGCAGGACCGACTGAACAGAGGGATGGCACAGCGCCGACGTCATGCCGGAATCACACTACAAGGCACGCTGGAGAAGGCTTGGTGCCGGCGGACCTCCCCAGACGGGCTCGCGCGCCCATCTTCTCGGGGGCTCCAGGCGGGATCGTCAACGGAGGCGAGCACGCCGCGTTGCGGCGGCGGGCGTCCGCGCGCTGGATAGGGGCGGAGCCGTTTGCTACGTGCCGGGATTGCGCGCCGCTTCGACGCGGGCGCCGAGCTCGCTGAGCTTCAGCTCCAGTGCTTCGGCGATGGCGATCACCGTGGACCATTCCGGCTCTGATTGGCCCAGCTCGACGCGTGCGACTGTGCCGGTGGTCGTGCCGGCGCGGAAGGCGATCGCTTCTTGGGAGTCGCCGCGCTTCTCGCGCTCTGCGCGCAGGATCACGCCGATCGTGTGGTCGCGGGGAACTCGGCTGCGTGCCATGACCAGCGAAGCATCGCCGAGCATGCCCCGCAAAGTCTATGCTTTGAAACGCCCCCGTTTCATACGGGGCGATGAATACGGGTATGGTGCCGGGACGCGTTGCATGACATTGAGGAGGGATGTGGCGATGAATCAGGCCGTCATGATCGACGCTGCCTCACTGCGCCCGCACCTGCGGCGATGGTTCGCGGTCGAGTCAGACCATGCGTCCGCAGCGGCGGGCCTCTGTCTTGACTTGGAATGTGCGCTGGCGCACCATGCGCGTGCGGCAGCTATCGCGGCGTTGCTCGAGCGCATCGACTGTTCGCCCGACGGAGAAGCTGTGGTCACGATTGACGCGCTGCAGCACGGCTGGGCGGCCAGAGAAGCACTGCGCGCGCTCATCCTCGCCGAAGAGCGCGTCATCGACCGCGAAAGCGCCGCAGGCGAGTACGAAGCCGCGGGCGAGGCGATGGGCCGCCGCCACGATGCCGCCCTGGCAATCGCGGAGATCGAGGAGGCAGCGGCCCGCGTCGGCGCGAGCATCGAGCCGCCAGCGCTCCCGCCGGCCGACGATGGCGTCGACGTGCAGCAGACACCGTCATGCTGATCCTCGCCGTGCTGCTTGTCGCCGTGAGCGTCTCCTTATCGCCGCTGCTCGCCCGCCGCGGCCGGCGCGCCTGGCGCTCACGACGCCGACGATGAACGCGCCACGCCGGCACGTCCGCTGACGACGATCGGCGGAGGATCAGTAGTTGCCGGAGATCAGGTCCCAGGCGCGACGGAGCTTCTGATTGCGGAGCTCCGAGCTCGACTCGGCCGGGTCGGCGTGCATCACAGCCGGGTTGGCCGATGGCTTCGGCGCCTGCTCGCAGGCAGCTCTGTCGAGCTTGAGTAGCACGCCTTGTTCGAAGATCTCCTGTACGTCGTCCGCGTCGACGAAACGGTGCTCCTCGCCAAAGATGTGCTCGCCGATGATGATGCCGTCGAACACGTCCTCGTCGGCGGCGGCGAGCACATGGGAGACCTTTCCGATCTGCTGCTCGTCGGAACTGTAGACCGGCGTGCCGCGAGTCAGCACCTTGTACGAAACAGGCTCACCAAGCTCCATCGCGGCAGCATACCTCGGAATGCTCGCCACGCACTGTGGCGCAGATGTTGATCATGCGGCGCGCGCGACGCCGCCGGCGCGCCTGATGCGGCGCCGTCCTGCGCCAGGCGCGCTCCCACGTCACGAACCAGGCGACTCGGTGGCGCTCGCGCCGGCGCCGAGCATGGCGCGGATCGCGTCTGGGGGGCTCGGCTTGGCCATCAAGAAGCCCTGCCCCATCTCGCAGCCCATCGCCTCGAGCACGCTCATCTGGCGCTGCTCCTCTATCCCCTCGGCGACCACGCTCAGCGAGAGGGCTCGCGCGACGCCCAGTATGGCCTCCAGCAGCTCGCTGGCGTGGAGCAGCTCGCGGCTCCAGCTCTGCTCGTTCAGCGCCGCGACGAAGCTCCTGTCGATCTTGAGGATGTCGACCGGCAGACGCTGCAGGTTGGCGAGGGAGGCATACCCGGTGCCGAAGTCGTCGACCGCGATGCGGACGCCGAGATCCTTGATCTGGTGAAGGTAGTCGCGAGCCGTCAGAGGGTCGCGCATCAGCGCCGTCTCGGTCAGCTCGAGTGTCAGCGAGGAAGGCTCGATCGCGGACTCGGCGAGCACGCGGCGGATGTCCTGCACGAAGTCGCCGCGCCCGAGCTGGTATGCCGACACGTTGACCGAAACGCCGATCCGCAGCCCCGCCGCGGCCCATTCCGCCGCCTGGCGGCAGGCGCGGTCCAGAACCCAGCGGCCGATCGGCACGATCAGCCCGTTTTCCTCGGCCAGCGCAATGAAATCGTCAGGAGGCACGACGCCGAGCGTGGGGTGGCGCCATCGGACCAGGGCCTCGACGCCCAGAATCTCCCGGGTGCGCAGATCGAAGATCGGCTGGTAGAGCAGGAAGAGCTGCTCGCCGGCCACTGCGGTGCCCATCTCGCTCTCCATCTCCCGCCGGCCCTCGACGTTCGCGCCCATGCTGGGATCGAACAGCGTGTAACGGTTCTTTCCTTCGGCCTTCGCGGCGTACAGGGCGAGGTCGGCGTCGCGCAGCAGAGCGTCTGGGGTGGCATATGCCCCGAGAGCGACGCCGATGCTGGCGGTGGCGGTCGTGATATGCCGGCCGTCGTCGAGATGCACGGGTTGGCGCACCACCTGCGTGAGCCGGTCCGCGAGCTTGTCGAGGGTGGTCTCGCCGGCCGGCGGCTCGCTCAGCACGACGAACTCGTCGCCGCTGAGCCGACCGACGGTGTCCTGTGCGCGCACCGTGTGCCGCAGCCGTTCCGCGACGACCTTCAGGAACTGATCGCCCGCGGCATGCCCGACGTTGTCGTTGATGCGCTTGAAGTCGTCGATGTCGATGAACAGGGCTCCGATCAGAGTCCCCGGCTTGCGCGCCGCGCGCCGCAGCATCTGCTCGGCGCGGTCGAGCACGAGCGCGCGGTTGGGCAGCCCGGTCAGCGGATCGTGCAGGGCGAGGTGAGAGAGCTCGCGGTTCTTGTCTGAGAGCTCGCCGGTCGTCTCCTGCACGAGCGACCATGCCCGCCTGCGGCCTGTCGCGAGCACGAGCATCAGCACTCCGAAGAGCAGGCTCAGAAGGATGCCGCCGATCAGCAGCATCAGCGCATGGGGCTCGCCGAACACTCCATCGCCCGCAGCCGGGCCGAACGTCTGCACCGCCCATCCTTCGTGCGAGCCGGCGAGGGTGGCCGCTCGTCCGACCAGCAGAGGGATGGTCGTGGTCTGCGCGCGCTCCGGGGACCTGCCGATCGTGAAGGCGACATGGGAGTAACGCGATGCGTAGCGGAGGGTGATGGAGATGCCGGAGTGGCCTTGGAGGGCGCTCTTCAGCACGACGTTCGGCGCGACCAGCTCGCCGATCCACCCCACGAAGGCGCGCCGGCGCGCCGCCGCGGTGCGGGGCGTGGCGCGTCCGCGGAAGACCGGGGTCTCGATTCCCAGCAGCGTCGTGGCGCCGATCGCCACCGGCGCATAGCTCGCGAGCGCGGTTGCGCGATCCGTGATCAGTTGAGGCGAGAGCCCGCAGTAGTCGGCGCCCGCGGGAAGATAGGCCGCCGCGCTTCTGGCGAGTCCGGCGACCGCAAGGCAGTAGTAGGGCCTGTTGCCGGCCGGCAGGATCTGTATCGGCCCCTTCGTGGCCCCCGAACGCGCGCCGAAGGGCAGGACCGGATGAGCGGCGAGGCGGGCCTTCAATGCCGGCAGGCGCGCCGCCGGGACCAGCGAGACGAGACCGATGTTCTCGAGCTCCGGGTAGCGCCTCATCGCTCGTGTGGCTTCCATCCAGTGGTCGAAGGTCACGGGGGACGCTGTCGGGTCGCCCTTGACGAACGCGCTCGTGTCGATGATGAGATCTTCCTCGTGCTGGATCGCGAGCTTCAGCGCGGATGCGATCTCGGCCGAGGAGAGATGGAACGCGAGCCGCGCTTTCTCGGCTTCCGAGCCGGCGACGGCGCGCGCGCCGAGCACCGCCGCGACGATGCCTCCCAGGACGAGCAGCACCGTCAGAGCTCCCAAGACGCTCGTCCGCACCCGGCCGGGGCGTGACCGCGGTTCGGCGGCGGCGTCTGCCGGTGGCGTCGATTGGGCCGCGGCGTCAGCGCGGCGGAGGTTCCTCTTGACCCGGACCATCTTCCTCGAGAGATGAGTTGTCGTCATTGTGAAATCGGGCCGCGACGAGTCCCCGCCCGATGCCGGCGCCCGCCGCGTGGACGGATGATCTACGCCGGCCGGCTCTTCGCTCGTCTAGGCCTGAGGCTCTCCGTCGCTGATCGCCTCGGCGAGCGCGACGAGCTCCACTTCGAGCGCGCCGGCGACGCGCACAATGGTCGTCCAGGTGGGGTTGGAGGCGCCGCGCTCGACACGGGTGTAGGCGCTCAGGCTCATGTCGCTCCGGGACGCAACCTCTTCCTGTGTGAGCCCTTGCCGCTTGCGCAGACGTTTGATCGCATCGGCAAGACGCGGGTCCGGGGTGTCGGAGGGCGGCACGCAGGAAACATGACCGCTATAGGGCGTCAAGTCCAGGGCGCAAGCCACTAGGTGCAAACGCCCTGTTAGCCTGTCTGGGCCGGCGCGCCCCAAGGCACGCTCTAGCCTGTCAGCGGCGTGCCAGCGCGCCGGCGTCTCTACAACGAGGACTGGTCCAAGAAGAGCCGCTTCCCGTCGCGGCCGGTGACGGCGTTCTGAGTGGGCCGCGCGGCTCGGTTCGATTGTCACTGAGCGCCGGGGGCTGGTCGAGCGGCAAGCTTCTCTCGCTGACCGAGCTTCGCCACATCCACCGGCTCGCGCTCACGGCCGCGTGGGATGTGGAGCCTCACCCGAGTGCCAGCCACAGCGAGCGTCCAGGGTCGTTCCGCGAGCATGACATCAGAGCGTTCCCTGGAGGCATGCGCCCGCCTCCGTGGCCGTGCGCCGTGATCGCGCTGGACACCAATGTCCTCTGGGCGCTGATGCAGCGCGAGCCCGATCAGACGGTTGTGGCTTGGCTTGATGGTCAGCCCCCGGAGTCGGTCTGGGCGACTTCCATCACCATCTTCGAGGTGTTGGAGCAAGATCCGCGACAAGCGCGTAGGCGAGGACCCCGAGCGCGTCGAGAATGCCCGGCAGATGATGCTCGCCGAGCTGCGGCTCGCTGAGCTGCGCAAGCACCGGCACGTCAGCCAGGCCACCCTCGCCGAGCGGCTCGATGTCTCGCAGCCGAACATCTCGCAGTTCGAGCGCGGCAACGACATCCGTCTCTCGACGCTGAAGAGCTACGTGCAGGCTCTGGGCGGCCGCATCGAGATCCGCGCCGTCTTCGATGACGAGACGCTGCCGATCACGTAGGGCCGCCCACCGCCGCGCGCACCGGGCCACGCACCTCAAGCCCGCACGTGGTTTGTGGGGTGCTGCGTTCGATGCCTGAGACGCAGAAGCAGTGGATCAAGCGCCTCGAAGAGGACGGCTGGGTCGTCGAACGCGGCGGCAACCACCAGACCAAGATGTGCAAGCCGGGCTGCCGCCCGATCACGCTCCCGGAGAACCACCGTCGCGCTTACATCTGCTGCCGCGTCAGGCAGCGGTCTGCAGCGCGGGCGCAAGCTCTTCTGCGCTTAGTTGGCCTGCGGGCCAGGTGATTGTGAGCTTGCCGTCTCGGTCGAGAAGCCAGCGGACGTTGACCAGCGTCATGCCGACCACCCTGCCGTTGGCGTCATATTCGATGTTGTGGCCCTCGGTGGTAGCGAAGGCGCTTGCGGGCGGTCCTTCGTACCCGTCAACGCTGAGGTACAGCACATCGCCACGGGGATCGTAGCGATGCTGCGAGAAGCTGTTGCCGGCGATGATGACGCTCATTGATTTCAGCTCCGCGGATCGTCGTCCTGAACCAAGGCCGTGACGATCCAGCCGGGGTCTTCGTTGAAGTCTACGACTACCCGCAGCCAGCGTCCGGGTCGCAGCGCGTTCTCGCGGTGGAAGCGCTCGCGGCCCGGACGTGGGTCCTTCTCGTGATGATCGGGGCGCTGCACCGCGATCAGCATCTCCTCGATGTGCTCCAGCAGCCAACCACGGCCGCCTTCGGCGAGATGGAGATGAGAAGCCGCGTCAAAGACAACGGCGCGCCCGTCGGAATCGCTGATCAGCTCGGTAGCCACGTGCCAAACCTACTCGCAGTTTGGGACGGGCCTCTTGCTTACGGTCCCAGCCAGATCCACGTTGCTCAGGCAGTTGTCTGAGTGAGGTGTTCACGTTTGCGGGATCCCGCGCTGTGGTGCGGGTTGTTGAGGGTGCCGCGCGCCGCGGCCACACGTTAGGCGCGGTTTGACCACACCGATAGCTGTCTTAGTCGTGGCTGCGTTCGGCTTCTAGGCGGGCGATGCCGATGGCCTCGAGTGCTGTGATGAGCTCGCGGAGGCGGTGGTCGTTGGCG
>DAHUYQ010000062.1 GCA_027315115.1 Solirubrobacterales bacterium | reverse complement strand
GGCCCGGCGCGCCGCCGCCCCCGGACGACCGCACGCTGAGCAGCCGCGCGGCGAACGCGCGCGCCGCGGCGCGCTTGCCGCTGCCCGGCGGACCGTGGAAGAGATAGGCGTGCGACGGCCGCCCCTCCGGGGGCAGCGCCGGCCCGAGCACGGCGGCCGCGTGCGGCTGGGACTCTGTGCCTGCAAGGAGGCTCTGCGCCACGGTCATCGCGCCCAATCGTAGAGGCGCGCAGACGCGCGCAGCGCATCCCCGCTAGCGTGCCGTGACCGATGCCGGCAGGAACACTTGTCACGATCGAGGGTCTGGACGGCGCAGGCAAGACCACGCTTGCCGCCGCGCTGGCGCAGGAGCTGCGGCAGCGTGGCCGGGATGTGCTGCTGCTGCGCGAGCCGGGCGGCGTGCCGGTGTCGGAGCGCATCCGTGAGCTCGTCAAGGACCCGCGCGCCGAGGTGGCCCCGCGCACCGAGGCGCTGCTCTACGCGGCCGCGCGCGCGCAGCTTGTCAGCGAGGTGCTGACGCCGGCCCTGGAGAGCGGCCGGCTCGTGCTGCTCGACCGCTTCCTGGACTCCTCGCTGGCCTACCAGGGCGCGGGCCGCGGGCTCGGCGTGCAGCAGATCCGCGATATCAACCTCTTTGCGACCGGCGGCCTGACGCCCGACCGCACGCTGCTGCTGCTGATCTCCCCGCAGGCGGGCCGCGCGCGCCAGGACGATCGCGGCCAGGAGCCCGATCGCCTGGAGCGCGAGGACGGCGACTTCTTCGCCGCCGTCGCGGACGCCTACGACGCGCTCGCCGCGCAGGAGCCGCGGCGGATCCGGGTGATCGACGCGCGGCGCGAGCCGGCGGCGGTGCTGGACCAGGCGCTGGCGGCGCTCGCCGATCTCATCCCGCCGGGCTGATCGGCTTGGAGTTGCCGATCACTTCGCCCGCCGAGTTGAGCGCCTGCACGGCCACGTAGGCGGCGGATCCTCCGCGCAGCGTGGTCTCGAAGCCCGTGGCGGGCGCGCTGCCGATCGGGTTGAGCTGGCTGGGCGAGCTTCCTCCGAGCAGCCGCCAGCTCGCCACTTCGGTCGCGCCGTTCCAGCTCGCCCACGCTTCCACCCCGTTGCCGGCCTTCTGCGCCGCGATCGACGGCGGCCAGTACGGCGTGGCTTTCCATTCGAACTTGTACGTGCGGTAGGACTCGGTTTCGTACTCCTTCGGCACCGCCCACATGTGCGCGTCGTAGATGAGCTGCCCCGAGGAGCTGAATTCGCTGAAGTACGGTTCCTGCCCCCAGCCCATGAACCAGTTGCCGCCCGCCATCTGCTGCACGTCTCCCTGGCTGCCGGCCTTCAGGGGCGTGGGGTGCCTCAGTTCCTGGACGAGCCTGTCCGCTCCTTCTTTGACTTCGACGATCGCCCCGCGCGTCTGTTCGTGCACCCAGGGCGTGCCGCCGTTGTCGAAGATGCTGATGTCTCCGTTCGGGAGCGTCATCGCGTCGTGCTGGAAGGCCGTTTCGGTTCCCGCTTCCATCTTCACGGTCGGTTTGCGGCCGCCGATTTTTTCGAGCACCTGGCCGGTCTTGTCGTTGATCAGCCACAGCGCGGAGGTGTTGCGCGAGGACAGCAGCGTGGTGCCGTCGCCGCGCGGGTCGATCGTGTTCAGGTGAAAGAAGTCGAACGGCCAGTCGACCGAGGACTTCTCCGCTTCCGAATACGATTCGGCGAGCGCGACATGGTCGAGGCTCGTCCACTCTCTGCGCACCAGGCCGGTCTTGAGGTCCAGTTCCTGGAAGCTCGCGTCCGTGACCGCGGCGTCCTTTGGCCCTTGCACCGAGGACAGATCGCAGTGGATCGTCCGAAAGACGGTGAACAGCGCGGTGCGATCGGCCTCCAGGTGAAAGTCGTGCAGGTCGGCGAGGTTGCCGTTGCCGGCTTTGATTTTCATGATCTGCTTGTAGGAGGCGTTGGCCATGATCTCTTCGCCGAGCCCGAAGCCCTGCGGGGGGATGTAGCCCTGCCACCAGGTCAGCACCGGCTGGCCTTCGTAGCTCTGCACCTGGAAGTTGGTCGCCTTCATTTCTCCGGGCAGCACGTCCATCCAGACGAGCTGCCCCTGCTGGGTGTAGATCGTCGGCCCGTCGGGACCGGGGCCCGAGTAGGGCGCTATGAAGATGTCGCCGGGCTGCGTGCCGGCGGAGTCGGCGCCGACTTCCAGCGCGGGCGGCTGCAGCGACGGCGCGGAATGGAAGGTCTGCACGCTGCCGGCGGGCGGGTTGCGAGGCGTGGCGAGCTGGGTCCGGTAGGGGATCGGGTCGGGGTAGGCCACGCCGAAGGTGTAGGTGAACGGCACGGTGGCGCCGCCTGAGCGGACCTCGCCGCTGACGGTCACCAGCTCGCCTTCCTGGAATGGCGTTTCCGGCACGAAGCTCGCGCCGTCGCCCTGCGAGTAGGGCTCCAGGCGGCCGGGATGCGAGCCGCTCAGCGAGCCGTCCGCGCTGACGTTTTCGATGTGGGCGGCCGGCGCCCCGAGGAAGCTGATCTGGGTTCGCGGCATCGCGTCGCGGGCGCCGGGCAGCGGCGAGACCTGCACGTCGGTGTGCGGCAGCACGTCTGAGGCGTCGAGCTGCGCCGGCACGCACTGCGCGGCCTGACGGCTGGTGTACGGGGTCTGGCTGCCGCCTGTGCGTTTGCCGGCGACCGCGAGCGCGCCGCCGCTCAGCACCGCGACCGCCACGACCCCCCAGATCAGCGCGCGCCGTACCCGGCGCGGACGCGCGCTCACGTGCGCTCCGCCGTGATCACCTTCGATTCGCCGATCACTTCACCGGCGGCGTTCAGCGCCTGCGCCAGCACGACGTTGACCGGTGGCGTGGAGATGCTCGTCTCGAAGCCGCTCGCGGGCACGGTGGCCAGCGCTTCCAGCGTGTGCGCGGAGGCGCCGCCGAAGAGGCGCCAGCTCGCGACGTCCGTGGCGCCGTTCCAGCTCACATACGAGGTGGTGGTGGCGCCCTGCGTGTCGGCGAGCAGGTTGGGAACCGCGGTGGGCTGCCCCTGCCAGGGCTCGCGGTAGACGCGGTAGCCGACCTCGGCGGGCGGCATCTGGGCTTCGTAGATCACGTTTCCTTCGCTGTCGAATTCGGTGATGTTCGGCAGCCCCTCCCAGCCCACCAGCCAGTTGCCGCCGGCCAGCGGCTGGATGGACCCCTCACCGACGCCGCGCGGCGTCCCGAAGCTGCCGCTGAGCTGCCCGTAGGGATCGAGGCTCGCTTCTTTGTTCGACCATTCGAGGTCCAGCACCTCCCCGCGCGGCCGCGCCGCCGACTGCGCGCCGCCGTCGTAGAGAGCGAGCTGTTCCCCTGAGAGCATCTGCGCGTCTTCCGGCCAACCGAAGCGCACGCCGGAGTCGAGCGTGAGGGAGCTCTTTCCGGCGCCGATCTGCCATGCGATCCGGCCGGTGTGGGGCGCGATCGCGTAGACGCCCCAGACGTTGCGCCCGCAGATCAGCAGGTTGCCGCCGGAGAGCGCCTGCAGCGAGTCGATGTGGAAGTAGTCGTAGGGCCCGCTGGCCGGCGCCTGCATGCGCGACTGCGAGAGCGGCACGTGCCCGAGGCTCTGCCATTCCCACATCACGAGGCCCGTCTTGACGTCGATCTCCTGCACGGCCGAGTCGAGCACGACCTCGCTGCGCGGCGGCGCCTTGGAGCGGCCCGATGCCGGGACGCTCACGCGCACGGGCTCGTAGACGGTGATGTACGCGGCGCCGGACGTTGTGAGCGCGAGCGCGTGCATGTCGGCCGCCAGCCCGTTGCCGCCCCTGACGCGGGCCACCTGTTCGTAGGCGCTGTTGGCGATCACGTCTTCGCCGGTCCCGAACCCGACGCTGTTGATCATCCCCTGCCACCAGACCAGGTCCTGGTGGCCCTGCCAGGTCTGCACCTGCAGGTTGGCGATGCCCCAATTCGGGTTGGGCGGACGGTGGAACCAGACCAGTTCGCCCGCGTCGTTGAAGATCATCGCCCCGTGGCCGGCTGGCCCGGCGTATGGGGTGGCGAAGATGTCGCCCGGCGCCGAGAGCGCCCCGGCGGGGCGGGTGACCGTGACCACGGGCGGTTTTAGGTCCACGGAGTGATAGCCCTGATCGTCCCGGCGCGTGCCCGGCACTTCGAAGGGCGCTTCGTATTTCAGCCGCGCCGTCCTTGCGACCTGGAAGCTCGTGGAGACGTGGCGCAGGTGCTTCCCGCTCCCGAGCGCCGCGCAGACGGTCACGTGCTCGCCTTCGGCGAACCCCGTTTCGGGGATGAAGCTGGCGCCGGTCTGCGAGGCGTAGGAGCGGAGGTATCCGGGGTGAGGCCCGGTCACCGAGCCGATCACGTGGATCGAGTGCAGTTGCGAGACGCTCGCCCCGAGGAAGCTGATCTGGGCGCCGGAGGGCGCCTCGGGCGCTCCCGGCAGCGGAGAGACCGTCACGTGCGGCAGCTTGGCTCCGGGACAGGTGACAAGCTCATGAGGCTTCCTGGCGTGTTTGTGCCCATGCTTGTGCGCCGCCTTGGCGGCGCGCGCATGGCTCGCGGAGGCCGCTGTCGCGGGCGCGGCGGACGCCACGGCGAGGACCGCCACCGCGCAGGCGATGCCCGCGGCAGCCGCGACCTTCGCGGTTGGCGGTGCCTTTGTCGCTGCGCGGCGCATCTCTGGCTTCATGCTCTCCTGTGATCTCCGGGCGCAGTCGCCGCCTCGCGACGCTCCTCCGCACTGCGCAAGCTGATCCTAATGTCCGCCTAACATGAAAAGTCGCGGTAAGTTGCGCGCGCCTTCATGGCAGTCGGTATTCTCTCGCCGCTTGCGCGCCGCCAGATCCCCGCTCTCTCTGCTTCTGTGCTGCGCGCTGATCGCGTCGCTGCTGGGCGGCTGCGGCGGCGGCTCGGACAGCGGGAAGACCGCCTACGTCGCGCCTGCAACGCCGGCCTTTCCGAGCATTCCGGCCGGCGCGCTCTCTGCGCTGCCGGCTCCCCTGCCCCACGCGGTGAAGGCGTCGCTGATCCTCGACTTCGTGCCAAACGCCGTGCACGCCGGCATCTACAGGGCGCTGGCGGAAGGCATATACAAGCGTGAGGGGATCGACCTGAAGGTGATCGAGCCCTCCGAAACGCAGGACACGCTCAGCCTGATCGACGCCGGCAAGGCCGACTTCGGCCTGGCGGACGGCAGCGACGTGGCCACGCTGATCGCCAAAGGCGGCGACGCGCAGGCGATCATGGCGATCGCCCAGCGACCGCTCGGCGGCCTGATCGCGCGCGCCTCCGAGCATCTCTCCTCGCCGGCGCAGCTTCAGGGCAGGACGGTCGGGATCACCGGCGTGCCCTCCGACAGCGCGGT
Organism: Solirubrobacterales bacterium; assembly: GCA_027315115.1. Classification (GTDB taxonomy): domain Bacteria; phylum Actinomycetota; class Thermoleophilia; order Solirubrobacterales; family Solirubrobacteraceae; genus Palsa-744. The sequence goes on along the minus strand of DAHUYQ010000062.1, from coordinate 38,835 downwards.
GCTCGACACCGAGGTGCGCGCCGGCGGCGGCGACCCGAGCAAGGTCCACGTGGTGACCATCGGCTTCAACGGAGCGCAGGCGCTGCGCTCCGGCAAGATCGACGCGTTCACCGGCTTCTGGCCGGCCGACGGCGTGCAGCTCCAGGTCACCGGCGAGCCGGTCACCTCCTTCAAGCTCGACCAGTGGGGCGGCCCTCCCTACCCCGGCCTGGTCGCCTTCAGCAACCGCCACCTGATCGCCGCCGACCCGGCCCTGGTCGCGAACTTCGTCGCGGCGACCGTGCGCGGCTACCAGCTCACGCTGCGCAGCCCGCAGGCAAGCCTGCACGACCTGCTGGCGATGAGCCCAGAAGTGCAGGAGAAGGTCGCGCGCGCCTCGCTGGCGGCCTACCTGCCGCTCTACACCGAAGACGGCAAGGTGCCGTTCGGAACCCTCCAGCCCGCCCACGTGGAAGCGCTCTCGCGCTGGATGGTCAGCCACAAGCTGGTCGACGCCCCGGTCCCGTTCGCCCGCTACGGCACCGACCGCTTCCTGCCGCGCGGCGGCTGAGCGGCCGCTCGCAATCGGCGGGGTCGCGTTCAGGCCGCGGCGAGGGCCGGCTCCAAGGCGCCCGCGGCCAGATGAGCCGGGGGCCACGTGAGCCTCAGCTCGCCGTCGCGATCGAGTATGTGGCGCACGGCGTAAAGCTCCAGGCCGATCACCCTCCCGCTCTCGTCGTATTCGACGGTGTGGCCCTCGGGCGTCTCGAACGCCTCCGCAGGCTCACGCGGATGACCGACGCTCAGATACAGGACGTCCCCACGCTCGTCGTAGTGGATGTGGTCGAACTGGATGCCGGCAATCGTGATCATCGTCTTGGCTCCCGCGGATCGTTGCGCTGGACGGTGGCCATCACAACCCATGCGGGCACATCGTTGAAGTCTACGACCACCCGCAGCCAGCGACGGCCATCCACATGCTGGCGGTAGAACCTCTCACGCCCGGCAATCGGATCCTCGTCGCGATGATCAGGAAGCTCGACCGTCGCCAGGATCGTCTCGACATGATCCAACATCCACGGCCGTCCGATCGCGAGGTGCAGATGAGATCCTGCATCGAAGACGACCGGCCGGCCATCAGGATCGCGTGTGCGCCGCGTCTCATCGACCATCTCGTCAAAGCTACGCACAGGTTGGGACGAAACAGTCCAGGTCCATGCGCGCCCGGAAGGGTCGCTTGGACCAAGCGCCGATCGGCGGCTGAGCGCCCGCTGAATCTCGCGGGCCGTCCCAAACCGCGAGTACCTTCCGCCGGATGAACAAGATTCGACTGAATCAGGGCTGCGGCGGACGCTACGCTTTGAAGGCGATGCGCACGTTGCTGTCAGATCCTCTGCCCCAAGAGGTGCAGGAGCTTCTGGAGCGCCGCCGGAAGTGGGGCGCCGACCTCCACGACGAGGTCTGGGAGGGGGTGCTGCACGTGGTCCCCGCGCCTGACTTTCGCCATGCGGCGATCAGCGCGCAGGTGGCCTCCCTGCTCCGGGCCCCTGCGAGCGCCGCCGGCCTCACCGTCACCGACGCGTTCAACCTCGGCGACTCCAAGCAGGACTTCCGCGTCCCCGACGTCGGCCTCCACCGGCTCGGCGCCGGAGGCACTTGGCTGCCGACCGCCGCGCTGGTGGTCGAGGTGCTCTCCCCGGACGACGACACCTGGGAGAAGCTGCCCTTCTACGCCGCGCACGACGTAGACGAGCTGCTGATCGTCGATCCCGCGACACGGTCGCTGGACTGGCTCGGACTCACAGACGGCCGGTACGAGCCGATCGAGCGCAGCCGGGTGATCGACCTCGGCGCCGCCACGATGGCACAGCAGATCGAGTGGGCGTAGCGGCCGCCGATCTCCGCGCCGCCCTCAGGCAGTCCGCAGAGCGTTCACGATTCCGGGAAGCTCCGCGGCCGGAGCCGCAGCCAGACGCTCCAGGCGCCTCTCCTCCTCGGGAAGCGCGGCAAGCGCCTCGCCGACCATCCGGCGCAGCTCGACAAGGTCCTGTTCGGTTCCGGGCCCGCCCCGAAGCGCGAACAGCCGCAGAGTCGAGCTGATGGCGCCAAGCGTGTGCTGCAGCTGCTCCTCGCTGGTCCAGGGAGAGACGTGCGTGATTCCAGGCTCGCAGTGGTAGCAGCGCCACACGTCTCGACCGGCGCGATACCACTCATGCGCGCCGCAGTCGCGGCGTCCCTTCGGCACCAGGCGAGCAAGAGCGCTTGGCAGCAGTCCACGCAGCCAAGTCCTGAATCGATAACGAGCCCGGTGCATCGTCATGATCGTAGCCTCATCACCGTTTTTTACGTCGATTCCGGAGACCACGCAACTTCTCCTCGCGCTGATAGCGACGGCGCTCCTCGCGGGGCAGGCGCTTATCCCGCGCACGGCGGGACACCTCCTCATCGGAGAGATCTTGAAACTCGCTCTCACGCTGCCGTTTGCCCACCCCACGCGATGCTACGCACAGCCTGGGACGGCCCGCTCGCGCCGGCCGAGCCGCGCCAAGCCGGGCTATACGCTGAGACGATGAACGTCCACTCGACCGATCTCCGCGCCGCCCTCGCGCGGATCGTCGGCGAGCCGCACGTGCTCGACGTGCCGGCCTCCTCGCCGTACAACCACGACGCCACGATCGCCGGCGGCTTGCGCGGGCAGGCGCGCCTGGCGGTGCGGCCGGGCAGCACGGCGGAGGTGTCCGAGGTGGTCAAGGCCCTCTACGCGCTGGGCGTGCCGATCGTCCCGCGCGGCGGCGGCAGCGGGCTGGCCGGCGGCGCGGTGCCGAGCCCCGGGTCGGTGGTCTGCTCGCTGGAGCGGATGACCGCGGTCAGGGAGCTCTCGCCGCGGACGTGGCGCATGGAGGTGGAGGCGGGCCTGAGCACCGCGCACGTCCACCGGCTCGCGCGCGAGAACGGGCTGCTCTTCCCGCCCGACCCGGGCGCCTCCGAGCAGTCGCAGATCGGCGGCAACGTGGCCACCAACGCGGGCGGCCCGCACGCCTTCAAGTACGGTGCCACGCGCGACTGGGTGACGGGCATCGAGGCGGTGATCGCCGGCGGCGAGATCGTGCGGCTCGGCGGCGCCTGCCGCAAGGACGTCGGCGGGTACGACCTGCGGGCGCTGCTGATCGGCTCGGAGGGCACCCTCGGCGTGATCACCGCCGTCTCGCTGCGGCTGATCCCGGCCCCGCGGGCCGCGGTGGCGCTGGTCGCCTTCCTGGAGGACCAGGCGCGCGGCTGCGAGGCGATCCTCGACGTGCTGGCCTGCGGCATCGTGCCGGCCGCCGTGGACTTCCTGGACGCATTCACGCTTCGGTGCGCCGCCGGCGGCTACCCGGGCGAGGTGCCCCAGCAGGCCCGCTTCGCGCTGCTGATCGAGGTGGATGGAGAGGGGGAGGAGGTGAGAGCGCAGCAGCGGGAGCTGCGCGAGGTGCTGGACGACCGCTGCGTGCTTCTGGATCAGCCCACCCCGCGCGAGCTCTGGCGCTGGCGCGATGGCATCAACGGCGTGGTGGCCGGCGTGCGCGGCGGCAAGGTGGGCGAGGACGTGGTGGTGCCGGTGGAGCGGCTGGCCGACCTGCTGGAGGGCTTTGCCGCGATCGCGTCGGCGGGCGGCCTGGACTCCTGCGCCTGGGGCCACGGCGCCGACGGAAACGTGCACGCCAACGTGCTGATGGACCCCGGCAGCGAGCGCGACCGCCGTGCCGTGGGCCGGGTCGGCGATGAGCTGCTGGACCTGGTGGTGCGGATGGGCGGCGCGATCAGCGGCGAGCACGGGCTCGGCCTGATCAAGAGCGGCCAGCTCTCCAGGCAGTGGGGCGCCGCGGCTTTGCGTCTGCACGCGCAGGCCAAGCAGATGTTCGATCCGCAGGGCCTCTTCAACCCCGGCAAGAAGCTGCCGTGAAGGTTAGATATCGCGCAGGCAAGCCATTCTTCCGGTCGGAGCGCTACTCTCCGCGCTCGCTGTTCCCATAGGTCCATCACCCGAAAGGAAGTCCCTTCAATGAACAAGACCCAGCTCGTCGACGCGGTCTCCGCCGACAGCGGCCTTTCCAAGGCGGACGCCCAGCGGGCTATCGAGTCGTTCGTTGGCACCGTCGGCAAGGCCCTCAAGAAGGGTGACGAGGTCGCGATCACCGGCTTTGGCAAGTTCTCGGTCGTCAAGCGCGCCGCTCGCCAGGGCGTCAACCCCAGGACTGGCGAGAAGGTGAAGATCAAAGCCACCAAGGCGCCGAAGTTCACCGCCGGGGCCGGCCTCAAGCAGGCGGTGACCGGCAAGAAGTAGGACCCCAGACTGCTGCTCGGCGCGCGCCCCGCGGCGGGGTGCGCGGCCAGAGCAAGGCTGGTAGCGTCGGAGCCGCGATGCCGCGCGTGGAGGAGATCGAGGGTCTCGCCAGCTTCGACTACACCGACCCGACGGTGCGCGGGCCGGCGTTCCACGCCGCACTGGCCCGCCTGCGGCAGCAGGGCTGGCTGGCCAAGGGGCCCTACGGCTACATCGTGCTCGACCGCGAGGCCGGCGAGCACTTCCTGCGCAGCCGCGACGCGAGCTTCCCCGGCCAGGCGCTGATGGAGATCTTCCAGGTGCAGGAGGGCCCGCTGCGCGAGGAGATGCGCCGCAACATCCTGCATCTGAACGGTGCGGACCACTCACGGCTGCGCAGCCTGCTCAACCCGTCGCTCTCGCCGAAGGCGGTCCAGCGGCACCGGCCGGCGATGCGGGCTTTGCTCCAGGCGCTGTTCGGGGGGATGGTCGGAGACGCTCCCGGCGGGACGCGCATCTCCTGCGAGCTGGTGGAGGGCCTCACCAAGCCCTATCCCGCGCAGGTGATCGCGCAGGTGATGGGCGCGCCGCTCTCCGACGCTCCTCGCCTGCACCACTGGTCGCGGTGGATCCAGCGCCAGTTCGACGCGCAGAGCATGATCGAGCAGCGCCCGGCGATCGAAGCGGCGGTCGCCGAGTTCTACGAGTACGCCGATGAGCTGCTGGCCGCCCGCCGCAGCGCGCCCGGCGAGGATCTGATCTCGACGCTGCTGGCTGCTGAGGAGCAGGGCGACCGGCTCTCGGAGGTGGAGTGCGTCAACCTCGTGCTGAACGTCCTGATCGGCGGCGTGGACACCACCCAGAGCCAGCTCGCGCACGCCCTGCGCCTATTCGCGGAGCACCCCGAGCAGTGGGAGATGCTCGCCCGCGAAGGAGAGCTCGCCGGCCGGGCGGTGCAGGAGACGCTGCGCTTCGAGCCCGTCACGCCGTTCACCGCCCGGATCGTGGAGCGGGAGATCGTCTTCCGGGACGTCGTGTTCGCGCCCGGGACGATCGTGATGGTCTGCGCCTTCACCGGCAACCGCGACATCGAAGGCGACGTGCCGGCGGACACCTTCGACATCGCCGCCGAGCGCCCGCGGGCGCGGCTGCTCACCTTCGGCGCCGGCGTCCACTACTGCGTGGGCGCCAACCTCGCGCAGGCGGAGCTGGAGGAGGCCCTCGCCTTCCTCGCCCCCCGCATGCGCAACCTCGCGCTGACCGGTGAGCCAGAGCTCGGCACGATCACGGGCATCTACGGCCTCTCGCGGCTGCCGGTGAGCTTCGAGCTCGCTGGGGCGGGTTAGGACGGCGTACGGGGCCCCCGCGTGCAGTCGCCGGATCGGCAAGCATCTTGCCGGCGATGAGACTGGCAAGGCGAGAAGGCTTTGCGGCGTGCCGTGATCGCTCCACCGCGGCGGCGATGAGCTGAGGAATCGGGTCACCCGGATCCGACGAGAGCACCCGGCGGGCTGCTCGAATCTCGTTTCGATCGAGCCCTCGAAGCGCAAAGGCATGCACTGCTGCCGCAGAGAAGAAGTGGCGCCGGCCAGCGATCCAGTATGCCGGCAGGAGATCGCTCTCCTCCCATGACCGGATCTGCTTCGTGGTCACATCGGTGAGCCTGGCCAGCTCCGCGGCGCTCAGCGGGTAGTCCCGTGGAGGATCGCCGCCGAGAACCACCCACGGTTCACGGACCTTGCGGACTTCGTCCGTGTCAAGCCGCCCGTACAGGCCGACATCGACTGCCAGCGGCATGTCTCGCTCCGCATTCTCGACGGCAGCGTCGCGGAGCTGCCGAACGACTGTCGAGATGCGCGCCTTCGGGCTCTCCAGCAGCTTCCGTTGCGCGGCTGTGAGCAGGTCCGGAGTGAAGCGCCGGCACCAACGCGCGATGAGCTGCCGATCGGCCCGCTTCAGACCGGGACGATCAGCGAATCCCTGCACGTACCCGCCGTCGATGAGATACCCCAGCCGATCGGCGCGTAGCTGGGGTCCTTCGATCGCAATTTCGAGTGCCGGAAGTCTCGAGTCGTCAGTCATAGCGCAGCTACCACGGGCTACCTTTGCAAGGTAAGCATAGCGGGTCGGCGGAAACGCCCGGCCGCATCTCACGGGAGGTAGAGCGCCGGAGAATGAAGCCACCTGCCATCCTCCTTCGCGCCCCACCCGGCGAACTGCTCGCTCAGGTCAAGCTCGGTGCCGGCCGGCGCTCGATGGCACCAGGCGCTCTCGCCCGTCCGCATGAACTTCAGCGGACCGCCGAAGAGGACGACCACCGCCTGCGTGCGCGCGATCTCTCGCGTGCCGTCGAACAACGCATTAAGAAGCTCCGCAGAGCTGCACGACCCTGGCTGGAGAGACGTGACGTACAGGCCGGGAGCCTTGGGATGCCGCTCGCTGACCCGATATGTCCGTGCTGCCGCGATCGCTCGAGCAGCAGCAGCGCGATCCGTGCAATGAAACCAGAAGTCCTGCCCCAGGCGATTCCACGCGAGGCTGGAGGCGGACAGGTCAACCAGCTCGCGTCCAAAGCGCTCCGCTGTCGCCCGTGTGCGCGGCATCGCAGAAACATAGCGCGCGCAGACAGATGACTGCGGACGAACATCCGGTCTGCCGCCGATAAATCGAATCGGTAGCCGGACTGCGGCCGATTAGGCGGCCATGCCGGTCAGTCGAAAGATGCCGCTATATGGGGAGCACAAATTGACGGGGGGTCTCGCTCGCCCACGGAACGACATGACATCGACCGGAGAACTCCGCCAAGAAAGGACTCGACCGATGCTTCAAAGCAGGCGGCTCAGAATCGATCTGCGTTGGCTGACAAGCGCCGCCATAGCACTGGCAGCGCTCCTGCTCTTCGCGCCACGAAGCACAGCAGGCGTCTACCACGTCTTCTCGTGCCGAATCCCATACGGGGCGCAGAAGGGTGAAGCGGCGCCGGTGCAGGCGGCGGCTGGAGCGGGCGAAGAACCTGGGAAGTGGAGCAGCAACGTCACAGGCTCCGCCCAGACCTCCGAGCGGTGCACTACGGAAGGCGCAATTACAGCGGCGCTTCAAGCGGGAAATGCCCACGTAGATGCGGATATCGCGACCTGGGAGTTCGGCGCACCAGTAGGCGAGTCAATCGTCAAGGCCATACTCTGGCGCGCCGGAGATGCCGATGGCGGCAATGGCTATCTCTTCTGGCTATCGACCCCAAGCGAGTCACCGGCTAGCAGTGCGTTCGCCAACGAAAGCACGTTCGATGGCTGTGCTTATGCCGGCGGATGCATCAGCGGCGTGGGCGACGCGACTGAACCACTTGCCCGCGCAAACAAGGTCCAAGTCCCAGAAGCCAACCTCGGCGGGTCGCACCTCTACATCAACGCCTCCTGCTCGTCCGCCTCGTGTCCGAGCGATGCTGGGGACGAACAGGGGCATGCTGTGGTCGTCTACATCTACGCCGCCGACATCGCTCTCGAAGAGCAGGCGGCTCCGAGCGTCGGCGGGCTCAGCGGCGAACTTGCGAGCGCGGAAGAGCTCAGCGGCACCGCGTCCCTGTTCTTCAACGCCTCTGACGCCGGCTCGGGCGTCTACAAGGAGATCGTGAGCGTCGACGGCAAGGTTCTGGACAGCCAGATCGTCGACGAAACCAGCTTGTGCAAAGAAGTGCCGGTGCCGGCGGAAGACGGGCCGGCGTTCCTGTCCGCGCAGCCGTGCCCGTCCTCGGCGAACGGACACGTCACGCTCGACACGACAGGGCTCGCCAACGGCGCACATCATCTGACCGTCGAAGTCACCGACGCGGCGGGCAACGCGACGACCGTGCTCAGCAAGACGATCCAGGTCGCCAACGCGACTCCGTCCTCCCCCGGAAGCACCGAACAGCAGCAGCCGTCCAGCCCACAGGCGCCGACGCAACCCACTGCGGGCTCGGCGCCTCCGGCCACCCCGGCCGCGAGCGCGCAGAGCAACGGCACGCCGGCATCGCAGAGCCCGACGCTGACGGCGACGTGGGCGCGAGCCGCCGGCGCGCGGGTCGGCGGCAAGGACCGCACGCAGCTCGAAGGCGCCTACGGCCACGCCGAGACCATCGCCGGCAGGCTGACCGGCCCCGGCGGCCCGATCGCGGACGCGAGGATCGCGGTCAGCGCGCGCAAGAGCTACGGCGGCGCGCAGCCGGTGGCGCTCGGCTCGGTGCTCACCGGCGCGGCGGGGCGCTTCACGCTCCACCTCGCCAGGAAGAGCCCCTCCGAGCAGATCCAGATCGCCTACTCGCCCACTCTCGGCGGCCACCCGGTCGTCTCCCGAACGCTGGTGCTGAGCGCGCGCGCGGCGGTGCGGCTGCACGTCACGCCGACGTCCGCGAGCGCCGGCGCGACCATCCACCTGCAGGGTCGCGTCCTGGGCGGGCCGATCCCGCCCGGAGGCAAGGAGGTCGTGCTGGAGGCACGCTCCAAGGGCAGCCGCTGGCTGCAGTTCCTGGTGCTGCGCACCGGACGCAGCGGCCGCTTCCGCGGCACGCATCGCTTCCGCCTGCCGGGCCCGATGCGCTACTGGTTCAGAGCGGTCTGCCCGCAGGAAGCGGACTTCCCGTTCGCGACAGGCAGCTCGCAACAGGCGACCGTGTGGGAGCGATGAGCGCAGAATGCGCCGAGCTTGGCGCATGATGCGCCAGATCTGGCGAATCCGTGGCACCGCCGCCCACCGCACGACGACCTCGATACCATCAGACATCATGGGACCGGTCCGACTGGCAGAAATGCGCTGGAGGACGATGCGCGTTCCCGCGCTCGCCCTGACGCTGCTGATCGCGCTCGCCGCGACCGCGAGCGGGCACACCGGGGGCGGCAGCGCGTTTCCCGGAGCTCCCGCGAGCCAGCACTTCCCGCAGTTCGGCCGCTGCCCGGTCGCGCCCGCCAGCCGCTATCTGCCCAGCCACTCGGGCTGCGTCTCGGTGCGCCAGGCCGACGTGGAAGGGCGCGGGCAGCAGGATCTCGTCGTGCTCTACGCGCATTTGAACGCCACGCGGAACGCGACGAGCTTCGCGCTCGAGCTCGTGAGCCCACAGGGCACGACGACAAAGGCCACCGTCCCTGACTCGGGCATGAACGCGACGATCGCGCGCCTTCGCAACGTAAACAGCAGGCCGGGCGCGGAGATCTTCGTGCACGAGGGCCACGTCACGACCGAGGAGCTGATGGGCGTCTACTCCTTCGACGGCCACAGCCTGCGGCGCGCGGGCGGCCTGGCCTACGGAGGCGAGGATGCCGGCATCCGCTTCGGCTTCACCTGCCACACCGCCTCACCGGCAACCATCGTCGAGCACGAGTTCCAAGAGCAGACGCCGTTCAAAGGCGTCTGGAAGCGGACGGACACCACGTATCGGTGGGTGGGCGCCAGCCTGCACCGAGTCGCCGCGAAGGTCTCGACGGCAAAGCCGACCCCGGCTGAAGTCGGGGCGCACTGCTGATCGCCGGCCTACCGAGCAGATCCGCGCCGCAGCCGTGTAGGCTCCCCGCCCATGCCTGAACGTCACTCTGCATTGATAACCGGAATCACCGGCCAGGACGGGTCCTACCTCGCCGAGCTGCTGCTCGAGAAGGGCTACGACGTCCACGGAATGGTCCGCCGCTCCTCGACCGAGAAGTTCGACCGCATCGAGCATCTGCGGGACAAGATCACGCTGCACCAGGCCGATCTGCTCGACCACCGCTCGCTCGTGGACGCGATGCGGGCCGCCAAACCGAGCGAGATCTACAACCTCGCGGCGATGTCCTTCGTCGCGGTCTCCTGGATCCAGCCGACCCTGACCGCCGAGTTCACCGGCGTGGGCGTGACGCGGATCCTGGAGGCGATGCGCGAGGTCTGCCCGGAGGCGCGCTTCTACCAGGCCTCCTCCAGCGAGATGTTCGGCAAGGTGCTGGAGGTCCCCCAGACCGAGACGACCCCGTTCTATCCGCGTTCCCCATACGGGGTCGCGAAGGTCTACGGGCACTTCATCACGGTCAACTACCGCGAGTCCTATGACCTCCATGCGACCAGCGGGATACTTTTCAACCACGAGAGCCCGCGTCGGGGGCTGGAGTTCGTGACCCGCAAGATCACCTGGCACGCGGCCGCGATCAAGCTCGGGCTGGCGGACAAGCTCCAACTTGGCAACCTCGACGCCGAACGCGACTGGGGCTACGCCAAGGACTACGTCGAAGCGATGTGGCTGATGCTGCAGCAGGACAAGCCCGAAGACTTCGTGATCGCCACCGGCACGGCGCACTCGGTCAAGACATGCCTTGAGGTCGCCTTCGACCAGGCGGGCCTGGAGATCGACGACCACGTCGCGATCGACGACTCGCTCAAGCGCCCGGCGGAGGTCGACCATCTGATCGGCGACCCGACCAAGGCGAAGGAGATCCTGGGCTGGGAGCCCAAGACGAGCTTCGAGCAGCTCATCCGGCTGATGGTCGACGCCGACCTCAAGCTCCTGAGCGCCGGCAGGGGCTGATGAGCGCGCGCCGGGCGCTCATCACCGGCATCACCGGCCAGGACGGCTCCTACCTCGCGGAGCTGCTGCTGGAGAAGGGCTACGAGGTGGCGGGTACGGTGCGGCGCGACCCGGCGGAGCCGCTCGGCTGCTCAGAGCACCTGCGGGGCCGGCTGTCGCTGCTGGGCGCCGACCTCGAGCGCCCGGAGAGCCTTCGAGCGGCTGTGCGCGAGGCACAGCCCGACGAGCTCTACCACCTCGCCTCGCCCTCCTTCGTGCCCGACTCCTGGATGCGCCCGGCGCAGACGCTCGCCGCGATCGCAGGGTCGACGGCAGCGCTGCTGGAGGCCGTCCGCGAGCATTCGCCTCGCACGCGCACGTTCGTCGCAGCCTCCGGAGCGATGTTCGGCCGGGCGCCCGAGAGCCCGCAGCGAGAGGACACGCCATGCCGGCCGGACACCCCTTACGCCGCCGCGAAGCTCCTTGCGCATCAGCTTGTCGGGCAGCTACGCGCTCACGACGGCCTCTTCGCCTGCTCGGGCATCCTCTACAACCACGAGTCCGAGCGCCGGCCCGAGCGCTTCGTGACCCGAAAGGTCACGCGCGCCGCGGCCCAGATCAAGCTCGGCCTGGCCCAAGAGGTAGAGCTCGGCGACCTCCAGGCCGTTCGCGACTGGTCTTTCGCGGGCGACGTTATGCACGGCGCCTGGCTCGCCCTGCAGCATCAGACGCCGGACGATTACGTCCTTGCCAGCGGAATTGCGCACACCGTCGCCGAGCTGGCCGAGATCGCATTTGCCCACGTGGGCCTCAGCGCAACGGACTACGTAAAGGTGAACGATAGTCTCGTGCGCGACAGCGAACCGGTGCCACAGGTAGGCGACCCCACGCGTGCGATAGAACGGTTGGGTTGGCATCCAACGACCGACTTTGCTCAACTGGTCTCAAGCATGGTAGATGCAGATCTACAGGCGCTGGCGAGCAGGCGGCGGCAATCGTGACCACACACCAACCGAGCACACCAGACGTGTCGGTCATCGTCGTGAACTACCGCAGCGCAAGCCTGACCATCCGAGCGCTGCAGGCAGCTCGTGCGTCGGCCGGCGATCACACGCTCCAAGAGGTGGTCGTAGACAACGATTCCGGCGATCACGAGATCGAACTTCTTCGTCGGGAACTACCGCATGCGACGGTGATCGCCGCCGACGATAATCGCGGCTTTGCTGCTGGCAACAACCTCGGAATCGCACGTGCATCGGGACGATATCTACTGCTCCTGAATCCCGACGCTTTTGCCCGGGACGAAGCGATCGCCCAATTGGTTCGCCACCTAGACTCTCATCCAGGCGCAGGCTTGGCAGCGCCGGTCCTGGAGAACGCAGACGGTACTGTTCAGCCAAATCTGTATGCAGGCTTCCCGACGCTCACTTCACTTTTTATCGAATTCTGCTTCCCACTTGCGCTGCTGGCGATCACACTGCGCAAGCGCCTGACGGAGCCAGAGAGAGCGCCGGCGGGCTGGCGGCCGATCGCGCACGCGATTGGAGCCGCACTGCTGGTGCGTGCCGAGGCGGCAGAAAGCACCGGCCCATTGGACGAGCGCTTCTTTCTCTATTTGGAGGAGACGGAGTGGCAGCGTCGGATGGCGGCCTCGGGATGGCGCCGCGACGCAGTCCCGACGGCCCGCTTCGTTCACCTTGGCGGCGGAAGCTCTAGCTCTCACAGTCTCGCATCGCCCCATTATCTCGACAGCGCGAGGCTCTTCTTCGGCCACGGCTACATGACCGAATGGCTCATCGGCTCTGCAGCGATCTGTTCGTGGGCGTGGCTGAAGCTTGCGAGCGTAATCGGTCGGAGCACCTCAGCCGAAGATGAGTTGCGATTGGTGTTCGTGAACCTGCTCGCGCTGCTGCGAAGCCGCTTGGTGCTGCACTTGCGCAGGCAACCTGCTCCTGGCAGCTAGGGCGCGACTTCGTCTCTGCGCGGGCGTAGCAACGCCCAGATCTCCGAGGGAACCGCTCGCAATGCGATCAGCGCCAGGCCGTAGATGAGCAGAGCCCCAATGGCAGCAATCGCCGGCGACAGCCCGGTGAGCCAGCCGAACAAGCCGGCGAGACCACCGGCGAGCAATGTCTTGGCGACCACACGACCTTCTGGACGCAGGTCCGGCGCCCGTGCGACCAGAAAGTAGAGGTATCCACATGCCAAAGTCAACTCTCCACCGAGCGTCGCGATCGCGGCTCCAGGCGCGCCATAGGTAGATGCCAGTCCGAGCGTCAAGGCACAACTGACAGCGAGCGCCAGAGCGTTGGTGATTATCAGGCCTCGGTGCTCGTGAAGGGAGAGCAACGCGAAGCCCCACGTCGCAAGCGAGAAGGAAATCGCGAGTGCGACCCCTTGGATTCGCAGCGGGGTGGCAGCAGCGGCGAAGTGGGGGCCACCGACGACCGCGATGATTGCCGGTGCGCCCAACGCCAGAACGAGTGCCGCAGCCAAGCCGAGGATCATCGACACGGCGGACAGGCGGTGGACAGCGTAGGCGAGCCGGGAGCGATCGTCACGAGCCGCTCGGGCCAACAGGGGGAACGCAACTCCGACGAGCATTCCAGGGACAGCTACGGCGACTATGAAGACCCTGAAAGAGACGGCGAACAACCCGTTCTGCCGTTCGCTTGCGACGAGCGAGGTGAGCACCTGCGCGGTGTAAACATAGATCGTTCCAACCGCCATGGCCATCGCGAAGGCGACCGTCGAGCGCAGCAATCGCAGCCATCCGCGTATGTGAAGTGATGGCCGAAAAGGTATCCGCCCACGGACCCGCCACGCAGTGACGAACGTCAGCAGGATGTTGACCGGCACAGCAATCGCGAGGAATGGCAGCACTGAGGCGCCCATCAAGACGAGCACCACGATGAAAACCGTGGTGAGCACCTGGCGCGCCAGTTCCAGGCCGGTGAGCCACCCGAGCTGCAGGCTCGTCGCCAGCGGGACGGCGAACATTGTTTGGGTGACGGTGGCAACCAGGCCGACGCACGCAAGCGCGGTGCCGATTAGTAGTGCTGAGCTGTAGCCCGCAGCCAGCGCGAACGCCAGCGCGAACAGCGAGCCGCCGGCCATCAGAGCCAGACGCAGCCCAAGGAGATCCCGCATCAGATGGTTCCGCTCCTCGCCGTGCGTGATGGCGTACTCACGGGTTCCAAGCCCTCCCATGCCAGCATCCGTCACGGCGCCTATGACTGTCACGAGCGACATGACAGTCGTGTACATGCCGTAACGCCCTAGGCCTAGATGCCTGGTCATCAGAGATATGCCAGCCACCGAAACGGCCAACCCCGTCACGTACCCGATCAGACGTAGCGTTCCGCCGCGAACCACAAGGCCGCCTGCGGCATCTGTATCGAGGACATCGGGCGGAGCAGCGCGCTCGAGCGCCTCGGTCGCTTCACCCGCGCGGAACTCAATCACGACAGTCGGACCCGACATCTGCGGATTCTAGCGTCACCCAAGGCAGTCTAGTCGTGGCTGCGCGGGCAGCAAGACCCGCTGCTAGGTTACCGCCATTGATGCACTGGACCAACGCAACCCGCGCGTGAGGATCGCCGCATATCACAATCTACCGCGTGCTGGCGGCGCGCAGACTGTGCTGGCCGAGGTCGTCAAGCGCCTGCCTCGCCACGACTGGTCCCTTTATACGCTCGGCACCGGCGACGGCGAGGATCTGGTCGGGCTCGATTCGCTGTTCGCCTCTCGCACCGTGCATCCTCTGCCCGCTGGGGAGGGAGTGCTTGCTCAGTACAGACGGATGCTCGCGCTTCCCAGCAATGGCATGCGGCTCGCAAGGAAGATCGACGCCGGCGGCCACGATGTGGTCTTCGCGCTGCCGAGCATGCTCGTCCAAGCACCGGAGATTCTGCCGTGTCTGCGCACCCCGAGCGTCTATTACGCTCCCGAGCCTCTGCGTGCCGCCTACGACGCAACGCCCACCCTACGCATGCGCGTGAGCCCCTACACGCGCTCACGTCTGCGCCAGGATCGCCGCAACCTGGCAGCCGCCGACGTTGTCATGACCCACTCCCAATTCACAGCGGAGCGGCTGCGTGAGGTCTACGGCATCGACCCCCACATCGTCGCGCTCGGAGTCGATACCGACAGGCTCCGTCCGGGCGCCCCGGTCCGTAGACGCGAGATCCTTTCAGTGGGAGCGCTTGATCCGGTGAAGGGCCACGCCTTCGTGATCGACGCGGCGGCGGCTCTACAAGACCGATCCATATCGGTGGCGATCATCGGTGACCGCGGCGAGGACGGGCCGGCCCTGGAAGCCCATGCTCGGTCGCGGGGCGTCCGTCTGGAGATCCTCAGGGCGGTCCCGTTCGAAGAGGTGATCGCCCGCTATCAGAATGCCGGGGTCGTGGCCTGCGCTGCACACGGCGAGCCCTTCGGCCTCTCACCGCTGGAGGCGATGGCGACCGCAACGCCCGTGGTCGCAGTCAACGAGGGCGGCTACCGCGAGACTGTTCGCGACGGCATCGACGGTTTGCTGACCTCTCGCGAGGTACAGACGTTCGCGGGCGCGCTGAGGCGCGTGATCGACGACAGCGAGCTAGCCGGAACGCTTGGTAGAGCGGGCCGGCTTGCTGCGGAAAGGCGATGGAACTGGCAGCACACAGCCGATCGCGTCGAGGAGCTTCTCCTGAACAGCGCTCGAGGCCGAGTGGAATGAAACCCGCCCTACGCGTAGGCTTGAACCTCACCTACCTGGTCGAGGACTCGGGCGGCTCTGGCCGCTACGCCCGCGAGTTGATTCCGGCGCTGCTTCATGCCGAACCTGCGTTGGAGCTCACCGCATGGGTCGGATCCACTGCGCCTGCGAGCTTGGCCCAAGAGCCGTGGGCGGATGAGGTCAGGTGGCGCCAACTGCCGGTTCCCGGCGTGGGATCGCCCTGGCATCTCTGGTTCGAGCTCGTTGGCATTGGCGTGCAGGCCCGACGGGCTGGACTCGACCTGGTGCACGGTCTTGCGAACGTCACGCCGGTGGCTCCCATTGGCATCGCACGGATCGTGACTATCCTCGATGTCATATGGATGCACTATCCGGACGCTATGGACCGCCGAGCACGTGTCGTGATGCGCACGCTCGCCCCCCTTTGTGGTCACAGCTCCACGCGGGTGGTGGCGATATCGGATGCCGCTGCGGTGGACGTGGCGAAGATGCTCAAGATCCCGATCGAGAAGTTCGACGTCACCCCCCTGGGAATGACGCCACCGCGCGCCGACCGGCAAGTTTCCGAGCAGGCCGATATGCGCCGCCGCCTCGGCTTGCGAGACGGCCCAATCGTGCTGTGCGTAGCAGCCAAGCGAGCGCATAAGAATCTCGACGGGCTGATCAGGGCGCTCGCGCTGCTCGCCAAGGAGGCGTGGCCGGAAGAGCGACCACTGCTCGTGCTTCCAGGCTCTCCGTGCGCATACGAGGATCATCTGCGAGCACTGGCGCTCGAGCTTCGCATTGCCGACGACGTTGTCTTTCCCAGCTGGTTGGACGACAGCGATCTGGAGGCGCTTTACGAAGCGGCCAGTTGCTTCGTGCTTCCCTCGTTCCAGGAGGGATTCGGGCTGCCGGTGCTCGAGGCGATGGCACGCAGCGTGCCGGTCGCCTGCTCCAACCTTTCCTCCCTGCCAGAGGTGGCCGGAGACGCCGCGCTGCTCTTCGACCCGAAGGATGCGCATCAGATCGCAGCGTGCATACAAGAGCTTCTCAGCAACCGCGTGCTGGCAGCCGAGCTAGTCAAGCGCGGGCGCGCGCGCTGCGAGCAGTTCACCTGGAGTCGTACCGCCGAGCTCACGCTCGAGAGCTATATGCGAGCTGTCAAGAGCCGCCGTGATGCGGCGGGCAACGGCCACACCGACGCTTGAACGTGGCTGCACGACACATCGGCCTGAACCTCATCTTCCTGGTGCCTGGCCAGACGGGCGGCATGGAGGTGGCCGCCAGGCAGCTAATACCGGCATTGATCGAGGCAGCGCCTGCACATATGCGCTTCACGGCGTTCATCAATCGCGAGGCAGCGAGCGCAAAAGACGGGCCCTGGGGCGAACTGCTACCGGCGGTGACCGTGCCGGCCAACGCGGCCAGCCGTCCTCAGTGGGTGCTCGCCGAGCAGTTGCTACTGCCAGCCATGGCCTCTCGTATGCGCGTGGATCTCATGCACAGCCTCGGCAGCACGGCGCCTGGCTGGGCCACAGGCCGCCGCATCACCACCGTCCACGACCTGATCTATGCGCATGTTCCGGAGGCGCACAACGGAATCAGGGCGAAGGGCATGCGCGTGCTGGTGCCTCTGGCCGTGCGGCGCTCACACCGAGTGATCACCGACTCTGAGAGCACCAAGCGCGACCTCGTCGAGCTGCTGAACGCCAGCCCGGAGCGTATCGACGTGGTGCCGCTTGGCTACGGCACACCCAGAGATGCCCAACCGATGCCCGCAGACGAGCTAAGAACGCGCCTTGATCTGGGCAATCGACGGCTGGTCCTCAGCCTTTCCGCCAAGCGTCCGCACAAGAATCTGTTGCGGCTGATTGAGGCGTTGGCTGCGGTGCCCCCACCTCGTCGGCCAGTGCTTGTGCTGCCCGGCTATCCGACGTGGCATGAGGGTGAACTGCGGCAGCGCACCGCCGATCTCAACCTCAAAGCCGATATCCGCTTCCTGGATTGGACGGACGCTGCGACCCTCGAGGGGCTGTGGGCGATCGCCGACGCCTTCGTCTATCCCTCCCTCTACGAGGGCTTCGGTCTGCCCGTGCTGGAGGCAATGGCGCGCGGCGTGCCCGTCGCATGCTCGGACGCCTCCTCGCTGCCGGAGGTAGCCGGCGAGGCGGCGCTGCTTTTCGATCCGCGCTCAGAGCAGCAGATCGCCACCGCGATCGAGCGCCTGCTGGGCGAGCCGCAGCTTGCGCAGCGGTTGCGGCAGGCGGGCCTGGCCAGAGCCGCCCGGTTCACCTGGGAGCGCAGCGCGCAACTCACGCTGGAGAGCTATATGCGTGCCCTCGCCGAGAGCGACCCGCGCCGCGCCAGTTAGCCTGTAGCGCCGTGCCCGTCCCCCTCTTCGACACCCACACCCCGCTCGCCCCACTGCGCGCGGAGATCCTCGCGCGCATCGCGGAGGTCGTCGAGGACTCCCGCTTCATCCTCGGGCCCAACGTCGGCGCGTTCGAGGCGGAGCTCGCCGCCTACTGCGGAGCAAGGCACGCGATCGGCGTCGCCAACGGCACCGACGCGATCACGATCGCGCTGATGGCGCTCGGGGTCGGGCCCGGAGACGAGGTCGTGGTGCCGTCGTTCACGTTCTACGCCAGCGCGGAGGCGATCGGCCCGACGGGCGCCACGCCGGTCTTCTGCGACGTGGACCCGGACACGTTCTGCGTGACCGCGGACACGGTCCGCGCGGCGCTCACGCCCGCGACCAAGGCGGTGATCGCGGTGCATCTCTTCGGCAACGTGGCGCCGATCGCCGAGATCGAGGCGCTCGGCGTGCCGGTGCTCGAGGACGCCGCGCAGGCGGCGGGCTCCCGCTCGCCGGCCGGCCGGCCGGGAGCGCTCGGCGCGGCGGCGACCTTCAGCTTCTTTCCGTCCAAGAACCTCGGCTGCTTCGGGGACGGCGGCGCGATCACCACCAACGACGATCGCGTGGCCGAGATGGCGCGGATGCTGCGCTTCCACGGCTCCCACGACAAGGTCACCTACGAGCACATCGGCTTCAACTCGCGCCTGGACGAGATCCAGGCGGCGGTGCTGCGGGTGCAGCTTCCGCACCTTGAGGGCTGGGCGGACGGTCGCCGCGCGGCCGGCGAGCACTACCGGGCCGCTGGGCTCGGCGAGCTGGTGACGCTGCCGCGGCCCGTCGCGGGCGCCGATCCCGCCTGGCACCTCTACGTGATCCGCGACCCGAGGATAGAGCTGGTCGCCAAGGCCCTCGCCGCGGCCGGCCATGGCCAGAAGGCCTACTACCGCCGGCCGGTCCACCTGCAGCCGGCGATGGCGCGCTACGCGCACGGGCTCTCACTGCCGGGCACCGAAGAGGCCGCCAGCACGCACCTGGCGATCCCGATGAGCCCGGTGCTCAGCGCGGAGCAGGCGGCGGAGGTCACGCAGACCGTGCGTGCAGCTACTTCGTGAAGTAGTACTTCGTAAAGTAGTACCTCGCGAAGTAGTACTTCGTGTGGTATTTACGCCTGCATCGCGGGCGGCGCCACCGACCGTCGCGACTGGTCCAGCGAGCGCTGCAGCCCCTCCAGCACCCGGACCACGCGCAGGCCGCTGCGGCCGTCGGAGCGCGGCGTGGCGCCCTCCCGTATGCACTGCAGGAAGTGCTCGCACTCCAGCCGCAGCGGCTCGGCGTTGGGCACCCGCGGGCAGCGGATCTCGCCGGCGCGGGTGATGTACTCGCCGTAGCTGTCGGCCTTCTCGTCGAAGCCCTTGTCATAGACGGTGAGCTTGCGCTCCAGCTCCATGTCGTCGAAGGTCGCCATCCGCTTGGCGCCGACGACCGTGAAGCGGCGCTCCTTGTGGGGGTCGAGCCAGCTCAGGTGCAGATGCGCGGCCAGCCCCGAGGGGAAGCGCATGAACGCGAAGACCACGTCCTCGATGCCCTCCTGCATGTAGCACTCGCCGTGGGCGACCAGCTCGGTCGGCTCCTCGCCGGCAAGCGCCAGGACGACCGAGACGTCGTGCGCGCCCAGACTCCAGAGCGCGTTCTCCTCGCTGCGGAGCTGGCCGAGATTCAGCCGGTTGCCGTAGATGTAGCGCGTCTGCCCGAGCTCGCCCGAGTCGACTATCTCCTTCAGCAGCCGCACGCCCGGGTGGTACTCGAGCAGGTGGCCGACCATCACGATCCGCTCCGCCCGCTCGGCGGCCTCCACGACCGCTTCGGCCTGCGCCGCCGATTGCGCCAGCGGCTTCTCCACAAAGCAGTGCTTGCCCGCCTCCAGGACCCGCTGCGCCAGCGCGGCGTGCGTGGGGACGGGGGTCGCGAGCGCGATCGCGTCGAGGTCCGGGTCTTCGAGCAGGTCCTCCAGGCGGTCGGTGAAGCGCGTAGAGCGGTGGACCTGGGCCAGCCGCTCGCGGCGGTCGTCCTGCGCGTCGCAGCACCAGGCAAGCTCGCAGCCCGGCAGCGCGTCGAAGTTGCGCGCGAGGTTGGGGCCCCAGTAGCCGAGCCCGACGACGCCCAGGTGAACGGGCTGGGCGCTCATCTGGCGCTCAGGTCCTTGCGCGGCGCCGCTGTCTGGCAGCTCATCGCCCGCCAGCCTAGCGGTTGACCAAGCGACTCATGACGGAGGCCGCTGGACGTGGCCATAGCTGTCGAGCACTGCTCTCAGCGATGACTCCAACGACAGGCGCGTCCGGTTCTCGGCAAACCAGGAGGCCGTGCTGCGTCGCATCGCGATCCCGGACTCGTGGACGCGCACGATCGCCGCGGCGATCGCCTCCGGGTCGTCACGCTCCACGACCAAGCCGTTGACGCCGTCATCCACCAGCTCGGTGGCGGCGTTGTCCTCGCCCGCCACCACGATGCTCGGCGTCGCGCGTGCGCAGGCCTCGACGACCACCATGCCGTAGCCCTCCCGCATTGATGGCGAGAGCATGCAGAGCGCTTCCCTGAGCGCGCTGTCGATGCGCTCGGAGGCCACGAATCCGGGAGCATCGACCCGATCGCCAAGTCCCTGGGCAGCAATCTCGCTCAGCAGCACATCGCGTTCTGGGCCGTCGCCGAAGAAGACCGCCCTCAGCCCTGGGACTCGCCTGGCGGCGCCGGCGAAGCCGGCGAGCCCCAGCAGCACCCGCTTCTCGGGAATCATCCGGGCCGCGAAGACCACCAGCGGGCTCGCGGGCGCCGCCTCAGGCACATCCAGCGAGCCCGCGTACTCGCCCTCCAGCACGGTGACGCTGCCGCGCAGGCCCTCTCCCTGCAGGCGGCTTGCGTGCAGCCGCGAAAAGCAGAACGCTTGCTGGGGCGCGCGCACGCACAGCAACTGCACGAGGTAGCCGATCCGGCCGCCGATCGCCCCAAGGTACTCCAGCCAGTAGTTGCGGCTCCAGATCTCGTGCCAGTCGACGGTCAGGGTGAACCCGCAGAACGGCCGCACGAGCGCTGCCGCCAGCAGCGAGAAGTAGGGGAACGATGCGGTATGCACCACGTCGTAGCGGCGGCGATGTCGCAGCAGATGCGCCAGCACCCCCAGCCCGAAGACCAGCGGAGGCAATATGCGCCTGCGTCCACCTGTGTAGAGCGCCATCCGCGGACCCGCCATGACCACCTTCACGCGGCTGTCGATGTCGGGCCGCTCCCCCCGATCCCACTGGCGAAGCGTCAGATACGTGACCTCATGGCCGTCCTCCGCCAGCCTCTCCGCGAGGTTGCGGTACCAACGCTCGGCGCCGCCGACGGTATGCGGGAACAGGCAGTCGTAGACGAGGCAGATGCGCACGGCGGCAAAGGATGGCAGCGTCGTCGGGCACAACCGGCGGATCCCGTCACATCTCTGGTGGCCGGCCCTCCCCGTCCTCCGCCGACTCGCCCTCGCGGTCCTCGCGCGGGGAGGGCCGTATCACCCGCACTCGCGGCTCCTCCTGCAGCTCGAGGCCGGCATCGAGGTCGAGGTCGCTCTCGCGCGGCGCCTCCTCGGCCGCCGCGCTCTGCGCATCCGCAGGCTCCGGCTCGCGGAGGTCGTCCTCGCGCTCGTCCCGCAGCAGCTCCCCCGGCCGCCAGGGCGCGGCGTCCTGGACCTCGCCCTCGCCGACCTCCTCCTCGACGGGCGCGAACCGTTCGGCGGCGGTGTCCGCGAGCGAGAGCAGCTCCTCTGCAAGCGCTCTTGCATCCTCGATGATCTTCTGCCGCTCGGACCAGATGCGGTCGGCGTCGGCGTCCAGGTCGCGAAGCTGCGCCTTGGCGGTGGCGGTGATCTCGTGCGCCTCGCGGATCGCGCGCTGCAGCCGCTCGTCCGCATCGATGCGCGACTGCGCCGTGATCTCCTCGGCGGTCTCGTGCGCGCGGCTCAGGATGCCCGAGACCTCCTCGCCCACGCGCTCCAGCGCGCGCCGCACGGCGCTGTCGGGGGTTCTGGTCGCCTGCAGCTCGGCGACGATCTGCCTCGTGCGGATCACGTAAGCGTCCACGGCGTCCCTGTCGTAGCCGCGGCGGACGACCGGGAACTCGGCTTCGAGAACCGGCTCGACGCGCTCCCGGACCTGCGTGGGCGGCAGCGCGGAGAGATCCTGCGTGATCGCGTGCTCTTTGGCGGCGGTGCTCCGATCGGGCATGCCAGACGCTTACCCGAGCAGCGCCAAGCTCATGCCGATCGGCGCCCTGAGCGGGGAAATTCGTGCAGGACGCCGTGCAGGACGCGTGACATTCCCGGACGTGCCCGTCCGCAACCCTTCTGCCCGTCGGCGAGCCCGGCCGTCCGCTCCGGTAGCATCTTCGGTCGCAGCATGTGCGCCACTTTCGATCTCGCGGCGCGTTTAAGCACCTGAATCGACGCGCCACCCACGGCGCGCGCCAGTCATCACAGCGATGAGCACCGTCGAGCAGACAACTCCCGCAGCCCGCAACGGCACGGAGCCAGCGCCGAGCCCGCTGGTCTCGGTCGTGATCCCCTGCCTCAACGAGGAGGAGAACATCGAGCGCTGCGTGCGCGCCGCGGTGCAGGCGCTCGAGCGCATGGAGGCGGACGGCGAGGTGCTCGTCGTGGACAACGCCTCCGAAGACCGCTCGGCGGAGATCGCGGCGGCGGCGGGCGCCACGGTGGTCAGCGAACCGCGCCGCGGCTACGGCAGCGCCTACCTGGCCGGCTTCGCCGCCGCCAAAGGCGCCTACATCGTGATGGCCGACGCCGACCTCACCTACGACTTCGACGAGATCCCCCGCTTCGTGGCCGATCTCGACGCCGGCGCGGAGCTGGTGATGGGCGACCGCATGGACAAAATCCACCCGGGCGCGATGCCGTGGCTGCACCAGTACGTCGGCAACCCGATCCTCACCGGCCTGCTCAACGTGCTCTTCAAAACCGGCGTCAACGACGCCCACTGCGGGATGCGCGCGCTGCGCAAGGACGTGCTGCCGCGCCTGGACCTGCGCACGACCGGCATGGAGTTCGCCTCCGAGATGGTGATCAGGGCCTCCAAGGAGAAACTGAGGATCACCGAGTTCCCGATCGAGTACCACCCCCGCGGCGGCGAGAGCAAGCTCTCAAGCTTCAGGGACGGCTGGCGCCACCTGCGCTTCCTGCTGGTCCACAGCCCCACCCACCTCTTCATCATGCCCGGAGCGGCGATGGCGGCGATCGGCACGCTGATCGTGGCGCTGGTGGGCGGCGGCCTGGACATCTTCGGGCGCACGTGGGGCGTGCATGCGCTGATCGGCGGCGCGCTGCTGATGATCGTCGGCACCCAGGTGCTGGCGCTCGGGCTCTGCGCCCACGCCTACGGCACCTACTTCATGGGCGAGCGGGACCGGTGGTTCGATCGGGCGCGGTCGCGGTTCCGGCTCGAGCACGGGCTGATGCTGGGCGGGGCGTTCATCCTGGTCGGCGTGGTCATGGGCGCGGTGATCCTGGCGACCTGGATCTCGCATGGGTTCGGCTCGCTGGCGGACGAACACCTGGCGGTGGTCGCGGCGTCGGTGCTGATCGTGGGGATTCAGATCTTCTTCTCTTCGTTCCTGCTCAGCATTCTCGGGTTGCGGCGCTCCGCCGGCGCCAGGTAGCAACGGCCGAGCCCTTCATTGGGATTCCTCGCGGTCATCGCTCTGTTTCCGCTGCTGCTGGGCGTGCTGTCGCTGGGCTGCGGTCTGCTGGTAGAGCGGCTGACCGGCGCGCGCCTGCCCGCGCTACTGCTGATCCCTGTCGGCTTCGGGGCGCTCGTGGCTGTCTCCCAGTTCACGACCTGGAACCGGATGATCGCTCCCTGGACGCCGTGGATCCTCGTGCTGCTGACCCTCGCGGGGTTTGCGCTCACGCGCGTCCAGGTGCGCGAACGTTGGCGCTCGCGACCGCGCGGCTGGTGGTGGTGCTTTGCAGCCGGTGTCGGCGCCTATCTGGTCACGGTGGCCCCCGAGATCGTCGCCGCCAGAGTCACTTTCACCGGCTATCTGCTGGACACGACCGGTGCGATTCAGGTCGCTGGCGCGGAGCGGCTTCTGCATTTCGGCCACGACTTCTCCGGCGGGCTCTTGCCAGGACTCGGGACGCAGCTCGCCGCCTATTTCGGCAAAAGCTATCCCACGGGCGGCCATGGCGTTCTCGCCTCCGTGGGATGGCTGAGCGGGCAGAGCCTGATCTGGCTGTACAGCCCCTTCCAGGCCGCCGAGCTGGGCATCACAGCGCTGGGACTGGCCTACGCGGCCAGAGTCGCCGGCCTGCGGCGATCATACGCCGCGATCACCGGGATGATCGCGGCCGTTCCCGCGCTGGTCTACGCCTATGCGCTGATGGGCTCGATCAAGGAGCTCACAGCGTTGCCAATGCTGATCCTGATGGGCGCGCTGCTGGCTTGTGCGCGCTCACTGCGCGAGACCGCGGGTTGGCGGGCGGGCCTGCCGTTTGCGTTCGCGGCGGCGGCGGCGTTTGGGGCTATCGGCATCGCCGCGTCGCCATGGATCGTGTTGTTCGGCCTCGCGTTCGTAGTGGCGGCCGTTCCGTTCACCGGCAAGCTGGAGGTCCGTCGCACCGCGACCACCGGCGCGTGGCTGGCGGCCAGCACCGCGATCGTCGCTCTTCCGACCGTCGCCCCGTTGTCCCAGACGCTCACACTTGCCGAATCGGTGTCGAACTCCGACGTGGCCGCTGTCAGCGATCCAGGCAATCTCGTCCGCCCGCTGAAGTTCATCCAGGTTCTCGGCGTCTGGCTCGGGGAATCGCATCGAGTCGAACCGCGCTACCTCAATCAGACGAACGTGCTGGTGGGGATTGTGGTGCTCTGCATTGGGATCGGCCTGCTTTGGCTCGTGCGCCGGCGGTCCTGGAGCGTGCTGGCCTTCATCCTGATCTCCGTGCTCACGTGGGGGATTCTCCACACGAAGGCCACAACTTGGACAAACGCGAAGATCCTGATGCTGCTCTCACCCGTGGCAGTGTTTGCGGCGCTGGTAGGCGCTTTCGGGCTGGCTCAGCGATTGCGATGGGAGGGCCTGCTGCTAGGAGTGGCAGTCGTCGGCGGGGTCCTGGCCTCCGACGCGCTGCTCTACCACGGAACCAATCTCGCACCGACGGCGCGGTACCAGGAACTTCAGACGATCGACACGCGCTTTGCCGGCTCCGGGCCTACCCTGACCCCGGACTTCGACGAATACAGCCTGTACCTGCTGCGCAACATCGGACCGGACGGGCCTGGGCTTGCCTACCCAGCGGCATTTCAATTCGCGGCCGGCACGACTGGAGGCTATGGCCACAGCTATGACCTCGACCGGATCGCGCTGGCGAGCGTCGAGCAGTACCCGATGATCGTGATGCGCCGCTCGCCTGCCTGGAGCCGTCCGCCCGGCAACTATCGCGAGGTGTGGAAGGGTCGGTACTACACCGCCTGGCGCCGAGTGGGCCCCTCTCCGCTCGCCCATTTCCCGCTCGGCGGCAGCTTCACGCCATCAGTCGTTCCAAGCTGCCGCGCAGTGCGCAGCATCGCGACCGAGGCCATCCACGACAAAGCCAACCTCGCTTACGCACCGCGACAGATCAACGTCTCGGCGGACCTGTCGCGCGCGCAGCACTCCCCGACGCTCGCGCTCACCACAGACCTCGAGGGCCGTCCCGAGTACATATTCGCGGGGCCGGGAAGTCTCCAAGGCAGCCTGACCGTGAGCAGGAGCGGCGATTATGAAGTCTGGCTCGCAGGTAACGCCGACCGGCCGTTGCAGGTACGCATCGACGGACATGTCGTGGGCTCGGTCGCGCAGGAATCCGGCGACGACGGCGCAGTCATGCATGTCGCTGACGTACCGATGACCGCCGGACGCCACACCTATGAAGTCAGTCGGGGCGGGGGCGACCTGCTTCCCGACGACAACGGCAGCGCGAGCATCGACGGCTTCGTGCTTCAGCCGGTCAACGTAAGCGCCGCGCCCGTGCTGCGGATCCCCCCCAGCCGGTGGCGCTCCCTCTGTAGCCGGCCATTGGACTGGATCGAGATCGGCTGAAGCCGGCTGCGGATGCCGCCCGCCGCCTCGCTGGCTCAATCGATCAACAGCGCCGCTTCGCGCTCGGCAAGCGCATGCCGCAGCCCCGCTTCCACCTCGTCGGTTGCATGGTCCCACGTGTGGGAGGCGACGAACTCGATTCCGGCCCGCGAGCGCGCGCGCCATCCGGCCGGATCCTCCAGCAGACGCTGTATCGCGTCGGCGATCGCGAGCGGGTCGAGGGGCGCCAGCTCCAGCGGACCGTCCGCGCCGAAGATCGACTCGGCGCTCACACCCGCCAGCTCGACGCACGGCAGCCCGCACGCAAGCATCTCCTTCGGCATCAACGAGAAGTTGGTGAGCGAGAGGCACAGGCCGACGCTCGCCTGCGAGTAGAGCCACGAGAGCTGGCTGGGGCGCAGCACGCCCTGATGTTCGTAGGCGAAGGAAGTGTGCGGCGGCTTGTCGGTCCCGAACAGGACGATCTTCACGTCGGGACGACGGCGGCCCAGCTCCGCGAGCGCCATCAGCCCCACCGGCACCGCCCTGCGCGCCGTGGAGTGACGCGCGTAGTAGACGACCATGTCCTGCCGGCGGTCGATCTCGCGCGGCGCGTAGTCCTCGTGGTCGACGCCGAGCTGAAAGGCATCCGCGGAGGCGTCGTAGCGCTCGATCAGCAGGTCACGCAACCAGGGGCTTGCCGCGATGCAGTGCAGCCCGTGCCGGTAGGTGTCCTCGGCCAGAGCGCGCTCGGTTGAGGTCGGGTAGAACTCGGGCTCGTGGTCGTTGACCAGATAGGCGCGGGCTCGGCATCCAGGCAGCGCCAGCGCCGGGTGCACCGTCTGCCAGCCTGTCGCGATCACGACGTCGGCGCCCTGCCAGTCCTGAAAGCCCTTGTATACGGGACCCCGCAGGGGCGCGAAGTACTCACGTATCTCGTCGCGGATCCGGGCCGGCCAAACATCGCGCATTTCCCCGTGGTAGTCGGACAGCCACACGCTGCAGGTGTGCCCGCGCCGCTCCAGCCGGGTGAGGATCTGAAACAGGGTGTTGTGCCCACCGCTGCCGCGGGTGAACGGCGGGATCACGAGCGCAAGGCGCAGACGGTCACGGTCGGCCATGCCCGGCACCGGCTCCGCCAGCGAAGCCGCGCCCTCGCGCCAGATCCGCGCCGCCGGCTCATAGTCGTCGGCCTCGATCGCGTTGGCGATGTGCTTCGTGCGCGGCAGCATCTCCCCGTCCCGCGGGGCGCCACCAGTCCGCTCAGATCCTCCGGCGCCGCCGCCGCCGCCGGGAGCCGCCGCGCCGTCGCGGCCCTCCAGCGAGAGCGCCGATCGCAGCGGAGCGGGAACCCGCTCCGCGCGCGAGCCGAGTGCGGAGAACACGCGCCGTCCGCCGTGGTGGACCACGCTGCGGGCACTCCAGCGAAGCTGCTCGCCGGCGCCGGCGCCCTGAGCTGCCATCCACCGCCTGTCCGCCGCCGCCGCCGAGCGCGTCTGACTCATGGCGGCGATCAGCCCGAACGGCTCGACGTGTCCCGAGCTCTCGCGCAGACCGCGGTACTCGTCGAAGTAGCGGCGCATGAACTCGATCGGCCCGTAGTCGTGCGCGTGCAGCACCGCGGCTGCCGGGTGGCAGACCTTCGCCCAGCCCCGCTCGAGCATGTCGCGTCCGAAGGCCTGGTCCTCGGAGTACTCGATCTCTCTGAACCGGATCTCCTCCCAGCAGGCGCGGCGGTAGCAGGCGTTGACGTTGGAGAGGAAGCTCTCGCCGCCGCGGCGCTGGATCGAGGGCTGCCCGTCGGGCGCCAAGGTCGCGAAGAACTCCTCGAGCTCGCGCGCGATCATCGGGCTGGTGTTCGCGCGCGGCAGGTGCGGCCCGAAGGCGGCGCCGACGTCGTCGGCCAGAGCCATCGCCTCCAGGTATGCCTCAGCCCAGCCGGCGCACGGGGTCGCGTCCTGGGTCAGAAAGCAGATCAGATCACCGGAGGTGCGCTGCGCACCGAGGTTGCGAGTGCGCCCGTGACCGAACTGCGCGGGATCGATCGAGTGCACATCCACACCGGCGGCCCGCGCGATCGCCACCGAGCTATCCCTGGACCCCGAGTCGATCACGAGGATCTCGCCGACCGCCTGCGCCCGCAGCGCGTGCAGCAGCTCCTCCAGGTAGCGCTCCCCGTCCTTGACCGGAATCACGACCGATATGTCGCCGCTGGAGAGCGTTCTCACGAGCCGATGCGCTGCCTTGCGCGCTTGAGCGCCCGGTAGGCCGATCGGAGCACGCGCACGGCGCCCAGCGCCTCCATCGCCCCACGCCGGCGCATCAGCGCGTTGAGGTCCAGGTGCCAGCGATCCAGCCAGTAGGCGCGCTCCTGCCAGTGCGCCACGACGGCGTCGGTGCGCGCCTGCACCTCGACGAGCTCGGCCTCCAGCGCGGCCACGCGGCTGCGCAGCGCGAGGTTCTCCGCTTCGAGCCTGGCCTGCTGCTGCGATTGCGTGTCGGCTGCGCTCATCTCAGATGTTCTCCGCGATCCTCGGCGCCTCGCGGTTGAAGAACCAGAGTCCGAGGCCGAGAACGCCCGCGATGATAGCCAGCGGTATCAAGAGGCGAACTGTTCCGCCGATGTAAAAGGCTGCGCTCGGGGCGCTCGGGTCCACGAACGCTCTGCCCATCTGGGTCATGATCATCGCGATCGGGTTGAGCATCGCGAGGTGAGCGTATGACCCGTAACTGGCTGCCGCATAGATGATCGGCGCTCCGTAGAAGAGAACCTGGGAGAGAACTTCCCAGATCGGCTGCATGTCACGGAAACGCACGTACAGCACCGAAAGCAGGCTGCCCGCGCCGACCGCCAGCATCGCCATCAGCAGTATCAGCACCGGCATCTCCAGCCAGCTCAGACGCGGATAGCAGCCGAGCGCCAGCGCGAAGACCACCACCACGATCAGGTTGGTGGCAAGGTTGAAGAGCGCGGTCAGTGCGACGCTCAGCGGGATCACAAGTCGCGGGAAGCGCATCTTGCGCAGCAGCCCCTCTCGCGCCACCAGGCAGGGAACGGCGGCGCTCGTGGCTTCCATGAAGAAGGTCCAGATGATGATTCCCGTGAGCAGATAGACCGCATATGGCTTGATCGTCGCGTGCATTTTCAGTATCTGCGTATACACGACGAACAGCACTCCGAAGAAGAGCAGCGGCCGCATCAGCGACCAGAGATAGCCGAGCACCGAGCCGAAGTAGCGCAGCTTAAATTCCGTCTTGGCCAGCGTGACCGTGAGGTTCACGAAGCGGCGCATGTCGTCGCCGAAGGCCGTCGGGCCGTGGCGCCGCGCGATCCCATGCACGTCGGAGCCGACAGCGTGCATGCTCTCCGGCGGCCCGAAGGCCTGCATCGCCTCTTCTGCGCTCATTTGACCTCGATCTCGAAACGGTGGGGGAAGTGGGCGGTGCCCCCGGTGAAGTGGCCGCTGTGGACCATCAGCGTGGCCAGATCCTCGCGCAGGTCGATCGCGTTGTCGCCGCGCCCGTTTTGGGCGAGCGATGGGGTCACCGTGTAGCGGCTCGGGGTCAGCCAGTTGTCGAATCGCACGCGCACCACCGCGGTCTGCCCTGCCTCGAAGCGCCCTGTGGAGCCGTGCTCCAGGGCCGTCGTGGTCGCAAACACCGTCGCGCCCACATCGTTGCGGAAGGTCATGCCGAAGATCGGGTCCTCCAGCGCCTGCGCGAAGCGCACTTCCACCGCGGCACAGCACGGCTCGCCATGCCCCAGCGCGACCACCCGCTTGCCCGAGGGCTCCTCGAACCAAGCGTCGAGGATCTCAGCCTCCTTGTGCTGCTCGCTCTGATCCTGCCCCTCGGAGGCGGCGACCTTGTGCACGGTGCGGCCGAAGTTCAGCTCGTTGTAGCGACGCGCGATCTGCTCAGGCTCGCCGATCGCGGCCATACGCCCCTTCTCGAGCAGCATCGCCCGGTCGCAGAAGCGCTGGATCGCGCCCATGTCGTGCGTGACGAACACGATCGTCTTGCCGAGCTTCTTCAGGCGGTGGAACTCGTCGAAGCACTTCTGCTGGAAGGCGGCGTCGCCGACCGCTAGCACCTCGTCGATCAGCAGGATCTCGGCATCGACCTCGATCGCCACCGCGAAGGCGAGGCGCACCTGCATGCCCGAGGAGTAGTTCTTGAGCTTCAGGTCGAGGAAGTCCTCGAGCTCGGCGAAAGCGATGATCTCGTCGAAGCGCTCGCGCGCCTGCTTGCGGGTCAGCCCCAGCATGATCGCGTTGATCATCACGTTGTCGCGGGCGGTGAGGTCCATGTTGAAGCCGACCCCGAGCTCGATGAACGGCGAGAGCCGCCCCCGCACGCCGAGCTGGCCCTCGTCGATGTCGTAGATCCCCGCCAGACACTTCAGCAGCGTGCTCTTGCCGCTGCCGTTGCGGCCGATGATCCCGAAGAATTCGCCCTGCGCGATCTCGACGCTGACGTCGCCGACGGCCTGCAGCACGTCGAAGGTGCGGGAACGGAAGGGGTGCAGCGCCCGCTCCTTGAGCGTGTGGTACTGCTGATGCGGCAGCCTGAAGGCCTTGCTCACGCCCTGGATGGATATCGCGGCCGGCCCCACGGGCAGCGGGCTCGCGGGCGCCGCCGACGCGGGCTCGATGGGGGTTGCGGTGGTCGTCAAGGACAAGTGAACGCTAGCAATGGCGGGCGGGCGATCGATCCGCCGGCCAAGCGTGCGACGCGGTAAGGCGCCTGGCTGCGCCTCGATCTCCTTCTCAGTCGCTTGCGCGATGATTCTTGGGACCGCTATTTCGAGCGGGCGAAGCTCCGAAATCGCCACGTGATCTGACTCTGCTCCACGAACAGCGCTGCCTCGTCTGGCAGCCGGTCGGCGACCACGCAGTTGTGGTATTCAGCGACCCAGCGGTACTTCTCCCACAAGCGTCTATCGCCTGCATGCTGGCGAAGCTTCGCGATCAGCGTGTCGCGGTGCGCACGCAAACGCGGCCGTGGGTCGTCGGGTTCGTCGAAGAGCACAGCCAGATAGTCGATGAAGGTCCAGCCGTCATCGTCGCAAAGCAGCATGCTGCCTTGCTCTCCTTCGAGTCGCCCCGGACCACCATCCGCCGACTTCCGCTGACAATCGTCGGCCGCCTTGTCCAGGATGACCCGGGGATGAACGGCATGTTCGCTCTCCAACTCGTAGGCGTCGACCAGCGCCGCGCCGAAAATCAGGCCGTTGTGTATATGGAACTGGCCGAGCGCAAGCCCGCCACGCACGAACAGCCCTTGGCCAGCCAGTTCAAGCTGCAGCAGCGCGGCTTGCGTGATCAGCCCCAGCACCGCGGCGTGTTCATCCTCGGGCCTCTCGATCGGAACTGCGAGCACGAAAGCATCGGAGAACAATGCGGCCGGCCAAGATGAGTCCGGACGCAAGAAATCGCGATAGGAGCCGGAGATCGCGCGAGTGATCGCAGCGAGGTGCTGCGCAGCTTGCTCGGAGCGACTCATGTGACGCACACCCAGAAGATCCAAGAACAGAACCGCGGAGCGCTGGAGGCGCGGCTCGCCACCGGCGGTCAGGAACGGCTCGCTGGAGCCCGTCACGCCGTCTCGAGAGGGCTAATGCCTGCGGGATTGAGGGCGGCTCACGGTGCCGGCAAGCTGGTAGGACCGCACAGCCCCTGCGCCAGCCGCACGCCGCTTGAGCAGGCCGCGCCACTGCGCCGAAGCGAGCCAGCGCGGAAGCACGGCACGAGCCCGCGTATCGGATAGAGCAGAGCTCAACTCATCGAAAGTGACTGGCTGCATGGTCTCCACGATCGGCAGCAGCGTCTCGTCAAGCTTCTCGTAGGCAATGAGATGAGCGGGGTAGGCCCGACCATCGGCGGAAGCTGGTCGAGCGATCTGCTTGGACTCCTGTGATCTGGCGGTGCTCATGGCATTCAGTCTACTCGGTGACGCGGCAGAGACGCTACCCTGTCGCCCTGCTCCAGCTACAAACGGCTTTGGCCGGCGCGTCAACGCCGCCCGCTGGGGAGCGCGACTCGTGGGGCCACGGCGCTCATCGTCCGAGCGGCGCGGCAACTCCCCGCTCGCCCCCTCAAACCCGCCGCAGCACGTAGACGTCCTGGTTCTCCTGGTTGCGGCCGGCCGCAAACTCCAGCACCTGCCAGCGCGGGCAAAGGTTCGCCAGCACCCACTCCGGGCTCAGGAACGCCGTGCCCCATTCCGGGTTGACCACCCCCCAATCGCCCTGCTCGCCGAACTCCGGCGCGTACCAGAACCCCTGGCGATAGAGGTCGCCGAGGATCTCGTCGGACTGCTGCGGGCTCCTCAGCTCTCGCGCGGCGTAGTACGCAACCGAAGTCAGACCATGCGTCGTGAAGACCAGATGTCCGCCCGGCCGGATCAGCCGGCGCATCTCATCGAACCAGCGCAGCCCGAGCTCCGGGCCGAAATGCGACCAGATCGAGATCGCGTATGCCAGGTCAAGCGAGCCGTCGGGCAGCGGCAGCGGCGGCTCGTCGCCGCTGCGGAAGAAGTCGATGCCGGGCAGGTTGGCGCCGGCCCACTCGACGGCGGGACCGTTGGGATCGCAGCCGCGCCAGCGGATGCCTGGGTAGGCGGCGGCGAGCACACGGACCACACGCGCCGAGGAGCAGCCGAAGTCCAGGGCGTGGCGGACCTGATCCATCTCGATGCCGCAGCTTGCGAGGGCATCGACGACCATGTCGGCCTCGTAGAGGCCGCCGGCGGCGGCGATCGCGCCACGGGCCATGGCGTGGATCTCTTCGGGGGGCTGAGATTCCTCGAGACCCCCTTTCTCCCGCAACGGCGAGAGTCGCAGCCATACTCCAAACGCCAGAGCAAGACGACGACGAGCAACCTCGTCTGGCGCGGTCCGATAATACGCAGCAAGCTCGCTGACTTCCTCGATACGGGCCTCGACTTCGCGAACCTCGTCATCCAACAGACGCTCGAAGATCTCATTGGTTGCATGACCTAGAGCCCACCCGCATCTGGCGTCATGTAGATCACGCGCGAAGCATCGCATCGACATTGCAGACCCACAAGAAACGCGGCTTGGGACGCCCCAGCCCGTCAACGCATCGCACGCTCCGCCCAGCAGGCCCCTGAGCCTCTGACCACCCAGACGATGCGTCCTCGTTCGTCGACGTGCCATCTAGCTATTATCCCATCCGTCATGAGCGAGCTCTTGTCTAGCGCCAATGTTGCCACCGACGTTCCCGAGCGCTTCGATCCCCGATCGATGCAAGGCGAATCTATCGAGGCTGAGCACTTTGCCCGCTATCAGTGGGCAGCTCAATTTGCCTGCGGTCGTCGCGTGCTGGACGCCGGCTGTGGCGTCGGCTACGGGTCCAGGATACTCGCGGAGGCTGGCGCCCGCGCAGTAGTAGGCATTGATTTGGATGTAGAAGCTGTTGCAGCCGCGTCCGCGACACGTTCGGTCACACCTCTGACGTTCGAGACGGGCGACGTCACCCGCATCGCATATGAGGACGGGCGCTTCGATCTCGTCGTTTGCTTTGAGGTCATAGAGCATCTAGAGGCACGCGATCGCGCGCTAGACGAGTTTCGACGCGTGCTGACCAAGCGTGGGCTCCTGCTAATTTCCTCGCCAAATCGCACCACATATCCGCCGGGCAACCCTCATCATGTCCACGAATACACTCCAGAGGAGCTACGGGACGCTTTGGAGCGCCGCTTTCCAAGCGTGCGCCTCTACCGCCAGCACACTTGGATCAGCTCCGCCGTCCTCAACGACGACCAATTCAGTGCGGCGCCCGATTCTGGTTCCGACTCTAGTCTTGGCACGACCAAGCTACACAAGCTAGCGGGCGATGCGGCTGGCGCTGAGCTCTACACCGTCGCGATGGCCGGCTTTTCTGATCTCCCAGCCGCCGAACCCCTAGTTGAGCTCGCGGCACCCGTCGAGCTGAGACGCTGGGATCAGCTGTGGCATGAACAAGATGACACGCTTCACAAACACTTGGAGATCCTACGCGACCGCGACGAGCGCATTCACAGACAGGACGAGGACATTGATCGCCAAGCTAAGACCCTGGATCATCAGGCTAGGGAGCTAGGCCGTCAGGCTAAGGAGCTCGAACTGGCCCACCAGCAGCTCGCCAGCGCCGAGCGCGAACTAGCCTGCCTGCCGGACATTCATTCGAAAATGGAAGACCTAGCAGCCGTCAACGATGCACTGGTGGGCATCGGAACTGACGCAGACCGGCTTCGCATGGACTACGAGCTTGTTGTGAACTCCACGAGCTGGCGGATCACCAGACCACTGCGGCGCCTAGCCGATCGCCTCCGTAATCTGAAGCGCTAGTGGCACAGATAGAGCCGGGGGCCATACCCGAGATCGCATTCACGCTTGCACACGGTCAAAATCAGTTCTTTGTCGAGTTGGCCGAGGCGATATGCGACGAGCTCGAACAGCTTGGCGTTTCTGCAGGCATCCATGTCGGCGCATATCCACTTCCCCGCACCGGCTTGGTTCATGTTTTTCTGCCACCGCATGAGTACGTCGCCCTGACCGGACTCGCAATCCCACCGGCACTGTTGAAACGGAGTATCGTCCTTTCTGCAGAGCAACCCGCAAGCCCGTTCTTCCTCGGCAACCTCGCATTGGCTCGGGAGGCGGGAGCGGTGTTCGACATCAACCGACGCTCGGTCCGTGCGTATGCGTCGCATGGCGTAAGCGCAGCACATTTCCAGCTCGGACACACCCGCACATGGGATTGTCGTCAGACCGACGGGCAGCGTGACATAGATGTCTTGTTCTTCGGCCGCTATACAACTCGTAGGGCGCGTGCGCTTGCAAGCTACGCCGACATCTTCGAAGGCTTTAGGTGCCATTTGCTCCTATCGGATAATTCGGCTCCAAATACCGCCACCGGCGCGAGCTTTGTCGTGGGCGACGACAAGCGACGGCTGCTAAGTCGGGCCAAGGTCGTACTGAATATTCACGGAGACGACGAGCCTTATTTCGAGTGGCTGCGCGTTATAGAAGCAGTTTGCGCAGGCTGTGCGGTCGTCACTGAGCATTCTACGGACATATCGCCGCTTGAGTGCGGTCGTCATTTGTTGGCCGGACGCATCGGCAGCCTCGGCCTGCTCTGTTCGTCCCTACTGCGTGACGACAGAAGGCGCGAAGCTTTGGCCGAAGCCGCATATTCGGCGGTAAGCGATATTCCGCTCTCGGCCAGCGTCCGGATGATCGCCACGGCCGCCGCGAGAGTCGATAGATCCCCCATCGACCTTAATCTCGAATTGACCGCACGGTCCCAGATCACGCGCCATCAACCGCTGTCTGGCAGCCAGGTTCGCCAGCCTCCACCTCGCGTTGCCGTTTCGGATGGCGAGGCGACCGCACTACGTGCCCTCAAGAATCAGCAGCTTACCCTTGCCGGGCTACGACGTAGGCTCGAACGCATGGAGCTAGCATTGAATGACCGGCCATGCGGCCCATTAAACGGCTCGCCTATCACGTCGCCAGCCTGGAGGGATGACCATACCGCGCAGCTCACCGTTATCACACCCCTCTACAATCACGCGGGCGAGATCGGCAAAGCGCTCGACTCACTCGACGCGTCCATACGCCAAGATTGGGAGGTCGTAATCATAGACGACGGCTCAACTGACGACAGCCTTGAGTCGGCCACCCGGTGGACCGAGGCGCACCCATCGCGTGCATGCTGCCTAGTTAGCCATAGCTTCAACCGCGGCCTTGCAGCAGCGCGCAACACTGGCATTTCGCATGCCCGCACCGACCGTCTCCTCATGCTTGATGCTGATAACGAACTACGGCCGATTGCCATGGACCGCTTGATGAATGCACTCGATCGCGACCCCAAAGCAGCTTTTGCGTGGGGGATAATGGAGCAGTTTAACGCAGACGGGCCAGTAGGCCTCTTGAGCGCATTTGGCTGGGAGCCAGAGAGATTTAGGTCAGGTAACTACATTGACGCCTTCTCCCTCATTCGCCGCAGCGCCATCGAGGCACTGGGCGGCTACTCAGGCGATTCACGCCTCTACGGCTGGGAGGATTATGACCTGTGGGTCCGGATGGCCGAGTCAGGCCGATATGGCGTGTTTGTGCCGGAGATTATCGCGAGATACCGCGTAGGCGCCAGTTCGATGATTACGCACACCAACGTGTCCGCGGTAGATGCGTTCGCGGCGATCGCGGACCATGCTCCTAGGCTGATGTGCGGCCTAGAGTTGCCGCGCTAGGCGAACTCATTGTTGCGATTTCGCCAACCTCCCTCCAGACCTCCTCCGTCGTCCCAGCGGGCCAGCGGCATATGCTCGCCGCTCACCGAAGGTAACCACGAAGCTGCCGATTCTCGGCCTTAGACGCCGATGTCCGCTGGCACTTGGATGCGACGCGGCGTTTACTGCGAGTCGTCGTTTGGCTGTCAAGGGTGCTCGTGTCAGGCCGTTGCTGCGCTCATGTCGTCAGCAACAGGTGCGGGATCGCTCTTGTGCGGCGGGGCGTCGTTTGCGGCTGATCGGCCGCTCGCCAGGCGGCGCTTGGGAAGCTCGGGTGGGGCGCGTGAGCAGGTGCTCAAGCTCACCGGCAAAACTGGCCTGCTTTACGGCCGGCCTTGACATGCGCAGCGCAAGCTCGCCGCCGCTGACCACGGACGAGCCCTCACGCCTGTGGACGGCGTAAGGTAGCGCTCGACGGCGGCTTCCCTTGGATGCCAGCAACCAGAGCCTTCCCCAACAGCCGCATCTTCATCGCGGACGACCGCAGCCCGCAACACGCCGGCCGCGCAAGCGATTGGCTGGCTACCGCGTCGGCTGCGAGGCACGGCTCATTCATCTCAAGCGCAGCTGCCACCTCGCGCGGCCGGAGCCGCTTACTAGCCGACGGGCACGCGCTCCGAACGAGCAGAAGCCAGCCGTAGCCCAACAAGCAGACCGCTCACTCTCCTGCGCGTGAGACCTCCGATTTTGGAGGCTCCGTCTAGCATCCAATCGCGCGGTCTATGACTGATGAATCGAATGGTGCGGGGTCTTCACGACGATCGTGTATTCTTGCCGCTGTGGCTGACCCCAGTTCTGCGTCATCAACGGTGGCGATCAATCACCATGCAGGGACATCCGGATCCAGCTCCCCTTGGCGGCACGCGGGGCGTGCACGCATCGCTGGCGTCTTTGTCGCGTTCGGTGCGTTCGACGCACTGGTCACAGGCACCCACATCGCGCATGGAGGGCTATACACCGATGACTGGCCCTTTGCATCGATTCAGCACCAACAAGGCACTTGGGGCCTGTTCGATAATCTGGTATCAGCGAACCATGGTCGGCCGCTCGCCGCTCTCTATCAAGCTCTTACAGCCGCGTTGAGCGGCACAAACCCTCATCTACACGCCCTTTGGGGTCTGGTCACGTTGCTGCTGGCGACCACGACCATCTACGCTACGTTGCGCAGACTATCCGTCAGCATCTTTATGTCGTCGGCGATCGCTCTGCTGTTCATGGCGTTTCCATTTTCTGATTCTGCATGGCTATGGTATGCAGCAAGCCATAGCTACCTGGCGATCACGTTGGCGGCACTGGGATATTTGGTGGCAATCGTAGACCTCCAGGGCACTAGGCAGAGGCATGGCACTGCGCGGATCGCCGTAGCGTTTCTTTTTGCCGCGAGCATCCTCACATACCAAGTCGCGTCCGGTGCAATCTGCTTGTCCATATTGGTGTACATCGTGTATACACGCTCGCGTGGCGAGGCCATTGTCTTGTGGCTGTCCGATGTTGTGGTGGTTCTGCTGACGCTAACGCTTCCGCGGCTCATTACAGGTTCAGGGGGCAGCACAGCAGACCCCATTATATCGCTTAGCGCGCAAGTGTCCCATTTGCGACTGATGGCGAACCAAGGCGCGACGCTTCTCTCGAAGGTGCTATTTCCATTTGGTTCTCTAGACCGGCGGCTTGTGTTGTCCGTCGCCGTAATATCACTGATTGGATGCGTCCTGGTATGTTGGCGTCGTGCTAACGATCGGTCCGCGGCCATGTGCTCGCTACGATGGCTATGGCTCGGCCTAGCCGGGAGCGTCGTAGTTGCAGGATCCTACATCGTGTATGTACCCGCCCCGATAAACCTGTATCAGCCACTTGGTATGGGCGAGGAAAATAGGGTAAACGTGTTGGCCGGTTTGGGCTTTGCGATCATTGTTTGTGCATTTGCTGTAGGCGTTGGTAATGCCGTCCTTATGCTGCTGCGCCGGTCCCGCCAGTGGGTTCCCGTGATTGCGACAGTACTAATGGCGCCGATACTAACTGGCTACATCCGCCGCACTCGAGCCGACGTTGCCGCCTGGGACCGTGCTGGCGAAGTACAGCGAAGCGAGTTATTTGCGTTGCGGCGCCTAGGCGCACCGGCCTCCGGCACGACGCTTTACGTCTTTGGCGGCGTCGGAGCAATAGCGCCAGGGGTCTTCGCATTCCGCGTCACGTGGGACCTCAACAGTGCGGTCGAGTTGCTATGGAATGACGCCACGCTACACGCATATCCGATATTTGCGGGCACGCAGATGACTTGCCTGACGGCGCGGGTCGTTCCCGTCGGACCTTCCAATGGCGATGGCATAGGCCAAGCTGCGAGCTACGGACACGCGGTCTTTGTGAACCTGCGCACAGGCCAGAGCATGCATGTCGCGGATATGCCCGCATGTGAGCGCGCCGCTACGCGCTTTGTCCCAGGCCCCGCCGAAAGATGGCTCTCCGAGGGTGATCGTAGGTGAAGTCACGCTGCCGTCCGCTCGGATGGGAGTGCGAGTGTGACCGGCCCGCACGTGAGGTGGATGAGCGCGAGTGCAGCTCTGGCTGAGTGGAACCCGTAGGCGCGGCGGACGATG
>DAHUYQ010000061.1 GCA_027315115.1 Solirubrobacterales bacterium | reverse complement strand
CCAGGACATGCTCGCCAGCCTGCGCCGAGCAATCATCGCCACCCAATACTCACCAGTTACCCCCACGACCCCCAACCAGCGAGAAATCACCAACCCCGCTCAGGCGCTCACAGCCACCACCGGATAACGCCGAAACTTGAGCGGGGGAGCCGGTGGAAGAAATCTTCGTACCGTGGGGATGGCATGTCATTAAGCCGGGAGATGTCATCTACTGCTTCTTTGTTGAACACGGGAAAGTTCATTTGGCGACGAGAGTAACCGCCCCCGACAAGCTCACGAAAGACAACAAGCACAACCAGTCGGTCAGCGTCGTACCAGTTGCTGCGATGGACAACATTCTGGTCAGCTTCGAGCGCGCGCTCAAGACTCGGCAAGCAGACAAAGTCAAGTTCGAGCGCTCTGACGGGACCATTGGAGACTTCAAGCCGCCGAGTCCTTACTGCTTCCAAGGGAGAGCGAGTCTTCGCAAGCTATTGGACGGGTGGGACGCGCTAGAGGAACGGCTCGGGGAACCGTAGGCATAGCCTGCATCGGCATCGCTGACAACGCCCTGGTGCCGGTCATCTCACCCGCTCCTTTCGGAAAGCCGAAGGTGCGCGCACACGAAGTGGGCCCGGCTGGACTCGAACCAGCGACCTATCGATTATGAGTCGACAGCTCTAACCAACTGAGCTACGGGCCCGCACCGCAAAGCGGAGGCCCAAGACGCTACCAGCGTCGAGCCGCGGCTACCAGGCTCGGCGCGGCCGCTCATGCCCCCGCCGGCCCGCTGGCCGGACCTCCAATCGCCGCCCCGCGCCCTGGATGCGCCCCGCCCCGACGGCCTGGTTTGATTCCTACTCGTGCGCACGCCGGCAAAACAACGAAGGAGGGATCGCTGAGATGGCTGATCGAGCGACGATCGTGACGGGGGCTTCGAGCGGCATCGGGCTCGCGATCGCCCAGATGCTGGGGGAAGAGGGCTACGGCGTGACGATGAGCGCCCGGCGTCCTGAGAAGCTGGAGGCGGCTGTGGCGCAGCTTCAGGGCGAGGGGCTGGACGTGCATGGCGTGCCCGCGAACGTCGCCGACGAGGAGGAGATCCGGGCGGTGATCGCGGCGCACAGGGAGCGCTACGGCCGGCTGGACGTGCTGGTCAACAACGCCGGCGTCGGCGTGGGCGCGCTGCTCGGCGACATCCAGAGCAAGCGGCTGGACATGCAGCTTGAGGTCAACATCCGCTCGATCGTGATCTTCTACCGCGAATGCCTGGAGCTGCTGCAGCAGGCCGCCGCCGAGCATCACAACGCGCTGGTGGTCAACACCTCTTCGATCTCCGGCAAGCGCGGTGAGGCCTGGCTGTCGGTCTACTCGGCGACCAAGCACGCGGTGGTCGGCTGGACCGAAGCGATGAACAAGGAGCTCGCGACCCAGGGCATCAAGTCGACGGCGCTCTGCCCGGCGTTCGTGGACACGGCGATGACCGACTTCATCAAGGAGCACGTGAAGGCTGAGGAGATGATCCGGCCGCAGGACATCGCTGAGTCCGTGCGCTTCCTGCTGCGCACCTCCCCCGCCTGCGTGGTGCCGGAGATCATGTTCGTGCGTCCGGGGGATTCCCTATAGGGTTTTGAGGGCTCGCCTTTGAGGGCGAGCCAGGATGGTTCGCGCACCGCAAGACGATCGGGGGACTCGCAGATGAAGCTTGGCGTGCACATCGGCTATTGGGGCCTTGGCCTGA
This sequence comes from Solirubrobacterales bacterium, assembly GCA_027315115.1. GTDB lineage: Bacteria > Actinomycetota > Thermoleophilia > Solirubrobacterales > Solirubrobacteraceae > Palsa-744. The sequence goes on along the minus strand of DAHUYQ010000061.1, from coordinate 51,828 downwards.
CCTCCGAGGACCAGCTTTCGATCGTCCAGGAGGCGGAGAGCCTGGGCTACGACTCGGTCTGGACCGCGGAGGCGTATGGCTCGGACTCCGCGACCGTGCTCGGCTGGCTTGCCGGTCAGACGAGCAAGATCCGGCTCGGCTCGGGGATCTTCCAGATGCCGGGTCGCTCCGCGGCTATGACCGCGATGACCGCCGCCACGATCGACCAGCTCTCAGGCGGGCGGATGATCCTCGGCATCGGCTCATCCGGCCCACAGGTCGCCGAGGGCTGGCACGGGCAGCGCTTCGCGCATCAGCTCCAGCGCACGCGCGAGTACGTGGCGGTTGTGCGGATGGCGCTGGCGCGCGAACGCGTCGAGTTCCACGGGGAGACGCTTACGCTGCCGCTGCCCGACGGACCCGGCAAGGCGCTGAAGCTGACGATCGGCACTGTCCAGGAGCGCATCCCGATCTACCTGGCGGCGATCGGACCGAAGAACACCGCGCTGGCCGGCGAGATCGCCGACGGATGGATTCCGACGCTGTTCTCCCCGGAGCATGTCTCGCAGCTTCGTCCGCTGCTGGAGGAAGGCGCGGCCCGCTCGGGACGCTCGCTGGAGGGCTTTGACATCGCGCCGACGGTCAACGTCTTCATCACCGACGACCTGAAGGCGGCGCGCGACGCGATGCGGCCTTTCATCGCCCTCTACGTCGGCGGCATGGGCTCGCGCAAGCAGAACTTCTACAACAACCTCGTCCAGCGCTATGGCTTCGAGCAGGCCGCGGCGAAGATCCAGGACCTCTACCTGGAAGGCAAGCGCGAGGAGGCGATGGCGGAGATCCCCGACGAGCTGATCGACATGGTCTCGCTGTGCGGCCCCAAGGACCATGTGCGCGAGCGCCTGGCGGTCTACAGGGACGCGGGCGTCGGCACGCTGGGCGTCACGCCGCTGGCCTTCACCAAGGAGGACCGGCTCACCCAGCTTCGGCTGGTCGCAGAGCTCGCGTCCTGAGCAGCGCGATGACGCCGCGGCGGATCCTGCTGGGAGCGTTCGGCGATCCCGGCCACGCCTTCCCGATGATCGGCCTCGGCGTGGCGCTGCGACGCCGAGGCCACGAGGTGACCCTGCAGACCTGGGAGAAGTGGCGAGCGCAGGTGCAGGCGGAGGGACTGGACTTCGCTCCCGCTCCCGAGTACCACGTCTTCCCGAACGGACCGGAGCCGCTGGACTTCTACGAGGCGGTCGTCTACGCCACGCGCGACACCGTGCCGCTGCTGGCGGAGCTGCAGCCCGATCTCGTGGTCGCCGACATCCTCACGCTGGCGCCGGCGCTGGCGGCCGAGCTGCACGGCGTGCCGCTTGCCACCCTGATCCCCCATGTCTTCCCCGAGTCAGGCGACGGGTTTCCGATCTACTCCTTCGGCGCGCGGCTGCCGCGCACCGCGTTGGGGCGCGAGCTCTGGAGGCGCGCGCACTGGCCGGTCCGCAAAGGGCTGGAAAGCGGGCGTGCCGCTCTGAACGGGACCAGGGCGCAGCTTGGGCTGCCGCCGCAGTCGCGCTTCCACGGTGGCACCAGCGAGTCGCTTGCGCTCGTCGGCAGCTTTCCCCAGCTCGAGTACCCGCGCCGCTGGCCGGCGCACGTGCATGTCGTCGGGCCGCTGATGTGGGAGCCGCCCGGCGAGAAGGTGCTGCCTCCCACGCCGCCGCGCGGCGGGGGCCGTGGGGACGATCGGCCGGTGGTGCTGGTCGCGCCCTCCACCTCGCAGGACCCTGGCCACAGGCTGCTGCTGGCGGCGCTGGAGGGCCTGGCGGACGCGCCGGTGCGGGTGATCGCCACCTGGAACAGACGGCTGCCGCCCAGGCCGCTGCCGGTCCCGGAGAACGCGACCGTGGTCGAGTGGGTCTCCTACTCCAAGACGATGCCGCTGTGCGACCTGGTCGTCTGCCACGCCGGACACGGCACGCTCGCGCGCGCGCTGGCGAGCGGCTGCCCGGTGGTCGCCTGTCCCGTCGCCGGGGACATGAACGAGAACGCGGCGCGCGTGGCCTGGTCGCGCGCAGGCGTGCGCCTGCCGCGCCGCTTCATCGCCCCTCGGCCGCTGCGGCTGGCCGTCGAATCGGCGCTGGGCGACGCGGCGATGCGCGCCAGAGCCAAGGAGATCGCGGCCTGGGCGGGCTCGCATGATCCGGCGGACACGGCAGCCGAGCTGGTGGAGCGTCTCGCCGTGAACGCCGGAGTCAAACCGCTGGCGGCTGCACACCGCTAGCCGACTTGCCCGTCTCGGCGTGCTGCGGAAGCTCCGGGGGTGGGACTCGAACCCACAACCTCTCGCTTAACAGGCGAGCGCATTCTGCCAATTGAGCTACCCCGGATCGTGCTACCAGGGAAACGATAGCGCGGAGGTCAGATTCTACAAGCCGAGGTCGATGAGTCCCTCCTCGACTTCGGCCTGGCAGTTTCCGCACAGCAGGATGCACTTCTGGGCCTCGGCGCGTGCCCGCTCCAGGGAGCGCGTCACGCCCCGCAGGCTCAGGTTGAAGCGCTTGTGCTCGGGGTCGACGTGATGGAAGTGCAATGCCCTCGCGCAGCGGTCATAGCCGCAGATCCGGCACGCGCCGCCGGCCTCCTGCACAAGAAGCTGCTTTACCAGGCGGCGTCTGCGCGACACGGCTTCGGATCTGCACTTCAGACATCGGTATCCGCCCGGCTCGCGGCGCTGAAACTCCGTGAGGCCGTGCCGTGCGCACCTGCGCAAGACTCGCTTCTCGCGCGTCTGCTGAGCGATGTTCCGCGCGCGCTGCGTCCGCAGTCCGTACTCGCGCAGCCAATGCCGCACCGTCGCATGACTGCGGTCCACCGCCTCCGCGATCTCTGCGATCGTCTTGCCTTCCTCCACAAGCGTCTCCAGATGCTCCCGCTGGAGGGCTCCCCGCGCCGCATGCTTCTCCCGGCGAGCCGCCTTCAGGCCGTGCTTCTTGACCCAGTAGCCGACCGTCGATTCGTGCAGGTCGTGGCGCCTGCCGATCTCCGCCAGGGAGACCCCTTCGCCGAGAAGCGCTTGAAGCTCGCCGCGATCCATGCGCCAGAGTCTCGACGCAAAGACCGTTACAGCGTTCCTGGAATGTGCCAGGAGTGTGACAGGCGTGTAACAGGAGCGTGACTTGTGGCTCGAACGCGCCAAGTCGTGGCTCGAACGCGCCGAACCGGTCTACGGCTGATCGCCGCTCTGCTCCATCGCCTGTTCCAGCGCGGAATCCAGGTCCCGCTTGACCTCCAGGCGGCGGTGCGCGAGCTCGCTGACTTCGCCGCCGGCCTGTGCCTTGGCGAGAGCGATCTTGCGATCGATCCAGGCGAGCTCGAGCTGGAAGGCCGAGACGGCGAGCATCGCGTCGGTTGCGCGCTCGCTGCCCGCCTCGACCACGAGCTCAGCCAGCAGGCGAGCAAGCTCGGGGTCTTGCTCGTCCACGCCCGCCAGCGGCGCGGCGAGCCTCCCGGCGCTCAGGTGCTCGGCGGCCCGCCTCAGCAGCGAGTCGGTGAAGTGCTCGGCCGGGCGCAACCGGCCCAGCGCGTCCGCTCCGGCCTCCGGCGAGCCGATGCACAGCGCCAGGAACGCCCGCTCTGCCTGGCCGGCGCCATTGCTCGCGGAGGCGCGAGGAGCGGCCTGCGCCCGCCCAGGCTCGCGCGCGGCCCCGGACGCGCCGCGGCGCTCACCGCCCCGGCCACCTTCGGGCGAGGGCTGCCGACCGCCGGGCGCCGCGCCGGGCGCCGCGCTCAGCAGCCCCTCCAGCAGGCTCTGCGGCAGCGCCAGCCGCCCGGCGACCATCTGCGCAAGATCCAGCCGCAGCGCGCTCTGCGGCATGCTCGCGAAGACCGGGCGCAGAGCCTCGATGATCCGGTCGCGGCCCTCGGGACTCTGGGTCTCCCCACTCTCCAGCTCTCGCAGCACCCTGAAGCGCACGAACGGCACCGAGTCCGCCACCGCGGCGCGCATCGCCTCGGCGCCCTCGCGCTGGATCAGCTCCGCCGGGTCCATCCCGCCCGGCATCTGCACCACGCGCAGCTCCAGCTTACGCACCGCCATCAGCCGCGCCGCCTTGAGCATCGCCTCCTGCCCGGCGGTGTCGGCGTCGAGCGCGAGCACCACGACCTGCGTCATCCGCGCGAGCTCGGCCACCTGGGCCTCTGTCAGAGCCGTGCCCATCAGCCCCACGCTCGCCGTGATGCCGACCTGGTGCATCGCGATCACGTCGGTGTAGCCCTCGCAGAGCACCACGCTGCCGGCCTTCGCGGCGGCGGCGCGCGCGAGGTGGGCGCCGTAGAGGTGGCGGCCCTTGTGGTAGATCTCGTTGTCGGAGGTGTTGAGGTACTTCGGCCCCCGCCGCTCGCTCTCAGGCGCCCCGGCGAGCTCGCGCGCGCCGAACCCGAGCACCCGCCCGCGCATGTCCGCCAGCGGGAACATGATCCGTCTCCTGAAGCGGTCGTAGGGGCGGTCGCCTTCGCGGGAGCGCTGCGCCAGGCCGGTCTCGACCAGCTCCCGCTCGCTGAAGCCGGCGCGCCTGGAGGCCAGCAGCACCTTGTCCCAGGCGCTTGGCGAGTAGCCGACCGAGAAGCTCTTCAGCGCCTTTTCGGAGAGGCCGCGACCGAGCAGGTAATCGCGCGCGCCCCGCGCCTCGCCGGAGTCCCAGAGCACCCGCTCGTAGAAGGCGGCGGTGCGCGCCAGCAGCACGAGCAGCCGCTCGCGGCGCTGACGGAGCTGCGCCTCGCGCGGGTCCTCCTGCTCGCGCTCTAGCTCGACGCCGCTGCGTTCGGCCAGCAGCTCCAGCGCACCCTTGAAGTCCAGGCCCTCGGTCTCCTGCACGAAGGTGAACAGGTCGCCGGAGGCGCCGCAGCCGAAGCAGTAGTAGACCTTCTGGCTGGGGTCGATCCCGAAGGAGGGCGTGCGCTCCTCGTGGAATGGGCAAAGGCCCTCGTAGCGACTTGGCCCCGCGCGCCGCAGATCGGTGCGAGCGGAGACCAGCTCGACGAAGTCCACGGCATCGCGCACGCGGTCCCTGCTCTGAGAGGTGTATAGGGCCATCGCCGCAACGCTAGAGCATGGGCCGGGCCGCGCTCAGCCCGCGAACGCTCTGGGGACCTTCAGCTCGGTGTAGGCGCGGATGCAGTAGCGGTCGGTCATGCCCGCCAGGTAGTCGGTGACGCGCTGAGCGAGGGAGGCGTCGCTCGCCACCGACGGCGGAAGCTGGTGGGGGTGCTCGACGTAGTGGGCGAAGAGCGCCCTGATCACCGAGACGATCCGCTCGTGCTCGGCCCGCACCGCCGGGCCCAGGTAGATGCGGTCGAACATGAACTCGCGAAGCTGCGCCATCGCCTGGCCCGCCTGGGAGCCCTGGACGATCTCCCCCGCCTGCTGGGAGCTCTCGACCATGTCGTGCACGAGCGCGTCGATGCGCTGGGAGCCGGTCGCGCCGAGGATCGCGATCGGCTGCGCCGGCAGGTCCGCCTCGGCCAGCAGGCCGGCTCGCACGGCGTCGTCGATGTCGTGGTTGATGTAGGCGACCCTGTCGATGATCCGCACGATCGCGCCCTCCAGGGTCGCCGGCTGCGGCGCGCCGCTGGAGTGGCTTGCGATCCCGTCGCGCACCTGCTCGGTGAGGTTCAGGCCGGCGCCGTCGCGCTCCAGCGCGTCGACCACTCGCAGCGAGTGCTCGTAGTGGCGGAAGCCGCTGCCGAAGCGCTCGCGCAGGCAGGCGTCCAGCGCCTCCTCGCCGATGTGGCCAAACGGCGCGTGCCCGAGGTCGTGCCCGAGCCCGATCGCCTCGGTAAGATCCTCGTTCAGCCGCAGCGCCCGCGCGACCGTGCGCGAGATGCTGGTCACCTCCAGGGTGTGCGTCAGGCGCGTGCGGTAGTGGTCGCCGGCGGGCGCGACGAAGACCTGCGTCTTGTGGGTGAGGCGGCGAAATGCCTTGCAGTGCACGATCCGGTCGCGGTCGCGCTGGAAGGGCGTGCGCAACCCGCAGTCGTCCTCCGGGCGGTGGCGCACCGCTGGGTAGGAGCGCGCCGCCAGCGGCGAGAGCCACTGCTCCTCGAATGCCTGCCGCCGCCCGGCGAAGCCGGCCGCCACCTGGTCTGGACTGCTCGCGAGACTCATGCGACCGATTGTGCCACCACCCACGGCCGGCAGAGGCCCGATGAGCGGTGCGAGGCGGCCTTCCCGGTTGCCTCGCACAAGTGGCTGGACGCCTCCTGCGTTCTTGCCCGACTTGCCTCTTGGCCGTCTACCCGACAGGCGCCAACCGCAGATGCGCGTGGTGCTCGAGCATCTGGGAGATCGCGCGCTCGACCTGTGAGAGCGCCTGCTCGGGAGCATCGGGCGCATCCGCCAGAGAAGCGCCCAGCGAGCCGGTCATGAACTCGTGAGCCTGCTCGCCGATCGCGAATGACCCGGCTTCGCAGGCGCCGCAGACCACGCCGCCCGCCGCGCCGGAGAAGCCTGTCAGGTGCTCCGAGTCCCCGCAGCTTGCGCAGGCGCCGAGCTGCGGGGCGATGCCGGCGGCGTGCAGCAGCTTCAGGCGGAACGCAAGCGACCCGGCGCGGCGGGCCGCCTGCGGCTGCTGATCGAGCAGGCTGAGATGTCGGCAGAGCAGGTTGAAGACGTGCGGATGGGGCTCGGAGGTCTCGAAGATGCGGCCGACCGCATCGCAGGCGCGCGCGGCGGCGACCAGCGCGGCGGCGTCCCCGCGCAGCCGTGGATGCGCGTCGATCGTCTGGGCGCCGGTGACGGTCAGCAGCTCTCCGCGGCCTTCGTGCAGCTCGATGTTGAGCCGGAAGAAGGGCTCCAGGCGCCCCCCGAAGCGGCTTCTGGTGCGGCGCACCCCCTTCGCGATCGCGCTTACCCGGCCGCGCGCGGGCGTGTAGATGTGCAGGATCCTGTCCGCCTCGCCGTAGCGCATCGAGCGCAGCACCACCGCCTCTGTCTTCACGGGACCGGGCATGTGAAGCCGAGTCTAGGCTCCAGGGCGGCGGGCGAACGGGCGGGCGAGAGAGCTAGCGGGCGAGCGGGCGGCGAGCATGGCGACTGGGACCCCGTCGCTATACTTTGTAAAGCAATGGCCGCCCGCCAGATCACCGTCTACACGACCACTCCCTGCCCCTACTGCGTGCAGGTCAAGCGCCTGCTGGACTCCAAGGGGCTGCAGTACGAGGAGATCAACCTCGCCAGGGACCCCGAGGGCAGATCGGAGCTCGTCAAGCTCACCGGCATGATGACCTTTCCCCAGGTGATCGTCGCCGGCCAGCTCGTCGGCGGCTTCACCGAGACGCAGGCGGCGGCGCAGAGCGGCCGGCTCGACGAGCTTCTCTCCGCCTAAGATCGCCGAGGCCGCTCGCCGCGCCGCGAGCGCCGCCGACCCCGGCGCCGCGCGGCGGGCTCTGACAGCGCTCGCAAACATAGGTGCCTCTGCCTGCCACCACCGTCTTGACTATCGGCGTGCCGCAGCGCGGGCAGGGCTCGCCGGCGCGCCGGTGGACCATGAAGCGGTCTTGGAAGCTGCCGCTGACCCCGTCGATATGCCGGAAGTCGTCGATCGAGGCGCCCTTGGCGTCGATCCCGGCACGCAGCGCGTCGATCACTCCCTCACGCAGCCTGTGCGCCTGCTCCCTGGTGAGCGTGCCGGCGGCTCTCGCCGGATGGATCCGCGCCGCGAACAGCGACTCGTCGGCATATATGTTGCCGACTCCGGCGATCCGCCTCTGGTCGAGCAGCAGCGCCTTGATCGGCGTGTTGCGGCCGCGCGTCTGGCGCCACAGGTGCTCCGCGGTGAAGCCCTCGGCGAAGGGCTCCAGCCCCAGCCGCGCCGCGAAGAAGTCCTCCAGCGCCGGCCGTCCGAACACGAGCTGGGCGGTCCCGAACCGGCGTTGATCAACGATCGCAAGGCGCGTCAGCTCGCGGCCCGGGCCGCGCAGCTCGATCCGCACACGCACGTGCTGGGTCTCCGGGTCCGGGTCGAGCAGGATCGCGCCGCTCATCCGCAGGTGCTGGATCAGGAAGAGATCGCCCTCCATCTCCCAGATCAGGTACTTGCCTCGCCGGCTCAGCCGCTGCACCCGTCTGCGCTGCACGGCATCCTCCAGCTCGCCGGGAGCGAGCGGCGCGCTCCACCGTGGATCCAGCACCTGTATACGCGCGATCCGCCTGCCTTCCACGACGCCCGCGAGCTGGCCTCGGATCGTCTCGACCTCCGGCAGCTCAGGCATCCTCGCCTCCGATGAAGCTCTCCCCCGGCATCTGCGGCACATCCTCCCCCGTCAGCCAGAAGAGCACACTTGCGCCCACGTCGGCGAGCGGCCCGTCGTGCCGTCGGCCCGCGACGCCCCCTGCGCCCGACGTGCCCCCTGCGCCCGCGACGCCCCCTACGCCCAACGTGCCCCCTGCGCCCGCGACGCCCCCTACGCCCGACGCGCCCTGCGCGCCCTGCGCGCCCTGCGCGCCCGCCGCACCCGCCGCACCCGCCGCACCCGCCGCGAGCATCGCGCCGGTCACAGCCAGCAGCGGCGCGTGCTCGCGCGTGTGATCGCCGGATGGATGGCGCGGGTCGACGCCGTGGTCGGCCGTCACGATCAGCAGATCCTCTGCGCGCATCCGCGGAAGCCAGCTCGCGAGCTGCACGTCGATCGCCTGCAGCGCGGCGTGGAACCCCTCCAGGTCCTTACGGTGGCCGTAGACCTGGTCGGTCTCGATCAGGTTGACGAAGATCAGGCCCTCCGGCAGGTCCGCAAGCAGCGCCGAGGTGCTCTGCAGCGCCGCCGCGTTGGTCGCTCCGGGGTGGGAGCGGCTGATGCCGACGCCGGCGAACAGGTCCCCCACCTTCCCCACGCCGTGCACCGGCACGTCACGATCGCGCAGCTCTTGCAGATAGGTTCGCCCTGGCGGCGCAAGGCTGTAGTCGCGCCGCCCGTCGGTGCGAACGAACGCGCCGTCCTGGCCGGCGAACGGGCGGGCGATCACGCGACCGACGGCGTGCTCTCCGGCGAGCACGTCTCTGGCGAGCGCGCATGCCGCATGCAGCTCCGCTTCGCCGATCCGCTCCACGTGGCCGGCGATCTGCACGACCGAGTCGGTGGAGGTGTAGAGGATCAGCTCGCCGGTGCCCAGGTGCTCGGCGCCGAACTGATCGATCGCCTTGATGCCGTTGCTCGGCTGGTTGCAGATCAAGCGGCGCCCGATCGCCTCGCTCAGCCGCGCGAGCAGATCCTCGGGAAGGCCCTGCGGATATGTGGGCAGCGGCTGCGGCAGGACGCTGCCCATCAGCTCCCAGTGGCCGCTGGTGGAGTCCTTGCCCGCTCCGAGCGCGTGCAGGCGGCCATGGATCGCGGGCTGCTCACTGGGCGGTACGCCCGCAAGCGGCAGGATGTTGCCGAGGCCGAGCTGCTGCAGTTGCGGGAGCCTCAGCCCCCCCAGGTCCGCTGCCAGGTGCGCGAGTGTGTTGCTGCCCTGATCGCCGTAGCTCTCGGCGTCAGGCAGAGCCCCCACCCCGCACGCGTCGATCACGAGCACGACCGCTCGCCTGCCGCTGCGCATCTGCCTCACTTGCCGCAAGCCTAACCGGAGGCGCGGCGGGAGTGAGGCCCGTCAGCGGAGCCGGTGAGCCGGCCGCCGTCGGAACCGGGCCGGCCACCGTCGGAACCGGAACGCGGGCCGCCGTCGGAACCGGAACGCCGTCCGCCGGCGGGGCGGGCGCGCCGCGCGCGAGGGTGGGCCGAGAAGTAAGCGTCCTTGAGGCGGTCGGTCGAGAGGTGGGTGTAGATCTGCGTGGTGGCCAGGTCGGCGTGCCCGAGCATCTCCTGCAGCGCGCGCAGGTCGCAGCCGCCGGCGAGCAGATGGGTGGCGAAGCTGTGCCGCAGCGTGTGCGGGCTCATCCTGCCGGCCAGCCCGGCGGCGGCGGCGTGGCGCATGATCACCTTGTAGAGCCCCTGCCTGCTGATCGTGCCGCCGCGCGAGTTGACGAACAGCCTGCCCTGCAGGGTCTGGCCGACCAGCGCCGGCCGGCCGCGACTCTCATAGGCGCGCAGGGCGGCGACCGCGTGGCGGCCCACAGGCACGATCCGTTCCTTGCCGCCCTTGCCGCGGGCGCGCAGCATCCCCTCCTGGAGGTCCACGTCGCCCAGCTCCAGCGCGACGGTCTCGGAGATCCGCAGCCCGCACGCGTACATCAGCTCGAGCACCGCCCGGTCTCGCAGCGCAAGCGGCTCGGTCCCGCGCGGCTGCGCCAGCAGCTTGAGCACCTGCTCGCGCGAGAGCACGTCCGGCAGGCGCCGCGCGCGCCGCTGCCAGCGCAGGTCGGCGGTCGGGTCGTGGTCGATCAGCTCTTCGCGTCGCAGGTGCTTGTAGAAGGAGCGGATGCTCGCGGCCTTGCGCTGCACTGTGGAGGGCGCGAGCGCGGGCCGCGCGGGCTCGCCGCTCTCGGGGCCGGCGGGCGCGGGCTCAGCGAGCATCGACAGGAAGCCCGCTAGATCGCCGTGCGCGGCGTGCAGCAGATCGACCTCGCGCGCCGCGAGGAACTCGACCAGCGCCAGCAGATCGGTCCTGTAGGCGGCCAGCGTGTGCCGGGATGCGCCGCGCTCGAGCTCCATGTGCGCCAGGAAGTCGAGCACCAGCGACCGCGCCCGCACCGGCGACCCCGCCCGCACCAGCGGCCCCGCCCGCACCGGCGACTCCGCCCGCACCGGCGCCGCCGCCGCGCTCCCCTTCCCGCTCACTACCGCCACTCCTCTTCGCGCAGCAGGTCAGCGAGCGCGCTGCCCGCGGCTAGCGCGGAGGCGAACAGCAGCGGCTCCTGGAGCACCGCGGGGGCGCCGTCCTCCAGCAGGCCCTCGCGCGCGAACCCCACGAGGTCGACGGGCGCGCGCCGCCAGTCGTGCCTTGCGATGCGAGCGGGCCGGTCCACCCCGAGCGCGAGCTGTGAGCCTCGCGCGGAGGACTCGAAGACCGAACGCAGGCCCGCCCGCAGCTCGTGGCCGACGGGTGAGCGGATGCCGGCGGGCAGCGCGACGCTCACCGGCTCCTGCAGCCTGTCGAGCAGCGTCAGCGTCCGCTCGGAGAGCTGCTGGGGAGAGCTGCCGGCGGCGCCGCGCATCTCGGCGACCAGCAGCGTGTCGCGCTCCTGCTGCCCGGCGATCTCCGCGCACCGCATCGCCAGGCCGCTGCGCTCCTGCTCGCCGTGCTCTGTCAGCAGCACCGCCGCGTCCCAGCCAAGCTCGCCGAGCGCCTCCTCGAGCGCGCCCGCGACGCTGAGCGTGTGCGCCGACCCGCTCTCCTGAGCGTCCGCGATCAGCTCGCCGGCAATCAGCCCTCTGTCGCGCAGGCCAGCGAGCAGCGAGGCGCGTCGCAGCGCGCCGCCGCGCCCGTCCGCGCTGACCGCGCCCAGGCGCGCCCCGGGCGCCGCGCGCGCCAGCGACCAGGCGAGCGCTCCGAGCTGCGCATCCAGGAGAAGCACGGCGACGGCGTCTGACACCACAGCTCCGCGACGTTAGCGCGAGTCAGACCGGGAGCCTGCGGGTGGAGCGTCCTCTCCCCGTTCTGCAAGCGCGCTCGCGTCCGGCCATCGCACGTCGACGTCGAGCTCGTAGGCGCACCGCGGCAGGTTGGCCATCTCCTGGAGCCTGCGGATCAGCTCGGCCGCGGCGTCCGCGACGTCCTGGCCGCGCTCGGCGTGAAGCGTGAAATGAGCGGTGACGTGCGCCCGTGCGCCCGCCGGGACCGGCGCCTGCCCAGGCCCGCCGTGCCGGGCTTCGCTCACGACCGCGGCGCGAGCGAACCGGCGTTGGCCTCCGAGCCCGCGCGTCCTGCGTCCGCTGCGCCATCCTCGCGCGAGCGCTTCAGTGCCGCGGCGATGAAGCCACGGAACAGGGGCGCTGGACGCTCGGGACGCGACTTGAACTCCGGGTGGTACTGGGAGGCGAGGTAGAAGGGATGATCCTCCAGCTCGATCGCCTCGACCAGCCGTTCGCCGGGCGAGGTGCCGGAGATCCGCAGGCCGGCGCTCTGCAGGCGGCTGCGCAGCCGGTTGTTGACCTCGTAGCGATGCCGGTGACGCTCGTAGACGACGGCTTCACCGCCGTAGACCTCGCGCGTGCGCGTGCCCTCATGCAGCTTGACCGGGTCTGCGCCGAGCCGCATCGTGCCGCCCAGGCCGGCGACCTCCTTCTGCTCGGGCAGCAGGTCGATGACCGGGTAGGGGGTCTCGATGTCGAACTCGGTCGAGTTCGCGCCGTCCATCCCCGCGAGGCTCCTGGCGAACTCGGCGACCGCCACCTGCATGCCCAGGCAGATCCCCAGGTAGGGGATGAGCTGCTCCCTGGCGATCCGCGCGGCCTCGATCTTGCCCTCCACGCCGCGGCCGCCGAAGCCTCCAGGGATCAGGATGCCGTCCGCGTGCGCGAGCGCCTCGCGGGCGCACCGGCCGTCCTTGCCCTCCAGGGTCTCGGAGTCCACCCAGTCGATCTGCACCTTGGCTCCCTGCAGGTGCGCGGCGTGACGCAGCGCTTCGCAGACGGAGAGGTAGGCGTCCTCGAGCTTGACGTACTTGCCGACGATCGCGATCCGCACCGTGTCGGTCGCCGCTTCGGCCGCTTCGATCGGCACCTTCCAGCTTGCGAGATCGGCGGGCGGCGCCTGCATGCCGAAGTGCTCCAGCACGAAGTCGTCGACGCCCTGCTCCTGGAAGCCGACGGGCACCTGGTAGATGTTCGGGACGTCCTTGGCCGAGACGATCGCGCCGGCCGGCAGCGAGGCGAACAGCGCGATCTTGCGGCGGATGTCATCCGAGAGCGATTCCTCGGAGCGGCACATCAGCATGTCGGGCGCGATGCCGATGCGGCGCAGCTCGTTGACGGAGTGCTGGGTGGGCTTGGTCTTCAGCTCGCCGGCGTGGGTGATGTAGGGCACGAGCGTCAGGTGGATGAACATGCAGCGCCTGCGGCCGACGTCGACCGGGAACTGGCGGATCGCCTCCAGGAACGGCAGCGACTCGATGTCGCCGACGGTGCCGCCGATCTCGGTGATCACGAAGTCCACGTCGGAGGTCTCGGCGATCAGCGCGATCCGCTGCTTGATCTCGTCGGTGATGTGCGGTACGACCTGGACGGTGGCGCCGAGATAGTCGCCGCGCCGCTCGCGGCGGATCACCGTGTCGTAGACCCCGCCGGCCGTCACGTTGGAGGCCCTGCTGGTGTTCGCGTCGGTGAAGCGCTCGTAGTGGCCGAGGTCGAGGTCGGTCTCGGCGCCGTCCTCGGTGACGAACACCTCCCCGTGCTGGTAGGGGGACATCGTGCCGGGGTCCACGTTGATGTAGGGATCGAGCTTCTGCAGCCCGACGCTGAAGCCGCGCGAGACCAGCAGCCGTCCGAGCGAGGCGGTCGCGATTCCCTTGCCCAGCGAGGAGACGACCCCGCCGGTCACGAAGATGAACCTTGTCTTGGCCGGTGCCTGCGGGTGAGCGTCGAGATGATGGTTCATGCGGGCCACTGAGCAGTCTAGTCGCCGCGCAGACGGACTAGATGACCGATGGACGGCGCGACGCTGCGTCCTCGCTCGCTCGCGTGCAAAGCACGCCACGCTCGCCGCGTCCTTGCCTCGCTTGCCTCTCGGCCATCTGGACGCTTGCACCCACCGTTACGCGGCACTCAGCAGCTCCTCGGCGTGCCGGGTCGCCGCGAGGTCGTCCTTGCCCGCGCCGAGCATCCGCACCAGCTCTCCCACGACCTCATGCTCGGCCAGCTCAACCACCGTGGCGCTGGTGCTGCCGCCCGCCGAGTCCTTCACGATCGAGAAGTGCGTGCGCGCCAGCGAGGCGATCTGCGGCAGATGGGTGATGCACAGCACCTGCCGGCCCTGCGCAAGCTCGCGCAGCCGCTCGCCCACCGAGCGCGCCGTGTGCCCGCCGATCCCGGCGTCGATCTCGTCGAAGACCAGCGTGCGCAGCTCCTTGACCGCCGAGGCGCTGTCCGCGATCGCGCTGAGCGCCAGCATCGTCCTGGAGAGCTCGCCGCCGGATGCGCTCTCGCGCAGCGGCCCGGCTGCCACGCCGGGGTTCGGCGCCAGCATGAACTCGACCGCGTCGGCGCCGCCCGCGGTCGGCTCGCGCTCGGTGAGCCTGACCTCGAACCGAGCGTCCGGCATCGCGAGCGAGCGAAGCTGGGCCCGCATCGCCGCCTCGAGCTTCGGCGCCGCCTTCGTGCGTGCCTTGCGCAGCGCGCTCACCTTCTCCTCCAGCTCCAGCTCCGCGGCGCGCAGATGCTCCCTGGCCTTGCCCGCGGCCACCTCCGCGCTCACCAGCTCCTGGCGACGCGCACGCGCCTGCTCGGCGTAGGAGATCACCGCCTCCAGGTCGCCCCCGTGCTTGCGGCAGAGCCGCTCGATCTCGGCTAGGCGCTCTTCCAGGCGCTGCAGATCTCCCTCTTCCATGTCGAGCTGCTCGCCATGGCGTCGCAGCTCGACAGCGAGATCTTCCGCTTCCAGCGCCAGCGTCCTGCAGCGTTGCCCGAGCGCATCCAGCTCGCGGTCGAGCCCTTGGACGTGATCGATGCGCGCGCACGCGGCAGAGACCAGGCGTGCCGCGCCGGGCATCTCCTGATCCTCGGAGCCGCCGAGCTCCACCGCGCCGGTCAGCGCGGCGGCGCGCAGCGCGTCGATCTGGCGCAGCCGCTCGCGCTCGCTCTGCAGCCGCGCCTGCTCTCCCGGCTGCGGATCGAGCGCGTCGATCTCGGCGAGCTCGTGCTCCAGCAGGCCGAGCTCGCGGTCGCGGGCCTGCTGCAGCTCGCCCAGCCGCGAGAGCTCGGCCTGCGCGCCGCGCACGCGCGCGAGCGCCTGCGCACAGGCCTCGCGCCGCTCCTGCTGCGCCGGCCCGCAGAAGCCGTCGAGCAGGTCGAGCTGCTCTGAGACGTCGACCAGCCTGCGGTGCTCGTGCTGGCCGTGGAAGGCGATCAGCTCGCCGGCGATCCGGCGCAGGTCGCCGACCGCGGCCGCGCGTCCGTTGAGGTAGGCGCGCGTGCGCCCGTCGGCCATCACGCGCCGGCCGACGACGATCTCCATCACCTCGTCCCCGTCCTCCTCGAGCTCGCCGGAGCGGTCCTCCGACTCGCCGAGTCCCTCGATGGCGCATCCTCGCGGCAGCGTGGCGAGAAAGCTCCGCGCGACCACGAAGCGGCCCTCCACGTATGCCTCCGAGGCGCCGGGCCGCACGATGCCCGGCTTGGGACGCGAGCCCATCAGCAGATCCAGCGCGTGAGCGAGCACGCTCTTGCCCGCGCCGGTCTCCCCTGTGAGCACGTTCAGGCCCTCGCCGAGACGCATCTCGGCGCTCTCGATCAGCAGCAGGCTCTCCACGCGCAGCTCGACAAGCATGGGCCAGGTGTATCAGCGACCCCCGACGGATCGCGTGGTGTGGCCCGCCGACGTGGCCCGCTGCCCATAAGCTGTATGTCCGCAGACCACCCACGGATGAGCACGCCGCTCACACCTCGCAGGAATCAGATCGGCATGGCAGCCACGGATCCGCGCCCCCTCCACAACCAACAGGATGCCTCCGCCCGGCGGGCGGCTCGGGTATCGGCCGATCACGCGCCGGCCAGCGCGATCCGCTGCCTGAGCGACGACGAGCTCTACGAGCGGCTGGAGGAGGAGATCGGCCGCGCTGGCCGCCACGGCACCGCGCTCTGCGCGCTGCTGCTGCGCCTGGACGACTTCGAGGAGATCGCGCAGGCGCACGGCGCGGCGCTCTCCGAGCGTGCGCTGCTGCACGCCGGCGAAACGCTGCTGGGGCAGCTACGTCGCTTCGACAGGGTCGGACGTCCGCAGCAGGACGAGCTGCTGATCGTGCTGCCGGGAGCAGCCGGCGTCGAGGGGGAAGCCGTCGCCCGCCGGGCGCTGCGGCGCCTGCGAGCGATCAAGATCGAGGTCGATCGCGTGCGGCGGCCGCTGGGCGTCTGCATCGGCATCGCGGCCTGGCGCTCGCCCTGGAGCGCCTCAGAGCTGATCGAGGAGGCTCGCTGCGCGGCCGGCCTCTCGCGTCAGGGCGCGGGAGACTGAGGCCCGGTGCTCGCCGGCTCTGAGCTGTGGCTGCTGCGCCTGATGGCCGATCGCGGCCGGGCGCTGCTGGACGCCGACACGCTGCTGATGGTGGTCGAGGAGGCCGGAGAGCTGCGCGTGCCCGCGAGCTCCGGCCAGGGCTCGGTGCGCCGCCGGATCCTGCCGCTGCACGGCAGCGCGCTGGGCGCGCTGCACGCCGCCGGGTCGCCGCGGCACTTCGACCGCCCGCGCGGCGCGGAGGCCGCCTGGCTGCACGAGCTGGGCCTGGAGGCTAGGGCGGCGCTGGTCGAGCCGCTTCAGATGGCGGGACATGGCTCCGGCCTGGTGATCGCGCTGCGCAGCGACGGCGGCTTTCGCGACCCGGACGCGCGCGCGCTGGAGTCCTTCGCCCAGAGCGTCGCGCAGCGGCTGGCCGCCGAGCGCTCTGTGGAGATCGAGCGGCTGCGCTACGGGATGCAGGCGCGCGAGCGGGAGCGCACCCGCTGGGCGCGCGAGATCCACGACGAGACAGTCCAGGGGCTCGGCGCGCTGCGCCTGAAGCTGGCGAGCGCCCGCGACCTGCAGGATCGGCAGGCGCTGGAGGAAGCGGTGGAGGACGTGCTGGAGGGGCTGGGCGCCGAGATCGACGGCCTGCGCCACCTGATCACCGAGCTTCGGCCCGCCGCGCTGGACGATCTCGGCCTGCCCGCCGCGCTGGAGGCGCTGGCCCGCCGCGCGCAGGCGATAGACGGCCTGGACGTAAAGACCGAGATCGACCTGCAGGGCTACGACGACGGCGGCCGCCTGGACGCGGAGCTTGAGAGCACGGTCTACCGCGTGGTCCAGGAGGCGCTCACCAACGTCGGCAAACACGCGCAGGCAAGCTCGGCGACCGTCGAGGTGCGCGCCGACGGCGCCTTCATG
This sequence comes from Solirubrobacterales bacterium, assembly GCA_027315115.1. Classification (GTDB taxonomy): domain Bacteria; phylum Actinomycetota; class Thermoleophilia; order Solirubrobacterales; family Solirubrobacteraceae; genus Palsa-744. Next base: position 34,859 of record DAHUYQ010000061.1, on the reverse strand, counting down.
TGGGTGCAGGTCACCGACGACGGCAGCGGCCTGCCACCCGACGTCGAGCAGCGAGCCAGCGAACGGGTCGAGCAGGGCAGCGGCGGCTTCGGCATGTCGGGCATGCGCGAGCGCGCCGAGCTGATCGGCGGCGAGCTGGCCGTGCGGCCCGCCGATCAGATGACCGGCAAGGGCACCACCGTGCGCCTGACGGTGCCGCTCAGCGGCCGGCCGCTGACGGCGGCGCAGGGCGGCTGAGCAGGTCCGCGCGGCCTCGCGCCGCGGTCAGTCGACCAGGCCGAGCTTTCGCGCGAACGCGGTGATCTCCGCGCGCGAGGAGACGCCCATCTTTTCGATCGCACGGGCGCGGTAGGTCTTGACCGTCCGCTCTGCCACGTGCAGGCGCTCCGCGATCTCGGGATTGGTGTGCCCGAGCGCGATCAGCCGCACGACCTCGCGCTCGCGGTCGCTGAGGACGGGACGCCCACCCGCGCCGCCGGCCCCGCCCTCCTCGCCGGTGGCCATCAGGGCGCCGAGGCGCGGGTGCAGGTAGTTGCGGCCCTGCACCGCCAGCCGAAACGCCTGCAGCAGCTCGGCCGGCTCGGCCTCCTTGAGCACGTAGCTGCGGGCGCCGGCGCGCAGCGCCTGGCGCGCGTACTCGGGGTCCTCGCGCATGGTGAGGATCGCGACGGCCAGGTCGGGGTGCGCCAGGAAGCATTGCGGCAGCGCCGCCAGGCTCGACCCTCCCGGCATCGTCAGATCGAGCGTCAGCAGGTCCGGCCGGTGAGCCTTGACCTCGCGGATCGTGGCCGGCACGTCGGCCGCCTCGGCGACCACGCGGAACTCTCCGTTCTGGCGCTCCAGCACCGTGCGGATGCCATCGCGGACCACGGCGTGATCGTCAGCGATGATCACGTCGATCGGCCTGTCGACGCCTGGCGTTCCCTCCGACATGGACAGACAAGGTAGCGGTTGCGCCAGCGGGTGGTCATCTCTGGAACCAGCCGGCGCATGCGCCGGCTGGCAGGGCCGCGCATGCGCGGCCCTGTGGGGGCGTGCATGCACGCCCCCAGGACACATGGGGACTACAAAGATCAGCACCTTTGGGACGACACGATCTGCACCCTGCGACCGGCAGACAAATGACCGCAGAGGCCCCATCATGGTTCCCGAACATGGCTACGACCGCACACTCCCCCCACGCTCCCGAGCGCTCTCGGCTCACCCTCCTGCAGGGCGCCGGCGCGCTGAAGGAGGACCGCCGCGCGCCGCTGCGGCTCGTCAGCGACCGGGATGCCCAGTGCATCCTCGTCGCCGGCAGCGACGCCCGGCGCCGCGGCAACCTGCTCGCGCTGCTCTCCGCCAGGCTCCCAGAGGGCACGCGCTTCACGGAGGCCGCCGCCACCTGGGAGGTGCTCGAGCACGCTCCGAGCAGCCGGATGGTGATGCTCGCCGGCGAGCTCGACGGCTGCTCCACCGAGTCGGTGATGCACCTGATCGGCAACCGCCACCCCCAGCTTCCGGTGCTCGCCCTGGGCTAGTCCTGGACGCGATCTTCCACGACGTCCCCCGGGAGGGCCCGATCGCAAAGCTCCCTCTTTTGAGATTGGGCCCTCCCACCCGTCTCACCCGTCTCATCCGACCCCGTTCCACCGGTCCGGTCAGCCTCGCCCTGTCTTGTCTGCGCGCTCGGTGGGAGCCACGGAGGCGCGTCTGAACGTGCCGCAGACCGCTGCCGTCCCCGACGCGCCGTAGAATCGGCGCTTCGCACCACGGTATCCATCCAAGCGACGATGTCGCGAGGTCTGTTTGCTGCCCACCTCCCCCCGCCTGAGGCGGATGCTGATTGCCTACGCGGTCAACGAACTGGGCACCTGGTTCGGGTATGTCGCGCTCGCGGTCGGCGTCTACGACCACACCCACAGCGCGATCGCCACCGCCGGCCTCTTCATCGCACGGGGCCTGCTGCCGGCGCTGCTGGCGCCGTTGCTGGTCACGCGGATAGAGCGCAGCAGCCGCCGCGGCGGACTGGCCGCCCTCTACCTGCTGGAGACGCTGCTGGCGGTCGGCCTGGCTGTGCTGCTCTGGAGCTTCTGGCTGCCGGGCGTGCTCGTGCTGGTCGCGATCGACGGCGCGGCGGCGGTCGCAGCCACCGCCCTGATCCGGGCAAGCGCCGCGCAGATCTCCGATCAGGAGGGCGAGGAGGCGCAGAGACAGGCCAACGCCATGCTGAACGTCGTCTTCATGTTCACCTTCGCGGTCGGGCCCGCGATCGGCGGGCTGATCGTCCACGCCGCCGGCGGTCCTGTGGCGCTGCTGATGGACGCGGTCAGCTTCGCCGTCGCCGGAACGCTGCTGCTGGGACTCTCGGTGCACGTCGACGCCGCGGTGGGCGAATCGATCAGGGCGCGTCTCGGTGAGGCGCTGCGGCATGTGCAAAGGCTGCCGGCGCTGCGCTCGCTGCTTATCACCGAGGCGGTGGCGGTCGTCTTCTTCGCCTCCGTGGAGCCGGTCGAGGTCGTCTATGCGAAGGCGACGCTCCACGCCGGCGACCTGGGTCTCGGCCTCCTGCTCGGCATCTGGGGCGCGGGCGCGGCGCTGGGAGCGTTGATCTTCGCTCGCGCCAGCAGCCGCCCGCTCGGCTCGACGCTCAGCGTGGGCACCCTGTGCGTGGGCATCGCCTACCTCGGCTTCGCCGCTGCGCCGACGCTCGCTCCGGCATGCGCGGCCGCCCTGGTGGGTGGCATCGGCAACGGCATCCAGTGGCCCTCGCTGGTCAGTGCCGTGCAGCGGCTCACGCCGGCCGAGATGCAGGGTCGGCTGATGAGCGCGATCGGCTCGATGACGGCGCTCTGCCCGGCCCTGGGCTTCGCGCTGGGCGGCGTGCTCACGGCGACCACGTCCACGCGCGTGGCGATGCTGTCCGCGGGCACGGTGGCGACGCTTGCGACAGGCGCCTTCCTGCGACTGTGGCTGCGAGGGCCGCTGCGGGAGGCCGAGCAGGCGGCCGTGGCGCTCACCCTCCAGTAGAGCGCCGCGACCGCCGCCCATGCGGGCGCTTCTCCGCGCCCGTTAAGGACGACAACCTTCGTGCCGATTAGTACCACGACGCTGCGGGTCGGCCGCCATGAGGATCACCAAGAGAAACACACATCGCCTCTATCTAGGAAGCCAGTTGCTACTGCTGGCCGGAGCCCTTGCGCTCGCGGTGCTGACCTACCGTTCGACGGACTGGCAGCCGCTCGACCTCTTCGGGCTGCTGCTCGTGCTGGCCGCGTTCGGCGAGCGGCTCGCCATCACGATCGGCAACCAAAGCCTCTCCGCCTCCTTCGTGGCGCTCACGCTGGCGATGACTCTGCTCGGACCCGCTCCGGCTGTGGCGATCGGGATCGTGGCCGTCGTGGTTGACACAGTCGTGCGCCGCCCACCTCCCTCGGGCGCGCTGACAAACTTCGCCTCCTACGCGACCTACCTGATCGCCGGCGCGCTGCTGGCACGCGTGCTCGTGGGGGACGTGCATGAAGCCGGCAACCAAAGCCTGATCCGCAGCCCTGAATTCGCGCTGGTCGTCTTCGGGGTGTTCATCGTCGCCAATCTGTTGAACTTCGGGCTGGCCGCAGTTCACAAACGCGTTCTGCAGGGCCGCGGCCTACTGATGCAGACTCGCACGCTGCTGGTGCCCATGCTGCCGGGCCAGTTCGCGGCCGCCATCCTGACGGCGATCCTCGCCTACGCCTACACGAACCTCGGCTACCCGGTGCTGCTCGGAGTGGTCGTGGTGATCCTGATCTTCCAGTACCTGGCGATCGCGCTGCTGCGCTCGGAGGACCGCGCCGAGCAACTGGAGGCCCGCTCCATGCACCTCGCCTCGCTGCAGCTCGGCGTGCTGGTGACCCTGGTGGAGACTCTCGCCCTGCGAGACCGCGCCGCCGCGCGGCACGCTGCCTCGGTGGCACGCTATGCGCGTGCGCTGACCGCGGAGCTCGGACTCGACGAGTCAGAGCAGGATCTGGTCCACACGGCCTCGCTGCTGCACGACATCGGCAAGTTCGCGCTGCCCGATCGGATCCTGCATGCGGAGGTACTCTCGGATGCCGACTGGGCGACGATCAGGCGCCACCCCCAGGACGGCGCGACTCTCGTGGGTCGACTAGACGGCTATGGCCCTGTGGCAGACATCATCCTCTACCACCACGAGAACATGGACGGCAGCGGCTACCCTGCCGGCCTGATCGGCAACGAGATCCCGCTGCTCTCACGAGTCCTGGCTGTCTGCAACGCCTATGACACGCTTACTGCGCGGGACTCGTATCGCTCGCCGATGACGCCCCAGGACGCGATGGCCGAGCTGCGTCGCGTCGCCGGCCGTCAGCTCGACGCGGAGATAGTGCAGGCGTTCGTCACAATGCTCGAGCGCGAGGGCCCGGCGGCATTCATGCAGGGAGACGGAGCCGATTTCGAGGCCGAGCTCTCCTTCGAGCGTCGTGCACGTGCGCTCGCAGCCCCCCCGCGCGGCGGCTGAGAAGCCCCGACGTGCCGCTACTTCAGCGGCACTTCAGGGGCGAGCGTTCACAAGAGAGAAAGCAAGCTGCGGCCGGACCTGCTCCGAAGCCGCCGCTGCTCAGCGCAACTTGCGATCGCTGCGCGTAGGGGCCGAAGGCGTCGCCGAGAAAACGACGCCTTCGGCCCTGCCACCCCGTCGGGGCGGCAGCTGGAGACTCAGACTTTCCAAGACACGTCCACTCTCCTTCCATGCGGGGGGCTCAAGGGCTCCCCGCTACGCCTCCATCCAAGAAGCAGCACGACGAGCCTTGAGTAGGTTTCATAACGATACTAAAGGTCTGTCCAGAATTGTGGAGGCACACGAACATTTTGCACGAGTTCTTGCGTTTTGCAGGAGAAAACACAGGATTGCGGACGGCGCGCTCAGGTGTCTGCGTCGCGATCTGCATCTCAAACCTACGCAAACCGACTCAAAGCTGGGCACGCCTGCCGATCCGCCGAGAAAGCTGCGCGTTGCGTGAACAAACGTCCACAAACGTCCAGAGCCCTAAACCGGAGAAGGGCGCGAGCCGATCAACTCGCAGCAGAGCGGCAGAAACCGCCACATCTGGCGGCGAACGCCGATTCCACGACCGACACGGAGACGACATGACCTTCTCACCGACGATCGCGATGGCAGATCACCGAGCCGCGGAGCCAGAGGGCGAGCGCCAGCTCGTGTTCACGAGCTCGCAGGCGGCGCGCTACCTGGGCGTCTCGCTTGCGACGATCCGCCGTTGGGCAGACGCCGGGTACATAAGCTGCTACAGGACCCCGGGCTCGCAGCGCCGCTTCTCGCGCCGCCAGCTCGACGAGTTCATCGCCTCGCTGCAGAGCGAGGGCGGCGAGGGACGCCGGGCCGCCTGAAGCGCCGAGCCGAAGCGGCGCGTCTCAGCGCGCGAGTCGGCCGAAGTGCGCCGCCTGAGCCCTCTCAGCGCGCGAGTCGGCCGAACTTCTCGCGCAGCCTGCGGTAGAAGGAGCTGCCCGGAAGCTGGGCGATCGTGCCCGCCTCGTCCATGAAGGCGACCGAGAACTGCCCCTGCGCGGGCATCTCGCCGACCGGGCGGCCGTCGAGCGCGATGTCCAGCGGCTCGCGTGAGCGGTTGTGGATCACCATGCTGTCGCCGGGCGCGACGACCAGCGCGCGCGCGGTCAGCGAGTGGGGGGCGATGAAGGAGACGACGAAGCCCTCCACCCCCCAGGCCATCACCGGGCCGCCGTTTGCGAGGTTGTAGCCAGTGGAGCCGGCCGGCGTGGAGACCACCAGCCCGTCGCAGCGCACGCTCCCGAGTTCCTGCCCGTCGAAGGAGTAGGAGAGCTCGGCGACCCGCTCGCCGATCTTGCGGTGGATCGCGATGTCGTTGAACGCCCGTTCCTGACCGTTCTCGCCGTGGTCGAGCACGATCGCGGGCAGCTTCAGCAGCTCGAAGCGCCCTTCCACCGCGCGCGCGACGCCGGCCTCGATGTTCTCCGGCTCGATCGTGGCCAGGAAGCCGATCTCCCCGAAGTTGATCGCGAAGACCGGAACGTCGGTTGCGCCGTAGCGGCGCAGCGCGCGCAGGATCGTGCCGTCGCCGCCGAGCACGAAGCAGAGCTCCACGTCGTCGACCGGCTCGGCGTCCAGCAGCACGCCGTCCTGCGGGCTCAGAGCATGCTTTTCGGTCTCCTCCGCGTCGAATCGCAGCAGCACGCCGTGCCTGCGCGCCTCGGCGATCAGGCGAGAGAGCGCGGGCGCCGTCTGGCTGTAGCGCCCGTGCGTGAAGACCGTGAACTGCCTGGTCATGGCTCGACCTGCTTCGCCATGTGCGCCACATCCTCCTGCGTGGCGGCCGCGCCCTGCCGGCCGGCCTGCCCAAGCCAGACGAAGCTCTCGCGGTTGCCCTTGGGGCCCGGCAGGCCCGACGAGAAGAACCCGAGCACCGCCTCGCCGAGCCCGAGCGCCGCGCAGCCGACGGATTCCAGCGCCTGCCGCCGGAGCGCCGCATCGCGAACCACTCCTCCCTTCCCAACCCTTCCCCGCCCAACCTCGAACTGCGGCTTGACCAGTGCCAGCGCGTCGTGAACAGGGGCCAGCACGCCCACCAGCGCGGGCAGCACCTTCACCAGCGAGATGAACGAGACGTCGACCACGGCGAGATCCGGGGCGTAGGGCAGCATCTGCGGCGTGATGGCGCGCGCGTTGACGCGCTCGATCACGTGCACCCGCGGATCGGTGCGCAGCCGGTAGTCGAACTGGCCGTAGGCGACGTCGAGCGCGATCACCTCGCTCGCGCCGGCGGACAGCAGGCAGTCGGTGAAGCCGCCCGTGGAGGCGCCCACGTCGATCGCGCGGCGGCCGGCGACCTCGATGCCGCTCTGCGCGAGCGCGTTGGCGAGCTTGACGCCCCCGCGCGAGACGTATGCCTGGCGCTCCTTGACCTCCAGCAGCTCGTCCTCCTCGACCAGCTCAGAGGGCTTTGCGGCCGTGCGGCGGCCGGCGCCCACGTGCACCTCCCCCGCCATCACGGAGGCGGCGGCGCGGCTGCGCGAGGCGAACAGGCCGCGCTCGGCGAGCAGTGTGTCCAGGCGCTGCTTGGCCATCGCTGAGGGTAACCGTAGCGTCCGGGGGCGCTTCGGTGGGCGCGCATGAGAACATGCCGGGCATGCGCCGGTCCGGCAGAGCTCTCCGGAGGCGCGCGCCCGAGGAGATCCAGTGAGCACACAGTTCGCACAGAGAGGTAAGGCATGAGCATCGAAGTGATAGGCGCAGGACTGCCGAGGACAGGCACGCTGACTCAGAAGACCGCGTTGGAGATGCTCGGATTCACCCCCTGCTACCACTGGGTCGACGTGCTCGCCGACCTGGGCCGGGTCGAGACCTGGGACAAAGCGATGGACGGCGACGTGGACTGGCCGAGCGTCTTTGGCGAGTCCCGCGCGACCGTCGACTGGCCGGGCGGCTTCTTCTGGCGGGAGCTGATGGATGCGTACCCGGACGCGAAGGTGCTGCTGAGCGTGCGCAACCCGCAGAGCTGGGAGCCGAGCTTCAGGGAGACGATCTGGGACATGGGCCACGGCAACACGATGCTGAACCTGCTCTCCAGTGCCAGGGCGCTCGTGGACCCGCAGTGGGAGGGCTACGTCAAATTCGTGGAGCGCATGTTCTGGTCCCCGGAGGGCACCTTCGCGGGCGGCGGGCAGACCCCGGAGCAGCTCATCGAGGCGATGATCGCTCACGAGGAGGAGGTCAAGCGCACCGTCCCGGCCGACCGGCTGCTCGTCTGGGAAGTCAAGGAAGGCTGGGAGCCGCTCTGCGAGTTTCTGGGCGTCGACGTCCCCTCCGAGCCGCTGCCGCACGTCAACGACCGCGAGACCTTCCTCGGGCGCGTGATCGACGGCGCGCTGGCCGCGATAGCCGCCAGCCGCGCGCAGCCCGCGGCCGCGTAGGGTCTTCAGCCCGCGGCGCCGCCCGCCGGGCGCAGCCCGCGGCAGCGTCGGGGGCGCCTCAGCCCGCGGCGCCGCCCGCCTGCAGGTGGGCGGCGACGTCCTGCAGGCGATCATCGCCCCAGAAGGTCTGGCCTTCGATCTCCACGGTCGGCACGCCTGTGACGCCCCGCTCGTGCGCGGCGTCGGTCACGGCTCGCAATGCCTGCTTGATCGCCGGGTCGGCGACGGCGGCCTGCACCCGCGCGGCGTCCAGGCCGACCGCCTCCGCGGCCGCCAGCACGTTTGCGGGGATTGAGAGGTCGGTCCCGCGCTGGAAGGCGTCGCGGAACGCCTGCATCGCGAAGTCGCGGCCGTGGCCGACCGCGAAGGCGTAGGTCGCGGCCCGCATCGCGTAGAGATAGTCGCTCGGCCAGGGGTCCGGCCAGCGCACCGGCGGCAGGCCGTAGGCCCGCGCGCGCGTCTCCACGATCGCCATGCCCTCATCCCTGCGCTGAGGATCCCCGAGCGACCAGGAGCTGCGGCCGGTGAGCGCGAAGATGCCGCCGAGCAGGATCGGCTGCCACTGCACCGGCGCCGGCATCAGCGCGTCGATCCGCTCCGCCGCGAGGTACGCGTATGGCGATCCGAGGTCGAAGTAGAAGCGGATGGCGGGCATTGCGGGCTTGATATCCGTACTACATGGCGCGTTCTGCGGCGGCGCGCAGCCTCAAGCCCGGATGTCCTGCTGTCGGCTAGCAGCCGGCAAGGGCGCTGCCACCGGCCAGCGCCCTTGCCTGACACGCGCTCGGGCGCCTAGCCTTTCCGGTGCCGCCGATGCTTCTTGCCGTGCTTGCCCTGCTTGCCGTGCTTGCGCTGCTTCGGCTTGGGTCCCAGGGAGACGACCAGCGAGATCGCCGTTCCGGCGGCGTAGGTGCCCGGCTTGGGGACGGATGACGGATGAAAGTCAAGCTCTCGTGGTGGCCTTTTTGCGCGTTGCGTTTGTTGGCGTTGCCAGTCGGTGACGTTGCGTTGGTATGCGTGCTCGGCGGCTTCGGCTGAGTGGCGCTCGAGCTGGCGGCGTTCCTCGCGGTTGGGACCTTTGAGGTTGCCGGTGGCGCGGCGGCGTGAGGCGCCGGCGGTGAGCTCGACGTTGCGCAGCTTCTTGGCCGTGATGATCGGCATCTGGTAGGCGTAGTCCTCGCCGCGGGCGATTAGGCGCCAGAAGAGCACGCACATCTTGCGGACGACGGCGACGATCGCGATGGCGTGTCCGCGCTTGGCGCGGACACGTTGGAAGAACGCTCGCAACGGCCCGGGGCTGCGGACTGCTGTGTGTGCTGCCTCGACGAGTACGTGACGCACGAGCGCGGAGCCCTCCTTGGAGATCCTGCCCGTGGTGGCCTGGCTGGCACCCGACTGGCGCACGCGCGGGTGGAGGCCGAGATAGCCAGCGAGTTGCCGTGGGTCTTCGAAGCGGTCGATCTCACCGACCTGCGCCAGGAACGCCACGGCGGTGATCAGCCCGACGCCAGGGACCGTCATCAGCCGCTTGGCCTCGGGAGAGTCAAGTGCGAACCGTGCCAGATCGCGCTCGATCTTGGTGATCTCGTCGGTGAGGAAGTCGATCTGCCTGAGCGCCGCGTCGACCGTGTCCTGCACGTCTTCGGGGAGCGACTGTTCTGATAGCCACTGCCGGCCAGCGACGCCGAACGGGTCGCTCATCGGCTGTCGCTGCTTGAGGTTGCGGTGCAGCACGGCGAGGATCTCGTTCTTGCGACCCCCGGAGCATTCTCATGCCGGGAAATTAAGGCGCTCATGGTCGCACTCGACCCCAAGCTCGACGGCCGTTTCGATCGAGTGGAGGTCTATAGCGATGATGAGCACGTTCAGGCCCCGAGGGCACTGCAGGTCAAGCTGGACGCCAACAGCCGCACGCGGGCGTATTGGGCGTTCTGGCGCGACCAGCACGACCAGAAGCGCGGGCGACGCCTCGGACCTGCACGTCCGTGACTCAGGGCGCCGGACGCCACGTGGCGCGATCGTATGGCGTGCGGGCTACGGCGAGAAGCCGAGCCCGGATTACCTGACGCCCCAGGAGGCTGAGGAACGCCTGGAGGACATCCTCACTAAAGCTACGTGCCAGCGTCGAAGACGAGCAGCCCGAACAGGGTTCCGGGACGCTGCGCCAGGGCTGTGAGGGCTGGCTCGCCGAGCGGGTAAAGGACATGTTCGAGCGGCTCTACCGCGACCTTGGAGCCGAGACGCTGGTTGATGATCTCGCCGACGGTCGGCTGCGCGGCTACTTCGCCGACTTCAAGTCCTACCGCGTGCTGGGCGAGAAGACGGCGCGGAAGGCGAAGGCCGAGGGCAAGGATGTGCGCAGGGTCGAGATCACCCGCTGGACGGCACGGCCGCCGGGCAGCGCGGCGGTCGAGGTCAAGACCAAGGCCGAGGCCGTGCGCTTGGCCGACGATATGCCCGGCACCTGGAAGCACAGGCGTCGAGGCTGCTACCGGGTGGTGCCACTGAATGCGCAGCGGCCGAGACGTGTCTCGCACGCCACGGTCCTGGACCGCGACTAACGTTGATGTGCGAACGATACAGGCGCTTATGCGCCACGAGCGGATCACCACGACCGAACAGTACATGGCCTACAGGCCCCAGCCCGAGCTTGCCGCGCAGATCACCCGAGCGCTCGAACCCCCGCAGCCTACTGGAGACCACCGCGCCGACTCGCTCAACGCTCGACGCCTCGCTGCTCGCGCGACTGGAGGAGCAGATACCCGCCAAGTGGCTGCGCGAGATGCAGCGCATCTTCGCCGCAGGAGCGAAACCATCGTCAGATCACACGGCGGTCGAAACGACCGGTTAGACACACCTGCGGCGTGACCTTGAAGGCGGGGCTGTTCGCGTCCTTCGATTGAGCGAAGGACGCGAACAGCAATCCTCGACCTAGCGGAACGAGGCTGTGCCAGAGCCGTTCGGGCCGGTGAACGTCACTGTGGACACCGAGCCTCCTACAACCCCCATGTAGACGTTTTCATGCACTGTCAGCGTCGATGTGCCGCCGCTGAGGAGATGCACAGTCACGGTTTCCACTCCGTTGGGCACAACCCCAGACACTTCCTTTGGAGCCGATTCGACTTCGCTGATCTTGACCGGTGCGGCGCCTTCGACGCTTTCCTCCTGCGCCAGCCGACCTTCGGCGGCACTTGCTGCCGCTCCACACACGGCGCCGCCACGGGTCACGAGGCAAAGAGACCCGGTGCCGGGTACCAGCCAGACGGGACCGTCGGGCGTTTCGACCTTGCGTGAAAGCTCGACGTTTGCTCCAGATGCGGCGGAGAATGTCGGTGCTATTCCTGCCGGTATTGCGTCTGCTGCTGTGCGTGGCCGAGCGAGGACGCTTAGTGCCTGCGCGTCGGCTTGCGGAACGGTGGTCGCCACCGCCGCTCCAGCCGGCGCTGCTGGTGGTTTGCTGGGTGTGCTTGCCGGAAACGCTCCACTCACAGCTACGCCCGCTACGCTCAGAGCGACGAGTACCACTGCCACCACCACGCTTCCAAGGAGCCGCCGGCGAGTAGCGGATCGTTTTATCGTTTCACGAATTTTGTTCATTCTCAGCTCCAATCAGCCCAAACCGTGAATTCCGACGGGCCGCCGCTGACCCTGTTCCAGACGTATCCGTAACCTTCCTTGCCTTTGCAGTTAGTGGTACAATACACTTCATCGTAGCCGACGTAATTGCCGACACATTTTTCGGCCTTGATGTACACTTCTTTGTTGCTGTGCAAACCCAGCACACCCGTACAGCTTCCGTAGCCGAGCCCAATGGAGTTCCAACTCTCAGTTTCGACAAAGGATGTGTGGTGCCCTGCCGTGTTGTAACATATTGCGTTAACCGTCAAATATGCTTCTTTGCAAGGCTCTCCCGATTCCGCCAAAGCCGAAGATGGCGCCACAAGCACCGCTGCTGTAGCCAGCACTCCCGCGACTAGCCAGATCCTGCCGGTGAGGCGACCGAAGGCGCGTACCGCCCTTGCTCGTAGGGGTCTGCCCATGAATGCTCCTTTCTTTGGCCCCGATCTCTCCTCGGACTCGCTCGGCGACCGCTTTGCGGACCGCAGGTAAGCATACCATTGTCGCGACTGCGCGAACGCGCCCCTTCCAATGACATAACCGGCCCGGCGGGGACACCTAACAACACACGGTCCACAACGGACGCGCCTTCATCTGCGATGCCATGTCACAATCCTGACTGCTTGTATGCGGAGTTCCCGATAGACGTTTCCAACCCCCTGCATGAGATCGCAAACGAGCTTCCGCACAGCCACGAGCTCTTCGGCTGGTCTGCCACCAATTGGGAGCCGTCCATGCGCGAGGTCTTTCTGGCCGAGCTCCGGCCGGCCCGCCCGCGTGGGGCCTTGCCTGCGCGAGTTTCGCACGCCCGTTGGGCGTGCTGTGCGTGCGGCATCGGCCCCGCAGCGTGCGGGACTATGACAAGCGAAGGAGTTTGTAATGTCCGCTGGTCTTACAGCTGCCGATTCGATGTTCTATGTTCGCAAGGTGCCCTGGCACGGGCTCGGTGCTGTGCTGGAGCGGCCGCCGGCGTCGGTCGCCGAGGCGATCGACGTCTCGGGGCTTGGGTGGCGTGTCGCCAAGCGTCGGCTGGCGATCGACTGCGGCGCCGATCTTCCCGACGTGCTGCGCTATCGCGGCTTTGGCGGGTACTACGCGACCGTTCGTCAGGACAACGGCGAGGTGCTTGGGGTCGTAGGCGAGCGCTATTTGATCGTACAGAACGCCGAAGCGTTCTCGTTCGTTGATCAGCTGCTTGGCAGCAGCATGAGTTTCGAGACTGCCGGCAGCCTGCATGGTGGCCGGCGTGTGTGGGTGCTGGCGACGCTGCCCGAGCATGTGGAGGTCGGTGGCGATCCCGTGCGCCCGTATCTGCTGCTGCTCAACAGCCACGACGGGTCAACGGCGGTCGTTGCTGCGACCACGCCGGTGCGGGTGGTCTGCCAGCACACGCTGAACTGGGGGTTGCGGCAAGCGCGTCAGAAGTTCGCGATCCGGCATACCGAGGCCGTGTCGCAGCGCGTGCATGAGGCGCGTCGCGTGCTTGATCTCTCGATCGACTACTACCACAAGTTCAAGCAGCTCGGTGACCGCCTCGCGAGCGAGCGTTGCAGCGAGCTTCAGTTCTCGCGCGTGCTGGAGAAGCTGTATCCGAGTGGCACCGCTGATGCCGCTACCTCGCGAGCGCGGCGCTCGCGCGAGCAGACCAGGCAGCAGATCATGGATCTGTTCCTCATCGGCGCTACGCAGGGCAATGCTCCGGGCTCCAAGTGGGCGGCGGTCAACGCGATCGTGGAGTACGGCGCCTGGCTGCGTCCGCTACGGGCAGGCAGCGAGCGGTCCGCCTCTCAAGAGCCGGCACAGACCCCCGTCTATTGCCGGGGCTGCTCAGCAAGCCAGTCATCGAGCAGCCGACAGGTGAAGCGGATGTGCCTGCCCACCCGCCAGCATGGCAGTAGGCCGCTGCGCACGGCCTCATAGACTCAGCTCGTCTTGACGTTGAGATACGAGGCGGCCTGCTCCGGGCGAAGCAGGCGATCCTCCTGCAGGGCGACCCTCGGCTGCTGATCGTGCGTTGGTCCGTGCATACTCCCCCATACAGACCCCGACCGCCGCCAACCGGCCAGCGGCTTTCCGCGAGCGCGCAGCCGCCCGCATGGGCGAGCCCGACAAGGCGTCCGGACGGCCGGGATCGGGAAGGCCCTGCGCGTCCCTCCGCGCCCCTGCGACGCCCTCTGGGGAAATCAGTGGGGAAATCAAGACGCCCCGTCCGCGAGCCGTGCTAGAGTCGAAACAGCTTGGATAGAGGGCTTCCAGGAGTGCCGGAGGAGGGACTCGAACCTCCGACACGCGGATTATGATTCACTCACGCTCGGCCCAGCATATGGCGCGAAGAAGTCGTTGCCGCACGTCGATATTTCGCTACCAGCGGGCTGGGTGACGCTGCCGATCGTCGTTCACGAGACTGCCGTGCCCACCACGGTCAGCATCCAGACGGCCCCGCCATCGCCGCCAGCGCTCCTCGTCTCATTCCCAGCCTCCTGTCGCCGTTCCATTGACTCGATGTAGGCCAGAGTTTATGGCTTGGCCGTGCTGACGCGCCGGCAACCCGCGACGCGTCAGGCCGCTCGCGCGGGCCGGATACGCTGTTGGCGTGGAGATCGCGATCATCCTCGTCGTCGTTCTGATCGGCTTGGCGGCCGGCGATCTGGCCCTGGTTCGCGCCATGCGCCGACGCCGACGCAAAACGCCGCGCTGAAGCCCCGGCGGCAAGGCGGCCAGGCGCGCCAGCCGTGCCGCCGCCCGCTTGGCCAAAACGACGATCAGCTCAAGGCGCGTATCCGGCGATCAGCCAGTGTGACAGACCACACACACAGCCCGCGCCGGATGCCTCACTATGCATATCGACCCTACGCACAGCAGTACCCTCCTCCTCCCCAGAAACGGCCCGCCCCCCAGCGGGCCGTTTCTTTTGGCGTCACCCGCCGGCTGCGGCGGGTGTTGCGTGCCGAATGGATCGCCTCCCAGCGATCCGACCCTTGCACGGCACCCAAGATCGTGGCGCGCCGCCGGTCCGGGGCGCGGCTGTGTCACGCAGCCCAGAGGCGAAACCGCTGGCTGCGTGAAGTTGGTCGGGAAGTGTGATGAACGTCACAGAAAAACGGTTCTGCGTGGGGCACTATGTGTTCGACCCGAAGCACAGCAGTACCCTCCTCCCCTCAAAGCGGCCCGCCCCCCAGCGGGCCGCTTTTTTTATCACGAGTGGGCATCGTGTGCTTTGCGACTAGCGTGCGCCGCCCGCGCCGCGGGCCGGCCGGCGGCAGATGTGGCGCCGGTCAGCGCCAGCTCGGGCGCCGGCTCACACCGCCGGCCAGGCGCCGCTCAGGGCGCGATGGGCGTCGCCGCGTGCCCAGGGCGCCGCGCCACGTCAAGCGCCAGACCAGCCGCGCCCAAGCCTAGGCTGCCGCGCCGCCGAGCGCCAGGCCAGCCGCACCGAGCGCCAGGCCAGCCGGCGCCGCCGCTAAGCGACGTGCGCCGACGCGCGATCGAAGATCGCGGCCTTCACGCGCTCTGCTATCTGCTCGCCGGTGAAGCCGACCTCCGCGTGCAGCAGGGCGGGCTTGCCGTGGGTCACGTAGCTGTCCGGCAGGCCGACGCGCAGGATCCTCACGCTGCCGGCGGCGGCGCCGGAGTCGTTGAGGGTCTCCCAGACGGCTGAGCCGAAGCCGCCTGCCAGCACGCCCTCCTCGATCGTGACCAGCAGGTCGTGCTCGGCGGCAAGCTGCGCAACCAGCCCGGCGTCGATCGGCTTGGCGAAGCGCGCGTCGGCGACGGTGACCGGGATGTCCTGGCGGGCGAGCAGCTCGGCCGCCTCCAGCGCCTTGCCGACGCCCGCGCCGTAGCCGAGCAGCGCCACCCTGCGGCCCGCCTTCGCGGCGCCGGCGCTGGCGGCGCCCGCTTCGCGCAGCACCTCGCCGGTGCCGATCTCGATCGTCTGCGGCTGCGCCGGCAGCGGCACGCCCTCGGCTTCGCCGCGCGGATAGCGCAGCGCGACCGGGCCGTCGTCGTAGACCAGCGCGGTGTGCAGCATGTTGGCCAGCATCGCCTCGTCCCTGGGCGCCATCAGCACGATGTTGGGCAGGCAGCGCAGGTAGGCGATGTCGAACGCGCCGTGGTGGGTCGGCCCGTCGTCGCCGACCAGCCCCGCGCGATCCATCGCGAAGACCACGTTGAGCTTCTGCAGGCAGACGTCGTGGACGATCTGGTCGTAGGCGCGCTGCAGGAAGGTCGAGTAGATCGCCGCGACGGGCTTGATGCCCTGCAGCGCCAGCCCGGCCGCGAAGAGCACCGCCTGCTGCTCGGCGATGCCGACGTCGAAGTAGCGCTCGGGCATCGCCTTCTGCAGGATGTTCAGCCCGGTCCCGGAGTTCATCGCGGCGGTGATCCCGACGACCCGCGGATCGCGCTCGCATTCGCGCACGAGCGCCTCGCCGAAGACGGTGGTGTACTGCGGGGGCGCGGGCTTGCCGTTGCCGGCCGAGGCTTTCGCGGGCGAGGCTTTCGCGGGCGAGCCGTTGACGATCGAGTTCGGCTTGGCGGCATGCCACTTCTCCATGCCCTCAAGGCCGCCCTCCTCGGCGGGCGCGAAGCCCTTGCCCTTTACGGTGGCGATGTGGACGACGACCGGCCGCTGGGCGGCGAGCGCCTCGCCGATCGCGAGTCGCAGCGCGCGCACGTCGTGGCCGTCGATCACGCCCGTGTAGGCCCAGTCGAGCTCCTCCCACCACAGGCCGGGCGCCCAGAACGCCTTCAGGGACTCCTTCAGGTGGGGCCCGATGCGCTCGAAGGCGGCGCCGATGCCGCCCGGCAGTTTGGCCAGCCCTCCCTCGACCTCCTCGCGGGCGTGCCAGAGTTTCGGGTTCAGGCGGACCCTGTTGAAGTAGCGGGAAAGAGCGCCGACGTTAGGCGATATCGACATGCCGTTGTCGTTGAGCACCACCACCATCGGAGTGCCGAGGCCGCCGGCCTGGCTGATCGCCTCGAAGGCCACGCCGCCGGTCATCGCGCCGTCGCCGATCACCGCGACCACCCGGCCCTCCTGGCCGGCCATCCGCATCCCCTCCTTGATGCCCACCGCATATCCGACCGAGGTGGAGGCGTGCCCGGCGCCCATGATGTCGTGCCGCGACTCGGCCATCGAGCAGAACGGGGCAAGCCCGCCGTACTGGCGGATCGTGTGGAGCTGCCGGCGGCGGCCGGTCAGCACCTTGTGGGGGTATGCCTGGTGGCCGACGTCCCAGAGGATCTTGTCGGTGGGCGAGTCGAGCAGCGAGTGCAGCGCGACCGCAAGCTCGCAGGTGCCGAGGTTGGCGCCGAAGTGCCCCCCGATCTCCCCCACGGTGTCGATGATGTGCTCTCTGACCTCCTGGGCGAGCTCCTGGAGCTGCTCCTCGGAGAGCGCCTTCAGGTCGCCGGGGCCGTCTATGCCGTCCAGGATGCTCACGATGTCCGCGTGTAGATGAAGTCGGTGATCTGCTCGAGGTTGGTCGCCGTGCGCTGCCCCGGCAGGGTCGCCATCGCCTCGGAGAGCGTCTGACGCGCCATCCGGTGGGACTCTGCCGCCAGTTCCCTGGCGCGATCGATGCCAAACTCGCTCACGTAGGTGCGCTTTCCATGACGCTCGTCGCTGCCGCTCGGCTTGCCAAGCGCGGCGTCCGTGCCCGTGACGTCCAATATGTCATCGACGATCTGGAACAGCACACCAAGCTCCGCGGCGAAGCGCCTGAAGCACATTCTCGCAGACCCGTCCACCCCGCCGAGCATCAGCACGCACATCACCGAAGCGCCGATCAGCCGGCCGGTCTTCAGCTCGTGCAGCCGGCGCAGGCCGGCTGGCCCCTCCGGCGCCACGTTGGCGACGTCCACGTACTGGCCGCCGACCATGCCGCCGGCGCCGGTCGCGTCGGCGAGCTCCACGGCCGCGTCGATCAGGCGCTCGGGCGGGCAGCGGCGCTCGCGCAGCAGATGCTTGAACGCCTCCGCGTAGAGCCCGTCGCCGGCAAGGATCGCCACGTCCTCCCCGAAGGCCACGTGGCAGGTCGGCTGGCCGCGGCGCAGATCGTCGTCGTCCATCGCCGGCAGGTCGTCGTGGATCAGTGAGTAGGTGTGGATCAGCTCGATCGCGCCGGCGAGCGGCATCACCTGATGGCTGTCCATGCCGACCGCCTCCGCGGTGGCGAGGCAGAGCACCGGCCTGATGCGCTTGCCGCCCGCCAGCAGCGAGTAGCGCATCGCCCGTTCCAGGCCGGCCGTCAGCGGCTCGTCCGCGAAGTGCAGGCCCTCCAGGTAGCGCTCCACCTCCAGACGCAGATGGTCGGGATAGCGGGGCTCCTCAGATGAGGCCGAGCTCACGTCTGTGCCTGCCGCGCCGATGTCAAAGGGCTCCGAGCTCACGCTGGCCCGCGCCGCATCAGAGCGCGTCTTTCCAAACGCGCTCTCAAATCAGCGAGTCCTGTCCGGGAGGTGGCGTGGAGGCGGCGGCCCGCGCGCGCCGTTCCAGCTCCGCGCTGGCCTCGGTGGCGATCGCGGCGCAGTCCTCCACCAGGCTCGCCGCCGCGTCGACGGAGATCTCGCCCGATCTCAGTTGCTCGGCCGCGCGCTCCAGCCGCGCGATCAGATCGTCCAGTTGCTCAGTGCTCACGCTCGACATCCTCCTAGGCCGCGGTGCTTGCGCCATTCTCCCGCAGATCGCGAAGGACTGCACCCAGGATGCCGTTGACGAACGCGGGCGCCTCGCTGCCGCAGAAGGTCTTCGCGCTCTCCACGGCCTCCTCGATCGCTCCCTCGGCCGGGATCGGCGCCTCGCCGGGGACCGCGTCGGGGTGCAGAATCTCGACGAGGGCGACCCGCATGATGCTGCGCTCCAGCGGCTGCAGGCGGCTGGCGCTCCAGCCATGCGCATGGCGCTCGATCACCTCGTCGAGGCCGGACGCCATGTCTGCGGCCGCGTGCGCGAGGCTGCGCGTGAACAGCGAGGCGTCCCTGGGCAGCGTCTCGTGCAGCTCCCGGCCGGTCAGGTCGTGCTGGTAGAGCGCTATGACCGCCGCTCTGCGCTGCTCTGAGCGGCGCACAGATCCCGCTCAGGCCCGGGAGACGTAGTCGCCCGTGCGCGTGTCGACGCGGACCCGCTCGCCCGCTTCGATGAACAGCGGCACCATGATCTGCGCGCCGGTCTGCAGCTTGGCGGGCTTGGTGCCCCCGCCGGAGGCGGTGTCGCCGCGCAGGCCGGGCTCGGTCTCGGCGATCTCCAGGTCCACGGCGCTTGGAAGCTGGATGTCAGATGGCTGCCCGTCGATGAAGAGCATGTCGACTTCGGCGCTCGGCTCTATCCAGCGCAGCGCGTCGGCCATGGCGCTCTCCGGGACGCCCATCTGCTCGTAGGAGCCGACGTCCATGAAGTGCGCCTCGGTGCCGTCGGCGTACAGGAACTGCATCTTGCGCGCCTCGGTGTGGACGGGCCTGAACTTCTCGCCGGCTTTGAAGGTGCGGTCGATCACCGCGCCGTCGGAGGCCCGGCGCAGCTTCGTGCGCACGAAGGCGCCGCCCTTGCCCGGCTTCACGTGCTGGAACTCGAGGATCTTGAAGATGACCCCGTCGATCTCGATGTGGTTGCCGTTCTTGAATTGGTTGGTGCTTATGATGGCCGATCAGCCCTTTCTAGAGCCAAATCTCTATGTGGTTGCGGATGCCAAAGCCTGATGATTGGACGGCTATATACGAGCCGGCCGCCGAGTGGGCCGCACTGGCCCCCGGCTGCATCTCGCCATCCGTCCAGAGGGAGGCTATCGCCCGCTGGGCAGAGTAGCGGGGTGCCGAGATGGCCGCCAAGGCGGCGGCTACCCCGCCGCCCAACTCCATCGGCCCCACCTCTTGGCCCAGCCAAGCTCGTCGGCGACCTTCCACGCCTCCCGCAGGAGCCCGTCGGGCTCATGACGCCGAACCGGCGCCGCCGCCGCCGCGGCAGCGACGCTTGCATCGAGGACGAGCTTCAACGCCCGAGCCGCGACAGCGCGACGGCCGCGACCCAATTCGGCGCCGGCGTGCCGTCATCCGCGGCGACGAGCAACCCAGGCGACGCCGGCATCGCGCCGGACGCCACACCGGCGCAAGCGCCACCGCGCGGTAAGATTGTGCTGATAAAAACTTGGCGAGGCGGCGCAGCCCGCGCAGGCACCGGCGCCTGCGGCAGAGGAGCATCTCCTTTCACGCGATGGCTCGCTCAACCAGCGTCTCAGGGGGTACGGGTCAGCTCCCAATGCGTGACCGCGAGGAGAGCACCTTGCCGGGCTTCAACCAGCTACGCCAGCAGGAACAACACGAAAAGAAGCTGCAGGACATCCGCGAGCAGGTTGCCAGCGGCAAGCTGGTGATCCGCGAGATGACACCCGAGGAGCGCAAGCGCTTCCCGCCACGTGATCCCAGAGCCACCAGCGCACGCGCGAAGCGACGCTGATGGCCCGCGTCTTCTTCGTCCCGCCGTTCGCTGACAGCGACCCAAAGGCCGAGCCGGCCTATCGCAAGCTTCGCGACCAAGCCGAGCACCGCATGGGAGCAGTCTCCCGCGAGCGCCGAATAGAAGGCGTCGACTGCCGTCTCCGTGGTCGCGACTGCACGCTGCGCGTAGGTGAGCCAGACCCCGCCAACGGCCAAACCGTCGCGGCCATCATCCAACTCGGCCGCGACGCGTACACGGTGCACCACCTGAGTGCGGACCCGGCCCAGCTCTCCGATCCGCTCGTCCTGCGCCAATCCGAGGTCTACTCGATCACCGACTTCGGTTAGGCGAGCTATGGCCGCCGGCCGGGGCAGTCGACTCGCTCGCTCTCGAGCTCTGCCCAAGCAGCCTGTGTGTGGGAAGCCGCGGAGCAGCCGCGGTCAGCTCCGCGGCCGCTCTGAGCCCGCGATCTCGCAGACCTGCGTGCCGCCGATCGTGCGCGTCAGGAAGTGCATGCCCTCCAGCCCCTCCAGCGAGAAGCTCTCGGCCGCGCCGGGGCAGACGTCGATCAGGAAGCGGGGCCTGCCCCAGCGCGCGTACTGCTCCGCATCGATGTAGAACGGCGTGCCACCGATCTCCCCGAGCAGCAGGTCACCCGGCCCGGGCGGCATGTCGGACTCGCAGAGGCACATCGGCGCGCTGCCCTCACAGCAGCCGCCGGACTGGAAGAAGGCCAGCGGCCCGTGCTTGTCGCGGAGGCGCTCGATCAGATCGAGCGCCTCCGCGGTCGCCGTCACGTCTGGGGAGCCCGTCAGGGCTTCAGCGGCCAAGGAGAGAAGCCGGTCCGTTCTCAGAACAGCCCCATCGGGTTCGGGTCGTAGCTGACAAGCAGGCACTTGGTCTGGCTGTAGTGCTCGAGCATCATCCGGTGGTTCTCGCGTCCGACGCCAGAGGACTTGTAGCCGCCGAATGCGGCGTGAGCGGGGTACTGGTGGTAGCAGTTGGTCCACACGCGGCCGGCCTGGATCGCCCTGCCCATGCGGAACGCCTTGCTGCCGTCGCGGGTCCACACGCCGGCGCCCAGCCCGTACATCGTGTCGTTGGCGATCGCGAGCGCCTCCGCCTCGTCTTTGAAGGTCGTCACCGCGAGCACCGGGCCGAAGATCTCCTCCTGGAAGACGCGCATGCTGTTATGGCCCTTCAGGACGGTCGGCTCGTAGTAGTAGCCGCCCTCCAGCTCGCCGCCGAGGTGCGGCTGCTGCCCGCCGATCAGGACCTCCGCGCCCTCCTCGCGTCCGATCTGCACGTAGCCCGAGATCTTCTCCATCTGAGCGGATGAGACCTGCGGGCCGATCATCGTCTCGGGGTCGAGCGGGTCGCCCTGCTTGATCGCCGCGATCCGCTCCAGGCACCGCTCCATGAAGGGCTCGTAGATCGACTCGGCGATCAGCGCCCGCGAGGGGCAGGTGCAGACCTCGCCCTTGTTGAAGGCGTAGAGCACGAGTCCCTCGACCGCCTTGTCCAGGAAGGCGTCGTCGCTTGCCATCACGTCCTCGAAGAAGATGTTCGGCGACTTGCCGCCGAGCTCGGTCGTGGAGGGGATCAGGCTCTGGGCCGCGTAGGTCATGATCAGCCGTCCGGTGACCGTCTCGCCGGTGAAGGCGACCTTGGCGATCCGCTTGTTGGACGCCAGCGCCTTGCCGATCTCCGCGCCCGGGCCGTTGACGACGTTCAGCACGCCGCCCGGGATGTGCTCGCCGATCACCTCACAGAGCTTCAGGATCGACCAGGGCGTCGGGCTCGCGGGCTTGACCACCGTGCAGTTGCCGGCCGCGAGCGCCGGCGCGATCTTCCAGGCGGCCATCAGCAGCGGGAAGTTGAACGGGATGATCTGCCCCACGACGCCCAGCGGCTCGTGGAAGTGGTAGGCGTAGGTCTGATCGTCGATCTCGGAGATCCGACCCTCCTCCGCGCGCGCCGCGCCCGCGAAGTAGCGGAAGTGGTCGATCGCGAGCGGGATGTCGGCAGCGAGCGTCTCACGGACGGGCTTGCCGTTCTCATAGCTCTCGGCAACCGCAAGCATCTCCAGGCTCTCTTCCATCGCGTCCGCGATCGCGTCCAGGACGGCGGCCCGCTGCGCCGGCGAGGTGTGGCCCCAGGACTCCTTGGCCGCGTGCGCGGCGTCCAGCGCAAGCTCGATGTCCGCCGCGCCGGAGTGCGCGACCTCGCAGAACGGCTGGCCGGTGGAAGGCGTCGGGTTCTCCCGGTACTCGTGGGTGGTGGGAGGCACCCATCGCCCACCGATGAAGTTCTCGTAACGGTCGTGAAGCTCGACGGGACTGCCCAGGCGGCCGGGCGCCTCGTAGGTTCTGTGGGTCTGCTCGATCGCCATCTCTCGCTCCTTCTCGTACGCTCTGGTCTCGATCCTCGGAGGGCTGCTGTTGGCCCGGTGGCCGCAGATGCCAAGTTCCCACCACCCGGCGGCCGCGACATCCGTGCCGGCCTGCACCCGCATGCGTGGCTGCCCTGCACCGTGCTCAGTAGTTGCCTGTAGCGGGCTGCGGATTGCCTGCCGCGCGGTTAGCCTCTGAGCGAACAGCAGCGCAACCGGCTCGACCGAGGAGGCAGACGTGAAGCAGCTCGCAGGAGCAAACGCACTCGTGACGGGCGCCTCGGGCGGCATCGGCGCCGAGATCTGTAGGCGGCTGGCCGGACGCGGCATGAGCCTGGTGCTCTCCGGCCGCCGAGAGGACGCGCTGGGCAGGGTGGCCGCGGAGGTCGGCGAAAGAGGCGTGCGCTGCGTGACCGTCCCCGCCGATCTCGCAGACCGCGAGCAGGTCGGAGGGCTGATCGAGAGGGCGGAGTCTGCGCTCGGCCCGATCGACGTGCTGGTCAACAACGCCGGCATCGAGAGCATCAGCTCCTTCACGGCGTTCAACGACCAGGAGCTCTCGCAGATGATCGAGGTCAACCTCACGGTCCCGATGCTGCTGACCCACGCGGCGCTGCCTGGCATGTTGCAGCGCGGGCAGGGCCATGTCGTCTTCATCTCCTCATTGGCGGGCAAGGTCGGCCCGGCATACAACGCCCCCTACGCGGCCGCCAAGGCCGGCCTGGTCGCGCTCACCCAGTCGCTGCGCGCCGAGCACGCGGGCGGCCCGGTGGGGTTCTCGGTCGTCTGCCCCGGCTTCACCGCCGGAGAGGGCATGTACCAGCGCATGGCCGACGAGGGGCACACCTCCAATCGCCTGGTCGGCGAGACGAGCACCGGCAAGGTCGCCGACGCGGTGGTCAGAGCGATCAGAGACGACGTCGGGGAGATCGTGGAGAGCGGCGCGCCGATCAGGCCGATGCTGGCCCTCGCGCAGATCGTCCCGGGCCTGGTCGAGAAGGTCGCCCCCCGCTTCGGGGTCGACGAGATGTTCGCCCGCGTAGCCAGGGAGCGTGGACGCGGCGGGTCCAGGGGCGCCTAGGCCCTTCTACCGCCGTCGCCGCGGAGCGCGCCCGTTGGGGCCGCGTGCCGCTCGCAAGGGCCCCACGCGAGTGGGCGAGCCGACCTGCAGCTCGAGTCCTGCCGGGCCCTCGGACTCCTCGAGCTCCAGCAGCCCCTCCACTTCCTGCTCCATGCTTCGCTCGAGCTCCTCAGAGTCGCTCGCATCGAAGCCGTCGGAAGGCCAATCAGAGCCCATCACACCTCGATCGTGACGCATTTGACGGCAGAACGCCGATGTAGAAGCCGTCTACCCCCGCAAACACGACCTCATGCTCGGCAGTTGCGCCTGAAGTTCTAAAGCGCGGACAACCACTTACCGATGCCATCCTCACGATGGCATCCAGGAGGTGGGAGAGAGCGTTCGCGCCAGCGATGGCCGCGCTGGGCGTGGCCTGCATGTCCTGGCTTGGGCTCTACGGTTTCGCCTGGAACGACTACGAAGTCGAGGCGCTGCCGGCGATGCAGGCGCTCGTGCACGGGCACTTCGCCTCCTTCGCGCAGCTTGCGCCTTCCTACGGAGGCTCGCTGCTGCTGCGCGCGCCCTTCGCGTTCCTTCCCGGCCTCTGGGGCGGCGGGTCGCTGGCTGTCTATCAGGCTGTCTCCATCCCCTGCCTGATCGCGGCCGCCCTGCTCGGCCTCTGGCTGTGCAGGGCGATGCGGCGAGCCGGTCACCACGGCAGGCTCGCACGCGCCCTCGCGCTGGGGCTCTGCGTCGCCAACCCGCTGACGCTGCGCGCGATGGAGCTCGGGCACGCCGACGAACTGCTCGGCGCGACGCTGTGCGTGGCGGCGGCGCTGCTCGCATCCTCCTCGCGCTCGCGCTCCGCGATGCGCCACGTGGTGCATCCGCGCGCGATCCTCGCCGGCATCTGCCTGGGCTTTGCGATCGCAAGCAAGGAGTGGGCGCTGATCGTGGTCGGCCCGGTGCTCCTGAGCCTGGAGCGCGGACGCTGGCAGATGCTGGTCGTGACCGCGTTGGCGGGCGGAGCGCTGCTTGCGCCGATCGCGCTGCTCAGCTCCTCGTTCGTGAGCGCGACCGGCAGCGCCGCCTCGACCTCCAGCACGATCTTCCAGCCGTGGCAGGCGTTCTGGTTCCTGGGGAGCCACGGCGCGCTCGTGCATGGCCTGTTCGGGAACGCCAAGCCCGGCTACCGCACCGCGCCCTCCTGGGTGGGACCGGTCAGCCATCCATTGATCATCGCGATGGGCGTGCTGCTGCCGCTGGCCCTCTGGTGGCGGCGGCGCAGCCGCGCGTGCGGCTCGCCGGCCGACCGGGTGCGCGCCTGGCGCCCGATCGACGCCCGCGACGCGCTGCTGATGCTGACCCTGCTGATGCTTGCGCGCTGCCTGCTCGACACGTGGGACAACGTGTACTACACGCTTCCGTTCCTGCTGAGCCTTCTGTCTTGGGAGTCGTTGGCGTTCAAGCGACCGCCCGTGATCGCGCTGGGCGCGACCGTGCTCTGCTGGGCCAGCTTCCAGTGGCTGCCTACGATCGCCTCGCCGGACCTGCAGGCCGGGTTCTTCCTGGCGTGGACGCTGCCGCTTGCCGCGGCGATGTCGCTGCGCCTGTATGCGCCCGGATTGCACCTGGGACGCGCGGTGGGTGGCACAGCGAAGCCTTCCCTCAGGACACCTCGGTCAGGTCCTTTGCGAGCAGACTGACAACGCGCGGTCCGGCCTCCCCCACCACCACGAGATCCTCGATCCGCACTCCCAGGTCCCCCGGCAGGTAGACGCCCGGCTCGACCGTCACCACGTTGCCGACCTGCAGCGGATCCTCGCCTGCGGTCTTCGAGAGCCGCGGGCCCTCGTGGACCTCGACGCCGACGCCGTGGCCGAGGCCGTGGCCGAAGCGCTCGCCGTAGCCGGCCGCCTCGATCACCTCGCGCGCGAGCGCGTCGACCTCTTTGCCGCTGCGTCCCGGCGCGATGGCGCGCAGGCCGGCGAGCTGGGCGGCCAGGACCAGCTCGTAGATCTCCCTGTGATGATCGCTGACGGCACCGGCCCCGTAGGTGCGGGTGCAGTCGGAGCAGTAGCCGTCCAGGACGCAGCCCCAGTCGATCGTGACGAGCGTCCCGCGCTCGATCGCGTGGTCGCGCGGCTGCGCGTGCGGAAGCGCGCCGTGGGCGCCGGAGGCGACGATGGAGGGGAAGCTCGGCCCCTCCGCGCCAAGCGTGCGCATCCGCGTCTCCAGGGCGATCGCGATCTCGCGCTCGGTGCGGCCGATCAGGCCGCCTTCCAGGATCTCCACCAGCGCCCGGTCGGCGAGCTCGGCGGCGGCCGCGATGCGCCGCTGCTCATCCTCTTCCTTGACCTCGCGCAGACGCTGCACCATGCCGCCGCAGGGAACCAGCTCGAAGGACTCGCCGAGCGCCGTGGCCAGGCGCTCATGCCGGGCGACCGAGAGATCCTGCTCGTCGAAGCCCACGCGCTGCGCCTGTCCCTGCGCCAGCAGCTTGCCGGCCGCCTCGGCCAGATCGCCGGTCGCGATCTCGCGCCGGCAGGAGGGCGCGTGAGCCCCCACCTGCTGCTCCGCCTGGGTTTCGTAGCGGAAGTCGGTGAGGAAGAGTCGCTCGGCGTCCGAGTCGCTCGCGGCGATGACCGCGAGCCCGTTGGTGCCCGTGTAGCCGGTCAGGTAGCGGACGTTGGCGGGGGCGCTGACCAGCAGGCAGCCGACGCCGCGCTCGCACAGCGCGTCCGCGAGGCGCTCTATGCGCCGCTCACCGGCCGGGAGCATCCTTCAGCGCCTTCTGCAGAGATTGCAGCGCAAGCCGGTAGCCCTCCGGCCCCTTGCCGGAGATCTTCTCGATGCACAGGCCGTCGAAGACGGAGATCTTGCGCCACGGGTCGCGTTTCTCCACGTCGGAGAGATGGACCTCGACGGCGGGCAGCTTCGTGAGCTCCAGCGCGTCCCTGATCGCCCATGAGTAGTGCGTCCAGGCGCCCGCGTTGACGATCACCGCGTCGGCCTGGCCCTCCAGCAGGTGCAGCCGCTCGACGAACGCGCCCTCGAAGTTGCTCTGGAAGAAGCGCGTGCTCAGCCCGATCTCCCGCGCGAAGCCTTCGATCGTCCGCTCCAGGTCGAGCAGGCTCATCTCGCCGTAGTGGGTCGGGTCGCGGCGATGCAGCATGTCGAGGTTCACGCCGTGCATCACCTCTATGCGGTAGCCCGCTGCCATCGTGGGGAGCAGACTATCGGCCTGCCGGCGCCTGGCGGGCGATCGCGCAGTCGTTCGGCGCGATCAGATCGGGGGCAGCCGCATACTTGAGATTGGCTCGGCAGACGGTCGACAGCGCGCGCCGGCACCCAGCTCGCGCCCATCCACGCCGCGGCGACTGAACACCCGGACGCTGAGCCCCGCCTCAGAGCGCTACCACGCAGTCGGCAGGCTACTCGCCAATATCTCTGGGATTGCGCGAAGGCAAAGACCGCCCCGCAGCCGGGCGATCCGGCTGCCGCATCCGGCGCCGGCACTGGTTGAGGATCTGGCGCACGCGCTCGGCGGTCAGGTCGTAGCGCTCGCCGATCTCTCGCAGCGTGAGGTGGTCGACTTCGCGTAGGCGGAGCATCTCGCGCTCGCGCGTCATCCCTTGCCGTCCGTCCAGCGCGTGCGTATCCCTGGCGCCTCGATCTCGATTTTCGCCTCTCGGCACGCCTGCTTGATGCGCGCGAGCTCTTGTTCGGCAGAATGGCGGATGTAGCTCGCCTCGCCGGATCCTTCCGCGTCCTCGTTCTCGGCCAGCTCCCATGCGGTGAAGTGCGCACGCGCGACCACGCGTTCCAGCGCGGTCACCGCCGCCCAGCCATGCGTTTCGACATCCAGATCGTAGCTGTCGGTGGACGCGGATTCCCACTCGATCTCGTCAAGCAGGTCCCCGATCGCAGTGACCTTCGCGTACTGCCGGCGAGCCCTGTGCACTCTCGGCGGCAGCGTGTCGTCCATGGGCAGCAGAGTGTTCTCGACCACTTTGGTCGCATCTGTGAACACGTCGATGAGGCCACGGCACAGCCGCGCCTTCTCGACCTCTACCACTGTCGCCATGCTCCCCCTCCAGTCTCGTCGTTCGTTGCGCCGGAGCTCGCTCACTCAGGTGCCCGGCGGCGCTGGGACCACTCACGGGAGCTGCCGGCTCTCCAGCTCCCGCCGCCGACCAGAACCCTCAGAAACCCACGTAAGCGGCGTGGCCACGCGTCCTGCTCACGCATGGCCACCCACAAGCGCCCTTTCTCGTCCACCGGCACGCGGCCCCGGGTCGCGCACCGCGCGGCCGTCCTCTTGAGCGCGGGCCCCGCGCTGTCGCGTGTCTCCGCGAAGATGCGCGCGCGCTCGCTGGATACGGCCGCGTAGCGCACCCAGCTCGGCTCTCCGCGTCGCGATCGCGACCAGGTCACCGGGCGCGCCGATCTGCGGGGCGTCGGCCGCGAGCATCTGGATCGCCCCGAGCAGCTCTTCGCGCTCCGCACAAATCCCCTCGCACTCATCGAGCGCTTGGCTGAGGGCCACAGTGCCGCGCCGCGCAGCGCCTTCAATTCTCGTGTGAATCTGTGCCTGTATTTTGGGCTGCGCCTGCTCGCAGACCCACCTGCTCAGGGCGTGCACGCCGGCCGGAGTCGCCGAAAGCCAGCGACGATGATCCCAGCATCGAGTCGTGATCCGTCGCGGCACGGGAGCAGCGCCGTGCACCGCCTCCACGTAGCCAACCTGTTCCAACCGCCGCAGCGAGTAATAGACAGACCCGGCACTCTGCCGCGCGAAAAGTCCCCCATGTCCGCACTCCTTGATGCGCCCGGCGATCTCATATCCATAGGAAGGCCGCTGGACGGTGCATGCCAGCACCACGCCGAGGCGCGGTGTCAACTCGCTCACCTCCCCATCTTTTGCCATTACGCCACGACCAGGTAGCGCCGCACCGTGTAGCCACTCCCCGGGTGGCCCTGCATGCAAGAGGCCGGGCGCCCGCCCACTACCTGCACGGGCTGCCCGGCATCCTGCGCCCTCTCCTGCCTGCAAGGAGTCCCCATGCGATCTCTTATGCACCGCGTTACTTGGAACGCGCTACGCCGGCTCACCGCCGCGCCGAGAGCAATGGGCATCGGCGCACTGACAGGCAAACGCCGAGCCCTTGACGACGACGGCGAACCGGCGTAGCGCGTTGCCAAAGCATGCTCGCGCCGCATTGCGCGGTGAGGCGAGCAAGCGACGCGACCAAGGTCACACGAGAGGAGCGGATCGTGATCGCACAAGCGACACACATTGCCGCACGCGCTCCCTCTCGCTCTTTGCATACCATCGGCCATCACGCAACGCATGTTTCCACAGCTCCGTTCGCGCTTGTGGAACTCACCGCGCATTTCCCTACACGTCTAATTATAAACATTAGCACGCTAATCTTTAGACCCATTTTTACGGCCCACCGTCAGCATGCCACCACCAGCTTGGCGTCGGCGCGCGTGCAAGACGACTTGGCAGCCGCCGCCGGGAACGATAATCGCACTGCGCCACCGCGGCCGCTCGATCCGGCTGCCGACAGGCCGAACGGCGCACTTCTCGATCACGCTTCGCAGCAAGGCTTCAACCTCGAACATCGCAAAGTGTCGGCCCAGGCAGTGCTTACGACCACCACCCCAAGGCAGCCAGGTTCGTGTCTGCACGCGCGAGTCGAGGAATCGCTCTGGCTCGAACTCATGTGGCCGCGCATACAACTCTGGATTGTGATGCAGCAAATAGGTGCAAGCGACGAGCTGGACGCCAGGCTGGTAGGTGAACCCGCCTATCTCAACCGGAGCGACAACGTCTCGGGGAATCGCAAAAGCGAACACCGGCCGCCGGCGCATTGTCTCGTGAATGGTAGCTGCCAGATAATCGGTGTTGGGGTCGCAATCGAGCTCCGCCGCCAGACGCGACTGTGCTTCAGGGTTGTGTGCGAGCAACTGGAGCGTCCACGCAACCTCGCCGGTCGTCGTCTCATGACCCGCGAGAATCATGGACATCAGATTGTCACGAATCTCCCGGCTCGACAGAGGCGCACCGTCTGCCGCATGCGCGTCAAGCAGCAGATCGAGCAAGTCGTGATGACTGCGATCGACCTCGGCTCTGCGAGTACGGATCAAACTATAAAGCATCTGGTCGACACGATGGCGCTGCTCTAGAAACCGGCGCCAGACACCTCGCCAGTATGGAAGATGCCGTAGCCGTGGCCCTTGAAGAAGCAACGTGTCGGAGACGGCCAGCATCCCCATCAACTGATGCTGCAGGGCAGTTAGTTGTCGAGGATGATCGCTGAAGATGATTCGCAAGATGACCCCCAGCGTCAGAGCCCGGATGCGGGGCTGCAATTCGATCACGGTGTCATGTGGCCACGACTCGACAGTGCGGTCAACCGCGTCGACCAACGCGGCCGCCTGCCGCCTGACCATCTCCTTATGGAATGCCGGCTGAATCGCCTTGCGCCCCGCAACGTGATCCTCCTGCTCCAACAACATGAACGAGTGCTCACCAATCAGCGGCGCTATGACCCGCCCCCCGGCACCCGGATGAAGCTTTGCGGGATTTCCCGTCAGCACGTCGCGGATGTCCTGCGGGCTGGACACGAAGACCATGGGCATCCGGTCCAGTGGATAGAGCGTAAAGCGATCTCCACACGTCGCTCTACAGAGCTCGAGATAGCGGTATGGCCAACGGCGGCCGCCCACGGTTTGGATGGTGGCAGGATGCGGCGGACTCGGGGGCAACCCGCCCTTGAAACGTTTTGCCAACGATGTAGCGACGAGTGGTGACATTGATATGCTCTCCTTGTTTGGTCATGAAGCTTGCAGTGAGTGACCGGTGCGCCAAATCCGCAGCACCGGTAGAAGAGTCTTGGTGAGCGTCCCGCCTGCCTGAGCGATTCTTCGCGTTCCGCGCCGCGCTCCGGGACTGCGGCAACCGTCCTTTGAGAGGTACATCGCGACCATGCTGCTGGCGATCACCAGGTGAGCCTCGCCGTTTGGCAACGCGTTCAGCGTTTGCAGACAGCGACGCAGCAGCATGCAGATTTGTGTGATCGCTATCTCAGGCGGGCCATAGTGGGCGATGTAACTGTGATCGCCATTGGCAGCGTCCTCATCTCGATCGGCATAGCTGTCCAACATGCATGCCACAGCCGATGTCCACGGGAAGTAGGCGGCGTGCGTACTGGCGATCAGCTCGTCCCGACACTGCGATTCGCAGGCGACCGCAAGAAGCGCGAAGGCAGCCAACCCAGCACTCGCGGCACCCGTTAGCTCGAACCATGTCGCTTCGTGTCCAGTTGGAAACTCGCAGACCGCCCACGCCTCGAGCGCTACGTCGCGCCGGGCAGCAACAGGATCGTGGTTGTATGCGAGGACCTGAGCTCGTCGACCGTCTCGGAGGACTAGTTCACGAACCCGTGAGTATGCCGGTAGGTGTTGGCAGCATTCGCGAGAAGTCCTCACGAGCGCCCGCAGGTAGCCTCCGTCGTCTCTCCATGGGTTGTGGCAGTAGTAGTCGTGCACGGGCCCGCCGGGCTCCAGCGCGTCGATCAAAGCGAGGTGCAACTGGCGGCCGTTTGTGACGCCAGCGTCAGCGCCGCGCTCGCTGATGCTGTCGAGGAAGTCCCATGCGACTTGATACGCGACGAGCAACCGGAGATAACTACCGCTTCGTCGGCGAGGCAAAGTCGCGAACAGTGCTGCGCCGTCCGTCTGGCCGCGCTTTCGCGCCAGCGCGTCAACCGCGTCTTGCCTCAGAGAAGCGCAGGGCATGGCGGCAGCGGACCTATGCCAGCGCGTGACTTCCCGACTTACTGCTGGAAGGCCCCATGTGAGCTCACGGACGACCGCAACGACCGTGGCGCGGATCTGCCGCGCCGTGACCGGCGTAGAATCTGGCCGGTCGTCAGCGGCGAATCTCCGCGGCTTACTGCGCGGGGCTAACGGTGCTCGGAGGCACACGCACTACCCGGTACCCGGGTACCGCCAACACCGCGACTGTAATGAGCGCGACAAGAGCAAAGCTCGTGATTGCCGCGACTCCTTCGATGTCGAAGACGATCGGAAAGCCTGTGACCGTAGAGAGGAAGTGGCTGCCCAAGAGCTGGGCATACAGCCCGAAGATCGCGCCCATGGTGCAGCCTGTCGCGAGCAGCACCGCACTCTCCCACATCAAGGACCGCCAGAGCACGGACTCAGGGATTCCGTGACACTTGAGCGCGGCGATCTGTTCGCGACGCGATGAGATCATCGCGCTCATAGCTCCGATGACAGCAAGGATGGCCGCGACAAGAATGAGGATGCGTATCTGTGTAAGGCGTGAGAGACCCTGCTGAGCGGCGGCGTAGTGGCGCTGCTCACGTTCGGCGGCCGTCTGGACCGAGAAGCCGAGGCCATGCAGAGCCCGGCCGATCAAGACCCGCTCGCTGTCAAGCGGACGAGACGTCTGGATCTCGTAGGCGCTTGGCGTGACGCTTTGCCACGCGGACGCATATTCGGCCGCGCTCATGATGATCGCGCCCGGCGGCCAGCCAAGATTGGTCGTCGTGCCAGCGAGTCGAAACGTCGTGGGACGCGGCGAGGGGAGCGTAAAGCTCTGACCGACACGCAGGTGGTGTTCTTGAGCGAGCCCCTGCGAAAGGACTGCCCAGCCGCCGTCACGAACGCGGGCGGTCGCGGTCTTGGTTGATCCACTGAGGATCTGGCTCGTCGGCACCGGACGTTGCACGGCGGACCCCGGTGCGATCACCCAGATCCTGTGTTCGCCCCAGTCCAAGAAGCTGCCGCGGTATACAGACACGCTACGGACGCCGGGGATCGACGCTAGACGCGATGCCTGCAACGGCTGGAAAGGAATAGTCGTCTGCAGGCTGGATCCGCCGCTTGGCACGACCCAGATATCTGTGCTGGAGTCCATGCCGCGGATCGATGCGTCGATACCTCGGTTCAGGTTTGCCTGGGTGCCGCCGAACTCGACTGTGCCGAACACTGCGAGGGCTGCGGTGCCTGCGATCGCCAGATATCGCACGCGGGAAGGCGGCGAGTCAAGCTCGGAGACCGCAAGGCCAGAACCCACGTCGTCCAGCAGCTCTGACAGGCGACTGAAGATGGCGACAGCACCATGGAAGACGAATGGCAAGAAGCACGCCAACGCCATCACCAAAGCGACGTTGCCAAACACGGCGGCCCGCGTGTTATCTAGGAGCGTGTAGGTCGTGACCGCCAAGCACAAGCTGCCGATCAACCATATCCCCGCTGCCCACCAGCGTCGATCGAGCGGTCTGCGCTCGCTAGCTTCCTGGGGGCCCCAGAGAATCTCACGCAGCGGCCACATGACCCCAACAACCGCCGCAATCACGGCAGCCAACGCCGCTAGCGCCAAGGTCTGCCATTCGATCACGCGTGCCGAACCGATCGGAAACGCGAACGTGAGGTAGCCCGGCGTCATGTCAAAAACGACGAGAGAGAGGACATCGCCCAGAACCAGCCCTAGCAGACAGCCAAAGACCGCCAGCGCGATTGCATTGACCATCAGAATCTGGATGATCATGATCGGGGTGTAGCCGTGAGGGTGCAGGTCTTCGACGAGCTTGCGCCGAGAAGGGACGGTGACGAGCATCGCGTTGAGCGCGAACAGGAATCCGACCAGAGCCGAGATCGCTGAAAAGAGCTCCTCGCTGATGTTCTCGGGGGCGGCGGCAGTGTCGAACGCGCGGGTTTCGAACGTGCTTGGCTGGAAGTTGACGTTCCACTTGCGCGCGAGATCAGCCAGACCTGCTCGTGCTCTTGACGCGCGAGCAGGCCTGTAGCGCACGAATATCCTCGTCAACGCTCGCGGGGTCTGTGTCAATCGTTGGGCATATCCGATCGAGGTCACTGCGATCGGGCTTCGCACAAGGGCGCCTATTTCCGATTCCCCAAGCGTCGTTCCGACAAGGGTTTCGACGAATCGCGCTCCGACTTGCATCCGTACAGGTTCGAGCGGCCCTGAGCCGATCGCGCGGTCGAGCGGTTCGGGGAGGGCGATGGCCGGCACACGGGAGAGCTGTCGGGCGGAGAAACGATGATCGAACTTGCTGCTCACTTTCATCATCGCTGTTGGTTCTACGCCGATGAGCAGTACCGGGCGCTCACCGCGGGCACCGATCACGTTGACCTGGCGTTCAAGAATCGGCAAAGCGGCCTCGACGCCCGGAACTCGGCGGACTTCTGAGAGCAACCGATCTGAGACGCCCTGGTAACTGCGTGCCTTGAGCTGTACTTGGGCGCGGCCGACGAGTTGGTCGTTGAGTTGCGCGACAGCACGATTCAACGAGGTGCTGGACACCTGAGAGGCGAACAGCAGCGCCACGCCGACGGCGATCCCAACGACCGCGAAGCATTCTTGGACCAGCACCGATGTCGTCGCCAGGCGCGCTTCATAGATGTAGCGGATGCCGGAGAGGCGGACCACGCGAATCAACTCGCGCCAAGGGGCGTATCGTCGAAGCGGCGTTCGCTGAGGCACCCGTCACGCAGTTCGTAGCTTCTGTCGGCATAGGCCGCAGCAGCAGGGTCGTGCGTGACGAGCAACAGCGCCATGCGGCGCGCGACGCACATCCCGCGCAGCAGGGAGAAAACCTGCTGTGTGTTCTCGGTATCCAAGCTCGCAGTAGGCTCGTCGGCGAGCACCAGCTTCGGATCGCGAGACAGCGCCAGGGCAATGAGGACTCTCTGACGCTCACCCATGGACAGTTCCTCGGTTCGGTGGCGCAGACGGTCGCCGAGCCCCAACTCGACGAGCAGCGGCTCGATGCGATCACGAGCGGCACGCTTGCCGCCGGCCATCAGCTTGATCGATGCGCTGGCGATCGCTCGCGCGCCGGGCTGCAGGCTGCTTGGCTGCATCACGATGCCAAGGTCGTTGAGCCGGTAGTCATTGGCCTGCGAGCGAGACATCTTCAAGAGGTCACGCCCGCCGATCAGGATGCTTCCGTCGTCGGGCTTCTTGAGCCCAGCGATCAGTTCGATCAGAGTCGACTTCCCTGAGCCGGACGGACCGTACAACGCAAGGACTTCGCCGCCCGAGAGGGTCATCGAGACATCGTCAACCGCCCGGATCGGGCTCTCGCTACCGACCTTGTAATGCTTGGATACCCGGCGCAGCTCAAGCACTACAAGCGGCCCACGCGCCGCGGTCCTCCGCTCTGGTCTGATGCGCGAAACGGAATGATGTCGGCGTCGCCACCGTGGTGGCCCGCTGTCGGTATCAGCTTGCCGCCCTGCTCCAGCGACCAGACGCGATCGGCGAGCAGCACCGATTCGATATCCGAAGCGCTCATCAGCACACCACAGCGGTTGCCACCCTCCGCGACCAGCATCCGCAGCAGATC
>DAHUYQ010000055.1 GCA_027315115.1 Solirubrobacterales bacterium | reverse complement strand
CATCTACAGCCGCCTGCTCAACGAGCGGATCATCTTCCTCGGCACGCCGATCGACGACCAGATCGCCAACCTCGTCGTCGCGCAGCTGCTGCACCTGGAGAGCGAGGACCCCGAGAAGGACATCTCGCTCTACATCAACTCTCCCGGCGGCTCCGTCTACGCCGGCCTCGCCATCTACGACACGATGCAGTTCGTCAAGCCCGACGTGCAGACGATCTGCGTCGGCATCGCGATGTCGATGGGCGCGCTGCTGCTGGCCGGCGGCGCGCACGGCAAGCGGATGGCGCTGCCCAACGCCAAGATCCTGATCCACCAGGTCTCATCCAGCTTCCAGGGCCAGGCCACCGACATCGAGATCCACGCCCGCGAGATCATCGACGTGCGCCGCCGCCTGGACGAGATCATCGCCAAGCACACGAGCAAGGACATCGATCAGGTCAAGAAGGACACCGAGCGCGACTACTTCATGAGCTCGGAGGAGGCCCGGGAGTACGGGATCATCGACCGGGTGATCTCCGAACACTGAGGCTCCTGGGACGATGGCGCGGCCGACAGACTCAAACGAGCAGCTTCTCTGCAGCTTCTGCGGCAAGTCCCAGCGCCAGGTCAAGAAGCTGATCGCCGGCCCCGGCGTCTACATCTGCGACGAGTGCATCGATCTCTGCAACGAGATCATCGACGAGGAGCTGGTCGCTCCGCCCGCCTTCGACCTGCAGAACCTGCCGAAGCCGCGCGAAATCTACGACGTGCTGGACGAGTACGTCGTCGGCCAGGAGGCATCCAAGCGCACGCTCTCCGTAGCGGTCTACAACCACTACAAGCGCGTCCAGATGATGCAGACCGGCGACAGCGACATCGAGCTGCAGAAGTCCAACATCCTGCTGCTCGGCCCAACCGGCTGCGGCAAGACGCTGCTGGCGCAGACCCTGGCGCGGATTCTCAACGTGCCCTTCGCGATCGCGGACGCCACCGCGCTCACGGAGGCCGGCTACGTCGGCGAGGACGTCGAGAACATCCTGCTGAAGCTGATCCAGGCCGCCGACTTCGATGTGCGCAAGGCCGAAACGGGGATCATCTACATCGACGAGGTCGACAAGATCGCGCGCAAGGCCGACAACCCGTCGATCACGCGCGACGTCTCCGGCGAGGGCGTGCAGCAGGCCCTGCTGAAGATCCTGGAGGGCACCCAGGCATCCGTGCCGCCGCAGGGCGGGCGCAAGCACCCCCACCAGGAGTTCCTGACGATCGACACCACGAACATCC
This sequence comes from Solirubrobacterales bacterium, assembly GCA_027315115.1. Taxonomy (GTDB): domain Bacteria; phylum Actinomycetota; class Thermoleophilia; order Solirubrobacterales; family Solirubrobacteraceae; genus Palsa-744. Next base: position 52,151 of record DAHUYQ010000055.1, on the reverse strand, counting down.
TGTTCATCTGCGGCGGAGCGTTCGCCAATCTGGACAAGGTGATCGAGAAGCGGATCGGCCACAAGGGCATCGGCTTCGCCGCCGCGATCGAGGAGAAAGCCGAGCATGACAAGGGCGCGATCTTCGAGCACTGCCTGCCCGAGGACCTGATCCACTACGGGCTGATCCCCGAGTTCATCGGCCGCCTGCCCGTCAGCTCCGCGGTGCACCAGCTCACCTGCGAGGACCTGGTCTCGATCTTGGTGGAGCCTCGCAACGCGCTGGTCAAGCAGTTCCAACGCTTCTTCTCATTCGATGGGATCGAGCTGGTCTTCGCCGAGGACGCGCTGAAGGCGATCGCGGAGCGCGGCTTGGAGCGTGAAACCGGCGCGCGCGGCCTGCGCTCGATCATCGAGGAGATCCTGCTGGAGGTGCAGTTCGAGCTTCCCTCCCGCGCCGACGTGAAGAAGTGCGTGGTCACGCGCGAGACGGTGGAGAAGGGGCTTGCGCCCACGCTGGTCACCGAAGCGATCCACGATCACACGCAGGAGAGCGAACTGGAAGAGCGGCGCACGCTGCGCAAGGGATCGGCCTGAGCTCTAAGACGTGGCCGGCCAGGACGAATACAGGGTCAAGGTGGAGCTCTCGCAGCCGCGCAAGCTGCTGAAGGCTCTGCACGAGGCGCGGGTGGAGGAGAGTGAGCGCGCCGCGCTCGGACGTGTTGCAGCCACCGGCGAAGGCGATCACGTCTTCCTCTACGCCGACTCGTCGGCAGTCGCGAGCACGATCCGCGACGCCGTCCAGCGCGTGATGGACGAGCACGGCATCGACGGCCGGCTGACGCTCTGGCGATGGCATCCCCTGGAGGAGCGCTGGGAGGACGCATCGGCGCCTCTGCCCGCCACCGATCAGCAGATCCAGGCGGAGCACGAGCGACGGCTGGAGACCGAGGACCAGGAGACCCGCGAGAGCCCCTACGCCGAGTTCGAGGTGCGCGTCACCCTGCCAAGCCATCACGACGCGCACGCGCTGGCGGAGCGCCTACAGGCTGAGGGCGTCCCCTGCAAGCGCTTCTGGCGCCATCTGCTGATCGGGGCGCCAGACGAAGACGCGGCCGCGGTGCTTGCCGCACGCATGCGCGGTGAGGCCGGGGATGGCGCCGAGGTGCATGTCGAGGCGGTCGGGCAGCCGATCTGGGAATCGATGCACCCCTACGCCGTCTTCGGCGGGCTCGGCGTCTGAGGCCGGGTCTTCTCGCGAGCCAGCGCCCCGTTTACACTCATCGCTCCAATGAGTGAGTCGATGGACATCGAGCGGCTGCGCGAGCAGACGCGCTTCGAGCCCACGGAGGTGGAGCCGCGCACCGTGGAGCGCTGGCTGGCCAGCGGGCTCTTTCACCCGCGGCCGGGGGAGAGCGGCGAGGGCGCCTACAGCATCGCGATCCCGCCGCCGAACGTCACCGGCACGCTGCACATGGGCCATGCGCTCAACGGCTCGATCCAGGACGTGCTGATCCGCTACCACCGCATGCGCGGGCTGAACACCAAGTGGATTCTGGGCACCGACCACGCGGGCATCGCCACCCAGATGCAGGTCGAGAAGGCCCTGGCCGCCGAGGGACTGAGTCGCCGCGAGCTTGGCCGGGAGGCATTCGTGGAGCGGGTCTGGGACTGGCGCAGCCACTACGGCGGGCAGATCGTCGAGCAGTTCAAGCGGCTGGGCGCCTCCTGCGACTACAGCGAAGAGCGCTTCACGCTGGACGACGGCTACGCGCGCGCGGTGGCGCAGGTGTTCGTAGCGCTGTACGAGAAGGGCTACATCTACCGCGACCGCTACATCGTCAACTGGGATCCTGGAACCCGCTCGGCGATCTCCGACCTGGAGGTCGAGGAGCGGGAGGAGACAGACACCCTCTACTCGATCGTCTACGACCTGGAGGGCGGCGGCACCGTCACCATCGCCACCGTGCGCCCGGAGACGATGCTCGCCGACACCGCCGTGGCGGTCAACCCGCATGACGAGCGCTACAAGGACCTGGTCGGACGCACCGCGATCCTGCCGCTGGTCGGTCGGCATCTGCCGGTGATCGCCGACGAGTACGTCAAGACCGACTTCGGCACCGGGCAGCTCAAGATCACGCCCGCCCACGACCCCAACGACTTCGAGATCGGGCGCCGCCACGGCCTCGACCAGGTCTCGGTGATCGGCGAGGACGGGCGCATGACCGCCGAGGCGGGGGAGCGGTTCGCCGGCCTGACCGTGCTGGAGGCACGCGAGGCGGTCGTGGCGGCGCTGGAGAGCGAAGGCCGGGTGACGGCGCGCGATCCCTATCTGCACAGCGTCCCCTACTCGCACCGCTCGGGGCAGCGGATCGAGCCGCTGATCTCCCTGCAGTGGTTCATGAAGATGGACGAGCTGGCGGCGCCGGCGATCGCCGCGGTGCGCGACGGGTCGGTGCGGATCGTGCCCGAGAACCACCGCAAGGTCTACCTGGACTGGATGGCCGAGATCAGGCCATGGTGCATCTCCCGTCAGCTCTGGTGGGGACACCGGCTGCCCGTCTACTACTGTGAGAGCTGCCGCGCGGTGCACGTCGCGGTGAGCCCACCGCAGAGCTGCCCCGCCTGCGGCGGGCCGGTCTACCAGGACGAGGACGTGCTGGACACCTGGTTCTCCTCGGCGCTGTGGCCCTTCGCCACGCTCGGCTGGCCCGAGCAGACGCCGGAGCTGGGCGCTTTCTACCCGACCGACGTGCTCTCGACCGCCAGGGACATCCTGTTTCTGTGGGTGGCGCGGATGATCATGATGGGGATCGAGTTCACCGGCCGCCCGCCCTTCCGTGAGGTCTACATCCACTCGGTGATTCAGGCGCCGGACGGGCGCCGGATGAGCAAGTCGCTCGGCACCGGCATCGATCCGCTGAAGGAGATCGGCAAGCACGGGGCCGACGCCGTGCGCTTCGGGCTGCTTGCGATGTCCTCAACCCAGGACGTGCGCTACTCGGCCAAGAAGGTGCAGCAGGGCCAGGCGCTTGCCAACAAGCTCTACAACGCGGCTCGCTTCGCGCTGCTGCGGATCGCAGAGCAGCCGGGCGTGGAGCTCTCCGAGCTCGCGGGCGAGCCGCGGCCGCAGACCGTCGAGGACCGCTGGATCCTCTCCCGCCTGCAGGCGATCAAGGCCGAGTTCGCGGCGCGGATCGAGGTCTACGACTTCTCGCACGCCGCGCTCTGCCTCTACGACTTCGTCTACGGCGAGCTGTGCGACTGGTACATCGAGCTGGTCAAGCCGCGGTTGGATCTGGACGGGTCGGCGGCGCCGCAGCAGCGGCGCGCGCTCTCCGAGACGCTTCTGCACGTGATGCGCCAGACCGTCGCGCTCGCGCATCCGGTGATCCCGTTCGTCACCGAGGAGCTGTGGGGCTACCTCGGCGGCCAGGGGCTGCTCGCGGGCGGGACCTGGCCGCAGGCGCAGGACGACCTGCGCGACCCGGAGGCCGAGCAGGAGGTGGCGCGCGCGATCGAGGCGATCACGCTGCTGCGCGGCTGGCGCGACAGCGTCAACGCGAAGGCAGGGCTGATCGTGCCGGCGCGGATCGCGGCCGAGGGCTACGACGACACGGCGACGCTGGTGGCAAGGCTCGCGCGGCTCGAGCTGGTCTCGCGCAATGGCGCGCACGCGGAGAGATCGGTGGTCGCAGCCGTGCCCGTGCCCGGCGGTGCGGTGGAGGTGCTGGGCGCCGAGGGGCTGGACCTCGACGCCGCGCAGCGACGTCGCGACGCCGAGCGCGAGCGCCTCCAGTCCGAGATCGCTCGTTCGCAAGCCAAGCTGGCGAACGAGCAGTTCGTCGCCAAAGCGCCCGCCGAGGTGGTCGAGGCCGAGCGCGCGAAGCTGGAGCGGCTGCGCGCCGAGATCGAGGCAGTGTGACCGAGCGCTGGAGCGAGACTCGCGCCGAGCGCCACCTGCGCTCGCTGGAGCTGTTCGGCATGCGGTTCGGCCTGGACCGCATGCGGCGCATGATGACCGCGCTGGGCGCCCCGCAGCAGAGCTTCAGGTCGGTGCACGTGGTGGGCACCAACGGCAAGACCTCCACGACCCGGATGATCGCGGCGATCCTGCAGCGCCACGGCCTGCTTACCGGTGCCTATCTCTCGCCGCACCTGATGCACTACCGCGAACGGGTCCAGGTCGCCGAGCGCGACCTGGAGAACCACGAGTTCGCCGGCGCCGTCGCGTGCGCCGCCCAGGCCGCCGAGCGCGTGAACAGGACGCTGGCCAAGGACGACCACGTCACGCAGTTCGAGCTGCTGACGGCCGCGGCCTACTGGGCGCTGGCCAAGCGCGGGGTGGAGGTCGCGGTGATCGAGGCGGGCCTCGGCGGCCGCTACGACGCGACCAACGTGATCGACTCCAGCGTCGCCGTGCTGAGCAACGTCAGCCTCGAGCACACCCGCTGGCTCGGCCCGACGGTCGCCGACATCGCCAGGGAGAAGCTTGCCGTGGTGCGCCCGGGCACCCAGCTCGTGCTCGGCGCGGGAGCGAGCGCGGAGGTCGTGCGGCTTGCAAGCGAGGTTGCGCAGGAGCGCGGCGCGACGCTGCACATCGCCGGGGCCAGCCCGCGCCAGGAGGCGCTGCGACCGGCCGCCGCCGGATCCTTCCAGCGCGCGAACTTCGCCCTCGCCGAGCTTGCCGCGGAGCGCTTCCTCGCCACGATCGGGATCGACATGCAGGCGCAGGCGCTGCAGGACGCCGCCCAGGCCACGAGCGTGCGGGGGCGGCTGCAGACGATCGCCGCAGACCCGCTGACGGTGCTCGACGGCGCGCACAACCCGGACGCCGCCAGGGCGCTCGTGGAGACCCTGCCGGAGGTCGTGGGGGAGCGTCCGCTCGCGCTGGTGATGGGAGTGCTGGAGGACAAGGACGCCGTCGGCATGTTGCGCCAGCTTCTGCCGATCAGCGCGCGCGTGTGGTTCACGGCGCCCGCGAGCGCACGCGCGCTCCCGCCCTCGGCGCTGCAGTCGCTGGCGCGCCAGCTCGGGTTCGCCGACAGCGAGTGCGAGCCCGATCCGCTGGCCGCTCTGGCGCAGGCGCAGGCGTGGGCGCGCGAGCAGCCGGGGGCCGCGGTGCTGGCCACCGGATCGGTCTACCTGGTGGGCGCGCTGCTGGCGGACGCGGGCGCCGCGCAGGCGGGCCGGGACGGCGCGGACTCAGACGAAAGGGTGCGGGAGGGAGGTCCGCGATGAGCGACGGCGGCCCCTCGATGCTGCGGATGATCGGCGCAGTGGCGCTCTTCGTCGCGATCGTGATCCTGGTGTTCTTTGCGGCTGGCTACGGGTTTGGCCGGCTCTTTCTCTAAACTCGGGCACTCTGTGTCTGCCCCGCACACATCCCGGGGCCCTTTTTAGCCAGGCAATGGTCCCCCTAGCCTACTTCGGAATAAAAAGCAGCAGCTTCAGCGTGGCCATAGACCTGCTCATAGTCTTCCTCGCGGTCATCTACTTCGCGTTGATCTACTGGACCTACGCCGACGCGCGGCGGCGGATCGAAGACCCGCTGCTGATCGGCTGCGCGACCGCGGCGGCGCTGTTCCCGTTCGTGGGCCCGATCGTCTACGTGATCCTGCGCCCGCCGGAGTACCTGGAAGACATGCGCGAGCGCGAGCTGGAGATGCAGGCGGCCGAAGCGCGCCTGGGCGAGCTGGACTACGGCCTGTGCCCGCAGTGCGACTACCGGGTCGAGCGAGACTTCCTGCGCTGCCCAAGCTGCCTGCACAAGCTCAAGGACCGCTGCACGTCCTGCGGGCGCCCGCTCGACCAGAGCTGGACGATCTGCCCGTACTGCGAGGCGGAGGTCCCCGGCGCCGCGGCGCCCACCCGCACCCGCCGCCGACGCGCGCGCGCCGCCGAGATGCCCGAAGCGCCGTCCTCGGCGCCTGCCGAGCGTCCCGTCTCCGCCTCAGGCTCCGCCACGGCCTCCCGGCGCGCCTCGCGCACACGCCGCCGCAGCAGCGAAGCGGAGCCGCTTGGCTCGGAGTCGAGCCTGGACGTGAAGCCGGCGACGATCGGCAACGGGCTCGACACCGCTCTGGACACCGCTCTGGGCGCGGACCTACTCGGCGAGACCGTCGAAGCGGATCAGCTCGAGCTCCCCGACCAGAGCAGCGGCGCCGCGCCCGTGCCGGCATCCAGCCGCGTGCCGCCCGCGCCGTCTCGGCCCCGCAGGCGCTCAGAACGCCCGCGTCCTACCTCTTAGAGCGTTGGCGACGTCGCGCAAGCTCCCCAGAGCTCGCGGCCGCCGCATGTCAACCACCGACCAAAGGACCACATGGACCGTACGCTGATCCTGATCAAGCCGGACGCATTCGCGCGCTCGCTCAGCGGCGAGATCATCTCGCGCTTCGAGCGCAAGGGGCTTCGCATCGTCGCGCTCAAGCACATGACCGTCACGCAGGAGCTGGCCAGGCGCCATTACGCGGAGCACGAGGGCAAGCCGTTCTTCGGCGAGCTGGTTGAGTTCATCACCTCCGGGCCGCTGGTCGCGATGGCGCTGGAAGGAGAGAGCGCCGTGCAGGCGGCTCGCCAGGTGATCGGCGCGACCAATCCGCTGGAGGCGGCGACCGGCTCGATTCGTGGCGACTTCGCCACCCAGACCGGCATGAACATGGTCCATGGCTCCGACTCGGCCGAGTCCGCCGCCCGCGAGATCGACCTGTTCTTCGGGCAGATCTAGAGCGTCCTTGCGTCCGCCTCTGGTCCTGGCCTCCGCGTCGCCCCAGCGGCGCGCGATCCTGCAGACCCTGAACGTCGACTTCACGGTTCGGCCGAGCGGCGTACAGGAGCGCGAGCAGGGGCCGGGGCCGGAGGTGGCGCTGGAGAACGCGCTCGCCAAGGCGCAGGCCGCCGTGGAGGAGCAGGCGTTCGAGGCGGTGCTCGGCGTGGACACGATCGTCGAGCGCGACGGCGTGCTCTACGGCAAGCCGGCCGACGAGTCGGCGGCCCGCGCGACGCTCGCGGCGCTCGGCGGCGCCACCCACACCGTCCACAGCGGCGTGGCGCTGCTGCTCCCCGACCGGCGCCTGACGGCGGTGGCGAGCACCGCGGTCACCTTCAGGGAGATCGACGAGACGCTGATGGAGCGCTGCCTGCGCAGCGGAGAATGGCGGGATCGCTCCGGCGCCTACGCGATCCAGGGAATGGGGCTCGCGCTCGTGCGCAGCGTGGAGGGCGACTACCAGAACGTCGTGGGCCTGCCCGTCGCGACGCTGATCGACCTGTGGCCGGCGTTGCTGGACGGCTGAGCAGAGGGCCGGGCGGGTCCGGCGGGCTGCGCGGGTCCGCTCTCCGCGCTGGCGGTTCTGCATGGGCGCGTGCAAGTGCGCCGCAAGCGTGGTGTGCTGCGCAGGGGGTCCGCTAGACTCCGGCATCGTGCGAAGAGGCCCCGGCCCGCCCGCGCGCCAAGTCATTCGGCGCGCCGGTTCGTGGACAGAAGGCCGGATTGGCTGCCCGCACTGATCCAGCAAATGGGCATATTTAGCTATCTGACAGGGTTCGGGGGCCGCGACATGGCGGTCGATCTCGGCACGGCGAACACGCTGGTGTACGTGCGCGGGCGCGGCATCGTGCTCTCCGAGCCCAGCGTGGTGGCGATCGACTCGCGCACCGGAGAAGTGCACGCCGTCGGCATCGAGGCCAAGCGGATGCTGGGGCGCACGCCCGGCAACATCCAGGCGATCAGGCCACTGAAGGACGGTGTGATCGCCGACTTCGACGTCACCGAGGAAATGCTTCGGCACTTCATCCAGAAGGTGCACCAGAACCGCTGGGCGCACCCGCGCGTGGTGGTGTGCGTGCCCTCCGGCGTGACGGGCGTGGAGAAGCGAGCGGTGGAAGAGGCCTGTCTCTCCGCCGGCGCGCGTGCTGCCTACCTGATCGAGGAGCCGATGGCGGCCGCGATCGGCGCCGGCCTGCCGGTCGGGGAGCCGACCGGGTCGATGGTCGTGGACATCGGCGGCGGCACCTCCGAGGTCGCCGTGATCTCGCTCGGCGGGATCGTCGTCTCGCAGTCGATCAGGGTCGGCGGCGACGAGATGGACGAGGCGATCATCAACTACGCAAAGCGCGAGTACAAGCTGCTGATCGGCCAGCAGACCTCCGAGGAGCTGAAGCTGGAGATCGGCTCCGCCTGCCCGATGGAGGAGGAGCTGCAGGCCGAGATCCGCGGCCGCGACATGGTCTCCGGGCTGCCCAAGACCGTGGTGATCACCAGCGAGGAGATCCGCCAGGCGCTGGAGGAGCCGCTCAACCAGATCATCGACGCGGTCAAGGAGACCCTGGATCGCACCCCGCCGGAGCTCGCCTCGGACATCATGGACCGCGGCATCATGCTGGCCGGCGGCGGCTCGCTGCTGCAGGGCCTGGATGTGCGGCTGCGCGACGAGACGCAGATGCCCTCGCACCTGGCCGAATCGCCGCTGACCTGCGTGGCGGTCGGCTCCGGGCGCTCGCTGGAGGAGTTCGAGACGATTCACCGTGTCAGCCGCAACTCCTCGCGTCGCCGTCGTCGCTAGAGCGCTTGCATCTGGGCGCGCAGCGCGCGAATCTGCAGTCGTGCGGCACGCACCGCGCCGCCGCGGCGTACTCTTCGGCGTGGACGTGGTCTTCGGAAGGCGATAAGCGATGTACGGCAAGACGGTCCGGCGGCGGCGCATGGTTCTGGCGCTGCTCGTCGTTCTTTCGATCATCCTCTTGACGGCATACTTCGGCGAGTCCTCCAGCGGTGGCTTGCACTCGGTCCAGCGCGGGTTCATGACCGTCGTCTCGCCGATCCAGGACGGCGCCAACGCCGTGCTGAAGCCCGTGCGCAGCGCGGTCGGCTGGTTCGGCGGGATGCTCAAAGCCAAGGACGAGGCCAACAAATTGCGCTCGGAACTCGCGCAGCTTCGCAAATCGGTGGTCGCCGAACGCTCGGACCGCAAGACCCTCGAAGAAGGGCGGCAGATCGCCGAAGTCGACAGCCACACCCAGCTCGCCGGCTACAGGCGCGTCGCCGCCGAAGTCCTGGTCGCCTCGGCGAGCATCTGGTACGAGACCATCGACATCGACAAAGGCAGCTCCGAAGGCATCGCCGTCAACGATCCGGTCATAAATGGCGAAGGGCTCGTCGGCAAGGTCACCGCGGTCGCGCCCGAAGCCGCGCAGGTCAGCCTGATCACCGACAGCGCCGTCAAGGTCTCCGCGCGCGTGGCCGGCAGCCGTCAGGCGGGCATCCTGCAGCCGAAGGTCGGCAACCCCTCCGATCTGCTGCTGCAGTACCTCTCCGGCAAAAGCAAAGCCGCCGAAAACGATCTCGTCGAAACCTCGGGCACCGTCGAAAGCCCCTACGAATCGATCTTCCCGGCCGGCATCCCGATCGGCACGGTCACCTCGATCGAAAGCGAAAGCTCCTACGCGGTCAACGTGCGCCCGGCCGTCGAACTGCACGGCCTGGACCACGTGCAGGTGCTGACCGGCGGGCCGGCATCGCGGTCGAGCCTCGCCGCCGGCCTGGCGAGCCTGCCCAGCGTCGGCGGCAGCGAAGGCTCCGCGCCCGAAACCGGCGTCGCCCAGGTGGAAGGCGGATGAGCCCGTCCAGCATCCAGGGGGCGCTGCCCATGCGGATCGCGGCGCTCTCGATCGCCGTGGTCGTCATCCAGATCGGCGTCCTCTCCGAGGTCACGGTCTTCGGCGTGAACATCGAACTGGCGCCGCTGCTGGCGGCCTTCATCGGGCTGCTGTGCGGGTCGATCCCCGGCGCGGCGGCTGGCTTCGCGATCGGGCTGCTGATCGATCTGGCCCTCGTGCAGACGATGGGGATCACATCGCTGCTGCTTACGCTGGTGGGCTTCTGGGCGGGCCGTCTGCGCGAGATCCGCGACCCGCAGGGAGCCCTCGTGCCGGTGATCGTCGGCGCGGCAGCGGCCGGCGTGGCCTTCGTCGGCTACGCGCTGATCGAGTTCCTGCTCGGCGTCGACGCGCCTGTCAGCCTGCAGCTTCTGCGCGACATCGTGCTCGGGGTCGTGGTCGACTCGATCGTCGCGCTGCCCTTCTTCCTGATCGTGCGCAGGGCGCTGCAGGGCAGCATGCCAGAGGACCCGCGCCGCCGCCGACGCAGTCGCCGGGCCTACTCGACCGGAGGCCTCAGCCCCCTTTCGAGGTCTTAGATGAGCATCGAGCCGGCACGAGGAAACGAGACGCGCCTGCCAGTCTCGCCGCAGATGGCCCTGCGAGTGGCGATGCTCGGCACCTTCGCGCTGATCATGTTCGGGATCATCTTCTTCCGGCTCTGGTATCTGCAGATCCTGACCGGAGCATCCGCCGTGCGCCAGATCAGCCAGCAGGAAACCCGCTCGCTGCCGGTCCAGGCGCCGCGCGGCGAAATCAAGGCCGCCAACAACCAGACGCTGGTCGGCTCCAGGCCCACGAGCGCGGTCCAGATCGTGCCCTCCGAGCTGCCGCCGGGGATTGAAGGCCAGGTGAGCATCTACGAGGAACGGCAGAAAGCGACCACGCTGATGGAAGACGAAGCCATCAAGCGGCTGAAGGCGTTCCAGGCCGAGCTGCAAAGCTCCAAGCATCGCGAATCCCGCCGACAGCGAGCCGAGTCGCATCGGCTCGAAGTCGCGATCGAACGCGTGCCTGCTCCGCGCGTGCCGCGGCTGCCGGCCTCCGACAGGCGGCTGCACAGCCTCTTCCAGCGGCTGGGGGCGGTCCTGCACATGCCGGCGCGTGACATAGACGAACTCGTGGTGCGCGGCATCGCCACCACGCGCTACGCGCCAGTCACGATCAGGTCGGACGTGGGACAGGGCCCGCGCACCGTGCTGCTGGAGCGCAGCAACGAATTCCCGGCCGTCATCGCCCAGCCCGTCTCCAGCAGGGAATATCCGCTCGGCGAGATGGCGGCGCAGGTCGTCGGCACCGTCGGCGCGGTCACCAAGGAAGAGCTCGCGGAAGGCCCCTACAAGGGCATCGAATCTGGCGCGATCGTGGGCCAGAGCGGCCTGGAGGCCTACTACGACAGCTACCTGCGCGGCAAGGCCGGGGATGAGACGGTGCACGTCAACGCGGCCAACGAACCAGTCGGCCCGGAGATCGCGGCCAAACAGCCGCAGGCCGGATACAACCTGGTGCTCAGCCTCCAGCCGGGTCTGCAGTACGCGGGGGAAAAGGCGTTGCGCGAAGAGATCGCGACAGCTCAGGCCGCAGGCAAGCCCGCGGATGGCGGCGCCTTCGTGGCGATCAACCCGCTGAACGGCGAAATCCTTGCGATGGGCTCATACCCGACCTACAACCCCGCGGTGTTCACGAAACCGCTCAGCCCCTCCGAAGCCGAAGCGCTGTTCGGCAAACCACACGAACAGGCGCCGGTCTCCGGCGGTCGTCCGCTGCTCAACCGCGCCGTGCAGGACGGCTATCCGGTCGGATCGACCTTCAAGCCGATCGTGGCGATCGGGGCGATGGAATCGGGCATCCTCGATCCCTACGAAAACCTCGGCGGCGGCTCTTTCGTCGAAGTCGCAGGGCTCAGGTTCCACAACGCCGAAAGCACCAACTACGCCGCCACTGATCTCGTCAAAGCGATCGAAGAGTCCTCGGACACCTACTTCTACACGGTCGGCAAGATGGAGTACAGCCACGGCAACGTGCTGCAGCGGTGGGCGCACAAGCTCGGGATCGGCGAACGCACGGGCATCGACCTCCCGCGCGGAGGCGAAGAAGTAGGGACGGTACCCGACGAAGCGTGGGTCAAAGAACTCGACAAGCTCGAAGAAAAGTGCACGCGGCACAACCACGGCATCCCGTGCAAAAAGTACGTCGGCGAACCAAACGAGCTCTGGACCGTCGGCCAGAACATGATCCTCGCCGTGGGCCAGGGCAGCCTGCTCACGACGCCGCTGCAGATGTCGATCGCCTACTCCGCGCTCGTCGACGCCTACCGCACCGGTGGCGAGGCCACGATCGTCAGGCCCCACCTGGGCAAGGAGATCCTGGAACCCAACGGCACGCTCGTGGAGTCGCTCAACGCCAAGTACAAGCCCAAGCAGCGCTTCCATCTAAACCCCACCTACGTCAACCTGATCTTCGAAGGGCTCCATGACGCGACCGTAGGGCCCAACGGCACCTCCACCAGCGTCTGGACCGGCTGGAACCAGGGTCTGCACGAGACCTTCGGCAAGACGGGCACGGCAGAACGCTTCGGGGAGGAAACCCAGGCCTGGTACATGTCCTACATCGCCAGCGAAAAGCGGCCGATCGTGATCGCCAGCACCGTCGAACAGGGCGGCTACGGCGCTGAAGCCGCGGCCCCGATCGCGCGGGCGATGGCCAGCGAGTGGTTCAACCAGTCTCAGGGCGCCGGTGGGAAGGCCAAAGGCTGATGTCATCCGCGCTCAGCCCCCTCCAGCCCTCCCAGGAGACTGCGCAGGAGACCCGGCGCACGAGCTTCTCGCTGCCGCTGGACCCGTTGCTGCTGCTGGCGGTGATTGGGCTGGCGATCTGCTCGGCGATCACGATCAAGACCGCGACCGCGGAAAAGATCGCCGGCGACCCGCACTACTTCGTCGACCGGCAGATCGTCTACCTGGTCGTGGGCATGGTGCTGATGGTCGGCGTCTCGCGCCTGAACTACGACTGGCTGCGCCAGCTCAAGTACTGGATCTACGGCGGCCTGGTCCTGATCCTGCTCGCGGCGCTGGCGCTCGGAAGAGAATCGCTCGGCTCCACGCGAGCGATCAGCCTGCCGCTGTTCTCCTTCCAGTCCTCGGAGATCGGCAAGATCCTGCTGATCGTCTTCCTGGCGGCGTTCATCGTCGATCGCTCGCGGGCGCTGCGATCCCGTGACACGACCTTGCGCGTCATCGCCCTGACGCTCGTGCCTACGCTGATCGTGATCGCCGAGCCGGACCTGGGGTCGAGCCTCGTCTACATCTCGATCGCGCTGATGACGCTGTTCATCGCCGGCGCGCCGTGGAGGCACTTCGCGGCGCTGGCGCTGCTGGCGGTGCTGGCGCTGACGCTCGTGCTCGTGGTCGCCCCGAGCATGGGGGTGCACGTGCTCTCCGAATACCAGACCGAACGCCTGACCGGGTTCTTCAACTCCTCGCACCTGCCAGCCAGCGAAGCGCACAAGCTCCGCTACCAGCAGGAACAGTCCAAGCTCGCGATCGGGGCCGGGCGGCAGACAGGCCTGCACGACGCGCGCGCGGTCGCCGCCGGCTACGTGCCCTTCGACGAATCCGACTTCGTCTTCGCCTCGGTCGGCGAGCAGCACGGCTTTGTGGGGGCCGCGCTCGTGCTCTCGCTGTTCGCGCTGCTGATCTGGCGAGCGCTGCGGATCCTGACGATGTCCAAGGACCTCTTCGGGTCGCTGATCGCGGCCGGGATCGTGGCTATGCTGATGTGCCAGGTGTTTGTGAACGTCGGCGTAGCGATCGGCATCATGCCCGACACGGGCATTACGCTTCCACTCATGAGCTACGGCGGCTCCTCGGTCATCAGTACGATGCTGGCGATCGGGCTGCTGCAGTCGATCTACGTCAGAGCACGAGCATCAAACGCATCCAAGAGCCGTGCTCTCAGTTGGTGAGACACGAGATCTGATCAGGATTGCCCCTTCAAGCCACACGCCCCAACGTCCGAACGCATCGCGCAGCGCTACGCAGCCGCGAGGCCCGTCCCTGTCCGCAGGGACCGGAGGCCGCCGCGCGCACCTCGTCGATGCCGTGCCGGACAGGCAGGGGGCCGGACGCACACATCGAAAGACTGGACCAAGACATTGAGAAAGCAAGTGCTTGTCAGCGTCGACCGCGCCGAGACGCGGGTCGCGCTCCTGGAGGACCCGAGCTCCTCTCCCTCAACCCCCTCGGCGGGCTCCCGCCGGCGCGGTCGCGGCCGCACCGGCGCCGGCTTCAAGATCGCTGAGCTCTACATCGAGCGGCGCGGGTCGCGCTCGATCGTGGGCAACATCTACAAGGGAAAGGTCGACAACGTCCTGCCCGGCCTGGAGGCCGCGTTCGTCGACATCGGCCTGGAGAAGAACGGCTTCCTGCACGTCGACGAGATCGTGCTGCCCGGCGTCGAGGTCGCCCGTCGCGGGCGCGGCGGCGGCCGCAAGATCACCGAGCTGCTGAAGCCCGGCCAGGAGATCGTCGTGCAGGTCGTCAAGGATCCGCTCAAGAGCAAGGGCGCGCGCCTGTCGATGGAGCTCACGATCGCCGGCCGCTACATGGTCTACGCGCCCACCGGCGAGGGCGTCGGCGTCTCTCGCCGCCTGGAGGACAAGGAGCGCGAGCGGCTGCGCAAGCAGACCGCCAAGCTCGAGCTCGGCGGCGGCGGGGTGATCGTTCGCACCGCCGCGCACGGCGCCAACCGCGAGGACTTCGAACGCGAGCTGCTCTACCTGCACAAGCTGCACGAGGTGCTGGGCAAGCGGGTGGAGCAGAGCGTGGCGCCGAACCTGGTCTTCCAGGAGGCCGACCTGGCCATCCGGGTCGTGCGCGACATCTTCTCCGCGCATTTCGAGCGCGCGATCGTCGACGACGAGAAGCAGTACGAACGGCTCTCCTCCTTCTTCGCGCGCACCGCCCCGGAGCTTGCGGGCCGCGTGGAGCTCTGGACCGGCAAGCAGCCGCTCTTCGAGGAGTACGGGGTGGAGAAGGAGATCGAAAAGGTGCTTTCGCGGCGGGTGGACCTGCCATCCGGCGGCTACCTGATCATCGACTACGCCGAGGCGCTGACGGTGATCGACGTCAACTCGGGCTCCTTCACCGGCGGCAAAGGCGCCTCGCTGGAGGACACGATCACCCGCACAAACCTGGAGGCGGCGGAGGAGGTCGTCAAACAGCTTCGCCTGCGCGACATCGGCGGGATCATCGTGATCGACTTCATCGACATGGCGCGCGCCCGCAACCGCGACGCCGTCCTGAAGACGCTGCGCAAGTGCCTCGACGAGGACCGCACCAAGACCTTCACCGCCGAGATCTCCAAGCTCGGCCTGGTGGAGATGACCCGCCAGAACGTCACCGAGGGCGTGCGCGAGATCATGACCCGGCACTGCCCGACCTGCGAGGGCGAGGGCGTGATCCGCTCCGAGGAGACCTTCGCGATCGACTTCGAGCGCAAGCTGCGCACGCTCGCCGGCCAGAGCCCGGAGACAGAGGCCTTCCTGGTGCAGATCAACCCGCGCGTGACCGCCGAGTTCACCGGCCACGGCGCACGAGTGCTCTCGGCGCTTGAGACCGAAACCGGCAAGTACTTCCACTTCGAAGGCTCAGAAGGTCTGCCGCTCTCCCACTTCGCGATCACCTACGAAGGCACCCGCGAGGAAGTCGAGGAGCGCGCGCTGCCGTTCCGCTCTGGCGACGAGGTGCTCGTGGAGATCGTGGAGCCGCACATGTACGAGCCCGACGACGCGGTCGCCAAGCTCGACGGCTACATCATCTCGATCGCGGGCGCCGCCGGCCAGGTGGGCGAGAAGCGGATGGTGCGAATCGACGAGGTCGGCCGCACCGCCGCCACCGCGCTGCTGCTCGACGAGGAGGGCAACGTGGTGCGCCCGGAGCCAAAACCGCCCGCCGCCCGCCGTTCGCGCTCGCGCCGGCGCTCCTCCGCGAAACCCGGCGCCGCGACGGAGACGGCCAACGCCGGCTCCAACGGTGCAGCGCCCGAGGCCGCGTCCGAGGCCGCATCCGACGCCGCGTCCGAGCCGGCGCCCGGGTCGGAGGTCTCCGGTGTGGAGCTCATCGAGCCGATCGACGGCGTGGAGATCGACGCCGTCGCGGAGGCGCTCGGCGGCTCTTCGCGCGAAGGCGACGAGCACGACATGGGCGAAGACGATGGGGATGGCGTACAATCGAAGCCTCGGCGCCGTGGCCGCAGGGGCGGGCGGCGCCGTTCGGCTGCGAAGGAGCCGGCCGGCACCGAGTAGATGGTGGCCACCGGCGACTCCGGCGGGCCCCCGACAGGATTTGAGGAACAGAGAAGACCATGTACGCGATCGTGAAGACCGGCGGCAAGCAGTACCGGGTGGAGCCCGGCCAGCGACTGCTGGTCGAGCGCCTCGCTGCCGCCGAGGGCGAGACGGTGGCGCTGGAGCCGCTGATGTACCGCTCCGATGAGGTCGTCTGCGACGCCGGCGCGCTCAGCGACGTGAAGGTCGCCGCGAAGGTGATCGAACACCCGCGCGGCGAGAAGCTGCGCGTGTTCAAGTTCAAGCCCAAGCGCGGCTACAAGCGACGCACCGGCCACCGCCAGGAGCTCACCATGATCGAGGTGACCGACATCTCCTTCGGCGGCAAGGGCGCCAAGGCCAAGGCTGCCCCGAAGCAGAAGGCGCCGGCCGAGCCCAAGGTGCAGGCGGCGGAGGCTACGAGCAGCCAGGAGGCTGAGAATGGCTCATAAGAAGGGACTTGGCTCCAGCCGCAACGGCCGCGAATCCAACGCCAAGCGGCTGGGCGTGAAGACGTTCGCCGGCCAGACCGTGACCGGCGGGGAGATCATCGTGCGCCAGCGCGGCACCCGCTTCAAGCCCGGCCAGGGCGTAGGGATCGGCAAGGACGACACGCTCTACGCGCGCGCCGCGGGCACCGTTCAGTTCACCACGGGCCGCCGCGGCCGGGTGGTGGACGTGCTGCCCGAGGGCTGAACCGGAGGGGCAGCGGCCCCGCCGTGCTCTACGACCGTGCAGACATCGAGGTGCAGGCCGGCGCCGGCGGCGACGGCTGCATGAGCTTCCGCCGTGAAGCGCACGTCCCCAAGGGCGGTCCCGACGGCGGGGACGGCGGCCGCGGCGGGGACGTCGTGCTGCTCTGCGACGACTCGCTGCGCGACCTGCACCGCTTCAAGGGCCGGGCGGCGCTGAGGGCGCGCCGGGGCGGCCGCGGCGAGGGCGCGCTGCGCCACGGCGCGCGCGGCGAGGATCTCGTGCTCGGGGTGCCGCCCGGCACCGAGATCGTCGGCGTGGACGGGGATCTGGAGGGCCGCCGCTTCGATCTGGTCGCCCACGGGCAACGGGCGATCGTCGCGCGTGGCGGCAGCGGCGGCCACGGCAACAAGCGCTTCACGACCTCCACGCGGCAGGCGCCGCGCTTCGCCGAGCGCGGGCTGCCAGGCGAGCAGGGAAGGCTCTCGCTGCAACTCAAGCTGCTGGCCGACGTCGGGCTCGTCGGCCTGCCCAACGCCGGGAAGTCCTCGCTGATCTCGCGGCTGACGCGTGCCGCGCCGAAGGTCGCCGACTACCCGTTCACCACCTTGGAGCCCGCGCTCGGCGTGCTCGAAGGCGACGAACGCCAGCTCGTGATCGCCGACATCCCCGGGCTGATCGAGGGCGCAAGCACCGGCGCCGGCCTGGGCCACGACTTCCTCTCCCACGTGGAGCGCTGCCGGCTGCTCGTGCACGTGCTCGACCTCGCCCCCCAGCTCTCCCAGGGCGAGGGCGCCGATCCCGCCGCCAACTACGAGACGATCGAGCGTGAGCTGGTCGCCTACGAGCCGCGGCTGGCCTCGCTGCCGCGGGTGCTCGCGCTCTCCAAGGCCGATCTGCTGCCCGCGCCCGAGGTGCAGGCCGCGGTGGAGGCATGGTCTGCGCGGCTCGGCGAGCAGGTGCCCGTGATCGCCACCTCCTCGGCCACGCGCCAGGGGCTTGCCGAGCTCGGCGCGACGCTGATGGCGATGGTGGGGCCGCTGGAGCAACCCGCGGCGGCGCTCGCGGGCGCGCACGCGCCGCCCGCCGCCGGCGTGGGCGGCGTCACCGGCCGACCCGGCGCCGCCGGCGCCGTGCGGCCCGGCGCCGACCTGGCCGAGCATATGGTCTACCGCCCGGCCGAGCGCAGCGGGTTCTCCGTGGAGCGCGTGGAGGACCACCTCTTCGTCGTGCGCGGCCGCGGCATCGAACAGCTCGTGCAGCGCTTTGACGCCGCCAACGAAGAGGCGATGGCGCACCTCGAGTCGCGCCTGCGCCGGATCGGCGTGATCGCCGGTCTGGAGAACGCCGGCTTTGAGCCCGGCGACGAGATCCAGATCGGCGATACGGTCTTCGAGCTCGACCCGAGCCCGCCGAAGTAGGCTCCCGCCGATGAGCCGGCGGGTGGTGATAAAGCTCGGATCGAGCGTCGTGGCCGCTGAGGGCGATGTGCTGCACCGCATCTGCGGCGTGATCGCCGACGCCCACGCAAGCGGCCGCGAGGTCGTGATGGTCTCCAGCGGCGCGATAGCCAAGGGGGTGCGCGTGCTGGGGCTGCCGGGTCGGCCGGTGGGCATAGAGGAGCTTCAGGCCGCAAGCGCCGTCGGCCAGGGCAAGCTCTACCGCGTCTACGATGAGCTGCTGCGCGGGCACGATGTGACCAGCGCGCAGGTGCTGCTCACCTTCGCGGACGTCTCGGTGCGCAGCCACTACCTCAACGCCCGCCAGACCCTGCAGAAGCTGTTGGAGTGGCGTGTCGTGCCGGTCATCAACGAGAACGACACGACCGCCACCGATGAGATCTCCTTCGGCGACAACGACTTCCTGGCGGCGCAGGTCGCGGTGCTGAGCGCCGCCGATCTGCTGGTGCTGCTCACTGACATCGACGGTCTCTACACGGCCGACCCGCGACGCGACCAGCACGCCAAGCTGATCGGGGAGGTGGGCGACTTCGAGCAGCTCTCGGCCCTGCAGATCGGGCACACCACCTCGCCGCTTGGCACCGGCGGCATGCGCTCGAAGGTGCTGGCCGCCGAGATGGCCACCGCGGCTGGCATCCGCACGGTGATCTGCAATGGGATCGCCGAGGGGCAGCTACGGCGGGCGCTGGCGGGCGAGCTGGTCGGCACGAGCTTCCCGCCCCGCGCCTCGCGCTACTCCTCCTTCAAGCTGTGGCTGCGCTACGCCAAGCCGAGCCACGGCAGCGTCAGCGTCGATCAAGGCGCCGCCAAGGCGCTGCTGCAGGACGGCACCAGCCTGCTGCCGGTCGGGATCGTGGACGTGGAGGGAGCCTTCGCCGCGGGCGACGCGGTGGAGATCCTCGCCGGCGGAGCGCCGATCGGCAAGGGCATCTGCAACTACTCGGCCGAGGAGCTGCGCCGGATAATGGGCCGCAAGACCGCCGCCGTGCGCGAGCTGCTGCCCGAGGCCGTCGAGGAGGCGATCCACCGCGACTACATGGTGGTCGAGTCGAGCATGTCGTGACCACGACGGTCTCAGAGCTCGACAGCCGGCACGGTACGAGGCCCGCGACCGATGAGGAGATCGAGGAGCAGCTTGGGCGCCTTCCCCGTGACGGGGAGGCCTGACGCTTGGACCACGTCCTGGTCGGTGGCGATCGATTCGCGTTCGACGAGGAAAGGAAAGCCATGACTTTGAAAGCTACGGCGTTCTTTTTGCGCCGAGCCGGCATCGCCTAACCTGTACGCGATGGCGACCACCCTCACATCGGTTGCGGAGATCTGCGCGCAGGCCAAGCGCGCCGCGCGCGAGCTCGCGAGCATCGACTCGCGCACCAAGGACCGCGCGCTGCACGCGATCGCCGAGGCGCTGATCGAGCGCAGCGGGGAGATCCTGGCGGCCAACGAGCGGGACATGCAGGCCGGCCGGGAGGCTGGGATCGGGCAGGCGCTGCTCGACCGGCTGCTGCTGAACGAAGTGCGGATCGCCGGCATCGCCGCCGCGGTGCGCGACGTCGCCGCGTTGCCGGACCCCGTCGGCGAGGTGGTCGAAGGCGGCCGCCTGCCCAACGGGCTGAGCGTGCGCAAGGTGCGGGTGCCGCTCGGCGTGGTCGCGGTCGTCTACGAGGCGCGGCCAAACGTGACGATCGACGCGGCGGCGCTGTGCCTGAAGTCCGGCAACGCGATCGTGCTGCGCGGATCCTCGAGCGCCGCTCACTCCAACGCGATGCTCGCGAGCATCGCCGCCGAGGCGGCGCAGGACGCGGGCCTGCCGGCGGGGTGCGTGAGCCTGGTGGCCGGCGGTGGCAGGGGGGAGCTGGCGGAGCTCGCCACCCAGGAGGGCAGCGTCGATCTGATCATCCCGCGCGGCGGCGAGGGTCTGAAGGCGGCGCTCTGCGAGGTCGCGACCGTGCCGGTGATCTATGCGGCCTCGGGCAACTGCCACGTCTACGTCGACGAGGCCGCGGACGTCGAGATGGCCAAGGCGATCACGCTCAACGCGAAGGTCCAGCGGCCGGGCGTCTGCAATGCGGCCGAGACCCTGCTCGTGCACGAGGCGATCGCCGCGCAGGCGCTGCCGCCGATCGCGCAGGCGCTGGCGCAGGCCGGTGTGCAGCTCCGCGTCGACCCTGCGGCCCGCGAGCTGCTTGCGGGTCTGGGCAGCGCGCTGGAGGAAGCGCAGGAGAGCGATTGGGAGACCGAGTACCTGAGCATGACGCTCGCGGTGAGAGTGGTGGACAGCCTGCAGCAGGCGATCGAGCACATCGCCCGCTACGGCTCCGGCCACTCCGAGGCGATCGTGACCGGCGACCTGGCGGCGGCCCGCGCCTTCCAGCTCGGCGTGGACGCCGCCTGCGTGTACGTCAACGCGTCCACGAGGTTCACCGACGGCGGCGAGCTGGGCATGGGCGCCGAGATCGGCAACTCCACGCAGAAGCTGCACGCGCGGGGACCGATCGGGCTGCGCGAGCTGTGCGCGGTCAAGTACCTGATCGAGGGCGACGGCCACGTCCGCGTGTGACAGAGTCCAGCCCGCCCCTCCGCCTTGGCATCCTGGGCGGCACGTTCAACCCGCCACACGCCGGTCATCTCGCGCTCGCGCGCGACGCGCTGGCGGAGCTCGACCTGGACGAGGTGCTGCTGATGCCTGCCCACACGCCGCCGCACAAGCCGGCGGCCGCCGATGCCGCCACGCCGCGACAGCGGCTTTCGATGTGCGAGCTTGCCGCCGAGGGCATCGAGGGCGTGCGCGCGAGCGCGCTGGAGGTGGAGCGCGGCGGGCCGTCCTACACGGTCGATACCCTTGAGGAACTTCACGATGCCCATCCCGACGCTCGACTCACACTGATCGTGGGCGCTGACATGGCGCTGACGCTCGCGAGCTGGCGGCGGCCACAGCGGCTGCTGGAGCTCGCCGAGCTTGCCGTGGCGCAGCGTTGCGGCGCCGGCAGCGAGCAGGTGACTCAGGCGCTCGCGCCCCTACATCCGCAGCCCGATCGCGTCCGATTCCTGACTATGCGCCCGATCGACATCTCCTCGTCGGCCGTGCGGGAGAGCCTGGCCGATGGGCGTTCGACCGATGACATGCTGCCCGGCGAGGTCGCCGGCTACGTGCGGCGGCACGGGCTCTACAAGGCGGTGGCGGCGTGAGCGTCCCCGAGAAGAAGCTGCTTGCCGACATAGTCGGCTACGCCGAAGACCGCAAGGCGCACGACATCGTCGAGCTCGACATGCGCGGCGTGGTCGGCTACACCGACTGGTTCGTGATCTGCTCTGGAAACACCGATCGGCAGGTGAAGGCGATCCACGACGCGATCCACGAGGGCTGCAAGCGCGACCATGGACTGCTGCCTCGGCGGGTCGACGGCGTCGCCCAGGCCCAATGGGTCCTGATGGACTATCTCGACGTGATCGTTCACATCTTCACTCCCCAGACGCGCGATTTCTATCGCCTTGAGCAGCTTTGGGGAGAGGCGCCCGCGCGCGTCGCTTCGCAGAGCGCCTGACGCGGCGCGGTCGACGTTGCGCGCCTGACGCGGCCCTGGCGCGCGTGGGGGGGCGTCTGCAACCGCGGCACGCCTGCGCGGCCCTTGCCGCGCGATCAGCCTCAGATGGAAACGTCCCACGCGATGCTTTGGCCCGCAACTACCGGACTTCTAAAGAATTCAGGGGAGTTCCATACATCGGACGACTGCCCGTTCGCTAGCCTCGCCACACCTTGCGTCGCGCAGACGGCGTGGCGCTCTGATCGAGGAGGTGCTCGATGAGTAACATCACGCTCGCGGGTCGCGACGCGGCGGGTCGACGCATTCTGCTTGCGGCGGTCGCGGTGCTCGCGCTCGCGCTCGCATGGCTGGCCGGCATCGCATTGCCGTCCGCGGCTCACGCTGAAGGTCCGGGCGAAGGCACGCCCTGGGTGGTCACCCTCGGGGATTCATACATCTCCGGCGAGGGGGGTCGCTGGGCAGGAAACAGCAACGAAAGCCCCTCATGGGTCGACGCGCTCGGCGAAAAAGCCTACGACGACAACGAAGGCAAAACGGCTGAAGTGATCCCCGGCTGCCACCGCTCGGCTTCCGCGGAGGCGTACATCGGCGGCGGCGTCAACGGCGAGAACCTCGCCTGCTCGGGCGCCAAGACCTACAGCTTCACAGAGGAAGAAGACTTCAAGCCGGGCATCGACTTCTACAACTCCGGCGGCCATGAAGGCCAGGCTCTGATGCTGGAGCATTTCGCCGCCACACACAACGTCAAGCTGGTCGCCGTCAGCATCGGCGGCAACAACTACAACTTCGCATCGATCGTGCAGAGCTGCATCGAGGACTTCCTGACCTCGCCGGAATGGTGGCCCGACTACTGCAGCGAAGAATCGTCGGTCACCAACAACTTCACGGAAAGCAACGTGAAAGAACGGACGGCTGAAATCAGGGGCGCCTACGAAAACGTGGCCAAGGCGATGAAAGAAGCGGGCTACAGCAGCTCGCAGTACGCGGTCCTGGCGCAGGACTACCCCTCGCCGATCCCCAACGGCTCGGAATTCCGCTACGAACAGAAAGGCTATTCGCGGCAGGAAATCGGCGGCTGCGGGTTCTGGAACCAGGACGCCAACTACGCCAACTCAACGATGCTGCCGACGATCGACGGCTCGGTGTTCAGGGGCGCCGAAGAAGCCGGTCTCACGCACCTCGTGAAGATGCAGCTCTCGGGCGCCTTCAACAGCCACCGCCTCTGCGACAACACGGACGGCCTGCTGGAGGAAGAGGGGCTGAAATCCTGGAAAGAAGCGGAAGCCGTCAACAGGTCGGAGTGGTTCAACCAGGTGCGCACGGTCAGCACCCTGTACGAATCCTACGAGCTGCAGGAAGACCTGCACCCCGACTACTGGGGGCAGATGGGTCTGCGCAACTGCCTGACCCAGGCTTACAACAGCGGCAGCCCGAAGGGCGGCACCTGCCGGGTCTCAGGCTCCGGCCTGAACGGCGCGGGTGAGCCGTACATGACGCTCGAATGACGTGCGGCGGGCGTCGGTCGTCACGGCCGGCGTCCGCGCCGCGCTCCCGGGATGGGAGCCGGCGGCGCTTCCGGCTCCTGCCCTCAGGTGCCGGCCAGCGCCTTCAGCGGCTGCATGCGGGTCACCCGCCAGGCTGGGTAGATGCCGCCGAGCACGCCGATCGCCACGCCCACCAGCAGCCCGCGCCCCAGCGCCCACGCGGTGAACGACGGCGATATGTAGGAGCTGACGCCCAGCGCCTTGACGAGCAGGTCGGCGCCCAGCACTCCCAGCAGCAGCCCGAAGGCGGCGCCGAGCACGCTTACCGCCACTCCCTCTCCGAGTATCAGGCTCGCGACTCGCAGGGGAGACCACCCGACGGTGCTGAGCAGGCCGAGCTCGCTCTGGCGCTCGATGATCGCCAGCGCCATCGTGTTGGTGACGCCGATCGCGCCGATGATCAGCGCGATCACCACGATCACCAGGATCGCCTTGGAGATGAGCGTGGAGTTTGCGCCCGCCCGCAGCGCCTGGTCGGTGGTCGAGATCACCTGGGTGCCGGGCAGTTCGCGTTCGATGGCCTTGGTGGCCGTCGACGCGCGCACGGTGGGGGCTAGGTCGATGGCAATGCTGGTCTGCTCGCCGGGCCGCCCCGCCAGCGCCTGCGCGACCGGCAGCGGCAGCACGGCTCCGGCATCCTCGTAGAAGATGCCGGAGTGGTATACGCCTTCCACGCGGAAGGTCCGGCCGTGGACCACGAGCGGGCTGCCCGGCGAGAGGCGCATGTGCGCGGCCAGCTTTTCGCCGACCAGGATGCCGTTGGTCGCCGCGCCCGCGGTCCCGCTTGCGCCCGCGCCGCCGGTCGCGCCCGCGTTGCCCGTCGCGCCCGCGGCCTGCCGGTTCTCGCCCGAGACCAGCACCAGCCGGCGTGTGAAGAAGCCGTTCGGGTCGGCTCCGAAGACCACGGCGCCGGGTTCGGGCTTGATCGCTTCGACCATCAGCAGCAGTGGCGTCGCGCTGGCCACGTATGGCTTGGAGCGCAGCGCGGTCAGGATCGATTGCGGCAGCACCGAGGCGGTCGGGTCCGAGACGTTCGCCTGGAAGACCGAGAGCTCGGAGCCGCCGAGATGAGCGATGCCCGCCGCCGTCTTGCGCAGCCCCTGCGTGAAGGAGAGCAGCGCCACGATCGTCGCCACGCCGACGGCGATGCCGGCCGCGGTGAAGAAGGTGCGGGTGGGTCGTCGCCGCAGGTTGGAGAGGATCATCGTCAGCATGGCCTCAAGCTCTGCCCCGGAGCTCGCTCCGTCCCTGCGGTCCGGGCTGCCCCTCGATCCCGCTCTGCCCCTCGATCCCGCTGCGACCCCCCGGGCCGGGCGGGGCAGGCGCGCCTTCCTCGACGATCTGCCCGTCGATCAGCGTGACCGTGCGGTCGGCGCGCGCGCCGACGGCGGTGTCGTAGCTGACGACGATCATCGTCATGCCCAGGCGGTCGCGCAGGCCGAAGAGCAGGTCGAGCACGCGCTCGGAGGTGCCGGAGTCCAGCGCGCCGGTCGGCTCGTCGGCCAGCAGCAGCCGCGGCTCGTTGGTGATCGCACGGGCGACCGCCACGCGCTGACGCTCGCCGCCGGAGAGTTGGGAGGGCAGGTGGTCGGCGCGGTGCTCCAGGCCGACCTCTCGCAGCAGCGAGAGCGCCCGGCGGCGGCGCTCTGCTCGGCGCACGCCGGCGCCGAGCAGCGGCACTTCGACGTTGGCGAGCGCGCTCAGCGACTCCAGCAGCAGGTGGCGCTGGAAGACGAAGCCGACGATCTCCCGACGCACGTGCGCGGTATGGCGTCGCCGCCAGATCGGCTCGCCGTCGATCAGGACATCGCCGCTGTCGGGGGCTTCCAGGCCGCCGATCAGCGCCAGCAGAGTGCTCTTGCCAGAGCCCGAACGCCCCGCGATGCCCACCACTTCGCCGGAGGCGACTCGCAGCGAGACGTCCTGCAGTGCGGTGACCTGACCGAAGCGCTTGTGGACATGCTCGACAACGACCTCGGCGCCGGAGTCGCTCATGTCGCTAGCGGACGACTTTGACCGGGTAGTCGAGGAACAGCGTCTGGCCGCCGGCGGAGATCACTGCCCGGAACGTGAGCGGATACCCGACCGCCGAGCCCGGCCATATGAAGTGATCGTCGAAGCGGCCCGTGAACGTGTAGTTGGAGCGTTTGGCCACGACCGATCCCCCGAACATGTACTCGTAGACGACTTTGGCCTGAGCCGGCGCGCCCCCCTTGGTGACCACGAAGGCCACCGGCCAGGGGACGTTGACGCGCGGGCTGTGCGAGCTTGCGTGCATCGTGGCGGTCACCGCGCCGGCTGTGGCTCGCACCATGCCGGGAGCGGTTTCCGAGCCGGTCACGGCGCCGCTCGTGCTCGTGCTGACGGTGGTGCTCGTGCTCATGCTGCTCGCGCCGGTGGAGCCGGCGCCCGGTTTGCTCGACCCGCCGCATGCGGCCGGCAGCGTCGCGGTCAGCACGACCGCGACCACGATCAGGCCCCGGCGCGTCCCGCGCGCGCCGGCTCTCGCAGACCGTGAGCCTGTATCGATCGTCAACTCCGGAGGGCTTCCCACGTTCATCTCAGATTGCACCTCCCGTGCGATGTCGAGGTTATCGCCACGACCGGCTCGATCCCGCTGCGCGGCGCGATCGCGGCGATGATCGTGTTGGATGTGCAGCGATGGGGACGCGCTCATGACCCAGGCCGCCGACGCGCGCGCGATGTCCAAGCGGCTCGACGACCCCGCCGGCATCGAGATGCCGATGGTCGCCTACTGCTGGCACGCGGAGCGACTCTGAGCCGCGGCATACCCAGCCGCTGCGGCCAACTACGGTAGGAGCGCGCGGGGGCCGGCGGATGGAGCGCCGCCGGGCCGGGCGTAGCGTCGCATCGTGTTCTCGGTGCGCATCCACGGACGCGGCGGGCAGGGCGTGGTCACTGCCGCCGAGCTGCTGTCGGCGGCCGCCTTCGTGGAGGGGCTTCAGGCGCAGGCGTTCCCGTCGTTCGGCTCGGAGCGGATGGGAGCGCCGGTGCTCGCCTTCTGTCGCGTGGACACGCGGCCGATCAGGCTGCGCGAGCCGATCGCCGAGCCGGACGCGGTGGTGGTGGCGGACCCGACGCTGCTGCACCACGTCGATGTGTTCGGCGGGCTGGCAGGCGATGGCTACATGCTGATCAACTCCATGCACACGATCGGCGAGCTTGGCCTGCAGGAGCTGCACGAGCGCCACCATCCCGAGCGCGTGGTCTCTGTGCCGGCCAGCGAGATCGCGCGAGCCTGCCTGGGACGGCCGATCCCGAACGTCGCGCTGCTGGGAGCGCTTGCGCGCCTGAGCGCGCTGATCTCGCTGGGCTCGCTGGAGGCCGTGGTGAGGGAGCGCTTCTCGGGCACAGCCGCGGAGGGCAACATCGCCGCCGCGCGCCAGGCTGCCGCCCAGGTCGCGGAGCTGGCCCATGCGTGAGCAGATCGAGGGTTCGCAGGCGGTCGCGCAGGCGGTGGCCAGATGCCGCCCCGAGGTGATCTGCGCCTACCCGATCACTCCCCAGACGCACATCGTGGAGGCGCTCTCGCGGATGGTGCGGGCGGGCGCGCTCGCGCCGTGCGAGTTCGTCAACGTCGAGTCCGAGCTGGCGGCGATGTCGGTGGCGATCGGGGCATGCGCGGCCGGGGCGCGCGCGTACACCGCCACCGCGAGCCAGGGCCTGCTCTATATGGCAGAGGCGCTGTTCAACGCATCGGGTCTCGGGCTGCCGATCGTGATGACCGTCGGCAACCGGGCGATCGGCGCGCCGATCAACATCTGGAACGACCAGAGCGACTCAATGGCGATGCGCGACTGTGGCTGGGTGCAGCTCTATGCGGCCGACAACCAGGAGGCGCTGGACATGCACGTGCAGGCGTTCCGGGTCGCCGAGGAGCTCTCGCTGCCGGTGATGGTCTGCATGGACGGGTTCGTGCTCACCCACGCAGTCGAGCCGTTGGAGGTGCCAAGCCAGGAGCAGGTCGACGCCTTCCTGCCAGCGTTTGCCCCGCTGCAGCTTCTGGACCCTGCCGACCCGGTCACGATCGGCGCGATGGTCGGGCCGGAGGCGTTCACCGAGGTGCGCGTGCTCGCGCACGCCAAGCATATGCAGGCGCTCGACGCGATTCCGCGGATCGTGGGCGAGTACGAGCAGATCACCGGCCGGCCGTCGGGCGGGCTGCTGGATCGCTATCGCTGCGATGACGCCGACACGATCGTGGTGGCGCTCGGATCGGTGCTCGGCACGCTCGAAGAGACGATCGACGAGCTGCGCGAGCAGCAGGGCGCCGCGATCGGCGCCGTGCGCCTGAAGACCTTCCGGCCGTTCCCGCGTCAGGAGCTTGCGCAGGCGATCGGCGACGCGGAGCGCGTGATCGTGCTGGAGCGCGCCTTCGCGGTGGGGGCGGGCGGGATCGTCACCGACAACGTGCGCGCCGCGCTTGCGCTGGCGCCGGACCAGGCGGGCGGGCCGGATCGAGCGCGAGCCCCGGATCGAGCGCGAGCGCCGGATCCAGCGCGAGCGCCGGATCCAGCGCGGGTGCAGGACCAGGGGCGCCCGCGCCTGCACACGGTGATCGCCGGGCTCGGCGGCAGGGCGATCACGCGCCGCTCCCTGCGTGGGCTGCTGCGCCGCGCGCTGGCCGGCGATCTGGAGGAGCTGTACTTCCTGGACTTGCGGGCCGAGGTCGTGGAGCGCGAGCTGGAGCGCGCCCGCAAAGGCGTGTCGGGACCGCACGCCGAGAGCATCCTGCGCGATCTGCGCATGGTGATGGCGGGGCCCGTATGAGCCGGCCGCCCGAGCAGCGCGAGCGTTTCTACCAGACCGGCACCCTCGCGGTCGGCGGTCGGCTGCTGGCCGAGGAGCAGCGCACCGTGCAGGCCGGCGAGTCCCGCGCCAACGCGATCACCAAGGGCCACCGAGCCTGTCAGGGATGCGGCGAGGCGCTCGGCGCCCGCTACGTGCTCGACGCGGCGATGCGCGCCACGGGTGGCCAGGTGATCGCAGCGAACGCGACGGGATGCCTGGAGGTCTTCTCGACGCCCTACCCGGAGTCGTCTTGGCGGCTGCCGTGGATCCATTCGCTGTTCGGCAACGCCCCGGCCGTGGCCTCCGGGGTCGCCGCCGCGCTGCGCGCCAAGGGCCGCGCAAGCGAGGTGCGCGTCGTCGGCCAGGGCGGCGACGGAGGCACCGTGGACATCGGCATGGCCTGCCTGTCGGGGATGTTCGAGCGCGGCGACGACGTGCTCTACGTCTGCTACGACAACCAGGCGTACATGAACACCGGCGTGCAGCGCTCGGCCGCCACGCCGCCGGCGGCGCGCACCGCCACGACCGAGCCGCTCGGCGGCCATCCCGGCAACGAGCTCGGTCAGGGCAAGAGCGCGCCGCTGATCGCGATGGCGCACGAGATCCCGTATGTCGCCACCGCGACCGTCGCCGAGCTGCGCGACCTGGAGGCGAAGGTGATCCGCGCGATGAGCTTCCGCGGGCCGCGTTACCTGCACGTGCTGGTGCCCTGCCCGCTGGGCTGGGGATCGGACCCCGCGCAGACCATCCGGATCGCGCGCCTGGCCAAGGAGACGGGTCTCTTCCCGGTCTTCGAGGCCCTGCACGGGCGCCTTGCCGCCGTCTCCCAGATCCGGCGCAAGCTGCCGGTGGAGGAGTACCTGCGTCCTCAGCGTCGCTACGCGCACCTGTTCGCCGACGGCGGGCGTCCCGACCTGGTGGCCGCGCTGCAGGCGCAAGCCGACCGCAACGTGCAGCGCTTCGGGCTGCTTGCCGAGGCCGAGCCGCGGGAGGGCGATCTGCTTCATGTCCTCGCCGACGGGGAGCGCGGGCCGTGAGCCGCCCGCGCCCGTTCGCGATCACGCTGGACGTCGGCTCCAGCCTGGCCAACCGCACCGGCGACTGGCGCACCGAGCGTCCCGTCTACGTGCGCCGGATGCCGCCGTGCAACCACGGCTGCCCGGCGCGCGAGGACATTCAGGGATGGCTCTACGAGGCCGAGGCGGGCGGGGAGGGGTACGAGCGGGCCTGGCGGCTGCTCGTCGCCGACAATCCGTTCCCGGCGATCATGGGGTGCGTCTGCTACCACCCCTGCGAGAGCGCGTGCAACCGCGTGCAGATCGACGAGGCGGTCGGCATCAACGCGGTCGAGCGCTTCCTCGGCGACGAGGGCATCCGGCACGGCTGGGAGCTCCCGCAGCCGCAGCCCGCCAGCGGCCGCCGGGTGCTGATCGTCGGCGCCGGTCCCTCTGGGCTCTCCGCCGCCTACCATCTGGCGCTGCGCGGACATCACGTCACGCTGTGCGAGCAGGCCGGCAAGCCCGGCGGGATGATGCGCTACGGGATACCCGCCTACAGGCTGCCCCGCGACGTGCTGGACGCGGAGATCGAGCGGATCCTCGCGCTCGGGGTGGAGCTGCGCTGCGAGCAGCGGGTGAGCGACCTGCAGGAGGCGATGCGGGAGGGCGGCTATGACGCCGCGTTCCTGGCGCTCGGCGCGCACGTGGCCAGGCACACCGAGATACCGGGCGGAACCGCAGCCCACGTGATCAACGCGCTGGACCTGCTCCAGGATGTGGAGGCGGGCGCCAGGCCGCAACTCGGCCGGGTGGTCGTCTACGGCGGCGGCGACACCGCCCTGGACGCCGCCCGCACCGCGCGACGACTCTCGCCGCAGGAGCCGGTGGTCGTCTACCGCCGCACCCGCGAGCGGATGCCCGCGCATCCAGAGGAGCTGCGACAGGCGCAGGAGGAGGGGATCGCGTTTCGTTGGCTGAGCACGATCGCCGCAGCCGAGGGCGGGCATCTGCGCCTAGAGGCGATGGAGCTGGACGGGGACGGCTTCCCGCAGCCGACCGGTCGCTACGAGGAGCTCGACGCCGACGCGCTCGTGCTCGCCATCGGCCAGGACGCGGATCTCGCGCTGCTCTCAGGGGTGCCCGGGGTGGAGGTCCAAGACCACGTCGTCAAGGTCGACGAGTGGATGATGACCGGCGCCCCTGGAGTCTTCGCGGGCGGCGACATGGTTCCCGCGGAGCGCAACGTGGCGGTCGCGATCGGCCACGGCGCCGCGGCGGCGCGCTGCATCGACGGGTGGCTGCGCGGCATCGAGCCGCGTGCCGAGCAGGAGGCGCAGCTTGCGACCTTCGAGCACATCAACCCCTGGTACTACACCGACGCGCCGCGCACGGTCCGGCCGCTGCTGGCCGACGTGCGCCGCCAGAGCACCTTCGAGGAGGTGGTCAAGGGGTTGGACGAGTCCTCCGCGCTGTTCGAGGCCAGGCGCTGCCTCTCCTGCGGAAACTGCTTCTCCTGCGACAACTGCTTCGGGGTCTGTCCCGACAACGCCGTGCTGAAGCCGGGGCCCGACGGCGAGCCCTACGCCTTCGACCTGGACTACTGCAAGGGCTGCGGCATGTGCGTGACGGAGTGTCCCTGCGGCGCGATCGAGATGGTGCCGGAGGAGATCTGAGTCACGTCGGGGGCGGCACGGCGTGCGCCGTCGCGCGCGGCGCGGCGCCGCCGCAAAGCCCATATGCTGCCTGCTGCCGTGGCCGCAGCGAACCCCGACGCAGCCAGCGCCGCCGACGTGCTCGTGATCTTCGGCATCACGGGCGACCTTGCGCGCAAGATGACGCTGCGCTCCCTTTACCGCCTGGAGCGTCGCGGTCTCCTGGACTGTCCGATCGTCGGCGTAGCGGTTGACGACTGGGACGTGGAGCGCCTGCGCACGCATGCCCACGAAGCGATCGAGGCGACCGGCGAGAAGATCCAGCGCTCGGTGTTCGACCGTCTGGCGGCCAGGCTCTCATATGTGAGTGGCGACTTCGGCGAGCAGGAGACCTTCCAGCGCATCGCGGAGCAGGTCGGGCAGGCGCGGACGCCGGTCTACTACCTGGAGGTGCCGCCCAGCCTCTTCGCGACGGTGGTCGAAGGTCTCTCGAAGGCCGAGCTGCTGCCCGCGCAGGCGCGCGTGGTGGTGGAGAAGCCCTTCGGCCACGACCTCGCCTCCGCACGCGAGCTGGCCGCGGACCTGCACCGCTTCCTGCAGGAGTCCCAGATCTACCGGATCGACCACTTCCTCGGCAAGATGGGCCTTGAAGAGATCCTCTACCTGCGCTTCGCCAACGCGATGATCGAGCCGGTCTGGAACCGCCAGAACGTCGAGTGCGTGCAGATCACGATGGCCGAGGAGTTCGGCGTCGAGGACCGCGGGCGCTTCTACGATCCCGTCGGCGCGCTGCGCGACGTGGTCGTCAACCACCTGATGCAGACGCTCGCGGCCGCCGCGATGGAGCCGCCCGCCGGGGGAGACCCGACCTCGATCAAGAACGCCAAGCTCGACGTCTTCCGGGCGATGCGCGACGCCGACCCGGCCCGCTACGTACGCGGCCAGTACGAGGGCTACCTCGACATCGACGGCGTGGCGGACGACTCGGAGACCGAGACGTTCGCGGCCCTGCGCCTGGAAATAGACAATTGGCGCTGGGCGGGAGTGCCTTTCTTCATTCGCACCGGCAAGCGCATGCCGGTCACCCAGACAGAGATGCGGCTGGTGTTCAAGCATCCCCCGCGGCTCGGGTTCCTGCCCGAAGGCCACCGGCGCCCGCAGCCAAGCCAGATGGTGGTCAAGATCGACCCCGCCACAGGCGTGCGGATCGTGCTCGACGCGCGCCGCGCGGGATCGCCTCACCCACGCGAAATCGAGCTGGACATGGAGCTCTCCAGCCATGACGGCGAGGTGCCCGCGCCATACGAGGTGCTGCTGCACGCCGCGATGCAGGGAGACAGCACCCAGTTCGCGCGCCAGGACAGCATCGAAGAGACCTGGCGCGTGGTCCAGCCGTTGCTGGAGCAACCGCCGCGCGTCGAGCGCTACGCCCCCGGGAGCTGGGGCCCGGCGCGCGCCGAGACGCTGACCAGCGGCCACGGGCCCTGGCGCGAGCCGTGGCTGACAAGCGCCTGAGCGGCGCTGGCGTCGGGCGCCATCCGCCGCGACTGCGGTGCGTCAGGAGCGTCCGGCCCGCCGCTCGCCGGGCCAGTAGCCGGTGAGGTGGGCGAAGCCCTTGCGCAGCATGCGGTCCACGACGCCGCGGCTGGCGGTGAAGATCGCGCCCTGCAGCGCCAGCGCGATCACGACCCGGCTCCATCGCGCCTGGCTCTCGTTGGCCCGCGGCGGATCGCGATCATCGATCACGCCCCAGGCAGCCTTGAAGACGCGCTTGCCGAGCACGCCGGCGATGAGGCCGCCGATCATGGCGAAGGGGGCGAAGAGGATCTTGGCGATCATGCGTTTTCGGGGGTGCGCGGGACGTATTTGTGATGCAGCATCAGCACGTTGCCGTCCGGGTCGGCGAAGAAGGCCATGTGGCAGACGCCCGTGTCGAACGTGTCTCCCTGGAACTGGACGCCGCGCCCTTCCAGCAGGCTGCGCGTCTCTTGCACGTCGTCGACGTGCAGGGCGAGGTTGCTGGTGGGGTGGTGCTCGAGGCCCATCGCCTCGGCGTCGATGATGCTGAGCGTGAGGTTGCCGGTCTCGAACTCCGCGAAGTTACGGTCCTTGCGGTACATCGAGCGGGGCATCCCCAGGGTGCTGCCGTAGAACTCGACGGCTGCGTCGAGGTCGTGGGTGGGGATCGAGACGAAGTCGACTCCGGTGATCGGCCCGGTGAGCGTTGTCATGGCGCTGCCTCCTGATCGGATCGCGTTGCTTTCGCGATGATCGCACGCGAGACGCGCGCGGCGCCGGTGGGCGGCGGCACGCGTCACGTCGTCCATGCGATAACAAACGATCGTATGTGATAACGTACCACCCATGCCGCCGCACGAATGGGACGGAGCGACCTATGACCGCATATCGGCGCCGCTGGAGCGAAACGGCCTGGCGGTGCTCGATCGTCTCTTGCTGAACGGGCAGGAGACCGTCCTGGACGCCGGCTGCGGCTCCGGCAGGGTCACCCAGGCGTTGGCGCAGCGGCTGCCGCGCGGGCACGTGATCGGCGTGGACGGCTCGGCCGGGATGATCGCGGCTGCCAGGCAGCGCCTGGGTGCGAGCGTGGAGCTGATCGTCTGCGATCTCACCGAGCTGGATCTCGGCGGGCGGCGCGTGGATGCCGTCTTCTCCAACGCCGTCTTTCACTGGATCGCCGATCACGATCTGCTGTTCGCCCGCCTGCGCGGCGTGCTGGCCCCCGGCGGTCGCCTCGTGGCTCAGTGCGGCGGGCAGGGGAACACGCCGGAGCTGCTCGACGCGACTCTGCAGGTGGGAGCGACGGAGCCGTTCGCCTCCTACCTGCAGGGCTTCTCGCCCTGGAACTACGCGGGCACGGAGGAGACGACGCGGCGCCTGCGCGCCGCCGGGTTCACCGACGTGCGAACCGACCTGGTGCCTCGCCCGGTGCCATACGAAGACGACATTCGCACGTGGCTGAAGGTCAACGCGCTGAGCGCCCACCTGCTGCGCCTGCCGCAGGATCTGCGCGAGCGTTACATCGACGAGGTGCACGCGGCGCTCGGCCCGCAGCCCGAGATCGCCTACATCCGCCTGGAAATCGACGCGACGGCGGCTGCCTCGGCGTAGTTCGCTGCGGGCTCGCGGCGGCGGGCTTGGCGGCTGTCCCCAGTCCCGGGACTGGGGACACGGGCGTAGGAGGCTACGCCCCGTCGCTCTGCTGCGCGGCGAAGTACTGCCCGCCCTCGACGCTGAGCTGCGGCAGGGTGCGCTCCGGTGGCGCGCAGCCGTCACAATTGGTCTGTGATCGGCGAGCATCCCTTCCACACGGCTTGGCGCACCCGTGACCTGGACGCCTGGATGCAGGCGCTCGCGCCGGACGTGGTGCTGCGCTCGCCGGTGCTGGGGGCGCCGTTCACCGGGCGCGCGGCGGCGCGTGAGGTTTACGGCGTGCTCTTCGAAGCCTTCGGCGCGGTGGATGTGACGGGCGAGCTGCGCGACGGCGCCTCTCATGCGTTCTACTGGACGGGAGAGCTGGCCGGCCACCGGATCGAAGGCAGCGACCTGCTGCGCTACGACGCGGGGGGGATGATCTCCGAGGTGGTGGTGATGATCCGGCCGCTGACCGGCATCGGCGTCTTCGTCAGCGCGGTCGGACCGGCGCTGGCTGCCAGGCGAAGCCCTCTGCGCGGGCTGCTGGTGAGCGTGCTCATCTGGCCGCTGAGGGCGCTGCTCGCCGTCGCGGACGTCGTCTCGATGCGCCTGCTGGGGCTCGGCTGACGCGCGTGCGCGGGTCCGGGTCGAGCGGCCGGCCGGTCTAGCCCTGCGCCTGGTAGCGCAGGCCGTCCAGGGCGATGCGGACCAGGTGCTCGGTCTCGCCGGGGGCGCCGGAGGGCGTCTTGCCGATCGCGATCACCATCTGCATCACCTGCGCGATGTTCACGTCCGGGCGCACGACGCCGGCCTCCTGGGCGCGCCGCAGCAACGGCTCGCCGGCCGCGAAGAGCGAGGCGCGGCAGGTCTGGAAGAGCGCGGCGTCCTGGCCGAGGTAGTTGACCAGGTCGTGCGCGAGCGCCTGCTTGGTGGCCAAGTAGCCGATGAGGCGCTGAAACCACATGGTCAGCGCCTCCCAGGGGTCGCCGTCCGTCAGTTCCTGCGCTGAGCGGGAGACCTCCTCGACCTCGTCGAGGTAGAGCGCCTCCAGCAGCGCTTGGCGGGTGGGGAAGTGGCGGTAGAGCGTGCCGATGCCGACGCCCGCGCGGCGTGCGATCGCCTCCAGCGAGGTCGACTCGCCGCCCTCCGCGAAGGCCTCTCGCGCGGCGGCCAGCACCTTGTCGTGGTTGCGCAGCGCATCGGCCCGCTTGGGCCGCGCCAGGGT
Source organism: Solirubrobacterales bacterium (assembly GCA_027315115.1). Classification (GTDB taxonomy): domain Bacteria; phylum Actinomycetota; class Thermoleophilia; order Solirubrobacterales; family Solirubrobacteraceae; genus Palsa-744. Next base: position 17,109 of record DAHUYQ010000055.1, on the reverse strand, counting down.
CCTCTGCTCGGTTGCCTCGGTCGTGGTCATCGCAGCGGGCCTCCGGCCGGGATGGTTGCGGAGGTTGCCTCCATTTTAGCTCCGCCGTGAGGGGCGCCACCCGGGCGTGCGAACACAGCCGCGCCACGAGGCCGTGCAGACCTTGACAAGACCTTCACACGTCTTTGACAATGGGGTGTGTGGACACGAGCGTCTATCACGCTCTCAACGATTTCGCCTACGAACACGTCTGGGTCGGAGATGTCGCCAGGTTCTTTGCTCAGGACGCCGTCTTCATCTTGATCGGCGGCTTCGCGCTGCTGTGGCTCATACGCACGCCGCATGGCTGGCTGCTGGGCGAGCGCGCTCGCGCGGCGATCTTCGCGGGTGCGCTTGCGACGGTCCTCGGGCTGTTGATCGTGCAGGTCATCGGCCAGATCTGGGATCGGCAGCGACCGTTCGTGGTACTGAACCACTTTCACAAGCTGATCGCTCATCCCGCCGACGCCTCCTTCCCCTCAGACCACGTCACGGGCGCGGTTGCGTTGGGGGCCGCGCTGCTGATCTTCCGTCGCTACCGCATGGCGGCGGTGGCTCTGACCGTCGCCCTGCTGATCGGCGTGGCCCGCGTGATGGTGGGCGTTCACTGGCCAACCGACATCCTCGGCGCCATCGGCGTCGGCATCTTCGCGGCGCTCGTCGTGACGGCGCCCCGCCGGCAGACCGAACGGCTTGCCGGCTGGGGCAGCGGTCTCTACGAGCGGGCGCTCCTCGGCGCGCTCTCGGCTGCGGGCCGGCTCTTTCACCCCAGGGCCCGCAAGAGCGGCGCGTAGCGCGGCGACCGAGCGCCGGTCAGGGGGCGGCCGATGGCTCAGGCCAACCCCGCGGCAGCCTCCGCGGTCCCTTTCGGCGCCAGCATGATCTCCCTGCGAAATTGGCGCAGTAGCTCACGCAGCAGTCGAGGATCGGGGGCTGTCCGTCCGCTCTCGTGGGCCTCGGATGAGATCGCGAACAGGCGCTCGACGAACGACGCCCAGTCGAGCGCCGGGCGCATCTGGATGCGCACGTGCGCCGGCTCTGCCGCGGGGTTCCACGCCTCATGGGCTGTGCCCGGCGCGGCGACGACCATCTCGCCGCGCCCCGCGGTCCGCTCGACTCCGTCGATGCGGAAGCGCGCGTGGCCGGCGATCACCTCCCAGCGCTCCTGCATCTCGGGATGGACGTGCTCGACGGCGCGACGCCCGGCTCCGGCCCAGAATGCGTCCATCTCCAGCAGCGCGCCGCCCGTTTCGGAAGCGGTCGTGCGGAAGACGATTCGCTCTCCGGTCAGCGGGTTGAAGAGCTGGTCTCCGTCGCGTGCCATCCATTGATCGTCGCACTTCGATCTGCGTCAACCCTGTCGGCTGCGGCGGCCGGGCTCGAACCGGCGCTCACCTGAGCTCGCCCGCCCGCTCCTTCACGGTCGCCCCAACCGAATCCCCGCAAGGCTTGGTTAGATGTTCCGGCGAGGATCGCGCCCTCCCGACCAGGCCAGGGTCAAGAGCAAGAGGGCGAACGGGACGAACACCCTGCTGCTGCGCTCAAGGGCCAGCGCCAGCCCCACCGCGTCGACGCGGTGGGGCCTGCCGCGTGGCTGGCCGCTTCCGGCTCTATCCGTGTGGTGCGATCGCCGCTGTGGGATCGAGCAGCCCAGAGCTACCAGTCCTCTGGTAAGCTTCGACTTACGGTAAGCAATGACTAACTCACCTTCTATTGGACAGGCCTTCACCGCCCTCAGCGACGCGACTCGGCGCGAAGTCTTCGAGCTGGTCGCGGAGCGGCCGAGGGCCGTCGGCGAGCTGGCGGCGCAGGTGCCGGTCAGTCGTCCGGCTGTGTCGCAGCACCTGCGCGTGCTGAAGGAAGCGGGCCTGGTCGAGGACGAAGCGGTCGGCGCGCGCCGCATCTACAAACTGCACCCGGAGGGGATCGCGGAGCTGCGTTCTTACCTCGACGGGTTCTGGAGCCGCTCTCTGCGGGCCTTCAAGGCCGTGGCCGAAGCGGGTGACAAGGAGGATCGATGAACACGGACACGATGACAGCGGTGCGCACGGAGACTCTCGTCAAGGTGCCCATCGAGCGCGCCTTCAAGGTCTTCACCGAGGAGATGGAAAGCTGGTGGGATCCCGACCATCACCTCGGTGACGCACCGTTGGCCGAGATGGTCGTCGAACGCCACGTCGGCGGCCGCATCTTTGATCGCCACACCGACGGCTCTGAGTGCCAATGGTCTCGCGTCCTCGCCTACGAGCCGCCCACCCTCTTCGTCTTCAGTTGGGACATCAACACCCGCTGGGAGCTGGAGACCGACCTCCAGAAGACCAGCGAGGTGGCCGTCACCTTCGTTGCCGAGGGACCCGACCGGACCCGTGTGGTCCTCGAACACCGCTGCCTCGACCGTCACGGCGAGGGCTGGGAGGGCATGCGCGACGCCGTCGGCCAAGGCTGGGCCGGGCTCGAGGGCTACACCGCCGCCGTCGAAGGGCGCGATCGGGACTCGGCCGCCTCCTGATCTTCGCACGGCCACGAGGCGAGGTCCGCCGGTCCTCGCCTCCCGGCTCACCAGCCGCTACGAGCTCCCGCAGAGCGCCGTTTGCCCATCCATCAACCCTCCGCTGCGCTGCTGGGTGTCGTCGTCGGCGGTGTCGACGACGCCCAGCCGGCCCGAGGACTCCGAGCTGCACGGCACGGTGACCGAGGAAGGCGCGCCAGGCGCGCCAGTCGCGGCCGGAACGAGCTCCGCGGTTCGAGCGGCACCGGGCCAACGACGCCGAGATTGCCAGGGCCATGAAGCCGCGGCGCCCGGCGTGGGTGTCGAAGCAGCACTCAGTGTGGGGTTGACTACTCAGGTCAGCCTGAAGGACAGAACGTTTCCCTGACGAGCGGAAGTGGCGCCGACACAGGCAGAAGGAGGAGGTGGAGCTAGCCGGGATCGAACCGGCGACCTCTAGCGTGCCACGCTAGCGCTCTCCCAGCTGAGCTATAGCCCCGAGGCCATCATCGTATCGGGTTTGACGCTGGGCAGGGTGTCGCAGGCTCGCTGCTACGGCCGGTCCCTGATGAGTCGCTCGATCGTGCGGGCAAGCTCGTAGTCGCTCGCCCAACGCACGCCGGACGCCTGCTTGTTGCCGGTGGGCGCCAGGCGAAGGCTGATCGTCGAAAGGTGCTCGACATCTGCGATTGGCAGCAGGTAGCAGCAGTCGGTGTCTGCGGAATAGACCGCGAGCGCATCGATCTCTGCGCCGGAGTAGGTGGTGCGTACATAGCCGTTGGACGCACGCCGGCAGGTCCTGGAGCGCACCGCGAGCACGTCGCCTGTGCGGGCGGCCCACTTGCATTGGACGCGCAGCACACGGCTTCCGACGTCTATGCCGAGGTCGTAGCGCGAGCCGTCGCAGAGCGGGCGCAGCACCACGAGGCCGAGTCGTGTTGCGGCTGCCGCGATTTCGGCCTCCGCAACGGCGCCCTTCTGGCTTGGCGTCAGGTCCCGCATGCCGCCAGTATCGCGAGCCGAACGTAACACGAGGGTGGCTTGTGTGACAGGAGTGTTACAAGTGCGCCGCGACCTCCGCACCGCCCCGCGAATCGGCGCCCCGCGCGATCGGCGCGGTCCAGCGCACCCCCGCCCCCTACTGCCGCGGCAGGAACTCGGGCACGTCGAGATCGCCGTCCTCTCCGGGCGCCTCGCCCTGCTCGTCGCGAGCCTCCCGCGGCGATCGGGCGCGCCCGGCGTCGCCGCCCCGCTCGCGCCCCCCGAGCGGCTCGGCCTCGCGACTATCGACCATCACCTGGTCCAGTCGCGCGGTCATGCTGGCATGCGTGAGCTTGACGTCGTTGATCAGCCGCTCGGCGTTGTTGCGCAGGGAGGAGGAGAGCTCGCGCAGGTTGCGCGAGATGACGCTGCCGTCGCGCAGCACTTCCTGGGCCACGCCGTGCGCCTCGGAGACGATCTCCTGGGCCTGCTGGCGCGCCCGCGACCGCACCTTCCTGGCGTGCTCCTCGGCCTCCGCCTGAATCCGCGCAAGCTCGGCCGATCGCTCCTGGAGCGCGGCCTGGGTCTCCTGCTCGGCCTGCTCTCGCAGTCCCTGCGCGTGCGCGGCGGCCTCCTCGACCAGCCGCTGCGCCTGCTGCTGAGCGTCGGCGAGCTTGCGCTGGGCTTGCTCCTCGGCGCTCTGGCGGACCTGGCCGGCCTCGCGGCGGGAGATCGCGAGGATCTGCTCGCCCTCCGAGCGTGCCGACGCGCGGGTCGCCTCGGCATCCCCAGCGGCGGCGTCGGTGGTGGAGCCGGCCCGCTCGCGCGCGGCGCCGAGCACGCGCTCGGCCTCCTCCCGCGCGGCGCCGAGCAGCGACTCGGCCTCAGCGCGGGCGTCTGAGAGCGTCACGTCCGCGCGCTCGCGCGCCCCATCCAGCTCGGTCGCCGCCTCGGCGCGCGCATCGTCGAGGATCTCCTGCGCCTGCCGGCGCGCCTCGGCGAGCGCCTGCTGGGCGGCGTGGGCCTGCTCCTGCGCCTGGCGCCGGGTCTCGCTCGCCCGCGCCTGCGCCTCGCTGTGCAGAGCCTGCGCCTGCGTGCCCGCGCGCTCGATCGCCTCCCGCGCCTCATCTTCGGCCGCGGCGACCCTGATCTCGGCGGCCCGGTCGGCCTCCCGCAGGCGCGCGCCGACCCGCTCCTCGGCGTCCGCGAGCATCCGCTGCGCGCTCGCCTCGGCCGCATCGATGATCTGTTTCACCCGCGCGGAGGTCTCTGCCGATTCCACGCACCCATCGTAATCGGCATCGCGTCGAGCGATCCATCGAAGCCCGCCCGGTAACCTGCCCACTCTGATGAGCGAGAAGCGCTACGACCCGAGTGAGATCGAGCCGCGCTGGCAGCGCGTGTGGGCCACCGAGCGCACCTGGGAGGTGGTCAACGAAGACCCCGCCCGTGCCGCGCGCGCCCGCGGGGCCGGCGAGCAGGGCGGGCGGGACGTGAAGTCCTACGTGCTGGAGATGCTGCCGTACCCGAGCGGCGAGCCGCACATCGGGCATCTGAAGACCTACTCGGTCGGAGACGCGATCGCTCACTTCCACCGGCGCACCGGTCACCGCGTCCTGCACCCGATGGGCTACGACGCCTTCGGCCTGCCGGCGGAGAACCACGCGATCAGGACCGGCGAGCATCCGCGGGACTCGACGGCCGCCTCGATCGCCTCCTTCCAGCGCCAGTTCCGCTCGTGGGGGATCTCGATCGACTGGTCGCGCGAGCTTGCCACCCACGAACCGACCTACTACCGCTGGACGCAGTGGATCTTCCTGGAGCTGCTGCGCGCCGGCCTTGCGTATCGCAAGGAGGCGGCGGTGAAGTGGTGCCCCAACGACCAGACGGTGCTCGCCAACGAGCAGGTGGTCGAAGGCCACTGCGAGCGCTGCGGCGCCGAGGTGGAAGTGCGCCAGCTCACTCAGTGGTTCCTGCGTATCACCGACTACGCCGAGCGGCTGCTGCGCGACCTCGACACGATCGACTGGCCCGAGAACGTCAAGACGATGCAGCGCAACTGGATCGGCCGTTCCGAGGGCGCCGAGGTCAACTTCCGCTGCGAAGACCTGGATCCCGCCCACCCGGTGGACTACCCGGTCTTCACGACCCGCCCGGACACGCTCTTCGGCGCGACCTTCTTCGTGATGGCGCCAGAGCATCCCGACGTGCTGCGGCTGGTGGAAGGCACCGACCGCGAGGCGGAGGTGCGCGAGTACGTCAACCGCGCGCTGACCGAGTCAAACGAGCAGCGCGGCGACGCCGAGAAGCCGAAGACCGGCGTGCCGCTCGGGCGCACGGTGATCAACCCGGTCAACGGCGAGCGGATCCCGATGTACGTCGCCGACTACGTGCTGATGGAGTACGGCACCGGCGCGATCATGGCGGTCCCCGGCCACGACGAGCGCGACTACGACTTCGCCGTCGCTCACGGCCTGCCGATCAAGCGGGTGATCGAAGATCCCACCCGCCGCCCCGGCAACCGCGCCCCCGAGGACGGCGGGGATGACGAAGATCCCGCCCACCCCGGCCTGCCCTACACCGGCGACGGCCCGCTGGTCAACTCGCACCCGGAGTTCGACGGCACGCACAACCGCACGGCGCTGAGCGAGATCGTCGCCTGGCTCGACAGGGAGGGCAAGGGCCACGCCTCGGTCAACTACCGCCTGCGCGACTGGCTGATCTCCCGCCAGCGCTACTGGGGCTGCCCGATCCCGATCGTGCACTGCGACTCCTGCGGGATGGTGCCCGTGCCCGACGACCAGCTTCCGGTGCAGCTCCCCGACGTCGAGGACTACGCCCCGAAGGGCCGATCGCCGCTGGCGGCGGCCGAGGACTGGTTGTCCACGACCTGTCCGAGCTGCGACGGGCCGGCGCGTCGGGAGACCGACACGATGGACACCTTCGTGGACTCCTCCTGGTACTTCATGCGCTACTGCGACCCGCACAACGACCAGGCGGCGTTCGACCCGGCGGCGCTGCGCCAGTGGATGCCGGTCGACCAGTACATCGGCGGGATCGAGCACGCGATCCTGCACCTGATGTACGCGCGCTTCTTCACCAAGGCGCTCGCCGACCTCGGCCACCTGGACTTCCAGGAGCCCTTCAAGGCCCTCTTCACCCAGGGGATGATCACCAAGGACGGGGCGAAGATGAGCAAGTCCAAGGGCAACGTGGTCCCGCCCGCCGCGATCGTGGAGAGCCACGGGGCGGACACCGCGCGCGCCTACATCCTCTTCATCGGCCCGCCCGACCAGGACGCCGATTGGTCGGACGAGGGAGTGGAGGGAGTGCACCGGTTCCTGTCGCGGCTCTGGCGTCTCGCCAGCGAGGTTGCGGATAGGGGGAAGGAGGCGCCGCATGCGGCGCCTCCCCAGGCCGCGCATGCGCGGCCTGGCCAGCCGGCTCATGCGCCGGCTGGACCGGACCTCGAGCTCATGCGCAAGGCACACTGGGCGATCGAGAAGGTGAGCGGCGACCTGCGACGGTTCGCGTTCAACACGGCGATCGCGGCGGTGATGGAGCTGCTGAACGAGTGCTACCGGCTGCGCGAATCCGCAAGCGCGGAGAGCGAGCGCTTCGCGCTGTCCAGCGCCGCCTCGCTGCTGTTTCCCTTCGCCCCGCACGTCAGCGCGGAGGTCTACGACATGCTCACGGGGGAGCGGGTCTGGGAGCAGCCCTGGCCGCAGGCGGACACCCGCTACCTGGAAAGCGAAAGCTACGAGCTGGTCTGCCAGGTCAACGGCAAGCTGCGCGACCGCGTGCAGGCGCCCTCGGAGGCCGGCGAGCAGGAGCTGATCGAGCTTTGCCGCAAAGCCCCCAACGTGATCGCCCACCTCGACGGCAAGCAGGTCGTCAAGGAGATCGTGGTGCCGGGCAAGCTCGTCAACCTGGTCGTCCGATAGTCAGATCGGAGTTCGGCGGATACGCGGACAGCGCGAAAGCGCCAGCCGTCCGGGGCGCTGAGGATGATGTGCGGATGTCCCCCTCGACCTCTGCCGTCCCATGCCCTCGCTGCTGAGCGGCCCCGTGGCGGAGCTGCCTGAGCAGGCGCTCGCGCGGATCAACTCACGCGAGAAGCGCTACCGGCTGGGGCAGTTCTTCACGCCTGAGCCGATCGCCGAGCTGATGGCCGAGGCGGTGCTGGAGATCGACCCCGAGACCTGCCTCGACCCGGGGGTCGGCGGCGGCGTGCTCCTTCGTGCCGTCGGCTGCGGTCCGGCGCGCTTGGGCTGCGACGTCGATCCAGCCGCGGTCGTGCTCGCGCGGGACGCGCTTGAGGCGCAGGGCGGCGAGGTCGACGTCGTGGTCGGCGACTTCTTGGATCTCGATCGCTGGCCGTTCGAGGTCGATGAGCTCGACGCGATCATCGCCAATCCGCCCTACATCCGCCATCACAACCTCTCACGTGGACAGAAGGCGCTCGCCAAGCACTACTCGCGCTCGTTCGGCGTGAGCGTGAGCAGCTTGTCCGGCAGCTACGTCTACTTTTTCCTGGAGGCGATTCGTCGTCTGCGCTTCGGCGGCCGTCTGGCGTTCATCACGCCGGCGGAGTTTCTCGATGTCCGCTACGGGCACGCGTTGAAGGAAGCGCTGCTTAGCTGGTGCGAGATCGACGAGCTGATCGTGCTCGAGATGGACGAGCTGGCCTTCGAGGGTGTGCTGACGACATCGGCGATCACGATCGCGACCAAGCGGGAACGGGTGAGCCGGCGCGTGCCGCTGACCGAGGCTCGGCTCAGCGACGCGATCGTGCGAGTACGCGGGACTGTGATCGAGTCGGGCGAGGCCTTGCCGGAGAGGCCGTGGACCGCGTTGCTGCCCTCTCGCGCCGAGCGCATCCTGCCGCTGCTTGCGGGCCGCTCGGCGACGCTCGCAGACTATGCGCGGGTACGGCGTGGCATCGCGACGGGCGACAATTCGTTCTTCTGTCTGACCCAGGAGGACGTCGACGGTTGGGGCATAGAGCCCAGATTCCTCGTCCCGGCCGTTGCTGGCTCGAAGGATCTGCCGGAGAACGGGTCGGTGTTGACCCGTGAGTTCTGGCGCGCCCGTAAGGACGCCGGAGCGCGGGCGTGGCTGCTCTTCTGCCACGAGCCCAAGAGCGCGCTGGCGGGCACCGCCGTGTTGCGCTACATCGAACACGGAGAGGCACTCGGTTTGACCGAGCGCTTCAACTGCAGGACGCGGAAACCGTGGTACGGCGTCGAGCGGGTGCCGCCGGCGGACTTCTTCGTGACCTACATGTCCCGTCAGCGTGCCCGCTTTGTCCGCAATGAGCTTGGAGCCCGCTGCCTCTCGGCGCTGCTGAACGTGTGGGCTGGCGACGGGATCGACCCTGACGAGCTGCGCCCGATGCTCGAGGATCAGGCCAACGCGCGGCTGTTGCGTGAGTTCGGTCGCACCTACGGCGGCGGGCTCGGCAAGATCGAGCCGGCGGACCTGCTGCGGCTGCCGGTGAGGCCGCTGGCCGCGCCGCTCTCCCGCGCGGCGTGAGCGCGGCTACCGTGGGTGGGCGCCCGCTTCGATGAACGCCATGAGTGTCTCCAGCTCATGCTCGAAGAACGGCAGCACGCCGGCCTCCTGGGCCTGGCGGAGGTTGATCATGCTGAACGAGCCGGCCAGCACCGCTCCGGTCAGCAGATCGCCACCGAATTCGCGGCGCCACTCGATGTGCTTGCCGCGGGTCTCGCGGATCAGCCGCTTGGTCGAGTTGACCTCGGAGTTGGAGACCTTGCACTCGATCGGGAACAATCGGCCGTCCGGCAGGCGCACCGGCACATCGCACCGAGCTCCGGCAAGCACTGTCTCGCGCGTGAACTCGCCACGGCCAAGCAGCTCCTGGTAGTTGCTTGTTGTCAGGCCGCGCTTGAGATCGTCCCCCAGCTCCCGTATGCGCCGCCGCACATCATTGGAGTCCACGTAGGTCAGCCCGCAGTCGAGCAGCACGGAGCGCACCGCCTCCTCCTGCGCGCGCGAGGATTGGGTGCGGCTGCGCGTCTGCGCGCGCTGCTCGGCCATGATGCGTGCGGTGAATGCGAGCGCCCGATTGACCTCGGCTCGGCTCGGCGAGCCGGCGCGCTCGCCAGCGAGCCACGGGAAGCGGTCATGGTCCAAGAACTCACAGATGCTTGCCAGCGGCCCGTTGCCTTGGCCGACGATCTTCAGCGTGTCCGCGCTGATCGCAGGCCTGGTGAGGAACCGCGCCGCCGTGAGCAGCTCTGGGTGCTCCGTGAAGAGATCAGGATCGTCGCCAAGGCAGCGCAGATCGTCGGTCAGCTCGAAGAGGGCGCGCAGCTCGCCGCGGCATTCGCGCTCGATCTCCGCGAAGGCGGCGCGCACCTCGGTCTTGTAGCGGGCGACATACAGCTCACGTGAGCGTTGACGACGCTCCTCAAGCTCCTCGTCGGTCCAGAAGGGGTATGGGGCGTCGGCCACAGCGACTTGTACGGCGGAGGCGGGGGTTTTCCTGCGGGCTGGGTCAATGACATGGGGTGATGATCGGCGTTGCCGCAGTGCGAGTCGAGGCGCTTCTGCGCCGGCCGCGCCGCGGATGTCGGTCGCGAGCATCGGCGCCCCGTCTAGTCGTGCACGTAGACTCGGCCGATGCCCGCGCTGAAGCCCGCCTACCTGATCCACGGCGACGACCACGGGGGCGTGGCCGAGCGGCGGGCGAGCTTGATCGCGCTGGCCCAGCAGCAGGGCGACGCGAGCTCGATCGAGATCCTGACAGGCGACGCCGCCACGCCGCAGGGGCTCGCCGGCGCGCTGGCCGCGATGACGTTCGCGATCGGCACGCGCGTGATCGTCCTCGACGGCGTCGAGCGCTTCAAGCAGGCGGAGGTCGAGAGCCATCTCCTGCCGGCGATGAAGCAGATGCCGCCCGACACCACGGTCGCGTTGTTCGCCAGGGAGGAAGCGCGCGCGAAGGCGCCCGCCGCGCTGCACGCGGCGGTGAAGGCCGCCGGCGGGCAGATCGTCGCGCACGCGAACGTGAAGCCGTGGGAGCTTCCGCAGTGGGTGCGCGCGCAGGGCCGCAAGCTCGGCCTGGAGCTCGACATGGCCGCCGCCAAGGCGCTCGTGGGCCAGGTGGGCGAGCGCCAGCAGCGGCTGCTGCGCGAGCTGGAGAAGATCGCGCTGGAGGTGCTGATCGACGGCGACAGCGGCGCGGCGGCCGCGGCCAAGACGGCCGCGATCGACGCCGAGCAGGTCGAAAGCCGTGCGGCGCACTCGGCGCTGCGGCGCGCCTACACGCTCGCAGACGCGCTCGTCGGCGGGGACGCGGGGGCGGCGCTTGCCACCTACCTGGCGCTCGAAGGGCAGGGCGAGCGGATCCAGTCGATGAGCTTCCAGATCGCCGCGCGGCTGCGCGACGCGCTCGCCGTCGCGGTGCGGCTGCAGGCCGGGGAGCCCGCGAAGGAGATCATCCGCTCGCTGCGGATGCCGCCCAAGGCGGCCGAGCGCTTTCTCGCCGACGTGCGGCGCGCCGACCCGCAACGGCTGCGGCAGGGGCTGCAGAGACTGGCCGAGCTGGAGGTGGATCTGCGAGGTGGCACGCGCGTGATCGCCGGCCGCCGATCGGCCTCCGCTCTGTCCGAGAGAACCGTCGCTGTGCTGGCAATCACATCGATCGCGGGAGCACGGGCGTAGCCTTAGGCGCGGATGGCACGCACCTACCAGGAGATCGGCCAGCCTCTGCGTGACTGGATCGCCCGTCAGTCGCTGTTCTTCGTAGGCAGCGCGCCGCTCTCAGCGCAGGGCCACGTGAACATCTCCCCGAAGGGGCCGATCGGCTCGCTGCGGGTGCTCGGGCCCTGCCAGGTCGCCTACCTGGACATCAGCGGCAGCGGCGCCGAGACGATCGCCCACCTGCGCGAGCCCGGGAACGGGCGGATCGTGATCATGCTGTGCGCCTTCGACGGGCCGCCCCGGATCGTGCGGCTGCACGGACACGGCGAGGCGATCCTGCCGCAGGACGCGCGCTTCGCCGCGCTGCTGGAGCAGGCCGGCTTCGAGGACCCCTCGCTGCCGCAGGCGCGACGCTCGATCATCCTCGTGGAGGTCGAGCGGATCAGCGACTCATGCGGCTACGGGGTGCCGCTGATGCGGCTGGAGGGGCTGCGCGACCACCACGAGCTCTCGACCGCCAAGAAGATCCGCACGATGGGGGAGGATGGCTACCTCGCTTACAAGCGCGCATACAACCCGCAGAGCATCGACGGGCTGCTGGTGGGGCTTGAAGGCGAGCAGGCGTCCGCCTCCGCGGATGGGGCCGGGAAACGCGAGGTCGGGGGACGCTAGGCCGACGCGCCGGCGGCCTGCGCGACGCTTGCCCTGATGCGGGCAGCGCGGGCCTTCTTGCGGGCGCCGGTGTTGCGATGCAGCGCGCCGCTCTTGACGGCCTTGTCGATCGTGCTCGTGAGCGTCCGCAGCTCCGCCTCGGCGGTCTCCGCCTCGCCGGCGGCGGCCGCTGCTTCCAGACGCCGGAAGTAGGTCTTCACGGCGGAGGTGTAGAGCCGGTTCTCGCTGCGCTCGCGCTCGGCGCGCAGGATGCGCTTCTTCTGTGAATGGATGTTCGCCATCGTTGCCGCGCCGTACTATAGCGAGCCTTGTCGAGCACGACCGATGCACCCGAGGAGCCGCTGCGGCCCCTGCGCCCGGAGGGCGCCGGGCGCCGAGGCGCTTCGTCCGGCGGCGGAGAGGGATCCGGCAGCGGCCGCGTAGCCCGCAACACCGCGATCTTCTCGATCGGCACGGCGATCTCGCGCGTGGCGGGGCTGGGGCGGGAAATCCTCACCGCCGGGTTCTTCGGGACGAGGGCCCGCATGTCGGCCTTCACGCTGGCAAGCCAGATCCCGAACCTGGCGAGCAACCTGTTCGCGAGCGCCGCGCTCTCAGCCGCGTTCGTCCCCGTCTTCACCGAACTGCTCGAGCAGCGCCGACGGCGCGAGGCGTTCCTGCTGGCCTCGAACATCATGTGGATCATCACGCTGGTCCTGGGCGCGCTGACTGCGATCTTCATCCTGCTGGCGGGCGTGATCATGCCGCTGTTCACCGGCCCGACGTTCGGCCCGTACCTCAACGCTCTCACCGCCGGCCTCGCGCAGGTGCTCTTCCCGGTCGTGCTGCTGCTCGGAGTGACGGGCCTGCTGACCGGCATCCTGCAGTCCTACGAACACTTCACGATCCCGGCGATCGCGCCGGCGGTGTGGAACGTCGTGATCATCGTGCTGCTGGTGGCGCTGCGGCCCCACTTCCATGGCGGTCCCGAAAACGGCGACCAGCTCTATGCGCTCGCGGTGGCTTGGCTGCTGGCGACGATCGTGCAGATGCTGATGGCGTTCGCCGCGCTTGGCCGGATCGACTTTCGTCTCCAGTTCCACATCGACTGGCACGATCCGCGGGTCCGCCAGATCTTCAGGCTGATGCTGCCGGTCACGATCGGGCTGGGGATCATCAACCTCGATCAGCTCGTCAACTCGGTCTTCGGCACGCTTGTCAACAACGAAGCGCCGAGCGCGATCGAAAAGGCGTTTCGCATCTACATGCTTCCGCAGGGAATGTTCAGCGTGGCGGTCGCGACGGTCTTGTTTCCGACGCTCAGCAGGATGGCGGCCCGGCGGGATCTGGCAGCGATGCGGCGCGCGCTCGGGATCGGGATGCGGCAGATCAACCTGCTGCTGATCCCCTCGGCCGCGTTCATGCTCGTGCTGCCGACGCCGATCACGCGATTGGTGTTCCAGCGTGGCGAATTCAACGGTCGATCCACCGAACTGGTCTCGATCGCCCTGTTCTGGTTCGCCTTCAGCCTGCCGTTCGCCGGCCTGAACCTGCTGCTGACGCGCACCTTCTTCGCCGTGCAGCGCCCCTGGATTCCGACCAAGCTCGCGGCGATCAACATCGCCGTAGACGTCGTGGTCAGCATCGCGCTCTACAAGCCGCTTGGCATCGCCGGGCTGATCATCGGCACGATCGTCGCCAACGTGCTGATGACGATCGTCATGCTGCGCCGCCTGCGGGCCGGCTTCGACGGGCGCCTGGAAGGCGCCCAGACGACGATGATCACCGCCCGCATCGCCGTCGCGGCTGTGCTGCTCGCGGTCGTGTCGTGGGCGATCTGGCACCTGCTGAACAGCCTCTTCGGCGAATCGCACTCGCTGATCGCGCAGATCTTCGCGCTCGGCATCGCGGGGCTGACGGGCCTCTTCGTCTACGCGAGGGCCGTGTTCGCGATGCGCGTCCCGGAGGCCCACCAGGTGCGCGATCTGCTGCTGAGCCGCTTCCGCCGCTAGAGGTCTAGGAGCGTTGTGCCCGCGCCTTCTACCCTGTAGCGGCCTTATGGACCAGAGCAAGATCCGCAACTTCTCGATCATCGCCCACATCGACCACGGCAAGTCGACGCTCGCCGATCGCATCCTCGAGCTCACGCACGCCGTCGAGGCGCGCTCGATGCGCGCGCAGGTGCTGGACTCGATGGATCTCGAGCGCGAGCGCGGGATCACGATCAAGGCGCAGGCGGTGCGGGTCTTCTACACCGCGAGCGACGGGGAGACCTACCAGCTTCACCTGATCGACACGCCCGGACACGTCGACTTCACCTACGAGGTGTCCCGCTCGCTGGCCGCCTGCGAGGGCGCGCTGCTGGTGGTCGACGCCTCCCAGGGGGTGGAGGCGCAGACGGTCGCCAACACCTACCTGGCGGTCGACGCGAGCCTGGAGCTGATCCCCTGCCTGAACAAGATCGACCTGCCGGGCGCCGAACCGGAGCGAGTCGCCGGCGAAGTCGCCGAGCTGATCGGCGAGCCGGCCGAGTCGATCCTTGCGATCTCCGGCAAGACCGGGGAGGGCGTGCCCGCCGTGCTGGAGGAGCTGATCAGCAAGGTGCCGCCGCCATCCGGCGACCCGGACGCGCCGCCGCGGGCGCTGATCTTCGACTCCGAGTTCGACCAGTACCGGGGCGTGGTCGCCTACATCAGGGTCGTCGACGGGGTCTTCAAGAAGGGGGAGGCGATCAGGGCGATGGCCGCCGGCACCCAGGCCGAGATCGACGACATCGGCGTGTTCAGCCCGCAGATGACGCCCGTCAAGCAGCTCGCCGCCGGCGAGGTCGGCTACCTGATCACCGGAATCAAGGACGTCACCCAGCTTCGCGTGGGAGACACGCTCACGACGACCGGGCGCTCTGGGATCGGCGCCACCGAGCCGCTGCCCGGCTACCGCGAGGTCAAGCCGATGGTCTTCTGCGGGCTGTTCCCGATCGACTCCGATCGCTACCCGGACCTGCGCGACGCGCTGGAGAAGCTCTCGCTCAACGACGCCGCGCTCTCCTGGGAGCCGGAGACCTCCGACGCGCTCGGCTTCGGCTTCCGCTGCGGCTTCCTGGGGCTTTTGCACATGGACATCGTGCGCGAGCGCCTGGAGCGCGAGTACGACCTGGAGCTGATGGCGACGATGCCCTCCGTCGGCTTCGAGGTCAGCCTCGTCGGCGGCGCCGAGCTCGAAGTCCACAACCCCTCCGACATGCCCGACCCCGGCACGATCGCCGAGATCCGCGAGCCGTTCATCACCGCCTCGATCATCGCCCCGCGCGAGTACGTGGGCGCGGTGATGGAGCTCTGCCAGGAGCGACGCGGGGAGCCGGCCGGCATGCACTACCTCTCACCCGAGCGGGTGCAGCTCACATACGAGCTGCCGCTGGCGGAAATCGTGCTCGACTTCTTCGACCAGCTCAAGTCGCGCACGCGCGGCTACGCCTCGCTGGACTACGAGCTGCACGGCGTCAAGCCCGCCAACCTGGTCAAGCTCGACGTGCTGCTGGCCGGCGACCCGGTGGACGCGCTCTCGATGATCGTGCACCGTGACAAGGCATATGACATTGGCCGCTCGCTGACCGAACGTCTGCGCAAGCGCATCCCGCGCCAGCAGTACGACGTGCCGATCCAGGCGGCGATCGGCTCGCACATCATCGCCCGCGAGACGGTGAAGGCCTTCCGCAAGGACGTGATCGCCAAGTGCTACGGCGGCGACATCACGCGCAAGCGAAAGCTGCTGGAGAAGCAGAAGGAGGGCAAGAAGCGGATGAAGCAGGTGGGGAGGATCGAGGTGCCTCAGGAGGCGTTCCTGGCGGTGCTGGAGCTGGACGAGGAGCCCGCGAAGCGGTGAGCGCCGAGCCCGGCGGCGCCCGCGCGAGCGCGGATGCGGGCACGGACGCGAGCGCCGGCGCGCCGCAGCGGCCATTCCGGGTCCTGTTCGTCTGCCTGGGCAACATCTGTCGCTCGCCCACCGCGGAGGGGGTGATGCGGGCGCTGGTGGAGGAGCGCGGTCTCCAGGACCGCGTCCAGCTCGACAGCGCCGGCACCGGCGGCTGGCACGTGGGGGAGAGCCCCGACGCGCGCGCCACGGCCGCCGCGCGCGCCCGCGGCGTCTGCCTGGCCGGCGCGGCGCGGCAGGTCAGGGCGCAGGACTTCGAGCACTTCGACCTGATCCTGGCGATGGACCGCGCCAACGAGCGCGACCTGCGCGGCCTGGCGCCCGATCCGCAGAGCGCCGCGAAGGTGAGGCTGCTGCGCGAGTTCGAGCCCGAGCCGGAGAGCGTGGAGGTCCCGGACCCCTACTACGGCGGCCCCGAAGGCTTCGAGCGCGTGCTCGACCTCGTGCACGCCTCCTGTCTGGGAGTCCTGGACTCACTCGGCCTCGCCGACCCGGCGCAGCGATGAGCCTGCCGCCGGGCGCGGGCGAAGCGGTCCAGATCGGCGGCGGCGACATCAACCAGGCATGGCGCGTGCGGCTGGCCGACGGCCGGAGGGCGTTCGTCAAGACGCGCCCGGATGCCGGCGAGGGGGAGTACGAGCGTGAGGCGGCTGCGCTGCGCTGGCTCGCGCAGCCGGGCTCGCTGCAGGTCCCGCAGGTGCTCGAGGTCGGGCCCGACTACCTGGCGCTGGAGTGGATCGAGCACGGCAGCCTCGACCAGGCCGGCGCACGAGAGCTCGGCAGCGGCCTTGCGGCCCTGCATGCCGCCGGCGCGCCGGAGTTCGGCGATCCGGGGCTCGGTGCGGTGGGCGGGCAGTCGGTGATCGGCTCGCTCGCGCTTCCAAACGACCCGGCGCCGGACTGGCCGACGTTCTACAGCGAGCGCAGGCTGCTGCCCGCCCTGGCCGCGGCGCTGGCTCGCGACGGCATCTCCAGCTCAGGCGCTCGCGCGGTCGAGGCCGTCTGCGAGCGGATCGCCGAGCTCTGCGGCCCGCCCGAGCCGCCGGCCCGCCTGCACGGCGATCTCTGGAGCGGCAACGTGCTCGCCGACGCGCACGGCAGGCCATGGCTGATCGACCCGACCGCATACGGCGGCCACAGGGAGATCGACCTTGCGATGCTGCGCCTCTTCGGCGCGCCCTCGCAGTCGATCTTCGACGCCTACGAAGAGGCGAGCCCGCTGGCCGACGGCTGGCGGCGGCGGGTGCCGCTCTACCAGCTTCTGCCGCTGCTGGTGCACGCCGCCCTGTTCGGCGGCTCCTACGGCGCGGCGGCCGAGCGGGCGGCACGCCAGAGCCTGGGCTGAGCGGCGTGGCCGCGGGCGAGGCCGGCGG
>DAHUYQ010000026.1 GCA_027315115.1 Solirubrobacterales bacterium | reverse complement strand
GCGGTCGATCATCCCGCCATTCATCGCGGCCGGGGTCGGGCTCTCCCCGGCAGTCATCTACATGACCTCGAACCTCGCAGCCGGCAAGCCGCTATTCGGGGCGGTCAACGGCACGACCAGCGAAATCAACGGCAGGTCGCTCCTTTCCTCACTCGATCCCCAAAGTTGATCAAGCGAGATTCACGGCCCGGCCAGACGACCGACCACGCACCAAGCGGCCTAGAATTCAAGCGGCGCGGCTGGCCTCGTTTTCACCCGGCGCCCACACTCCGCCAAAACCGGCCTGGCTCAGTAGGTCGGGGGAGGATCGACGCTGAGTGGGCTGCACGCCGCAACGTGCTTGCCGAACGCGCGGTCCAAGCGACAAAATGGGGGCCGGCTGCTGGAGCCGGCCCCCATGTCAGACACGCCTTGAGGCAGGCGGCTATTCGCTGGCCCTGACGGCGGGCGCTTCGGCGATTTCCTGGCTGCCGTTCAGGATGGCCGTGTTGTGGCCGGCTGCGGACGGCAGGCCGATCTCTGCGTCGACTGCCGGATCGATGAGGAAGGCGAATATCCCTCCACATCCTTCAGCGGTCGGCGCAGCGAACGAGTTGTTCACCAGCGAGTTGTTCTTGACCCGGATCAGGTTGCCTTCGTTGAGGATTTCGAATGAGCCGGGCGAGCCTGTGATCGGTTCGTTGGGCGGCGGCGGGCTGGTCGTGCCGGTCGTGAAGTCGACCGTGATCGGGTGTGACGAAGAGCCCACGTAGCAGCTGCTGCCCAGGAACGGGTTTTCGAGGTGTACCCGCACCGGCAGTTCGAGGGCGGTGCCCGTGCCCGTGATCGAGGCGAGCAGGCCCACTCTCGCAGTGCCGGCGAGTTCGGTTGTGGCGGTGACGCCGGTCAGCCCTTTGTTGACGAATTCATTGAACAGTGTCTGCAGGAAGCCGGGCAGCCAGCTCGGCGCTACGATTTTGAACAGGCCGCCAGGCACGGTCTGCGGCGTTTTCGAGAGGGTTTTGCCGTTCGCCGCTGAGAGCACTTCGCTGACGTCTTCGGCATTAGGTGCTGTGAGCCCTCCCTGCAGCGTGACCGTTTTGGTCAGCGGTACCGCCGTAGAGCCGATCTTGAATTCGCCGCTGGTGCTCAGCGCATACAGGCATCCGGCGGTCGCCGGGTTGCTGAGCGGGCAGTTGGCGAAGTTCGCATATTCGCCAGTCGGTGTGGCCAGCGCCGGGGCTGCCAGTGCGAGCAGCGCCAAAGGTGCGGCCACCGCCGCGAGCAGCCGTGGCAAGGCGCCACGGCGTGTAACGTCCTTACGCTTGCTGGTCATGCGTCCTCCTTGTATGGATATCGAACGTGTCCGCGCAGCGGCACGTATGCACCGCTTACGCCGATGGTCCTGCAACCCGATTCGATGTTGGCTCGCCGTCCGCCCGGGCATCAGGTGAGCCCGGGCCGCCGTCCAGAGCGGGCGCCCAAAGAGGGCGAACCTGCCTGCGCGGGCCGACGCATGAACCCTTCCATACATAAAAGAGAAGGTCAAGCGGGAGTCAATGATTGTTTCTAGGCCGTGCCGGCGCTCGCGAGATCTGTGATGAGCGCCGCACCCTCACAACGTGTAGTAGGTGCTCCTGCCGCCAAGTGCCGCATCGAGCTGGTCGGCGTTTCGCGGAACCGGCCTGTCCGGCAGCTCCTCTCCGGCGGCGTTGATGAGCCTGACGCCGAGCAGCAGCAGGTCCGTCTGGGGTCTCCAGGTCTCGTTCCCGATCGAGATCCTGCCGGCGATGCGGGCGAGCCGCGTCGTGAATCTCAGCATCTGCTCGCGCGGCGCGATCTCCTGCGGGTCCGGATTGCAGGCCCGCTCGTGCGCTGCCTCCGCGAGCTGCAGATCCCGCCAACTGACCAGGACGTCGCGCTTGTCGGGGTCGGCGCGGTCGGCGAAGCCTGCGGTGTAGGAGACGCCGCGCTCCTGCGCGGTCTCCTGCAGCCGCGTGGCGCAGTCGGCGACCATGTCACGCTCGGTTTCGCCGCACATGAACTGCGCCTGCTGCCCGATCGAGTGGCCGACCTTGATCAGCGTCTTGACGTTCTCATCAGGATCGTCCGGCTCATCGCTGCGTACGGCGAGGTCGTGCGTCGCGCTTATGAGCAATGCGAAAAAATCGGCTTCTTCTTCGGCGTACATCTGCACATCATCCTCGTCCGGTCGGCGTTTGGCCGGCGCCACGCTGCGCTCATCTTCGCCTGCAGCCCAATCGAGGCTGCGACCGCCGGCAGCGACTTGCCTGCGTGGGGGCGCCGGGCGCGCTCAGAACGACGAGTAGGGACTGGCCTCCTCGCCGAGCGCGGAGTCGAGCTGGCCGGCGTTGCGCGGGACCGGTCTGTCCGACAGATCTTCTTTCGCGTCGCCGGCGGCTGCCGGCGAGCGTGGGGCCTGATCCGCGCTCGTGATGGACGCCGTCTCTCGGCGCTTCCAGGCCCAAGCCCTGGCATCCCGCGATGTTCTGGACCTTCTATCGCGGGATGCCTCAGAAGGCCACGATGTATTGCGGGGTGAAGGGCTGGTTGGTTGGGCGTACGGCGGCGATACGGTCGATTCGGTAGGTGCGGGTTTCGCCTTGGCCGTTGACTGCCAGCAGCACTAGGTTCCCTGCGCTGGTACGCCGGAGCTCATAAGGCTCGACCAGACGCCGTCCTGGGTGCCCCTCAGCGGGGCGGTAGTCGATCTCGACCTTCAAGCGGTTGGCGCCCGCGTAGCGGATCAGCTCAAGTGGGACACCTTGCCGCCACGAGACGATCGCGCGCGGAGGGCGCCACGCGTCGAAATTCTCTCTTGAGGGCACGCGGCGAAGCCGGCGGCGCGTCATCGCGTCTGTGAGCCAGGCGAACACTTCATCCAGTGCATCCCAGAACATCTCGAACGGGGGGAGCGGCCGCGGCAGTTGATGTCCAAGCATGTTCTCCCACTCTCGCGCGATCTCCTGGGCGTAGGGAGAAGCGCGGATCGAATCGGCGTCTGGGACCGCAATGCCTACGTGTGAGCACTTGTCGAGGAGGACCGAGCGCACACGGGGCGCTCGACCGATCAGGTCAGGGTGACGGTGCATGTGCACAACGTCGTAGAGGTCGCGCGGACGGCAGCGGGTGGCGAGCGCTCGCGTCTTCTCGGCCAACAGCTCCGTCGGTGAGTAGCACAGGACGCCGGCTCCGGGGAGCGGCTGGTCGCTGTAGGAGTGCACGGCCGTGCGTCGATGCGGCTGCTCGACGAGCACCTCGTCGCTGGTCAGATCGAGCTTGAGCTTCGGCGGAGTCCCGCGCGGGGCGTTGGGTCCGCGGTAGGCAATTCTCG
The DNA here is from genome assembly GCA_027315115.1 of Solirubrobacterales bacterium. Lineage (GTDB taxonomy): Bacteria > Actinomycetota > Thermoleophilia > Solirubrobacterales > Solirubrobacteraceae > Palsa-744. The sequence continues at coordinate 10,826 of DAHUYQ010000026.1, read as the reverse complement.
CCTGTGTGGTCGGCCGGCCGCGGAGGTTGCGCCGCCGCGCGAATGTGCCCGGTTCGATCTCCAGCTCTATGCCTGCCTCGTGCGCGAGCCAGCCTGAGACCCGTTCGAAGATCTCAAGCAGATCGCCCGGCTCCTCCGGGCCGCCGTCGATGACGGTGAAGTCAAGATCCTCGGAGAACCGATAGGTCTCGTAGTAGCACTTGCGCAGGCATGTGCCTCCCTTGAAGATCCAAGTGTCGGCGATCGCGGACTCCGCGGCGATCGCGGCGAGCATCCAGCCGAGCACGTAATCCTTCTCGATCACGTCGACGTCGAGCTGCCACTCGCCACGGAGTCGCATCAGCTCCTGTTTGGCGATCATGACGGCTCCTGGGGCTCGAGCGCGACGTTGGCGCGCAGCCGCCATGCCGGCACACGCGGCCCCGTCGGGGGACCGTCCGGGTCGAGCAGCGAGATGCCGCTGGAGAGCTCTGCGCGGCACGCCTCGATCAGCTCGGGACTGCCCCAGCCCAGTGACTCGAGCAGGAAACCCAGGCGCTTGAGCACAGCGCGGTTGCCGAGCCGCAGCGCGTACTCCACTAGGCGCTCGCCGTCGCGCTCATCCAGGTACGCCCGCAGGATCTCCGCGGCATGGCGGAGACCGCCGCCGATCCTCGGCGCGTCGAGGATCTCCACGATCGTTCGTGTGGGGTCGGCGAACAGCAGCCGCACCTCTTCTTGCCATGCCGGCTCCAGACCCCATTCGAGCTCGTCCGCGGCGACGTGTGTCAACAGGTACTCGGCGTCCAGGAGATTTGCGGTCGAGCTGCGCACGCGCCGCGCGGTCTTCACGATCGTCGTGCGAAACACCTGCTCGGTCAGGCCCCAGTGGCGCGCCGCGGTGAAGCCGCTGAAATAGCACGGCGACCACACCGCGCTTGCCAACACCAACGCGTCCTGTGACCAGCTTCGCGGAGGAGCCTCGACCGGCACGGCGATATAGAGGCCCCGTCGCACGCGGCGCAGCCACCCCTGCTCTGCCCAATGAGCGAGCTTGCGAGCCGCGATCTTCCCATCCAGCTTCAGCGCGCTCGCGGCGATCTCGGGAGATACAAACCGGCGATCGCCAAGCACCGTCGCCAGTTCGGCGCGCCCCGCACCCGAGATCCCATAAGCATCTTGCATCATTGGAAGGCCGGTAGTTCAGCTCGCATCGAACTTGGCGGCATCACGATAACCATAGCACCACGTCGACATCGGAACGCCAAACAGTTCGCTGGCGCCGAAATTAGTGGCTTGCCGCTGTCGCCTCGTCGCTGCCCGGCGGACGCCGGGCGCGCTCAGAACGACGAGTAGGGGCTGGTCTCCTCGCCGAGCGCGGAGTCGAGTTGGCTGGCGTTGCGCGGGACCGGTCTGTCCGACAGCTCTTCTTTCGCGGCGCTGACGAGCCTCAGGGCGAACAGCATGAGGTCGGTGTGCGGCCTCCAGTCCTCGTTCTCGTCGGCGATGCTGCCGGCGACCGCGACGAGCCGTAGCGCGTAGCGCCGCATCTGCTCCTGCGGCGCGATGGCCTGCGAGTCCGGATTGCAGGCCCGATCGTGTGCGGCCTCCGCGATCTGCAGCTCGCGCCAGCTCACCACGGCATCGTGGTCCTCGGGGCCGGCGCGGTCGGCGAAGTCCACGGAAAAGTCGATGCCGTGCTCCTGCGCGGTCTCCTGGAGTCGCACGGCACAGTCGGCGATCACGTCACGACCCCTTTCGCTGCACAGCAGCAGCGCGTGAAGCCCGAGCGTGTCGGCGACGCGTGACAGCGTCTTGGCGTTCTCCGCCGGGTCTTCGGCCTGCTCGCCACGTGCCGCCAGATCGCGCATCGCACATATCAACAGCTCGAAAAGATCGGCCACTTCATCGGAGTACATGCGCATATCATCCCATGCGGCGCGGCCACGCGGGTCAGCGCCGTGCCGGGCGCCCTCAGAGGGTGGAGTAGAGGCTGTCTTCGTCGCCGAGCGCCGAGTCGAGCTGGCTGTCGTTTCGGGGGATCGGCCTGTCCGGCAGCTCCTCTCCCGCGTCGCCGAAGAGCCTCACGGCGAGCAGCAGCAGGTCCGCCGGCGGTCTCCAGAGGTCCTTTCCTTCGGCGATGTCCCCGGCGATGGTGGCAAGCCGGATCGTGTGGCGCACCAGCTGCTCCCGCGGCGCGAGCGCCTGCCAGTCCGGATCGCAGGCCCGCTCGTGTGCCGCCACAGCGAGCTGCAGCTCGTGCCAGCTCACCGCCAGCTCGCTGTCGGCGGCGCGATCGGCGAAGCCGATGGCATAGGAGACGCCCTGCTCCTGCGCGGTCTCCTGCAGCCGCGTGACGCAGTCGGCGACCACGTCACGATGCTCTTCTGCGGATAGCAGCTGCGCCTGCAGCCCAATCGACGCTGCGACGTCCCGCAGTGTCTTGGTGCTCTCCTCCTCCTGTCCATCCGGCTGCTCGCAGCGTGCCGCAAGGTCGCGCGTGGCGCGTATCAGCAATTCGAAGAGTGCGGCCTCTTCTTCTGAGTACATCTGCTCATCCTCTCATCCGGGGCGGCATCCGGCTCGCGCGGAACGTGCGCCGGCATCTATTGCGATACCGTGCCCGCTGGTCGGAGCGCGGCGGCTAGACGGTCCATTTGACCGTCTCGCTGAGGAGGTCGACGTTGAGCTGCTCGGCGTTCCGCGGCACGCGCTGGTCGGGTAGCTCCTCGCCGACGATGGTGGAGAACCTCAGCGAGAGCAGCAGCAGGTCGGCTGCCGGCAACCACGCCTCGGGTGTGCGCGAGAAGGAGTCGATCCGGTCGACGAGCGCTCCGCCGGCGCTCGCCATCTGCAGCGTCCAGCCGAGCATGCGCTGCTGCGCCGTGATCTGCTGCTCGCACGCGCGAGCGTGCTCGGCCTCCGCCATCTGGAACTGCCGCCAGGTCACCACGGATCCGTCGTTGGACCCGGCCGCTTCCCAAAACGCTGGGATGTAAGAGATGCCTTGCGCGGCGGCTGTCTCCTGAAGCCTGCGTGCGAGGTCGGCCGCCGGGTCGTGCTCGATGTAGCAGAAGACCTCGATGGTCGGGAGTCGCAGCGAGCGGGCCGCTTTGGCGAGCGTCTGGCGGCATGCCTGCTCGTCCTGCCCTTGCTGGCAAAGATCGGCGAACTTGCCGGTCGTTTCCATCAGCGTCTGCGGAAGCGTTTCGAACTCCTCACCGTCCATCGTTTTCGATTGTCCCAGATCAAGGTCGGGGTCTGTCTGCCGGATGCGCGTGGCGGGCGCGCATCGGGCTCGTGCGCGTGTGCCGCGGCGCAGACAGCCGGCCGGCGGTGGCACTGCAGCGGCGCTCAAGTGTTTCCGGGATGGCTCCTGGGGTCGAGGGCTGGTCGTCGGGAGAATCGTCCTGTGCATCTGAAACCATTCGCTGATGTGCGGTACGACGCTCGCCAAATGCCAAGACCGCGGCTGCGCTGCGGGCACGCGATGGTTGCGCCATGAAGCTCGTCCCGGCGTTCCAGGTCGCGCTCGGACGCGCCGTCAAAGACCGTCGCGAGGAGCTTGGGATCACCCAGTTCGTGCTCGCCGAGCGAACCGGGCTGAACCCGCGCTGGATCTCCAACGTCGAGACCGGCAAGCGCAACCCCAGCTACGCCAGCCTCCGGCGGCTTGCCGGCGGGCTCTCGCTCCCCACCTCCGAGCTCCTCGCTCGAGCGGAGGAGATCGATCCGAGCTGGGTCGCGGCACGGCCCGACGTGATCACGGGCGTGGGGTGGAGCTAGCACGGCCGCGCCGGCGCTGGGTTTCCAGACGCCTCCGGAGGCCGGCGCATAGCGCGAGCTAGCCATCCGCGCCGGCGGACGGCGCGAGCATGACCTTGTTCGGCCCGAGGAACGGCGCCAGCACCAGATAGCCGGCATAGCTCTGGGCTCTGGCCAGGTCGCGGACCACCCCGTGGACCGCGTAGGCGAAGACGGCCGCGTGCAGCGCCGCCGCGATCGCCTCGTTGGCGACGGGGGGCGGCTTGCGGGCCCGGGGCGCACCGTCCAGCAGCAACTGCGCGTAGGTGCCCAGATGGATGCGGGCGCGCTCGGCGGTCTGGGGCGAGGCGATCGGCGCCTCGATCGCGGCCAGCCGGGCGAAGGCGCGCTCGGAGAAGAAGAAGCCGAACAGCGCGTTGATGCCTTCGCGCACGCCCGCGTCCCAGCTTGCGGCGCTCGCGGTCGCCTGCTCGAGGATCGCGGTGCCGCGCAGATGGCCGAGCTCCAGCGCGACCAGCAAGGCGTCCTCCTTGTCCTTGAAGTGTTCGTAGAACGTGTTCAGCGAGATGCCGGCGGTCGCGGCGACCTCGTCGATGGTCAGCCCGACGTAGCCCTTCTCGGCGGAGATGTTGGTGACGGCGTCGAGGATCCGCTCACGCTGGTTGTGGGCGGTGAAGCTGGTGGAGACGCCGCGGGCGCTCTCAGGGAAGCGCCTGGGGCTCAGCGAGAGCGTCCCGGGCGCGCGGCCGCCGATCGCGATCGCGCGGTCCAGCGCCGTGCCGCCCGTCAGCGAGGCGCGACCGTCCGCGCGCGCGATCGCGGTGGGGGCGGGATGGTAGCTGGCCGCCCAGCGGGTGAGTTCCTTGGTCAGCGACTTGGGGTCGGCGAGCTTGCCGTCCCGCACGCGGTGCTGGATCACGCGTAAGACGCCGCCGCCGATCAGCCCCATCATCGTCAGCGACGGCGCGTTGCCGGTAGGGCCGAGCCCGTCGCGCAGCATCCTTCCCAGCGACAGGATCAGCTCCTCGCGCGCCATCAGGGCGCTCTGGCCCGCGGCGGCGATCTCGCTCACCTGAAGCTGGCAGGCGTCGGGGCTCTGCGCCGCCGTCTGGCAGAGAGCGGAGATCACCGCCGCGAGGCGGGCGCGGCCGAGCTCGCTGTCGCGTGCCGCGGCGCCGACTGTCTCCAGCGTCCTTGCCGCCGCGAGCTCGTAGGCGGCGATCAGGCACTCGCGCCGGTCGCGGAAGTGCACGTAGAAGGTCTTGCGGGATACGCCGGCACGCGCGATCACCTCGGAGACGGGCGTGCTCGTGTAGCCGAGCTCCGCGACCGCGGCGGTCATCGCCGCCAGCAGCCGCTCTCGCTGGCTGCGGGCAACCTCGCTCGGCGTGAGGCCATGGGGTCCGCGCGGTAGGCCGCGACGTCCGCGGCTGCTGTTGGAGACCGACATCAATGCAGGAGCTCCAGTCTGCTCGACGGATCGAGTAACGAATTGTACACCGAGGTTTGTGGTTTGGCAAACATCCGGAACATGGCAAGGCGATCGGATTGTTGGACGCAAATCGCCGCGGGCGCCCCGGCCCGGCGGGCGGGATGCCGCACAGTCTTGGCCATCCAGCCAAGAAAACATACACTGACTTTGTAGGCGATGGTTGTGGAGAGGCGGCCGCGGGGGCGCGTAGAATCGATCGCGATGCTCGCTGCCACGCCGCCGCCTGCGACGATGCCTGCCCCGGCGCCGGTGGTCGCGCAGGTGAGCCTCGATCTGGCTGGAGTCCACGGCTCTCCCCGCTTCGCCTTCACCGGAGACCGTCTGACGCTCAGCGGCAGCGTGCGCCCGTTCGTGCCGGGGCAGAGCGTCGTGGTGGCCGTGCGTGACGCCGGCGCGCCGTTGCGGCGCCGGCGACTTGCGATCGTGCGCGCCGCTGGCGGGCAGGAGGGGACGTTTCGCCTCCGGCTGAGCGGCAGCCGGGCGGGGAGGTTGCGCGTGGATGTCTCCCACTCGGCCACCACGGGGATGGCGGCCTTCTCCGCGCCGGCGCTGGGAGTGAAGGTGCTGGCGGCGGCGATGGGGCGGGGAGCGCGCGGGCAGGGCGTCTGGTTCCTGCAGCGGCGGCTCTCCGCGCTGCGCTACGCGGTCCCGCTGAGCGGCATCTACGAAGCCGGCACCGCCAACGCCGTGGTCGCCTATCGCAAGATGCTCGGGATCGAGCGGGCGTCCTTCGCCGGCTACGGCGTGATCGATGCTCTGGAGCGAGGCCGGGGAAGGTTCACGGTGCGCTTTCCCCGTGACGGCACGCACGTCGAGGCCGATCTGGGAAGGCAGGTGCTGGCCGAGATCGAACCGCACGGCCGCGTCCACGCGATCTACACGACGAGCTCAGGCAAGCCCTCGACGCCCACCGTGCTGGGGCGCTACCGGGTCTATCTGAAGACCCCGGGCACCAACTCCGAGGGCATGGTGGACTCCAACTACTTCGTTGGCGGCTATGCGATCCACGGCTACGCCGAAGTGCCCACGTGGGCGGCGAGCCACGGGTGCCTGCGGGTGCCGATCGAAGACGCCGCGGCGATCTTCGGCTGGGTGCAGGTCGGGACGATCGTCGACGTCTACGGCTGAGGCTTGCGCCGCCCGGCGGCCGCGGTCTTCTTCGTGCCGCCGCGCTTGGGCGTGGCATTCTTGGCGGTGCCGCGCTTGGGCGTGGCAGTCTTGGCGGTGGCGCGGCTCTTGGCCACGCCGTTCTTGGTGGCGCCGTTCTGGGGGCGGCCGTTCTGCGCCGCCGCCGCGGCGCTCCCGGGCGCCACGATCTCCGTGGCCGCCTCGCCTCCGATGAAGGGCGCGAGCGCGATGAAGGCGGCCTCCGGCACCAGATGGGCCAGGTCGCCGGCCTTGTTCTTGGAGATGTGGGCGAAGCAGAGCTCGTGCAGCGCCAGCACGACCGCCTCCGCGGAGATCTCCGGCGCGAGGTCCTTGGCGCCGGCCTCCTGGAAGCCGGCGCTGAACATCGGCAGGTATCCGTTGATCCCCTGCGTCAGCAGCGTGGCCGTGCGCTCGCTGGCGCTCGGCGCCTCCACCAGCGCGCAGTAGGCGAAGGAGGGCTCGGCGGCAAAGAACCCGAAGAGCGCCTGCAGGCCCGCCTGGATCTGGTTGGGCCAGTCCTGCTGCGACTCGAAGGCGCGCTCGAAGGCGACCAGCGCGCGGCGGTGGCCGACCTCGTAGGCGACCATGAACGAGTCTTCCTTGCTGGAGAAGTGCTCGTAGAACGCCTGCACCGACACCGCCGCTTCCTGGACGATGTCGGGAATCGTCAGATCGGCGTAGCCCTTGTCGGCCACGAGGTTGGCGACCGCGTCTAGGATCCGCTCGCGCTGGCTGTGCACGACGAAGCTGCGCGAGATCGGGTTCTCGCCGCGCGGCAGGCCGCGGCGCTCGCTGAAGCGGGAGCGGATCGCAAGCGTGCCGGGGGCGCGGCCGCCGAACAGGAGCGGCGGCAGCTCCGCTTCGCCGCGGGCCGGCGGCCTTGCCGGGGGCGGATGATCCACGTAGCAGGCCGCCCACCGCGCTAGCTGCGGCACAAGGTCCATGAGCTGGCGCCGGCGCGGCGCGCGCGGCCGCACCCCGGGGGGCAGGCCCGCGTTCAGCGTGCGCACGATGCCGCCGAAGATCGCCGCCGAGAGCTCGGGGCTGAGCTGCGCCCCGGAGGCCTCGTCGCGCAGCGTGCCGGCGAGCAGGCTCGACCACTGCGCGATCGTGCGCTCGCGCATCTCCGGGCCGCCCGGGCGCACGACCGCGGCCTCCAGCATCACCGTGCGCAGCGCGCCGGGCTGCTCGATCGCGCGCTCGAAGAGCACGTTCAGCAGCGCGACCGTGGCCGACTCTCCCTCCCGTGCCTCATCGAGGGCCGCTCTGGCTTCCTGAAGCCATTGCGAGCCGATCTGCTCGCACACCCACATGAAGCAGCTACGCCTGTCGTCGAACTGTTCGTAGAAGGTCTTGCGGGACATCCCGATCAGCGAGATGACCTCAGAGACGGTGCTCGCCTCGTAGCCCTGGCGGGAGACGAGCTCGAGCATCGCGCGCATGATTCGCGACCGCGGATCGCCGTCCTTGGTGGCGCGCGGCCGCCTACGGTTGGCAGTTGGTTGCGATGATGTTTCGGCCGGCATGGGTCTCAATTGTTACGTGTCTGGGAGCGGCGTGCATGCAGTCAATCGCGGCGAGCGCCTTCCATTGGCTCGAAAGCAGCCAAAATGTTACATTGATGACAAAACGTTTTGTCCGAAACGTCTTTCGGCTGCTGGATCTACCCGGACGCCGCATGGCTCGGTTGAAGCAAACCGTCTCCAACCTTCAAGCCTTGGGCTCTCGCGCGCTGCCGATCGAGCCGCCGGCCGCCTGCCGCGCGTCCCGCTATCCGGGATCCGGGTCGCTCTCCTCACGCTCGGTCCGCTCCTGCTCTCCCTCTTCGCCGTCCTCGTCATCTTGCGCGTAGAGGGACTCGCGCGCAAGCTCTCGCCCGCGCGCGTCGTAGAGCGCGATCTCCAGCAGGTCCGAGTCGTAGTCGTCGGGGGCGATCAGCGTGAAGCGCTCCTGCTCCAGGTCGCAGCGGTCGACCGGCGTGCCGCCAAGCTCGGCCGATGCGCTCTGGCCGCCGGGGAGCAGCGCCCGGCCCCATACCAGGGTGATCGCGGCGCGCCGGCCGCCGTGGCCGCGCCAGGAGCCGATCACCTCGTCGCAGACGTCGAGCTTCCAGCCGGGGTTGCGCTCGGCGGTCTCCTCGGTGTAGTCGGCCAGCGCCTCGAAGCGGTCGGGCTCGCCGCCCTTCTCGCCGACCGGAGCGAAGCGCACGTATCCGAACAGCTCGAAGCCGCGGTCGGTGATGGCGGTCGCGGGCACGTAGGTGTAGCCGTGCCAGGTGCGGTCCGGGTACCACGCGATATCTCCGGGACGCCCGATCTCGACGTCGGTGCCGGTGCCGGCGTCGTCGTCGGCCGCCCGGGCGCAAGCGGCGAGGAACTCCTCGGTGAGGCGGTCGGCCCAGCGGCCGTATGGCAGACCTTCCTGCGGCGGCTCGGCCGCGAAGCGGGGGATGAAGCGGTCGCCTGGCGCCATCGTCGTCGGAGTCTATGTCTCCAGCAGCAGCGTGACGGGGCCGTCGTTTACGAGCTCCACCTGCATGTGGGCGCCAAAGACGCCGCGGGCCGCTTCGGTGCGCTCGCAGAAGCGTTCGTAGAGCGGCTTGGCATGCTCGGGCGCCGCGGCGCCCGTGAAGCTCGGGCGGTTGCCCTTGGCCGTCTCGGCGTAGAGCGTGAACTGGCTGACGCAGAGGACCTGGCGGTCGGGGCGGGCGTCGCCGCCGCTGTCGCCGCCGCCGCGCAGCGGCTCGTTCATGCGGCCCTGCTCGTCGGCGAAGATGCGCAGCGCCAGCACCTTGGCGGCGAGCCTGTCCACGTCCTGCTCGGTGTCGCTTGGGGCTATGCCCAGCAGGATCAGCAGCCCCGGCCCGATCGCGGAGACCTGCCGGCCCTCGACGCTGACGGACGCGCGCGCGACGCGCTGGACCAGTGCTCTCATGGCGGGGATGGTGTCAGCCCGGCGGCGGGGGTGCCGCCCAGGGGATCTTTCGCCATACGGACTCGCGATAGGCCCGGTTCGGCCTCAGGCGGCGATGCCGTCGGCGCCCTGACGGGCAGCACCGATGCGGTGCAGCTTGGACAGCCGCGGGAACACGATGCGTTCGACGGCGTCGAGAGCCGGCATCGACGTGATCTCGACCATCGCGGTGCCGTCATCGCACAACTCGAGCACGCCGCCGCTGGCGCCGGCAGGAATCTCGCCCTCCGGCTTGGTCAGCTCGACCAGGTCCAGCACCGAGATCGTCTCTGCCGCACGCATTGCCTTCATGCTAGAGCTTGGGGTATGCAGTGACAAGGCGTGGGTGGTCCTGTGCGTGCCTGTAATGCCAAGACGTGCGGGCATTCGCGGTTCGCACGCCGATTCTGATGGTCATTTCCACTCCACAGACGGTGCCATGACGCTCGGCGACGCGGTGGATTGGATTGCCTGGCAGTGCTTGGACTATCGCCTGCCAGAGGCGAGCTGAGTCAGTCTGGCCGATATGCAGCACGCGAGCCCATTCCGATCCGTGCCCGTTCTCACTGAGGATCCATGCCAGCTTCTCGGCCGGCCGGTCGCCCACCTTGAGCGGCCAGCCGGGGCTCATCTGCGTGCACCATTCCGGGACAGCCTCGGACGGTACCGATGGCCGGGGATGGCCCGGTGGTCGACCTCACGCCTCCCGCAGCAGCCGCGCCGCGTCCTCGGGCGCGACTATGTTGAGGTTCAGCCCGGTCGAGAGCTCCAGCCCGGCCAGGTGCGTCAGCCGCGGCATCACGTCGATCCGCCAGCAGAAGTGCTCGGCGTCGCGCGGCGCGGTGCGCACCCACATGTTCAGCGGCGGGCTCGCCCCCAGATGCCGCGCCAGGCGCGAAAGCCCGTCGTGCAGCAGCCGCGCACCCAGCGGCCCCTCCTCCTCGAAGCGCGGCCGCGACCGCCGCGGGACCAGCATCAGTTGGAACGGCAGCTTGGAGGCGTAGGGCGCGATCAGCACCGCCTCCTCGTCGATCGCCACCACCCGCTCCTGGCGGCGCACCTCCTCCTGGAGCAGGTCGCCCAGCAGGCTCTGGCCCATCGCGCGGTTGGCGTAGGCGCCGAAGCGCTCGCGCTCGCGCGCCACGCTGGCCGGCACGAACGGCAGCGCGTAGAGCTGCGCATGGGTGTGCGGCAGCGAGGCGCCCGCCTCCCGACGCTCGTTGACGATGAGCTGCACGTAGGCGGCGTCCCGCGCGTGAGCCGCCATCCGCGCCCGCCACACCTCCATCGCCAGCACCACCTGCTCGGCGTCCAGGTCCGCCAGGCTCAGCACCGGCGCGGGCGCGTTGACGATCACCTCGTGCGCCCCGACCGCCGGCATGCTCGCAAACAGCTCCGCCGCCGCGGGCGCGACCCGGTCGGAGTGGCGCTGGCCGGGCTCCTCCTCGCCGGCGAGGCCTGCCGAGGCCGCCGGCGCCCCCGCGCCCGC
>DAHUYQ010000022.1 GCA_027315115.1 Solirubrobacterales bacterium | reverse complement strand
AGCTGGCCCGCGAGGCCGATGATCATCAGCGAGAAGAAGATCCCGATCGAGAGGACCTGAGCGGCGTTCTGGAAGGTGTTCATCATCCCGGCGCCGACACCCCGCCGCCACGGCGGAAGGCTGCTCATGACGGCCGCCCTGTTGGGCGAGATGAAGAGGCCCATGCCGATCCCGTTGAGGGTCAGCAGCGCGGCGAACACGGGGTATGCGAAGTTGACCGGGAGCTGGATCAGCAGGTAGAAGCTGACCGCCGCGATCAGGGCCCCGACGGTCGAGAACGGGCGCGCGCCGAAGCGGTCGGAGAGCACTCCCGAAAGCGGTCCCGCCACGAAGAAGCCCAGGATCATCGGCAGCATGTAGATGCCCGCCCACAGCGGCGTTTCGACGAAGTTGTAGCCGTGCTGGGGCAGCCAGATGCCCTGCAGCCAGATGATCAGGATGAATTGCAGGCCGCCGCGGCCGATAGCGGCGAGCAGGCTGGCGAGGTTGCCGGCCGTGAACGCCCTGATCCTGAACAGCTCCAGGTGGAACATCGGCTCCTCCACGCGCGTCTCGATCACGCAGAAGGCGGCCAGCAGCACGATCCCGCCGCCGATCGCGCCGAGCACGGTGGGGCTCGTCCAGCCCATCGTGTGGCCGCCGTAGGGCTGGATCCCGTAGGTGATGCCGACCATGATCGCGATCAGGCCGACGGCGAATGTGACGTTGCCCCACCAGTCGATCTTCGCCGGCTGGCGCTCGCTGAGATCGCGCAGCTTCAGGTAGCCCCAGACGGTGCCGAAGATGCCGACCGGCACCGAGAGCAGGAAGATCAGCCGCCAGGAGACGGGGGCCAGGACCCCGCCGAGCACCAGCCCCATGGTCGAGCCGGCGGTCGCGGCGACCATGTTGAAGCCCATCGCCATCCCCCGCTGCTGGATCGGAAAGGCATCGGTGAGGATCGCGGCGGAGTTCGCGAACAGCATCGCGCCGCCGAATCCCTGCCCGACCCGCATCAGGATCAGCCACAGGCCGCCCGCCGAGCCCTTCAGCCAGGTCACCGACAGCAGGATCGAGAAGATCGTGAAGACGAGGAAGCCGAGGTTGTACGTGCGCGCCCGCCCGTAGATGTCGCCGAGACGCCCCAGGCTGACCACGAGCACCGCCGTGACGACCAGGAACCCCATGATCATCCAGAGCAGGTAGCTCGTGTTGCCCGGCGTGAGCGGGTTGAGCTCGATGCCCCTGAAGATGTCAGGGAGCGAGATCATCACGATCGAGGAGTCGATCGTCACGATCAGCACGCCGAGCGTGGTGTTCGAGAGGGCGATCCACTTGTAACGATCGTCCACCGGGCCGCGATCCGCGGATGCCTCGACGGGCGCGTGCGTGGCTCGGCGGCGGAACACCGCCCACACGATATCGAACGTGAACGTAAGATTTGCGGTGGCGGTATCGCTGGAGCGCCCAGCGAGAGGGAATGAGACCGCGAGCGCTATGCTTTCAGCGGGCGCCGAGCTGAGTTCAGGCGCGTCGCGGCGGTGGCTTCTGGACTTCGTCCGGGGGGCGTCGCCACGGGGTTGCCAGTGTCTTCTGCAAGGAGGATGCGCCTAGCGCTCGGCGCCCCCTGGTGCCCACACCAGCTCCCAGAGTCGCCGTTCGGTTGCTTCGTCGAGGATCGCGTCGCCGTGGTTCTTGGCAGCCAGCAACGACCGCAGCGCCGCGTCATCGAATCGCGCGCCGATGAGGAAGGTGTCGGTGAGCGTCGCACGGTCGAAGCGCGCTCCTCTCAGGTCGGCGCGCTCGAGGTGCGCAGACTGCATCTGCGCCTGGAAGAAATCGGCGCCGCGGAAGTCTCCTCGTCTCAGCTCCGCGGATGTGAGCTTCGTCCACTTGAGCTTCGCGTCTCTCGCGTCGACGCAGTGCCAGCGCACCTCACGCAGGACGGCCTGGTTGAGGGTCGCGCCGACGATCCGCAGCCCGAACCCGTCCGAGCGCGACAGGTCCGCGCTGGAGAGCTTGCCGCGGGACATGTCGGCGAAGGCGAGGTCGCAGCGCTCGAGGTGCAGGCCGGTGAGGTTGATGCCGGCGGCGCGCAGCCTCGTGAGGTCGAGGCGCCTTGCGGTCGGCTGCGCGGTGGTCTCACGCAAGGCGCTTTCGAGCATGGGCAGCAGCATCGCGGCGGCGCCGGCGCCCACGTCGGTGCCCTCGTCGCGATGGCGGCGCAGGGTGCCGAGCAGCAGGTCGAACGCCTGGTCGGCGAGACGCTGGTCTTGCTCACGCAGCATCGCGCCGATCAGCACGACACCGGCGATGCGGTGGGCGGGGCTCTCCGCGTCCAGGCATTCGACTGCGCTTGCGAAGCGTTCGTCGAAGCGGCGCCGGTCGGCCTCGTGGTCGGCGCGCCGGTCGCGACGCCGCTGACGACTTTCCCCTGCACGGTCCTTTTCTCGTTCCTCTCGATACCGTGCGCTCGCGGTCCGAGCGGTGACGATCAGCCCGGCGACGGCCACCGACGCGGTCAGCACGGGCGGCAGGACGTCAGAGACAAAGGACATGGCCGGCGCTCAGCTTGCTTTCATCGATTCGGCGCCAGACGACGAGCCCCGGGGCAGGACGCCTCGCGTGGCTTAGGTCATAACGCTACGAACCTATCGAACGAATGTCAAGCGCAAGAGCCCAGGCCCAGACCCTGGCCGGAGCGGGGAACCTCGGCGGCGGGCCAGGCTTCGACTCGGTGCGTCCACCACTCCGGGTCGAGTCAGATCTGCCACGGGCTCTGCCAAGCATGCTCGCCGTCAGGACCCCGGCGGCCGCGCCGGCGGCCGCCAGCGAGCGACGGTGTCGCGAGGCCCACAGCACCGCACTGCGCTCGTGGGCCTTGCCGTCGTAGTCGCCGTGCGCGCCGCGGTCCTCGTCGACCGGCTCGAAGAGGTTGCCCGGCCTTGGCGGAGCGACCGGCACGTCGGTGAGCTGGGAGGTGACGCCCGTCTTGCCCATGTACCAGTCACCGAGCCACGGCGCGATGCGCTCGCCCAGGATCGTGTAGACGGTGGGCACGCCGACGAACACCTGGCGTCGCCTGCTGTGAGCGGCGAAGTGGATCGCCCGCGCGGCGACCTCGGGCTGGTAGATCGGCGGCACCGGCATCGGCTTGCGGTCCATCTTGTTGCGGCAGTGGTCGAACTGTGGCGTGTTGAGCCCCGGAAGCTGCACCATCGAGAGGCGCACGCCCGAGCGCTTGTGCTCGAGCTCGCTGCGCAGCGACTCGAAGAAGCCCTTCATTGCGTGCTTGGCGCCGCAGTAGGGCGACTGCAGCGGGATGCCCCGGTAGGCCATCGCCGAGCCCACGAGCACGATCGAGCCGCGATCACGGGGCAGCATGCGTCGCAGGGCTGCGCTGGTGCCCCAGACCGCACCGAGGTAGGTGACCTCGGTAGCACGCTTGAACTCGTCTGGATCGATGTCCTCGAAGAACGCAAACACAGTCGTCATCGCGTCGTTGATCCAGACGTCGATCGGCCCGAACGCCTCCTCGGTGGCTGCCGCCGCGGCCTCCACAGCGTCGTAGTCGGCCACGTCGGTGGGCAGCGGCAGCGCCTCGCCGCCGAGTTGCTCGACATCCCTGGCGGTCTGATCCAGGCCCTTCCTGCCGCGTGCCAGCAGTGTCACCCTCGCGCCGTCGCGGGCGAAGCGCTCGGCGACCGCGCGGCCGACTCCCTTCGTCGCGCCCGTGACGACGACCACCTCGCTGTTGCTCATGGTGACTCTCCCTGGTCTCGTTGCGCTGCCGAGCAGGCGCACGCGGCGTTGATGAGCGCCAGATGGCTGAGCGCCTGCGGGAAGTTGCCGAGCATCTCGCCGCTGTCCGGGTCGATCTCCTCGGCGTAGAGGCCGACGTCGTTGGCGAGCGCCACGAGCTCGTCCATGGTCTCTCTGGCCTCCGGCAGACGACCGACGCGCGCCAGTGCCTCCACCAGCCAGAAGGAGCAGGCCAGGAACGCGCCCTCATACCGCCCTTGGCCGCTGTAGCGGTAGAGCAGGGGGCCGCCCGCGGAGAGCTCGCGGCGGATCGCGTCGATCGTCTGCCCGCAGCGCCGATCCTCGCCTGTGAGGAATCCGACGCGGACCGCCTGCAGCACCGAGGCGTCGAGATCGTCGCTGCCCGCGTGAAAGGCGTAGCTGCGTTTGGCCGATGACCAGCAACGCTCGTACACCCAACCGCGGATCTGCTCTGCGTGGGCGCGCCACGTGCCGAGGTTGCGGTCTGGCGCTTCGCCTCGGCGGGCCAGCCTGATCGCGCGGTCGAGCGCGACCCAGCAGTTGATCTTCGAGAGCGTGTAGTGGCGCAGGTCCGGCAGCTCCCAGATCCCCGAGTCCGCTTTCCGCCATATCCGGCAGACGTGATCGGCGACCTCGGCGACGCGCAGGCCGGTCTCGGAGTCCAGCGCGTTGCCGTGCTGCACATACAGCTCGATCGTCTCCAGCAGGTTTCCGTAACAGCCGAGCTGAAGCTGGCCCGACGCGCTGTTGCCCTTCAGCACCGGCTTGGAGCCTCGATAGCCGTCCAGCGGCAGCTCGCTGCAGGAGCGCGGGACCTCGTGGTGCAGCGTGTAGAAGGGCTCCATGCGCGGATGCGTGCCCCTGCTTGCGGCAAGCACCCAGGAGAGCGACTCGTGGACCTGCTCGCGGTAGCCGACCGCGCCCAGCGCGTCGAGCGCAAGCGCTGTGTCCCTGATCCACGCGTACCGGTAGTCGTAGTTGCGGGGGCCGCCGATCCGCTCAGGCAGGGAGCTGGTCGCGGCCGCGGAGATCGCCCCGGTGCGCGTGGTGGTCAGCAGCTTGAGCGCGAGCAGGCTGCGGGCGACCGCCTGCGGCCACGGGCCTTCATATGAGTGAAAGTCGAGCCATCGCCTCCACGCCTGCTCGCTGCGCCGGGTGCGTACCTCGATCTCGGCGCGAGGGGGAAGCGGGATCGGCTCCTGCTCGACCAACGTGCAGACCAGCAGGGCCTCCTGGCCGGCGCTCAGCGTGAATTCGCCGCTGAGCTGATCGTCGCTGTGGAGCGGCGTGCCGGCGCCCCATGCCTGGAAGGCCATGCTGTGGGCTCCACATTTGGCGATCAGCGTCTCTCCCCGCGACTGCACGCTGGTGGGTGAGCGGCCGAAGTCGAATCGCGGCGTGAGTCTGTAGGCGAGCGTGCTCTCACCATCAACGCATCGCACGCGCCTGACGAGCTCAACCCACGAGAGCTGGCCTCCGTCCTGGAGGTTCAGCGAGTCGGTGAGCACGGTCGTCCCGCTGTCTGCCAAGAACGTCGTCTCGAGCACGTTGGTGGCGTCGGCATAGCGGCGCGAGACGTGATAGTCCGCCACCGGCGCGAGCTCGAAGCTGCCGCCCGACCGGGCGTCGAGCAGCGCCCCGAACACCGTCGCGCCATCCATCGCGGTGACCGGCAGCCAGTCGACGGCGCCGTCGAGCGCGACCAGAGCCACGGTGCGGCCATCGCCGATCGCCGCGTAGTCCCCGATGGGGGCGTAGCCCCGCTCGCGCCGAGGGCGCACGCTGCCTCTTTCACCATCGCCCATACCACCGCCGGCGAGAGCCCGCTGTGGGGCTGCCTCCGACGAAGAAGCCGATCAGCCACAGCAGCACCGCGAATATCAGGACGTACCAGAGCACGTGCACGGCAAAGCCGAGGCCGCCCAGAATCAACAGCAGAAGTACGAGTATCACCAGTGCAATCATCGCTTCTCTCCCTCTTGGCTCTCGCAGGCATCAGGATCTCGTCGCGCCTGCGCGTGCGACGTCGTGCCGACCCTCGGCGAACTCCTCCACGATCTTCGAGCAGAACGCCGGCAGGTCGTCCGGCTTGCGGCTGGAGACCAGCCCCTGATCGACGACCACTTCCTCGTCGACCCACTCTCCACCGGCGTTGCGGATGTCGGTATGCAACGACGGCCACGACGTGAGCTTGCGCCCACGTACGAGGTCCGCCTCCACCAGCGTCCACGGGCCGTGACAGATGACGCCCACCGGCTTGCCAGCGGAGAAGATCTCCTGCACGAACCTGACGGCGCGCTCGTCCGTGCGCAGCTCGTCCGGGTTGGCCACGCCGCCCGGCAGCACCAGCGCGTCGTAGCTGTCGGGGTCGGCGCGATCCAGCGCCGCGTCGACGCTGTAGGTGGAGCCCTTGTCCAGGTGGTTGAACGCCTGCACCTTGCCGTCTTCGGGCGCCACCAGCTCGACTCTGGCGCCGGCTTCCTGCACCGCCTGCCAGGGCTTTGTCAGCTCGATCTCCTCCACGCCCTCCTGGGCGACCAGGAACGCCACTCGCTTTCCCTGAAGCTCTGTCGATGCCATTGCGATACCTCGCTTTCTCGTCGGACCTACCGCGGAGTCGTGGCTGATTTGGAGGGGTCCGACACCGGGTTGTAGGTAGCTTCCCGACTCGTCGGCGCCCCGTGCGATTCACAAGAGCCACATGCGCGCTTTGCGTTGCGTGAGCAGAGTGATCATGTGACCGATGGGGATCATCATCATCATCATCAGGATCGCCACCGGGAGCGCCACGAACCATGCCTTTTTGGCTACCCAAGCCGGACCGGGCAAAACATCGTTTGCCGCGGCGCGTCACGGGTAGGGCTCAGAAGTGAAATCTGTGCCGAGACATCCCGCATCCGCCGTTCGGTCCTCGCCCGAGCCCGGACCGGAGACGTCGCGCGGCGCTCGCGCCGTGACTGCTGGCGCCGAGCATCCGCTGCCCGGACACGAATCACCCAAGCAGTCGGATCAGATGCCCGAGGAGGGCGCGCCGGCGCAGGTGCCGACGACGTCGAGGAGGCCGGCGAAGGCGCGGCCCGCGATCGGTGTGCCGCCGGCTCGAAGAGGAGTCCCGGCGCACGCGGGGCGGCGACGCGGCGACCGCCAGTCCCGGCGTCGCCGGGGCACTCTCCTCACGGGTGCTCCTCGGCGGCCCGGTAGGCCACCTGCAGGAAGTCCGAGACGGTGTGCGCGACGAACACCGTGCCCACCAGGCGCGTGAGTCTGGGAGCGCCGATCAGGCCGATCGTCAACGCCGTGGCGACCCATTGGGCCAGGCAGTAGGGACAGACCAGCAGCTCTCCGACGGCCAGCCTCAACCCGTGACCGCACGGCTGCTCCTCCACCTCGCCATGCCCGCTGGACTCCTGGAACCGCGTGAAGGGCGCTCGCGCGAAGCTTGTCACCTTGTCCTTGGCGATCAGCCGGCTGATCTTGTGGGCGCCGATGCCGAGCAGCAGCACGTCGGCGAGGGAGAAGCGTTCCGGCAGCCGGCGGCCGCGGACGCGCAGAGCGATCAGCGATCCGGCGAACGCCGTCCCGTAGGCGCCGGTCAACAGCGCGTAGGAGCCCAGCGGCCGCTCCTGCCCGGGCGCGTAGCGGGCGGTGAGTGATCCCTCGCTCATGCCGCGGCGTCCTCTCGCAGCAGACCTCGTCCCCGGCCGGGATCGATGCGCTTGTCGTCGAGACGCTGCGCCAGCCGGGAGGCGAGCGCCATGATCGTCAGCGCCGGGTTGGCGGCGCTCTGGGTCGGCATCACGCTGCCGTCGCAGACGAAGAGGTTGGGCACGCCCCAAACTTTGTGGTCGGAGTCGACCACGCCGGTCTGCGGGGTGTGCGACATGGGGCAGCCGCCGACCAGGTGCGCGTAGCGGTCGATCGTGAGGATGTCCTGCGCCCCGGCCGCCTCCAGGATCTCGCGCAGGGTGCGCTTGGCGTAGGCGATGTTCGCCCGATCGTTCTCGCACTGGGTGTAGTCCAGGCGCGCGACCGGCATCCCGTGGCGATCCGTCTCCTGCGCGAGCGTGACCCGGTTCTCCGCTCGCGGCAGCAGCTCGGAGAGCACACCGATCGCGTACCAATGGTTGTAGTCGCGCATGTACTCGCGCAGCGCCTGTCCCCAGTGGCCGTCGGCCAGCACGTGCTCGGCCCAGCCGATCGGCAGCGGCCCGACGGTCTGAATCGAGAAGCCGCGGAGGAACCCCCGCGCCGGGTCGGTCTCGTAGAACTGCTCGGAGCTGATCTCCGGCGGCGGCGCCTTGTACATCCGCATCTCCTCGGGAAAGCGGCCGGCCACCTGCGGGGCGCCCTGCACCATGATCGAGCGGCCCAGGAGGCCGGCCTGGTTGCCCAGGCCGCCGGGGAACCTGCCGCCGGCGGAGTGCAGCAGCAGCCGAGGCGTCTCGATCGAATAGCCGGCGACCGTGACGGCCTGCGCGGCCTGGAAGCGCTCCTGACCGTCGTGGAAGTAGGTGACGCCGGTGCAGCGCCCGGACTCGTCGCTCTGCACTCGCGTGACCATGCAGTCGGCGCGCACCTCGACCCCGTGCGCCAGGGCGTCGGGGATGTGCGTGACCAGCGGCGACGCCTTGGCGCCCACCTTGCAGCCCTGCAGGCAGAAGCCGCGGTAGATGCAATGCGGCCGGTTGCCGAACGATCCGTTGGTGATCCCGACGGGGCCGACGCGCATCTCGATCCCCAGCTTCCGGGCGCCCGCCATCGCCCGCAGGGCGCCGCCGGCGACAGGGTGCGGGGCGTGCGGGTAGCCGTGCGGGTCGCCCCACGGCCAGAGCTCGCCGGCGACCGGCAGCTCGCGCTCGAGCCGCTCGTAGTGCGGCTTCAGGTCCTCGTAGCCGATCGGCCAGTCCGCCGCCACCCCGTCGCGGCTGCGGACATCGAAGTCGGAGGGGTGGAATCGCGGCGTGAACCCGGCATAGTGGATCATCGAGCCGCCGACGCCACGACCCGAGTTGTTCTTGCCGAGCTCCACCGGGTCCTTTCCACCGATCACCCGCTCCTCCGTCCAGTAGAGGTGGTGGGAGCCGGCCTCGTCGGAGACCCAGTCCTCGTCGGGGTCCCAGAACGGCCCCGCCTCCAGCACCAGCACCCTCCATCCGCTGCGCGCCAAGCGCTGCGCGAGCGTGGCGCCACCCGCGCCGGCGCCCACGATCAGCATGTCCACCGCGTCGTCGGGCCTGTAGCGGCGCATGCTCTCGCGTCCCGGCACCGCGCGGCTGCGGGGATCGAGCAGGAACGCGGAGTCGTTGCCGCGCGGGCGCGACGACCCCTTCAGGGCGACACGCAGGCGCTCTCTCACTCCAGGCCCCGCTCTCGCACGTCGCCGACCGGATCCACTTCGAAGCTGGGCGGGCTCTCCCAATGCTCTCGCTGTCCGGCGCCGAGTCGCGCGTAGCCCCGTGGGTACGCCGGTCCGCCGAAGCCGATCTCGTTCCAAGCCCACGGGTGCGAGTAGAACGCGCTCAGCACTCCGCGCATCACCACGCCCCACGCCTTGTCGACGGGCAGATCCCAGTCCAGCCGCCCCTTGGAGAAGCCCTCCACGATCTCGTGCTGGATCTCCGAGCCGGCGTCCGCGAACCCGCCGGTGCAACCGCGCTCGCGGGCGCTGCGGTCGAGGTTGGCCGCCACCTGCCGCCACGTCTGAGGATCGGGCGGCATGTCGTGGTGGCGAAACCCATCCAGCCTGCCGGCGTGCAGCTTGGTGTCAACCATCTCCAGCACGGGGATGCGGGGCTCTGAGTCCTGGCCCATCACCACGTCGCAGAAGACGCGCAGCGTGCGCTCCTGCTGCTCGTCGAAGAACCGGATCGGCGGGACGCACGCGACCCGCTCGAAGACCGCGCGGCGCGTCTTGGCATCCCAGTGCGCGGCGGCGGCGAGCACGTCGTAGTCGGGGTAGCGCCCGCGCATCTGGGGCGTCGTTCCCGCCCGCTGGCGCGGGAGCTGCCGGGGCGGGCCGGGGGTGGTGTCGCAGCCCCGCTTGGGCAGGTGCTCGGCCGTGGCTAGCGTCTGCGGCGAAGCCATCAGATCTCCCGCTCGGCGAGCGCGGCTGCCACTCCCATCCCGCCGACCAGCGCCAGCGAGCCGGGCGCCAGCAGCGGCGGGCCCATGACGATGTTGTACAGCGGCTCCGCGAACCCGCCGGGGCGCTTGCGCACGCCCTGTATGTGGGTGTAGACGCCGATCAGCCCATCCAGGCAGTACAGCGCCGAGACCGCGGGCAGCACGGTTCTCGCGGCGCGCCGGGAGCCCACGCCGGCCACCCCGGCGGCGGTAAGCAGCGGCGAGAGCGCGACCGGAGTCCACATCCACTTGTCGCCGAAGGAGCCGCGGAAGTGCTCGAAGTAGATCTCCAGGCCGAGCGGCAGCGCGCTCAGCGCGGTCGCGGCGGAAAGGGCGCGTTGCGCGCGACCGCGCCGCAGGTTCTCCAGCAGCCGGCTCATCGGCCGGGGATGATCTCGGGCAGCTTCTGCTGCAGCGATCGGGCGATCATCTGCCGCCTGCCCGGGTCGCCGTGCAGGACCGCCGAAGCGAACGACTTGGCCTGCTCGAGCGTGATGTGCGGCGGCAGCGGCGGCACCTCGGGGTCGCAGACCACCTCCAGCACCGTCGGGCGATCGCTCGCCAGCGCCCGCTCCCAGCACTCTCCGATCGCGCTGGGGTCGTCGGTGCGGATTCCGCCCAGCCCGATCATCTCTGCCCAGCGCGCATAGGGGACATCGGGCAGGCTCTGGGAGGCCACGAGCTTGGGATCGCCGGACATCGCGCGCTGCTCCCATGTCACCTGGTTGAGGTCACGGTTGTTGAGCACGAGCACGATCAGACGCTGGTCGCTCCAGCGGTCGCGGTACTTGGCGATCGTGATCAGCTCCGCCAGCCCGTTCATCTGCATCGCGCCGTCGCCGACCAGCGCGATCACGGGCCGGTCGGGGTGCGCGAACTTCGCCGCGATCGCGTACGGGACGCCGGCCCCCATCGTCGCCAGCGTGCCGGACAGCGAGGCCATCATGCCGGCGCGCAGCCGCAGGTCGCGCGCGAACCAGTTGGCGGCCGAGCCGGAGTCGGAGGTGAGGATCGCGCCGTCCGGCAGGCGCTTGGAGAGCTCGTGGAAGATGAGCTGCGGGTTGACCGGATCGGCCGGCTGCTGCGCGCGCTGCGCGATCACCTTCCACCAATCCGCGACGTTGCCTTCGATCTTCTGCCTCCAGCCGCGGTCCTGCTTGCGCTCCAGCAGCGGCAGCAGCGCCTGCAGGGTGGGCGCGCTGTCACCGACGAGATTCACCTCCATCGGGTAGCGGATGCCGAGCATCCGCCCGTCGAGGTCGATCTGCACTCCGCGAGCATCGCCCTCCTGGGGCAGGAACTCCGAGTAGGGGAAGCTCGACCCGACCATCAGCAGCGTGTCGCATTCCTGCATCAGATCCCAGCTCGGGCGAGTGCCCAGCAGCCCGATCGCGCCCGTCACGAACGGCATGTCGTCCGGCACCGCGGCCTTGCCGAGCAGCGCCTTGGCCACTCCCGCCCCGAGCCTGTCGGCGACCTCGATCACCTCGCCGGTGGCGTGAAGCGCCCCCGCGCCGACCAGCATCGCGACACGCTCGCCCGCGTTGAGCGCATCCGCGGCGCGTTGGAGCTGCTCCTGCTCGGGCACCACGCGGGGAGCTGTATAGCCAGGTCCGGAGTGAACGGTTCCGTGAGCGTGCGGTGGGCTCGGCACGGCCTCTTCCATCTGCAGGTCGTTCGGCACGATCACGCAGGTGACCGTGCGCTCGGCCAGCGCGATGCGCATCGCACGATCGATCAGATGGCGGATCTGCCCGGCCTCGGTGGCCATCTGCACGTACTCGTGCGCGACGTCCTTGAAGAGGGTCGTGAGATCGACCTCCTGCTGGTAGTTGCCGCCAAGCCCGAGCCGCGCCTGCTGGCCGACGATCGCCACGACCGGCTGATGGTCGAGCTTGGCGTCGTAGAGGCCGTTGAGAAGGTGGATGGCGCCTGGACCCGAGGTGGCCAGGCACACTCCCGCCTCTCCGGTGAACTTCGCGTGGGCGCAGGCCATGAACGCGGCCATCTCCTCGTGGCGGACCTGGACGAATTCCGGGCCCGCGCCCGCGTCGCGACGCCCGAAGGCGCCCATGATCCCGTTGATCCCATCGCCTGGGTAGCCGTAGATCCGTTTCACGCCCCACTGGCTTGCGAGCCTGTCGAGCAGATGGTCGGCGACACTCTCACTCATGAGGTTCCCTTCCGTTCGCTGGCGGCGTCAACATGCTCCCTGCTACCCCAGTGACCGGCGTCGAAACGACGGGAGCGGGCAGCAGCCGCTCGCCGCGGATGCCCGCCGCCAGCGGCGGATAGTCGAGCGCCGGACGTTCGCCTGCCAGCCAGGGCTCAAGATCCGGCCTGCGCAGATGCGCGCGACCGAGCAGAGACAGCCGGCCGCCAGAGCGCCGATGTTGGCGATGCCGAAGCACACCCAGACGCCCGTCTCGATGCCCGCGGCAGTGTGGCGCAGGTGGTCTTAAGCCTGCACGAGTCCGGCCCGGGGAGGCGATGCCGATCGGCTCGTAGCTGACGCTGAAGAGCACGTACAGACGCACGGCAGTCCTCGGCTACGCAGGCGCCCGTGCGCGCACCCAAAGCCAAGGACATTACGACGGACATATTTACGGCTATAATCTCTCAAGCCTTGATTTAATACGGGCTTTGAAGGTGCTGCTAGGGGACATGGCCACAGACATCGCAAGGGAATACCGGACGACCCATCCGTGGATCACGTTCCGCCTCGACCTGACCAAGGGCGCGCCGTGGACCTTCTGGAACGACGTCGGCGAAGCCCATTCCAAGTGCCGCCACCTGGCCAGAACGCCGCTGCCTCCCGCGATGGCTCGGAATATGGAACGCGTCTATCTGGCCAAGGGCGCGCGGGCAAGCGCTGCCATCGAGGGCAACACCCTCAACGAGCAGCAGGCCGTTGCGGCGGTTGAAGGCACCCTGGAGGTGCCGGAGAGCCAGGAGTACCTGCAGCAGGAGCTCGAAAACGTCATCAAAGCCCTTGCCAGCGTCGAAGCTGAGGTCCATCAGACCGGCCGGTTCGAGCTGACCCCGGCCAAGCTGCGAGAGCTCAACGATCGTGTGCTGGCCGATCTAGAGGTCGAGGATCACGCCTCGCCGGGAGAGTTTCGCGATGGGCCCATCGCAGTGGGGACGGTCTACAGAGGCGCCCCGGCGCAAGATTGCGAGCACCTGGTCGAGGCGATGTGCGATTGGCTGAATGGCCCCGACTTCAGCACCGCGGGCGACGATCACGCACAGAACTTTCTTCGTGCATTCCTTCGTGCGGTGACTGCTCACGTCTACATCGCTTGGATACATCCCTTTGGCGATGGGAATGGTCGCACCGCTCGGCTGGTTGAGTTCGGCATCCTCACCGAGGCGGGGATTCCATCTGTGGCCGCCCATCTGCTTTCCAATCACTACAACACGACGCGCGCCAACTATTATCGACAACTCGATCACGCATCCAAGTCCGGGGGTGAACTGATCCCGTTCTTGTGCTACGCGGCGCAGGGATTCGTGGGCGAGTTGCAGGAGCAGCTCAACGACGTGCACGAGCTGATCGTCAACGCCACCTGGATCAACTACGTGCACAGCAGGTTTCCCGATCCGACCGCGACGGCTCGACGGCAGCGAGAATTGGTGCTGGCTCTGCCGCCCGACGAGTGGGTTCCCAGGGACCGGCTTACAGCCCTCAACCCACGCCTCGCAGTGGCGTATGCCACGAAGAAGAGCAAGACGGTCACCCGGGATCTGAATGTCCTGGAGAGGCTCGAGCTCATCGAGCGATCCTCCAAGGGCGTGAGGGCGCGCCGCGAGGTCATGCTCTCCTTCATGCCGAGAGCCGTCGCGGGAGCGGAGAACGACAACCAACATGTCTTTCCGGCAATCGAATAGGTAGGAAGGCGTCGCGTCCGGCGGCGGCGTGGCGAGCATTGCGCGAGGTTGGGACGGCCGTTGACGACGGCGCCCAGCCGCCGCTGTGGAACGCCGACCGCCCCGTGCGGCCCCGCTCTCGTTACGTCCCGTCGCTGGCCACGGCGGCGCCCTCAGCGTGGCGAGATCCCCCAGCTCCCCTCGAACGTCTGGCCGGGCTCCAGCATGATCAGCCCGTCGCCTGAGCGAAAGGCGTTCGGGGCGCAGGTCATCGGCTCGACGCCGAGGCCACCGCGGCGGCGCCCTGGATCTTTGATCGTGTCGCCGGTGAATAGCATCAGGTACGGGTAGCTCTTGTCCTGCCAGACGGTCACCGCGGTGGAGCCGCCGGGCGCGGTGAGCTTCACCCGCGCAAGCCCGTCCGCGTCGCGTCGTAGATCGGCGTAGCCGGTGTCGAGCACGCTCGCGCCGATCTCGCGTGGCGCCAGGAAGTCGTGCTCGGTGCCCTCGACGGGCTCGGAGCCGACCGGGATCTCGCGCTCGTCGGTGGGTATCCACATCCGTCCGGGCGCGCTGAGCGTGCATGAGTCGACCAGCTCCGTGCCGGCGGTCACGTAGGGGTGGGCGCCGGCGCCGAACGGGCATGCGCTCGCGCTCAGATTCGTGGCGCTCAGGTGCACGGTCAGGCCGCCGTCGTCCAGCTCGTATCGGAGCGCGAGCTCCAGCTCGAAGGGATAGCCCGGCTGAGGATGCAGCCGGTGCTCCATCCTCGCGCTCGCCTTCGACCGCGACGCGACGGACCAGTTGGCCCAGCGCACGAGGCCATGGATCGCGTTGCGGCGCTCGGGCTCGGTGAGCGCTAGCTGATGGCTCGTCCCGTCGAGCTCGTAGCGTCCATCCGCCAGCCGGTTGGGCCACGGGATCAGCGCCTGGCCGCGGCCGGCGTCGGCCATCTCCGAGACCGCATAGCCGTCGAGGAGCCTGCGACCGCCGATCTCATATGCGCGCAGGCCGCCGCCGACTTCCACGACCACCGCTCGCTGCTCGCCATGGGAAAGCTCGATCTGCTTGCCGGAGGGCGGTGAGTCCTGGGCCATCGTGATCTGCACGCGAGAAACGTAGTTGCCGTTGCAGACGAGCTCCGCTCAGCCTGCGCTCGCGTGCGCGGGAGCGGGAGCGGGGCGCGGCTCGCCGGCGGGCGGCAGCCGATGGCGGACCATCGTGGCGTCCAGGTCGGCGATGCGGCGGGCGGCGCAGAGCCCCATCGTCATGCGCAGCTCCTCGGCGAGCAGCTCGATGCAGTGGCGCACCCCGCCCTCGCCCGCCGCGGCCAGCCCGTAGAGGTGTGCACGGCCGAGCAGCACGGCCTTCGCGCCGAGCGCGAGCGCCACGGCGACGTCGCTGCCGCGCCGGAAGCCCGAGTCGACCAGCACCTCCAGTCGATCGCCGGCGGCCTCCACGATGCTCGGCAGCACGTCGATGGTCGCCGGCGCATGATCGAGCTGGCGGCCGCCGTGGTTTGAGACGATCACGCCATCGAGTCCCGCCTCGGCCGCCTGTACGGCCTGCTCGGGCTGAATCACGCCCTTCAGCAGCAGCGGCCCGTCCCAGAGCTCGCGGATCCAGTCGAGGTCGGCCATCGTGACGGTGCCGTCGAACATGTCCTCCAGCTTCTCGCGCGAGCGGTGGTCGGGTGGGCCGATGTTGGGAAAGCTGATCGTTTCGGATGTGAGGAAGTGCCAGGCCCAGTCGGGGTGCAGCGCGCCGTCCAGGAAGGTGCGCAGCGAGAGGTTCGGGTGGGGCAGGTCCAGGCCCGCCCGCTGCTCGCGCTCGCGCTTGGAGCGCACGGTCGTGTCGATGCTGAACAGCAGCGCTTGGAAGCCGGCCTGGCGTGCGCGCGCGACCGCCTCCTTGGCCTCGCCGCGGTCGCCCCACACGTAGAGCTGGAACCACAGCGGCGTGCCGCCGGCGTGCGCGGCGACGTCCTCGACCGAGGTGTTCGCCAGCGTCGAGACGCCGTAGGGGATTCCGGCCCGGCGCGCGGCGCGCACCGCGGCCAGCTCGCCTTCGTGGTGGAACAGCCGGGGTCCGCCGACGGGCGAGAGCGCGAAGGGCAGCGCGATGCGCCCGCCCAGCACCGTGGTGGTCGTGTCCACCTCGTCCACCTCGTGCAGCATCTGCGGCACCAGCTCCAGCTCGTCGAAGGCCGCGCGGTTGCGTCGCAGCGTGTACTCGCCCTCCGCGCCGCTGTCGAGATAGGCGCGCGCGCCGATCGGAAGCCGACGGCGCGCCATGCGGGCCACGTCGTCGATGCTGCGGCAGCGCGCGAGGCGGCGCGCGCCCGGTGGAGTCTCGGGGCGGGCGATGCGCAGCAGCGGCAGTGTCTCGCGCAGTCTCATCCCTGGCCCTGTGCCCGCGCGGGCGGGCGTCCAACCATGTGACGTCGGAGCCGTGACACGTCCGCCGCCGGCGCCTCGGGGCGCCCTAGGAGCCGCGTTCGATGGGCACCAACCGACCGGAGGCCGTGAGGCGACGATCGAGGGATCCGTCAGGCTCTTTCAAAGCTTGTCCCAGCTTTGAAAGAAAACCGCCGATCTCTTTCAAAGCTCCGCGAAGTTGGAAAGCAGGCTTTCAAAGGTGCTCGGTCGAACGATGTGCTGACGCGCCGCCGCGCCGGACCCGGCCAGGGCGGGGCGCCGTCACCGGCATGCTTGAGCATGTGTTCAGCGTGGCTTGTGGATTACGCCCTTGCCATCAGAATCTTCTATAGCTCGCGATCGGCGTGTACGTCCGCCGGCCCCATCCTGCCGGCAAGCAACCGAAAGCTACTCCCAGGAGGCCAGGCGAACGAGCGTCGCTGTGCTCACGCCGCCGCGGGCCACGAGGATGCAGGTATGGCCGGCGCGTCGCCAGGTGAGGACGGTCGCGTCGCCCGCGTGCAGCGCCCGGAACCGGATGCCGTGCGACTCGATCATCCTGCCGCCGGCCGGCATCGCCAGCGCGTCGCCGGCGACGATCGCATAGCCGATGCGCCTGGATGCAGGGCCTGCGCCGCCGTCGGGAACGTAGAAGACGGTGCTCACCTGGCGGCCATCGACGCTGTCGGTGCGCGCGCCCGAGGCGCGCCATCCAAGGCTGTCCTGCCAGTAGGGGTAGGCGACGCTGTCCATTGAGCGCGCCAGCTCGCCGCGCCTGGTCCGGCTGGGCGCCGGCGCCGGCAGCGTCGATGGTCCCAGAGCGGCCTCTGCCGCCCTCAGCACCGTGGGCCCGCCGGGGCCGGAGCTGGGGCCGGGGCCGGAGCCCGGACCGGGGTCGGAGCTGGTGAGCGCGATCGCCAGCGCCGCGGCAGCCGCTGCTGCCGCCAGCGCGCCCGCCACGCCCACCTGCAGGCGCAGCCGACGTGAGCGCCGTCCGCGCGAGGCCGGGGCCGGGGTCGATCTCATAAGCGACTCGACGGAGCGATGCAGACTCTCGGGCGCCCTCACGCTCTCCACACTCGCGAGCACGCTCAGAGCATCCCGCTGCGTCCGCAGCTCGTCGGCAAGCTCGGGCTGTCGGTCGACCTGCCGCAGAGCCTGCTCACGCTCGCCGGGCGCAAGCGTCCCATCCGCCAGCGCGGCCAGCTTGGCCTGCATGTCGGCGCCGTCACGATCCATCTCTGACCACCATCGAGTAAGACGCCTTCTCGGCGCCGGAACTTTCCTTCTCGCCACGCGAGGTCGCGTCGCGGGGCCGGCGCTGCTCGCCGCTCAGCTCACGGGCGAGCCGCTCGCGCGCGCGAAAGAGGCGCACGGCGAGGGTCTGCTCGCGGGTGTCGAGCGCGTCCGCCGCCTCGCGGTAGGAGAGCCCCACGACGTCGACCGCGATCAGAGCCAGACGCTGTGGCTCTGAGAGCGTGGCGATCGTCGCGAACACCTCATGCATCTGCGCCGCCTCCTCGGGCCGGTTGGTCGCGCGGTGGTCGACAGGCTCGACCTCCTCCAACGTGGTGGCGACCTTTGGCCGCCGCGAGGCGGTGCGGCGCTGCGTCAGAAACGTGTTGCGCAGCGCTCGCATCAGATAGGCAAGCTCGTCCTGCCCCCGCAGCGAGCGCGGCCGGGCAAGCACGTGGGCGAAGGTCTCCTGCACGAGGTCCTCGGCGTCCTCGCGCGATCCGCACAGCGCCCATGCGGCGCGGTAGAGCCGATCCGTGTGCCGTGGCAGCGACTGTGGGTCCAGCGTGCCCATCAGAGCTCCTGCCGGCACGGTGGCAGCGAGTCCATAGCGCACGACTGTAGCAACGACTTCACTCTCGGTTGGAAGGTTGCAGGCGCCGCCGGCGTCCATGCAGTTGACGGATCTTTCACTCAAGCGAAGGGAGACACCATGAAGCATCCTGATCGCCGGTTCCAAGGAACGCGCCCCCGCCGGGGTCGCGTTCTGCTGATTGCCACCGCGGCGTTCGCGGTCGTGCTGGCGGCCTCGCTGGTCGCGATGGCGCTCGCCTCGTCGAGCGTGACCGTGGTCAGCTCCGCCAACACGAAACTGGGAAAGGTCGTCGTGGACACGAAAGGGCGCACGCTCTACGTGCTCAGCCCCGAGACGACTCACCACCTCCTCTGCAAGAGCAGCGAATGCTTCAAATTCTGGCCGCCGCTCACCGTGTCCTCGAGCAAAGCGAAACTGTCAGCCGGTGGAGGCGTGCATGGAAGCCTTCGGCTGCTGAGCCGCGGCAAAGGCGTGCTGCAGGTGACGTTGAACGGCGAGCCGCTCTATTACTACGCAGGCGATCACCGCAAGGGCCAGGTCAACGGCCAGCACATTCACAGCTTCGGCGGCGTCTGGCACGTGATCTCGCTCGGCCGGGCGAAAAAGTCGAGCGCGACCACTCCAAGCGCGCCCGCGCCATCCTCTGGCGGCGAATCTGGCGGCGGCGGATGGTGAACGCAATCTGCGCCTGAGCAAACGCTCGCGGCTGTGTAGGTCCGCCCGGACCGCCGACTATGCTGCTTTGTCATGGCGATGTCGCAGGTGGCACCTCAGGCGGGCAGCGAGGACATTGTTGCTGACGCCGCCCGCACGAGTCAGGCAGCGCAGCTTGCGGAGCTCAACGCGCTCGATGGCAAGGCCGCCAACTTGATCGGCTTCGTCGGCATCGTGCTGACTCTTATCTACACATCCGCATTTGCCGACCACCATTGGAGCTGGGCGCTGACGGCCGGCACCGCTGCTCTCGCGCTTGCGACATTGCCGCTGGGCTACGCCGTCTGGCCGCGAAGCTACAAGTTCAACCCGAGCATCGATGGTCTCCGACGCATGTTCAGCGACGCCGCGCCAGCGGTCACGTATGGGTTCATCGCCGAGTCGATCGAGCGAGGCATCCTCGCAAACCAGGAGATCATCAAGCGCAAGAAGCAGGCGATCGGAGGCGGGACGGCGATGATCGTGCTTGGCGTGCTCCTGGTTGTCTGCAAGCCTTCTATGCTCGCTTAGCAGATGACGTTGCTACGTTTGCTGCTCGCGCCCAGACCAGCCAGTCCCGGCCAGCGGGGAGCTGGGCGCGCCCAGTTGGAGAATCTTTCAGACGAAGAGCACTCCGCGGTTCTAGATGCTCTCGAATGGTCTGATCTAGACTCGAGTCAGGATCTCGTCGGCCGAACCGACGCCGCGCTCGACCAACTGGACACGAGGCAACGCGACCGGCGTGACTACGATGTCGTTCCGGCCCCGTCGGCACCCGCTCAATAATCGCTCATCACGCGACGCCGTGGCCGTCCCGTGAGTGGGCGGCAGTGTAGGGGCACAGATTCAGGTCGCCACCTGGCTTCGGCTCTGCGGCCGTCCGGCTCGCCGCGGCCCGCTCAAGATGCCCGCAGCGCCTCGGTCGGGCTGAGGCGGGCGGCCTTGGCAGCGGGGTAGAGGCCCGCCAGGGCGCCGATCGCGAGGCCGGCGGCCGGCGCGGCGATCAGCGCGTAGAGCGGGATGACAAACGGCTCGTGCCTGGCGGCGGCGTAGACGTCGGTCGCCCCGGCGCCGAGCGCGAGCCCCGCGAGGCCGCCGGCCGCGGCCAGCAGCGCGGACTCGGATAGGAATTGAAGAGAGATGTGGGCGCGTGTCGCTCCGAGCGCGCGGCGCAGGCCGATCTCGCCGCGGCGCTCCAGCACGCTGATCACCATGATGTTGGCGATGCCGATCGCGCCGACCAGCAGCGCGACGGCGCCAAGGCCCAGCAGCAGGGTGGTGAACTGGCTCTTGGCGGCGGCGCGCGCTTCCAGCAGGTTGGAGGGGCGAGTGACCGAGATGCCGCTCGGTTCCTGCGGGTTCGCGGTGGCCGCCAGCAGGTTGGCGACGCCGCTCACGTCGCTCTGGGTCGTGCGGACGTAGATCTCCGACGGCTGCGGCGCGATGTGGAAGTCGCGCTCGGCGAGCGGCAGCGAAATGAACACGTCGGAGTCCAGTGAGGAGTCGAGCGCGACCGGCGCCATCACGCCGATCACGGTGAACCAGTGATTGCCGATGTAGAGCATCAGGTGGCCGGAGAAGTTCGTGATCTGCAGGGTGCGGGCGGCTTCGGAGCCGAGCACGACCTGCGGGTAGCGTTCGGCCACAGCTCCGAGGAACTGGCCGGAGGCCATCCTCGTCTCGACCACGCGGGGCAGTGCGTCGCCGGCGGCCTCGACGCCGATCCCGCCCGTTTCCTGGCTTGGCACCAGCGGCGTGCGGTAGACGTCGGCGCCCGCCACTTGATAGATCGTGGCGGCGGACTTCACGCCCTGCATCCCCGCGATCATCGGCGTGGCCGTGGCCGGCAACACGCCGGCGCCGCCGAACGCGGTCTGACCGGGGGAGACGGTCAGCAGGTTGGTGCCCAGCCGGTCGATCTCCGCGATCAGGTTGGCCTGGGCGGAGGAGGAGACGCCGACCACGGCGACCCGCCTATTCCCCCGCCACGAAGCGGGCCACGGCGGCCTTGGTGAGGAGCCCGTGGGTGACGCCGACGCATGCGTCGGCGGTCTGGATCGCCGCGCGCGCTGGCAAGCGGTGAAGGCGCCTTCCGGCGGACCCTTGGCGCCGTGCGCGGTGAGCGTCGGACAGGCGCGACTCACCAGCGCATGGAGCTGCGCGGCGCCGAGCGCGTGACGGCCGCGACCGACGAGCGTGGCCGAGGTGATCCAGGCGTCGGGGATCGGCGGCGGGCCGGCGAGGGGCCTGACGCTCGACGGGCCGCCGAGGAAGCCGACGCCCTTGCCCTGCGTGACCGGGATCAGCGCTTCTCTGGCCGGCAGCAGGTGCGGGCGGACCCAGAGCGTGAAGGCCACCCGTATGGCGACGAAGCCGAGCAGCGTCACGGCCATCGCAGGCAGCGTGCGTCGCAGCGCCGCGCCGGCCGCGACGCCCAGCGCGAACGCGAAGGCCGCGTAGCCGACCGGGACGATGCCGCGAACGTCGAAGACGCTCGGTTCGAGCCGGTTCATGTTCACGGCATCCAGCGGCGCGGACCACCAGCTCACGAGCCAGCTCGCGAGTCCCGCGACGGCGAGCGCGGCCAGGCCGATCAGCGCGATCTTCACGAACAGCCAGCGCCGGGGCGTGACGCTCTGCGTCCACGCCAGGCGCCAGGTCCCGCTCTCCAGCTCGCGCGCGAGCAGCGGCGCTCCCCAGAACATCCCGATCAGCGCGGGGATGGCGAGCAGCAGCGGGCCGAGGAGGCTCGACAACGGCTTGTCCAAGCCGGTCAGGGGCGGTATCGCGCAGCGCGCGCTCGCGCGGCAGCGTGCGCCGTCGAACGCCCGGTACGCCTCATGCAGGTGCAGGCCGCTCACCAGCACGATCGCCGCGAACGCGACGAGCAGGCCGAGCGTCACGAGCGCCTGCGTGCGGAACTGGCGCCACGCGACCCAGATCATCGGCCGATCCTCGCCGGCGCGGCGCGATCGCCGGCCCGTCCGCCTGCCTGGACGGGTGCGCGCATGTACGCCAGCACCATGTCTTCGAGGCCGAGCTCCTCCACCGTCCAGGTCGGATCGATGATCGGCTCCTGCGTGCGCACGAGCAGCGTGCTCTGCCGCGCGGTGTGGGTCTCCTCGATCACCTGCCGGCTGCCCGGCAGGCGTGCGCCGTCGCGACGTGGACCGCTCAGCCGCCGGTGGGTGGCCAGCAGCTCGTCGACCTCGCCGCAGAGCTGCACGCACCCGTCGGTGAGCACGATCAGGTAGTCGCAGACGCGCTCCAGGTCGGCGACCAGATGCGAGGAGAGCACGACGCTCACCTCATGCTCGGCCGTGAACTCCATCAGGCCCTGCAGGAACTCGCGGCGCGCGAGCGGGTCGAGGTTGGCGACCGGCTCGTCGAGGACCAGCAGCCGCGGTCGCTTCGCGATCGCGAGCGTCAGCGCGAGCTGCGCGCGCTGCCCGCCGGAGAGCGTGCCGGTGCGCTGTCCCCGATCGAGCCCGATCCGGGCGATCCGCGCCTGCGCGAGCGCTTCGTCCCAGCGGGGGTTGAGCGCCGCTCCGAACCGCAGGTGCTCGGCGACTGTGAGCGTCGGGTAGAGGGGGGTCTCTTGCGCGACGAAGCCAACGCGCGCGAGCTGCGCGGGCGTGGCGGCGACCTCCTCGCCGAGCACGGAGATCGAGCCCGCGCTCGGCCGGGTCAGGCCGACCGCCAGGTGCAGCAGGGTCGTCTTGCCGGCGCCGTTGCGTCCGACCAGGCCGGCGACGCGGCCGGCGGGAACCTGCAGCGTGCAGCCCGACAGCGCCCAGCGTCGCCCGAAGCGCTTGCCCAGCTTGCGGGTCTGGAGCGCGACATCGGCGGGCTCGCGCGCCTGGAGCGGGAAGCTCACGCGACGCCCTCTATGCGGGCGGAGCGAACAGCGTCGCGAAACAGGGCCTCGATCGACTCCTCGTCCAGGCCCGCGCGGCGCGCCTTGATGATCCAGGCGCGCAGCTCGCGGCGCAGCGGTGCGTGCGCGGCGATCGCGGGATCGACGAGCGTGCCCGTCACGAACGTGCCGACGCCGGGCCGCGCGGCGACCAGCCCCGCGTGCTCGAGCTCGCGGTAGGCCTTCAGCACGGTGTTCGGGTTGATCGCCAGCCGCGCGACGACCTCCTTGACCGTTGGGAGCTGGTCGCCCTCGCGCAGCATGCCCAGCCGCAGCGCGTGGCGAACCTGATGAACGATCTGCATGTAGGGCGAGACGCCGGAGCGGGAGTCGAGGTGGAGCTCGATCATAAATGATCCTCCATATAACTAGGTGCATAGCACTTTAGGGGAATGGCGCATCGCTGTCAAGCGTGCTTGCCTGCCGCGTCGCCGAAACAGCGCTGAAACACTGCGTCGCTAGGTTGGATCGCGACGAGGAGCCACGGATGCGCGTGCTTGTGATCGAGGACGACGAGGAGCTGGCCGCTACGGTCGCCGCCGGCCTGCGCAATGCGCGCATGGCGGTCGACGTCGCGCTCGACGGCCAGGCCGGCTTGACCCGCGCGCTGGTCAACGAGTACGACGTGATCGTGCTCGACCGCGACCTTCCGGTGCTCCACGGCGATCAGGTGTGTGCCAGGCTCGTCGCCGCCGGTGGGCGCAGCCGGGTTCTGATGTTGACCGGCGCGACGGCGAACGAGGACCTGGTCGAGGGGCTCGGGCTCGGCGCCGACGACTACCTGGCAAAGCCCTTCGCCTTCGCGGTGCTGGTCGCGCGCATCGGCGCGCTGGCCCGCCGCGCGCAGCCGAGCATCCCACCGGTGCTGGAGCACGGCGACATCGTGCTGGACACGGCCAGGCGCAGCGCGCGGCGAGCCGGGCGCGACCTCGAGCTGATGCCCAAGGAGCTCGGCGTGCTGGAGCTGCTGCTGGCCGCCCAGGGCCGGGTGCTCTCCGCCGAGGAGCTGCTCGCGCGCGTGTGGGACGAGAACGCCGACCCGTTCACCAGCGCCGTGCGGATCACGATCAGCCGCCTGCGCGCCAAGCTCGGCGATCCGCCCGTGATCGAGACCGTCGCCAAGGCCGGGTACCGCATATGAGCATCCCCTCCTTTCTAAACAACCAGATCACCCAGCTCGCGGTCGGACGGCATCTCTCCCACCGCGCCGCGCGCGCGGCTGACGCTGCTCTACGGCGGCCTGTTCCTGCTCTCCGGCGCCGCGCTCGTCGCCGTCACCTATCTCCTCTTCCAGCAGGCGACCCAGTACGCCAAACCGCACTTGCCGAGCATTCCTCGCACGCCCACCATCCAGCAGGTCAAGCTGCCGCAGGCGCCACGGTTTCTGCCTCAGCTTCTGCAGGACCAGTACCAGCTCTCTCAGGACCAGCATCAGCTCGAACGGGTGAAGCTGCCGCTGGGAGGATCGATCAAGCCCGGACCCGGTCTGGTGTTCTCCGTCACTCGGCTGGCGGATGACCAGCGCCAGCTCGCTCAGGATCAGCGAGCGCTGGCACACGCGGTCGGCCAGCTCGCGGGAGCGGTCCACCAGGTGGCGCAGACGGGATCGGTCGAGGCCGCGCAGCGCGCCGCCGACTCGCATGACCTCCTGGTCAACTCGGGGATCGCGCTGGGGATCGCCGCCGTGCTGTCCCTGCTGGCCGGCTGGGCGCTCGCGGGCCGCGTGCTGAGCCCGCTGGAGGACGCGTACCAGGCGCAGCGCCAGTTCGTCGCCAACGCCTCGCACGAGCTGCGCGCGCCGCTGACTCGCCTGCGGGCGCTGATCGAGGTCGCGCTCGCCGACCCGCATGCCACCCCGGGCTCGCTGCGAGCGGCGCACGAGCGCGTGCTCGCCTCCGAGCAGAGCCTGGAGCGGATGATCGACGGCCTGCTGGCGCTCACACGCGGGCAGGCGGGGCTGGAGCGCCACGAGCGCTTCGACCTCGCGGGTGTGGCTGACCG
Organism: Solirubrobacterales bacterium; assembly: GCA_027315115.1. Taxonomy (GTDB): domain Bacteria; phylum Actinomycetota; class Thermoleophilia; order Solirubrobacterales; family Solirubrobacteraceae; genus Palsa-744. The sequence goes on along the minus strand of DAHUYQ010000022.1, from coordinate 2,366 downwards.
CGCGGTGCGGGCGCGGAAGGCGGAGGCCGCGGGTCTTGGCCTCGACGTGCGCGCGGCGCTCGCCCCGGCGCCGAGCGCCGGCGATCCTCGCCTGGTGGAGCGCCTGGTCGCCAACCTGATCGACAACGCCATCCGACACAACGTTGCCGACGGCCATGTCGAGATCGCCACCGGCGTGAGCCACCAGCATGCGTTCCTGCGGGTCGCCAACAGCGGGCCGGCAATTCCCCCCGGGGAGCTCGCGCGTCTGATGCAGCCCTTCCAGCGCCTTCAGGGAGCTCGCACCACGCATGCCGCGGGAAGCGGGCTCGGCCTGGCGATCGTGAGCGCGATCGCCGCCGCCCACCGCGCGTCGCTGAGCGTCGAGCCGCGCGCGGGCGGAGGGCTGCTCGTCGAAGTCGCGTTTTCCGCCGCGCCGGCCGATGGCCGGCAGCGCAGCGTGTCCGCCTCGCGCGCGGCGGCGCTTTCCGATCACGGGCCCGCGGCGCGCCCTGATTAGGATCGCGCGGCAAGGCCGGCGCGAGCGTTCCTTGAGCAGCTATCGCCGGATACGTGACACAAATGGGCGACCAATCGCGCGTGACCTGCTGTGCCGGGCGCTGACGCGGCGCTACGCTCGCGTCGTGACGCCCGAGGATCTCGCCAACCTCGCTCATCTGCGCCGCGCCCGCGACCTGATGGACCGCGAGTACGCGACCCCGCTCGACATCGCCTCGATCGCCCGCGCCGCGTGGATGTCGCCCGCGCACTTCCAGCGGCAGTTCCGCGCGACGTACGGGGAGACGCCCTACGGGTACCTGATGACGCGCCGCATCGAGCGGGCGAAGGCGCTGCTGCGGGCGGGCGACCTGTCGGTCACCGACGTCTGCCTGGCGGTCGGCTGTACCTCGCTCGGGTCGTTCAGCGCCCGGTTCACCGAGCTGGCGGGCGAGACGCCGACCGCCTACCGGAACCGCGATCACAGCGCGCTGGCGGCCGTGTCCACCTGCGTGGCCAAGGAACTGACCAGGCCCAGCAGGATCTAAGAAGCGGATCCGCTGGTCAGCTCGGTAGCGTTGCCTGCATGGACATCACACTGAGCAGTTGCTTCGTCATCGTCAACGACCCCGACAGCGCGCTCGCGTTCTACCGCGACACGCTCGGCCTCGAGCTCCGCAACGACGTCGCCCGCGAGGGCTTCCGCTGGATCACGGTCGGCGCCAAGTCGCAGCCCGCGGTCTCGATCGTGCTCACCAACTACATTCAGGGCTCGCCCGCCGACCTCGACACGGTGGCCGGGCTGGTCGCCAAGGGCGGGCTCTACGGCCCGCACTTCGCCGCCGATGACCTGGACGCGGTGTTCGCGGCGGTGCGCGATGCCGGCGGCGAGGTCGTGCAGGAGCCGACCTCGCAGCCGTGGGGGGTGCGCGACGCCGCGTTCCGCGACCGGTCCGGCAACCTCGTGCGCGTCAACCAGGCGTAGCCGTCGGCCTGGGCCGGCGCGGGCGCAGTGATAGGACGGTGCTTACACGGACCGACTGATCACGTTCAGCAAGGAGCGCCCGATGACCGACGTGCCGGCCAGCCATGGCTAGTCTCGGAGCGTGGCCGAGTACCGCGCGTCGTTCGACGCCTCAGTGCGCTTCAGCAACGGCGGCGACCTGGCCGTCCACGGGTTCCGGGTGGACGTCCCGTCCGCCGACGTCGGCGAGGCAGAGATCGCGGCGCTGTGCGTCTCCTCGCTCGGGCTGCTGATGACCGAGACGGTCGACCTCGAGCACGTCGAGATCTTCGCCGAGCCGCACAAGGGCACCCGGGGCGGCCCGTCCGACCGGGCCGCCACGCGGCCGGGGTCAGGGTCGGGGCCGGACGCGGGCGGGCGGCTGGTCGAGCTCAGCCACGTGCTCCGGGCTGGCCTGGTGACCTACCCAGGGCTTCCCGGGCCGGCCATCGAGCCGTACCTGACCAGGGAAGCCTCCCGCGAGCAGTACGCCGACGGCACCGAGTTCGCGATCGACCGGCTCACGCTGGTCGGCAACACCGGGACCTATCTTGACGCGCCCTACCATCGCTACCCGGACGGCGGCGACCTCAGCTCGATCCCGCTTGACCGCACCGCCGACCTGCCGGCCGTGGTCGTCCGGGTGGCGGGCACCGCGCAGCGCGCCATCGACGTCGGCGCGGTCGCGGCGCTGGACGTCCGGGGCCAGGCGGTGCTGCTGCACACCGGTGACGACGCGCGGTTCGGCACCCCGGCCTACGCCGAGGACGGCCACTTCCTCACCGCCGCCGGGGCCGCCTGGCTCGCCGCCAACGGCGCGGCGCTGGTCGGCATCGACGCGGTCAACATCGACGACGTCGCCGACCGCGCGCGGCCCGCCCACACG
>DAHUYQ010000065.1 GCA_027315115.1 Solirubrobacterales bacterium | reverse complement strand
GGGGCCAGGCGCGGGCGTGGGCGTGGCGGCGCGGCGCGAAGCGCGGGCGTGGGCGCCGGGTCGCGCGCCGGGTCGCGCGTGGGTGCCGGTCCAGTCTCCTAACCGAGCAGCGCCGGCAGGACCCGGTCGGCGATCAGGGTGCCGATCGCCTGCGGCCGGTAGGCGGCCATGAGCTCCGCGGCGGCGGTGCGGTAGCGGGCGAGCTCCGGCTCGCTCATCGCGAAGGCGCGCCGCAGCGCGCCCGCGAGCGGCTCGGGGCGCAGGTCCTCCGCGCAGAGCTCCGGCGCCAGCTCGCGAGCGTGCACCAGCGCCTGGAAGGGACCGCCGGTGGCGGCACAGACCAGCAGCGCGCCGTCGGCGAGCGCCTCGAGCTGGGCGAAGCCGAAGTCCTCCCAGCGGGCGCCGGTGAGAAAGACTCGCGCACGGCGCAGGGCGGCGCGGAACTCGTCCGGCGCGACGCGCCCGCGCCAGTGCAGGCCCGCCGGCTCCTGCAGCCCGTGTCGCGCCAGATGCCCGCGCGCGAGCTCCGGCTCGACGCCGAAGACCTCGAGCCGGGCGCCGGCCAGGTCCGCCTTGGCCTTGGCCCACGCGCCGACCACGATGTCGAGCCCCTTCGCCTTCGGATCGGGGGTGTAGGCGACCACCAGGCGCTCGCGCTCCGGCGCCCCCGCGCCTGACGGCGCGATCGGCTGGGGCAGCACGACCGCCGGCGCGGCGCCCGGCGGCAGCGCCCGGGCGGCCAGCCCGCTGAATGGAAGCACCAGCGTGGCGTCGTGCATGCGGCGCCGCTCCAGCGCGTGCTGCAGGCCGTTGCGGGCGCCGGGCCGGTTCAACCGCGCGGGCGCGTCGAGCCGCACCGCGTAGGGGACATCGAGGCGGGGCGTCAGCAGCGAGGAGGTGGTCGAGGAGAAGATCACCGCGCGCGGGGAGATCCGGCGCAGCGCGCCGATCAGCGCGCGGCGCGCGGCGACCGCCTCTACGAGGTCCGTCACCGGGTATGCGCGGCGCAGCGCGCCGGTCGCCCCGATTCGCACCCTGACGAGCTCGACGGAGGCGCCCGCCTGCCGGATCATGCTTTCCAGCGCGTGGTCTCCCGCGCGCAGGCCGATCGTGGTGCCCAGCGAGAGCAGCAGCACGTCGGTCGCGGAGGCGCCGGACCCCGCCCTCGCCGTCCCCCCGGAGGCGCCGGACCCCGCCCTCGCCGTCCCCCTCATCGTCCCCCTCATCGTCGCTCTCATCGCAGCGCCCGCTCGTAGGCGGCCAGCGTAAGCCGGCCGCAGCGATCCCATGTGAAGCAGCGCCGCACCGTCTCGCGCGCGGCGGCGCCGAGCCGCTCGTGCTCGCGCAGGCAGCGCTCGATCGCGCCCGCGAGCGCGAGATGGTCGTCGGAGGGCACGAGCACGATCCCCTCGCCCGCCGCCGCTATGTCCCGCGGCCCGCCCTCGCTCTCGCAGGCGATCGCCGGCAGCCATCCGGCCATCGCCTCGACGTAGGCCACGCCGAATGGCTCCTCCACGCTCGGCATCACGCAGACGTGCGCGCGCCACATCTCCGCGAGCGCCTGCCGATGCTCGAGCTGGCCCAGCAAGCGCACCGAGGACCGCAGGCCGAGCTCGTCCCGCAGGCGCTCCAGGGCAGGGCGCATCTCACCTTCGCCGACGATCACGTAGTCGGGGCGCCTCGAGGGCTGCATGGAGGCGAGCGCTCGCATCACGACGGCATGGCGCTTGCGCTCCTGCAGATGGGCGACCGTGACGATCGTGGGTCGCGCGTGTCGGGGCGCGGGCGCGGGCGGCAGGTCGGCGCCGAAGTGAACGACCTCATGTGGCAGGTCGGCGTCGGCGAGCTGCTCGCAGCGCTGCGCCGCCCAGCGACTGTTGGCGATCACCACCGAGGCCCCCAGCAGCGTCCTGCGGGTGGCCTTCGCGGCGCGTGCGCTGCGGCCGGCGACGTGGATGATGTCCGGCCCGTGGGTCGAGACCACGAAACGCGGCGGGCGGCGGCCGCCCACGACCTGCCGCGGCCCGCGTGCCCGTGCGACCGCCTCGCCGGTGGGGAGCACGTTGTGCGCGTGCACGAGATCGAAGCGCTGCCGGGAGAGCGCGCGCTGCAGCGACGGGGCGATCCAGACGCCCCAGCTTCCGTACGACCACGGGCGTGGAGGGGCCAGGAACGGGACCGGCTGGATCTCGATCCCGTCGAGCTCGATCGGCTTCAGCGTCGAGGGCGCGGCCCTGGCCCATCGCGCGATCGCCGCCGGCCCCGCGCGCGCCACCGCGAGCGGAGGGACCGGCCGGCGCAGCGCGAGCACGCTCACCTGCGCGCCGGCCGCCTGCGCCGCGAGCGCCTGGCGGTGCGCCCAGATGCCGTGGACCGGATCGGCCGGCGAGGGGTACCACTCGGCGACCACGAGCACCCGCATTCGCGTTGACGTAGTAGCAGGCTTTGAAAGGATTTGGCCACTCTCTTTGAAACCTTCTCTCAACACAGCGCGTCCTCGTAGGCCGCGGCCGTCTGTGCTCCGCAGCACTCCCAGGTGAAGTGCTCGGCCACGGTCTCGCGGGCGTGCAGGCCTGCTTCGCGCAGCCGGTGGGGATCGGCGATCAGCTCTTCGATGCGCTGGCAGAGCCGCTCGACGTCGCCGGGCGGGACCAGCATGAAGCCGTCGCCCGCGGCCGCGATCTCCTCCGGCCCCGGCTCGCCGCGACAGCCGATCGCCGGCACGCCGGCCGCCATCGCCTCCACGTAGGAGACCCCGAACGCCTCTTCGGTGGAGGGCATCACGAACACGGTGGCGGAGCGCATCCGTTCGATCGCCTGCTCCGGCGGGAGCGTCCCCGTGATCTGGACCCGGTCTGCTATCCCCAGCCGGCAGGCCAGGCCTTCCAGGGCGATCCGCTCGGGTCCGTCCCCGATCACCAGGTAGCGCAGGCTCGGATGGCGTTGCGAGAGCACCGCCAGCGCCTTCAGCACGTCCGTGTGGCGCTTGCGCGCGAACAGGCCGCCGGCCGTCACGAGCGTCGGGGGCCGGCTCGCCTGTGCCGGCTGCCAGGCCGGCCGTGGCGTCCTTGCGGGCAGGTCGGCGCCGAGATGGACGACCCGCGTCTCGCGCGCCCCTCGCCCCGCCGCCAGCGCTGCGGCGCCCTCGCTGCCGGCGAGCGTGAGCCTGGCCATGCGCAGCGCCAGGGATGGCGCCCGCGCACCCGGGGGCGCCGTCGCGGACGCCTCGAAGCTCTCGCCGCCGCCGGGGAGGCCGCCGAAGACGTCCGGCCCGTACAGCGAGACCACGAACGGCACCGGCAGCCGCGCGCGCCGCACCGCTTCGGCCGCCGCGAGGCCGTGGACGTGCAGGAGGTCGAAGCCTTCGCGGCGGCGCAGCATCCTCAGCGACAGCGCGAGCGGCGCGCGCGAGCTTGCCACCTCGACCTGGACCCCCGCCGCCCGCGTCGCAAGCGCCTGGCGGCGCGCCCAGACGGCGACCATCGGACTGCTGTGGCGCGGGCGAGGCTCTGCGAGCACGGCGACCTTCACGGGCTCACCAGCGGCGGTGGACGGCGAGCGTCCGCTGCGCCTCGTGTGCGGGCAGATAGGGCCGCTGCGCCAGGAAGGCGCGCGCCTCGGCGATCGTCTGCGCCCGCGAGTAGGACTCGGCGGCCGGCGCCACGCGGTGCTTGATCGCGACGGCGTCGATCACGCCGCAGCGCCAGCCGCGCTGCCGTGCGATCGCGGCCCAGTGCGCGTCGAGGCCCCACCCCATCTTCAACGGCGGGAAGGGCAGCAGCGTGTCGAAGGTGCTGCTCGCGAACGCCGTCAGCGGCCCGACCTCCACGAACTGGGTCTCGCGCGCGACGCTGCGGCGGCTCTGGCGCCTGGTGACCCTCCACGCCGCATGCGACGCGCGCCGGTGCGCCGGCTGCGCCAGATCGAGCCCGAAGCGCTCCGCGAGGAACAGGAAGCCGTCGAGGAAGCCTTTCGGGAGCTCGATGTCGTCGTCGAAGACGAGCAGCCAGTCGAAGCCGTCGGGCGGGTGCTCGGCCAGCAGGGCATTGAGGTTCTCGAACTTGCCCCGCTCGCCGGGGCCGCTGGTGGCGAGCTGCACGGCGTGCCTGGAGCCGCGCAGCTCGGCCGCGATCGACTCCGCGAGCGCGCGGTGGCGCTCGCGGGTGACGCCGATCGCCAGGACGCGCCTGCTCGGCAGGGACGCGGAGGCGCGCGCCAGGCGCGCCCGGCGTCCACTGATCAGGTCCAGACCGTCGTCGACGCGGTCGGCGATCTCTCGACGGATGCCGTCCAGTCCGCCCACGGTGCCGCTCTCGCCCGAGAGGAAGTCGTCCGCCGGATCTGTCCGCGCCGCGGCCGCCCGCGCCGCGGGGGAGCCTCCTTCGCGCAGAGCCCGCCACAGGCGCCCGCCGGAGTGGGCGACCATCGTCAGCCCGTTCGGGCAGCGGTAGCGGACCACGTGGCCGGCGCAGCCGAGCAGGGTCCAGATCTCGCGTGCGATCGACGGAGCCTGCGCCCGCCGAGCGTCGAAGCTGCGGCTCTCCACCCCGCGCCTGTACGCCGTTCGCGTGAGTGAGCGCAGACGGGACTCGGCCGGCAGACGGCGGTGCATCACCGCCGCGTCGGCGACGTAGAGGGCGTCTGCCTGCAGGCGTTCCTGCCACTCCTGCTCCTCACCCTGGCCGCGCAACGAGGAGTCGAACTCGCCGACACGCCGCAGCGCGGAGCGGCGCACGGCCATGTTCGCGCTCCAAGCGAACCGCGTCGGCCGGTCCTGGGCTCCGAGATCGAGCGTGGTGATCGCAGGGGCCTCCCTGCCGCAGGAGCGGGGGGGCCGGCCTTCGAGCTGCGCCCGGATCGCGCCCGCGAACACCTCGACGTCGGGATGCCCTTCGGCTGCGTCGAGGAGCGCCTGCAGCCAGCCGTGGCAGGCGGTCACGTCGTCGTCCGTGAAGACGATCAGCTCGCCGGAGGCGAGACCCAGCCCGGTGTTGCGTGCGGCGTTGGCGCCGCGTGGATACTCGTGATGGGCGTAGCGGGCGCCGAATCGCGTCGCGGTCGCGCGCGCGCTCTGATCGCTGGAGTCGTCGACCACGATCACCTCGCAGCCGTGCGCCCGGGCCTGCGGAGCGATCGAGGACAGCGTCTCGTCCAGGTAGCGCGGCCTGTCCCGCGTCGGGATCACGATCGAGGTTGTGATGCTCATCACGGCGAGAGTCTAGGTTTGATGTGCGAATGATCCTCTTCCTGCACAACCGCTACCGGGTCGCCGGCGGCGAGGAGCGCACAGTCGAGGACCTGATGTGGCTGGTGCAGGCGCATCTGGGCGAGCAGGCGCAGCTTCTCTCTCGCGACTCGGCGACCGTGCGCAGAACGCACGCCGCGATGGCTCTGCTGCGGGGAGGAGAGCGTCCCGCGGACGTGGCCGCCGCCGTCAGGCGCAGCGGCGCGCGGGTGCTCCACGCGCACAACCTCAACCCGCTGCTCGGCTGGCGCGCGCTGGAGGCCGCCCGTGGCGCAGGTGCGCGTGTGGTGCTGCACCTGCACCAGTACAGGCTCGTGTGCGCGGTGGGCGTCTGCTACACGCAGGGGGAGCGGTGCACGCGCTGTCATGCGCGCAATACGATCCCGGGTCTCCTCCGCGGCTGTCGCGGAAGCCGCGCGGAGGCGGTCTCATACGCCGCCTCGCTCGCGCTCTGGCAGAGCCGCCTGGCCGGGCTCGCGGACGCCGTGGTCGTGCCGAGCGCGTTCGCGCGAGAGCGCCTGCGAGAGCTCGGAGCGCCGTTGGACTTCGATCGGGTGCGCGTCCTGCCGCCGCCGATCCGGGCGCTCGGCGCTGTGGCGGCGCAGCAGATCGGCGTGCCGGGCCGGCAGCCCGAGGCGCCCATGCGGGACGACGCCGGCGAGCGGGCTCCCGACGCAGATGCGCGCGGCCGCTACGCGCTCCTCGCCTCTCGCCTAGCGCCCGAGAAGGGCATCGACGTCGCGATCGAAGCCTGCATCGCGGCCGGCAGGCGCCTTCTGGTCGCGGGCGACGGCCCGGAGCGCGAGCGCCTGCAGCGCTTGGCCGGACGGGCCCCGGAGGGCCAGATCGAGCTGCTCGGCGCGGTCTCTCGATCTCAGCTTGCGCAGCTTCGTGCCGGCGCGGCGCTGGCGCTTTCGCCCTCGCGCAGCGAGGAGACCTTCGGGATCGCCGTCGCGGAGGCGATGGCTGCCGGCCTCCCGGTGATCGCCAGCGATCTCGGCGCGCCGGCCGAGCTGCTGCCCCCTGAGGCGCTCGTGCCGGCCGGCGACGTCCGTGTCCTGGCGGACAGGATCGAGTCGATGTGGGGAGACGCGCAGGCGGGCGCCCACAACCGCATCCGCATCGGGGAGCTCTGCGCGCCGGAGGCGGTGGCCGCCAAGCTCGCGGAGGTCTATGACGGCCTGGCGGCGGCGTAGACTGGTCCGGCGATGAACACGGTCGGCATCATCGGGCTCGGCTACGTCGGGCTGCCGCTGGCGGTCGCGTTCGCCGAGCAGGGGTGCGAGATCGTCGCGATCGATCTCGACCACCGCAGGGTGCGGATGATCTGCGAAGGCCGCTCCTACATAGAGGACGTTCCCTCGCAGCGGCTGGCCGCGGTTGCGGATCGGATCAAGGCGGCGACCGGCCCGGCCGCCCTGGCCGACGCGGACGCGGTGATCGTGTGCGTGCCGACGCCGCTGAGCGCCAACCGCGAGCCCGAGCTCGGTCCGCTCGTGGATGCCGCGCGGGCGCTGGCCGGGGTGCTGCGAAAGGGCCAGCTCGTGGTGATCGAGTCCACGACCTATCCGGGCACCACGAGGGAGAGGCTCGCGCCGGTGCTGGAGGAGTCGGGACTGGCGGCGGGTCGCGACTTCAATCTCGTCTTCAGCCCCGAGCGCGTGGACCCTGGCAGGACCGACTTCACGCTGCGCAACACCCCGAAGGTGCTCGGCGGGCTCACGCCCGCATGCGCGGAGCGCGCACGGGCTCTCTACGGCATGGTCTGCGATCAGATCGTCGAGGTCTCAAGCCCCGAGGCGGCGGAGCTGACCAAGCTGCTGGAGAACATCTTCCGCTCGGTCAACATCGCGCTGGTCAACGAAATGGCGATGCTCACCGACCGCATGGGGATCGACATCTGGGAGGTCGTGGACGCGGCGGCCACCAAGCCCTACGGCTTCATGCGCTTCGAGCCCGGCCCGGGCATGGGCGGTCACTGCCTGCCGGTGGACCCGTTCTATCTGGCCTGGCGGGCGCGCGAGTTCGACATGAGCACCGAGTTCATCGAGCTGGCGGGCAAGGTCAACCAGCAGATGCCCTACCACTGCGTCGCCAAGGCGCAGCGGGCGCTCAACGACGCCGGGCTGCCCGTCAACGGCGCGAGGATCGCGGTGCTCGGCGTCAGCTACAAGGCGGGCGTGGGCGACATCAGGGAGTCTCCGGCGCTGAAGATCATCGAGCTGCTGCGCGCGCTGGGCGGCGATCTGCGCTACCACGACCCCCATGTCCCCGCGCTGCCCGAGCTCGCGCTGGACAGCCTGCCGCTGGAGGAGGCGCTCGCCGACGCCGACCTCGCGCTGATCGTCACCGCCCACCCCGGCGTGGACCACGATCTGGCGCTGCGCAGCGCCAAGGTGGTGCTGGACCTGCGCGGCGTCACGCGCCGGGACCGAAACCCGCCCGCCCATGTGGTGCGGCTGTGAGCAGGGAGGATGAGCAGAGGGGACGCGCGGTGAGCGACCTGCGCCCATGCGATCGCGGGCCGGGCCTGCTCGTGGGCGAGAACGTCGAGATCGGCCGCGACGTGAGCTTCGGCGCCTACGTCGTCGTGCACGAGGGCACCCGGATCGGCGACGGCTGCGTGATCGAGGACCACGCCGTGCTGGGCAAGCGGCCGCGCCTGGCGCGCGGCTCATCGGCGAAGGGCGAGATCGGAGCGCTGCGCATCGAGGATCGCGTCACGGTCTGCTCCGGCGCGGTGGTCTTCGCCGGCGCGAGCATCGGCGCGGAGGCGATTCTCGGCGACCAGTCCTACGTGCGCGAGCGCTCGACCGTGGGCGCCGGCTCGGTGATCGGCCGCGGCAGCGTCGTGGACAACGACGTGCAGATAGGACAGCGGGTGCGCGTCCAGACCGGCGTCTACCTGACGGCCTTCACGCTGGTCGAGGACGACGTGTTCGTCGGTCCCGGCGCCACGACCACCAACGACGACACGATGTCCCGTCATGGTCCTGAGATGCCGCTGCGCGGCGCGATCCTGCGGCGCGCCTGCCGCATCGGCGGCGGCACGGTGCTGACCCCGGGCGTCGAGGTGGGCGAGGAGGCTTTCCTGGCCGCCGGCGCGGTCCTGACCAGGGACCTGCCGCCGCGTGCGGTCGCGATGGGCGTACCGGCGCGAGTCGTGCGCGAGGTGGGCGAGGAGGATCTGCTGGAGCGGTGGCGGTAGCGGGGCGCCCCGCGTTGGCGACGCTGGGCGCCGCGCGACGCCTTCAGCCCTCAGGCGGCGCGGGCCGGCTCGCGCATCTGGCGCGCCCGGCGCCTCAGGGGGTCTCGTATCCCATTGCGCGCGCTGCCGCCGCCAAGGGGCGATCACGCGTGGCGACCGCGTCCGCGCCGAGCTGCTCCGCCGCGTGCAGCACGCAGCAGTCGGGCATCTTCAAGCCGGTCTGCGAGCGCAGGCGCGCCAGCGTTGGCGCGTCGCCTTCGCCGATCGGCTGCGCATTGATCTCCAAGTCGGCAAGCGCATCCAACTGCTCCTGCATCCGTCCGGCGGCGTGGGCGCCGACCAGCGCCTCGGCGAGCGTGAGCACCGATGCAGCCAGCGTGTCGGCATCCTGCAGGATCGCGTTCGCCGCGTCGGTGTGTGCGTCGCGGCTGTCGAAGTAGGCAAGCAGGATGCTCGCGTCGAGGACGGTCAGTCCGGCCACTCGCTGCGCAGCTTCTCCAGGTAGTCCGGCGGATAGAGGCCGGTGAACTGGCCGTGGTGGCGTTCGATCGCGGCCCGCCGGCGCTCACGGGCACGTCGCTGTCGCGGCGCTATCGCCTGTGCGCCCGCGCTCACCAGTCGTCGCAGCAGCCGGTTCGGGCTGGCGGCGTCCTGCGGCCAGCGTTGCGCCGCGAGGTGTAGCGCCGCGCTGAGATCGTCGGTCTCGGTGAGCGTGTGGCGCGGGCGGACGGTCGGCACGAGCGAAGTGTAGCACCGGCACGAAGTGGCGCACCGGCGGGGATGGACGGTGCGCCCAGGCGAGCGTCCGGCTGCTGCCTCGGCGCCGGCGCGGTGCTGACAGCGCGCGCGACGGCTTCGGCCCTCAGGCGGCGCGGGCCAGCTCGCGCATCTGGCGCACCGGGTGGCGGCCGAGGCGGCTGACTGTGGCGTACGGCGTGGCGTGTCCCTGGATGCGCTGGGACACGCTGACAGGCACCTGCCCTCGCAGTCTGTCGATTGGGCCGCGACGAAGCGGCTTGAGAAGCAGCTCCGTCTCCTCGCTGACGAGCAGAGTTGGAATCCCTTCTCTCAGGTTGCGCCAGAGAACAGCCTCGGCCCACGTCTCGTCGGCCGGCACGAATGCGACATCGTCGGGATAGCCAAGGTCGTCGTCGTCGTGCACGGCGTCCCTGAACAGCCTGTTGGTCTTCTCGCTGATCGTGCTCATCGGGTGGACTCCCAGTCCTTCACGATATCGGGCCAGTGCTCACGCAGCCTCGTCTCGGCGGCGTGCATGGCATCGTTGGGTCGGCCGCGTGTGATGATCGGACTCTGCTTCTCGGCGTTGATATACCGGTGCTCGTGGTGCTCTTCAGGGTGATGAGCATTGTCGAACGTGTGCACTGCGTGCCACAGCCCGTTGCGTTCAACCAGCAGCACGATTGCGTACTGCACAGGGTGCGCGCTTGACCGCTCGATCACGATCTGCGCGTCGGGCGCCATGAAGCGGCGGCGTCTTCGGTCCTTGGGCATATGCCCATCATCCTCAGAGCCTGGGATGGGATTCGTTGTCAGGCGGCGGCGTCGAGGGGTGGCGGCAGCCGGCGTGGCTATGCGCCCCCACGCCCAGGAGCCTGCGACAGGAGTCGATCCAGGTTTGATCTGAGGGCACAAACCTCAAGCTGCGACGACCCCAATTTTTGTGCCGTGGTTACAAACATCGACCACGACGAGCACAGTTTTTGAGCGCAGAGCACAAAAAACGACTACGACGAGCAAACAATCGCGCGTCGCGAGGCCGTCGCGACCGCACGTGAGTTCCTCACCGGCTTTGGCGCCGCCCGCCCCGGCCGCGACTCAGCGTGAGGAGACGCCCGCGTCGGCCCCCAGCCGCTCCCGCAGCCAGGCGACGGTGGAGGCGATGCCGTCCTCCAGCTCGATTTTCGCCTCCCAGCCGAGCAGCTCCTTGGCCTTCTCCACCGAAGGCCAGCGCCGCTGCACGTCCACGGTGAAGCTCGGCATGTGCTCGAGCCGCAGCTCGTCGGGGTCCTGCCCGCAGGCCGCCCAGATGATCTGCGCGATCTCCTTCACGGTCAGCTCCCGGGAGGCGGAGACGTTGAAGGTCTCGTGCAGGCCGGCGGGCGAGCTTGTGGCGGTCACGATCCCGTCGGCGATGTCGTCGACGTGGGTGAGCGTGCGGGTCTGGGTGCCGTCGCCGAAGATCTGCAGCGGGCGCTGGCCGGAGAGCACCTTGCGGATCAGGTCGGGGACCGCGTGGGCGATCCCCGGCTCGTCCTCGGGCATCTCGCCGGGGCCGTACGCGTTGAAGGGCCGGCAGATCGTGAACGGCAGGCCGTGCTCTTCGTGGGCGGCGCGGCAGTAGACCTCGCCGGTCAGCTTGGAGAAGCCGTAGGCGGAGTGCGGCGGCGGGCACTGCTCGATGTGCGACTCGGTCGTCGGGAACTGCGTCGCGCGCTCGAAGACCATCGAGGAGGAGACGTAGGTGAAGCGCTCCACGTCGGCGTCGATCGCGGCGCGCACCACCGCGTTGTAGAGCGCCGCGTTGACTTCGGTGAGCGTGTGGGGGAGACGGTGGAAGTTGGCGATCCCGCCCACGATCGCGGCCAGGTGGATGACGTGCGTGCAGCCCTTGGTCGCGGCCTGTGCCTGGGCCAGGTCGCGCAGGTCCCCGGTGTGGACCTCGCAGCCCTCACGCATCCATCTCGGCGCCTGCCGCTGGTCTGAGACCCGCACCTCGTAGTCGGGGTCGGCCAGCAGCCGCCGCACGACCGCGGCTCCGATCGTGCCGACGCCGCCGGTGACCAGGACGCGGCTCACGACGCGGCCCCCGAGAGGGTCGCCAGCTCGGAGGCGTAGCCGAACACCTGGCCCGCCCCCCAGCAGTCCCAGGGATCGATCACCAGGCAGTGCTTGGAGCACGCCTGCGCCAGCTTCTCCAGCAGGCGCGGATCGCGGAACTCCGAGTGGTTGGCCGCCAGGAAGACGGCCTCGGCGTCCTGGAGGGCGGCCTGCAGCGTCGCGGTCGGGCCGGACACGTGGGGATCGTGGACGCAGACGTCGGCGAGCTCCCTTTCCAGCAGCCGGATCAGCTTGTGGGCCAGCGAGTCGCGCTCGTCGTCGGTGTCCGCCTTGAAGGCCAGGCCGAGCACCGCGACCTTGCGGCCGGCGAGCGTCCCCAGCCGCCGCTTGGCGCCTTCCAGCAGGAACAGCGGCACCGACTCGTTCACGCGCGAGACCGCCAGCAGCATGCCCGGCGCGTTGGAGCGCTCCTCGGAGAAGGCGAAGTCCTTGCGCAGGCAGGTCCCGGCGGTCAGGCCGGGCTTGGCGATGCCGCCGCGCGGATAGTCCCTGTTGATCAGGTCGATCACTTCGAAGACGTTCGCGCCGTAGCGCTCGCAGTCCATCATCAGCAGGTTCGGCAGCGCGAAGTTGGTGTAGCGCAGGATGTTGGCCCAGATCTTGGCGAGCTCCGCCTGCACCGGCGTGGTCTTCACGATCGGCGCCGAGAAGGCTTCGAAGAGCTCGGCGGCCACGTCCCCTGAGCGCTCTCCGACGCCCCCGACGATGCACGGCAGCGTGTCGATCTCGGCCAGGAAGCGCCCGGCGGCGATCCGCTCGGGCACGTGGGCGACGAAGACCTCCTCGCCGATCCGAAATCCCCTGTGCTTTGCCAGGTAGCCGGCGACGAACTCGGTCGTGCCGGGAGCCACCGTGGAGCGCAGCGTGAGCGTGTGGCCCTTGACCAGCACGCCGAGCAGGTCGTCCAGCGCCGAGCGGATGTCGCGCATGTCGATCTCGATGTGGGAGAAGGAGGGGGTGCCGAGCGTGAGCACGATGTGGCGCGCGCCGGCGGCGGTGGCGACGTGATCGTCAAGAGAGAGCGTGCCCGCGGCGGACACGCGCGTGAGCACCTCCTGGGCGCCGGACTCGCTGAAGGGCATGCGCCCGTCGCGGATCGCGCCCAGCCGCGCCGGGTCGTTGTCGATCCCGATCACCTTCAGACCACGGTCTGCGAGCGTCAGCGCGAGCGGCAGCCCGACGCGGCCTAGCCCCACCACCGCCGCGTCCGCGGAGAAGTTCGATTGCTCCATGCCCGCCAGATTACCGGCGGCGCGTGGCGTACTGACGCGCGAAGCCCGTGAGGAAGCGCGGATTCTGGCTTGCGTAGCGTCGCCATAGCCGCCGCGGCTCGCGGGAGAGCCTGAACAGCCACTCCAGTCCGTGGCGCTGCATCCACGGTGGCGCCTGCGCCAGCAGGCCGGCATGGAAGTCGAACGCCGCCCCCACGCCGACCAGCAGCGGGGCCGCCAGCAGCGGTCGCATCTGCGCCATCCACAGCTCCTGCTTGGGCTGGCCGGTGCCGACCCAGACGACCTTCGCGCCCGACGCGTCGATCTCCGCGGCGACCTGCCGGCGCTCCGCCTCGCCAAGCGGCCGAAACGGCGGCGAGAAGCCGCCGGCGATCTCCAGCCCCGGAAACCTCTCCACCAAGCGTTCTTGGAGCTGCCCGAGCCTGCTCTGATCGCGTCCGCCATAGAGATAGATGGGGATGGCCTTGTTCGCCGCCAGCGCGCAGAAGCGAGCCATCAGCTCCGGCCCGTAGACGCGCGTGGCGGCGCGGTGCCCGAGCGCGTGGAGCGCCCAGACCAGCGGCTGCCCGTCGGGCACGAGCAGATCGGCCGTGTCAATGGCAGCACGGACCTCGGGCTCGTCCACCGCCGACATCACGAGGTTGACGGCGGCGGCGCTCAGCCAGCAGCGCCTGTCCTGCGAGATGGCCGATTCCATCCAGGCGAGCACGCCCTGATAGTCCGATATGGCTAGCTGGGCGCCCAGCACCTCTGCGCGCGGAAGCTGCTGGGGCGCGGCGCTTGCTCCGATCACTGGCCCTCAGACTATCCACAGCGCCAGTCCCGATCGCAGCCGGTAGGCTGCGCGGCCGATGCCGATCGAGGAGGATCGCTGGCGGGGCAGGCGCGTCCTGCTGACCGGCCACACCGGCTTCAAGGGCGCCTGGCTCTCGCTGTGGCTGCAGCGACTCGGGGCGCGCGTGACCGGGGTGGCGCCCGGCCCTCCGAGCGAGCCCTCCCTCTACGGGGTGGCGGAGGTCGCCGCCGGCATGGTCGCCGAGCACGCGTGCGACGTGCGCGACGGGCAGGGTCTCGCGCGGGCGGTCGCGGCCGCCGAGCCGGAGGTCGTGATCCACCTGGCGGCCCAGCCGATGGTGCGGCGCTCGCTGATCGACCCGGTCGGGACCTTCGAGACCAACGTGATCGGCACGGTGAACCTGCTGGAGGCGGTGCGCGCCGCGAAGCGCACCGTGCAGGCGGTCGTGGTCGTGACCTCGGACAAGTGCTACGAGAACCCGGGGACCGGGGAGCGCGCCTTTCGCGAGGGGGACCCGCTCGGCGGAAGCGATCCCTACTCGGCCTCCAAGGCGTGCGCGGAGATCGTGGCGGCCTCCTACAGCCGCTCTTTCTTCGCGGCCGCGGAGTCACCGCGGCTCGCCAGCGCGCGGGCGGGCAACGTGATCGGCGGCGGCGACTGGGGCGAGGACCGCCTGCTGCCGGACGCGGTGCGCGTGGCCGGCGGGAGCGCGCCGGCGCCGCTGCAGGTCCGCAACCCGCACGCGGTGCGTCCCTGGCAGCACGTGCTGAACCCGCTGCTGGGCTACCTGACGCTGGCGCAGCGGCTGCTGGAGGACCCGGACGCCTGCGGGGCGTGGAACTTCGGCCCGCCGCAGGCCGACGCGCGCACCGTGGGGGACGTGCTCACGCGCCTGCGGGAGCTCTGGGACGGCATGCCCGCGTGGGAGGCGGACACTCGCGTCAACCCGAAGGAGGCCGCCTGGCTGGCGCTCGACTCCTCCAAGGCAATCGAGGGCCTGGGCTGGCGGCCGGTCTGGGAGCTGGACCGAGGTCTCGCCGAGCTCGTGGACTGGCACCGCGCGCATCTGGCCGGGCGGCAGATGCGGCGCCTCAGCGAGGATCAGATCGAGCAGTTCATGGCGGACGCAGGTAGCTGTCTGCGCTAGCCTGCGGACCGCAGACATCTGTCTGCACTAGCTGAACTGATTCCTATAATTCGTAAGATGCCGCGGCATGAGCCCGCTGCATCTGCGTCGCTATCGCGCGGAGCGCCTGCTGCGCGCGCAGTTCGACGAGCTGCGCGCGACCGTGCTCGGGACGGTCCGGGCGCGCATGGGCTCCGCGCTGCCCGAGGCCGATCTGGAGGCGTGCTACTCGCTGGCGTGGCATCGGCTCTACGCGGCGATCGAGGCCGGAGAGGAGATCCAGAGTCCCGCCGCGTGGCTGATCCTGGTCACCCACCGGCGGGCGATCGACGAGCAGCGGGCGCGCCGTGGCGGAGCCGAGCTGCACTCGCACGCAGCCGCGGTCGACCCCGACTTCGCCGCCGAGCTCGACGACCGCGCCAAGCTGCGCCAGCTCATGGAGGGCCTGGGCGCAGACCTCGGCGAGCGTGAGCGGCAGGCCGCCTGCCTCTGCTACCTGCAGGGCCTGACCCGCGAGCAGGCCGCCCGTCGGATGGGCATCGCCCCGCGACGCATGCAGAAGCTGATGGAGGGCCGCGGCGACGGGCGCCCGGGCGTGGCGGCGAAGGTCGGCGCGCTCACGCGAACGATCGCGGAGGGCCGCTTCTGCGAAGAGCACGCCTCGCTGATGCGGGCCTTCGCGTTCGGAATCCTCGACCCCGAGGGCGAGCGCCACCGGGTCGCGCTGGCCCACCGCGAGAGCTGCCCCGCGTGCCGCGCCTACGTGCGCTCCCTGCGCGGCCTCGCCGCGGTCCTGCCGCCGGTCTTCGTGCCGGGTCTGCTGAGCGGCCTGGACCTCGGCAGCGAGCCGGGGATCGCGGGCCGTGGGGCGCGGAGCGCCGGCCGTGGCCCGGAGAGCCCCCGGCGGCTTCCTGGGCGTCTGCGCGCGCGGCTTCCCGGGCGACGGCTTTCCGTGCGCCTGTCCGGGCGTTTGCCGGCGCGCCTGTCACATCTGCCCGCGCGCCTGGCTGCGCGCCTGTCCGGGCGTCTGACGGCGCGCCTGCAAGGTCTCGGCGGCCGCCTCGCCGGCAGCGGCATCAGCGGCGCGAAGGTGGCCGCTGCAGGCGTGGTGCTCCTTGGCGGCAGCGCCGCGGGCGTCGCGATCACCGCGGCCTCGTCGGGCACGCGCGCCCACCCCGGCCGGAGCGTCCTGACTCGCAGCGAAGAGTCCGCGGGCCGAGGAGGTGAGCGGCCGACGTCGAGCCGCGCGAAGAAGCGTCGCACGACCCCCCACGCTCACCGCACGACCCCCAACGCTCACCGCGCAAGCCACCGAGGCGCCGCCCGCAGGAGCCACGCCGCTCCTACGCTCCCGGGCGCCGTGCGCGAGTTCGGGATCGAACGGCCTCCCCCGACCCCGGTGACCGCCACACCTGTCGGCCCGTCCTCGCCAGCCACACAGGCGCAGCGCGAATTCGGGATCGAATAGGCGGTGTGCGGCGGGCGGGCCTTCGCAAGCCACGTTTCAGTCTTGACAGAGCCTGCGGAGTGATAAATCTGGTCACATATCCCTCTGTCGCCTTCGGGAGGCAGATGGCGGGGC
This sequence comes from Solirubrobacterales bacterium, assembly GCA_027315115.1. Taxonomy (GTDB): domain Bacteria; phylum Actinomycetota; class Thermoleophilia; order Solirubrobacterales; family Solirubrobacteraceae; genus Palsa-744. Next base: position 71,603 of record DAHUYQ010000065.1, on the reverse strand, counting down.
CCGGCTAAGCCGGGCCTTCGCGTTTTCGGGGACGCCATGCCTCGGTGCAGTGGATTTCGGAGGAACCGGCCGCGCTGCTGACAGCTCGGCGCCGAAGCCCGCGAACGCTGCGCGGGGTCTGGAGACGCCCGACGGGCACGCCATCCACTACGACGAGTCAGGTGCGGTCATCGGCATCACGCTGCTTGGCGTTCGACACGCGCTTGAACGTGACGGCGAGATCACGCTGACCCTTCCCGCGGAGCACTTGGTCGCGGACGACCTGCACGAGATGCTTCTCGCGGCCTAATCTCGCGGGAAGATCCTGCCCATCTTGCCGAGCACGAGCGGGTTGCCGCGCGGGCGCAGCCTGCCGGTCGCGATCGCCTTCATCGGGTTCAGGCGGTTGCCGATGATGTCGACGAAGTCCTGGTAGCCGACTCGCATGCGCACGTCGGGCGCGGCGGCGGAGCCCTGGCCCACGTGGCTTGAGCCGTTGTCGATCACGAGGTACCAGCTCGGAATGTCCGTGTCGGTGAACTCCCACTGCAGCGTGGTCGGCTTGCGCAGGCCGTGTCGGGGGTTGACCTGGCGGCGGATCGTGTCGAACAGCAGCTCGAGCGTTTCGGGATCGCGCTTGGTGGGACCCTGGCGCACGCCGATCACGCCGGCCTGCGCGAGCTGCCGTCCGCGCCTGCTCATCTCCTCGATGCTCAGCCCCTCCGGCAGGATCGGCGGGCCGGGCAGGTCCTCCATCGGCAGGCCCGCCGAGCGCAGCTTGGTGCGCATGGAGGTCGCGGCCTCGACGCTGATCGTTTCGAAGTCGTAGCCGAAGCAGGTGATGTAGCGCTCGTCCCAACCCGGCGGCATCATCACCTGCGCCAGATAGGGCATCACTTCGCGCAGCAGGCCCGCCACCGCGGCCGGCACGCGCGGGTCTTCGCGCGCGAGGTCGGAGATCAGCTTCACGCCGAAGCCGATGTGGCGCTGCTCGTCGGCCGCGATGTTCTCCATGCCCGCTCTGAAGGCCGGCAGCGCGTCGCGCTGCTCCAGGTAGCTGCAGATCATGTGCTGGCCCGGCTGGGCCATCGTCGCCTCGATGATGATGTGGTAGAGCGTCACGGCGGCGGCGAGCTTGGGGCGGGAGTGGTCCTTGCGCAGCTCGTCGGCCATGCTGTCCAGGCGCTCGAAGATCTTCACGAAGCCGGGCGAGAGCTGGGGCTTGATCGCGTTCAGGCCGCTGGCGGGCGTGCCGTCGCCGATCCCGCAGACCTCGTTCATGAAGCGCTTGAAGAAGACGGCGTGCCGGGCCTCGTCCACCTGCTGGGTCGTCAGGAAGTACTTCTGCACCTCCAGCGGCGCGGCGTCGATGTAGGGCGAGAGGTTGTCGGCGACGGCGTCCTCGCCCCAGAAGAAGAGCGCGTAGTTCCACAGCGCGGCGGTGCGCTCGAACTCGGTGAAGCGCTCCCGCCACTGCTTGGCGTCCTCGCTGAAGTCGAGGTCCATCGCGCTCCAGTTGCCGTGCTCCCAGCGCCTGTAGAGATCCTCGTAGGAGATCGCGTCGGCGGGCAGGGCGCCGATCTGCGCGCCGCCGGCCGCGGCCGCCCCGTTGCCCTGCGCCGTAGCCGTCTTTGCGCCGTCTGCCGTCGTGCTCGCCATCTCTCTGCTCCTCCTGGTTTGCGCGCCGCGCCGAGCGCTCGCGGGCCCGGCCCGCTCCGCTGATGCTCTTCTCTGCGCGGGCGAAGAGTGAACGATTCTATAGATAGCGTCCATTATTGCAATAGCAATTGCTCCCTCAACTACAATGGAGGGATGGCAGAGGTGGCGCCCGCCCCGATATCGACCCGGCTGACCCGCGAGCAGAGCAAGGCGCAGACGCGGCAGCGGCTGCTCGACGCCGCTCGCACCGTGTTCGCGCGGCGCGGCTACCACGGCGCCTCCGTGGAGGAGATCGCGGCCGAGGCGGGCTTCTCCACCGGCGCGCTCTACTCGAACTTCGACGGCAAGGAGGATCTCTTCCTCGCCCTCATGGACCACGTGATGGACGCCTACTGCGCCGAGATCGCGGCGGAGGTGGACGGTGTGGCCTCGGTCGCGGATCGAGCCAGGGACGGCGCCCGGCACTGGATGGAGATCATCGAGCGCGAGCCCGAGATGCTGATGCTGTTCGTGGAGTTCTGGGCCTACGCCGCGCGTGACCCGGGAGCCCGCGAGCGGGTCGCCGCCAGCTTCGCCAGAGCGCGGCAGGTCCTCACGCGTCTGATCAGCGACGGCGCGCGCGAGTTCGCGCTGCAGCTCGAGATGCCGGCCGAGCACCTGGCGATCGCGATCGACGCCCTCGCCGACGGGATCGCGCGGCAGCAGCTCGCCGACCCCGGCTCGGTGCCCGACGACCTGATGGGCCGCGTGATCTCGCTGCTGCTGGCCGGCGCGGCGCGGCCGGCGGGGTTGGGAGGGTCGGCTGGCTCGACCGCGCCGGCGGACCCGGCGGACTCCGCGGCGCCGGCGGACTCGGGGGCGCCGGCGGACTCGGGGGCGCCGGCCGACTCGGCGCGGCCGGCGGATCAGCGCTGACTCTCAGGGCCCCTGTCAGCCCAGAGTGTCGCTGCCGCCCGGCTGCCAGAGCCCCGACACGGGCATCGCCCAGATCCGCTCGCCGACCGGCAGCGTGTGTTCGCCCGTGTAGATCAGAACGCCGGCCTTGAAGCGCGCGTCAAGCCGGTCGCGCAGCAGCCGCAGGCCCCGCGTGTCCGAGGGCTGGAAGCTCGCGGCGGACTTCACCTCGATCGCGACCACGTCACCGGATGGAGACTCGATCACCAGATCGACCTCTCGCTGCTCGGAGTCTCGGTAGAAGAAGACCTCGACCGGCGTCGTGCTCCATGTCGCCTGCTTGACCACCTCCATGACGACGAAGGTCTCGAGCAGCGAGCCTGCGAGCACGCCCTCCGAGGGCGCGCGATAGCGTGCGGCATCGACGCCAATCAGCGCGGCCGCCATGCCTGTGTCGGCAAGCGCCAGCTTCGGCGTCTTGACGTGGCGCGCGCCCAGGTTCCTCGACCACGGGCGCAGCCGGTGGACGAGGAATAGCTGTACCAGCATCTCGACGTGCGCCTTGACGGTCTTGCCGTCCAGCCCGAGCTCGCGTCCGAGCGCGGCGTAGTTGACGGCGCCACTCGTCCGTGCGGCGAGCAGCCGCAGGAGCTGTTCGAGCTTGGCGGAGTCCACTCTCACCTCGCCCACGTCCGGCAGGTCGCGCCCGAGGACGGTCTGCACGTAAGACCTGAAGTATCTGGCGAGGTGGCGCTCAGAGCGCTCGCGGGCCGCGGGAAAGCCTCCCGCGAGCACCGCCTCGGCGTATGCGCCGCGTCCCTTCGAGGCGCCGCCGACCATCGGGGGAGAACCGTCCAACAGCTGGTCGACGATCGACGTCGCGCTGCCCGCGATCTCGGCCTGCGCAAGCGGCCAGAGGTTGACGTACTCGACACGGCCGGGCAGCGCGTCGGAGATCGTCTTGGCGCTCACCAGGTTCGTCGAGCCTGTCAGCAGGAACTGGCCGGGCGCTTGATCGGAGTCGAGGATCTGCTTGATGGCGAGCATCAGGTCGGGCGCTCGCTGGATCTCGTCGATCACCACCGGCCGCGGCAACGAAAGGGCAAAGCCGTCGGGGTCTTCGAGCGCGGTTCTTCTCGTCGCCGCGTCGTCGAGGCTGAAGTAGTCGCGCAGCACGCCCTGCGCCACAAGCTGCTTGGCGAGCGTGCTCTTGCCCGCCTGGCGCGGGCCGATGACCGCTGCCGCCCGGCTGACGCTGAGGATGTCCCGCACCTCGCTCTCGATGCGACGGGGGATCAAGGTCACATCAGAAGTCTACATGAGCGGGCCTGCGAAATCGGAATAGAATGGCCTGCGAAATCGGAACAGTGTAGCTTCGAGATCGGAATATAGGGGCCTGCGAAATCGGAATAGAGGGGCCTGCGAAATCGGAATGGCGAGTTTCCACTGGGCTTCGGCTGCCACCGGCTCCTCATCTGCGAATGGGCTGGACGAGGTGGCGGGTCATAACACCATATGGGGACAGAGTCCGCCACCATATGGGGGCAGGTTTGGCACCTACCGGCGAGTCGTGGGCGATCTATGACCACTGCGTGGGCGATCTATGACGGCTCGACGACGACCGATGGTGGTGGCGATCCCCGCCGCGCCGCCCGCGCCCTGCCACGATCCGTGCACCACGGACGACTATCCTCGGCGCCAAATGCCCGTCTCCAGCAGCGTCGCCGACCAGCGCCATGCCGGCGGCGCCCCTTCGCCCGCGGGCGCGCGGCGTGGCCTGCTGGGAGCGCCGCTGCGGATACTGAGCGGCGATCCGAGCGCTGTACCGGCGCTGGGGGCGCTGGCGCTGCTGATTGCCTGGGCGACCAACCAGGCCGGCTTCCCGCAGACCCACTGGGCGCCGGGCGGCCTGATCCTGCTCGCGCTGCTGGCGATCGCGATCGGCGCCACGGGGCTGCGCGTCGCCTCGATCCCGCGGCCCGTGCAGATCGCGATCGCGGCGCTTGCCGCCTACACCGCCTTCAGCTTCCTCTCGATTCTGTGGGCCGGCGTCCCCGGCGATGCCTGGGAAGGCGCCGACCGGACGCTCGTCTACCTGATCGTGTTCGCTCTGTTCGCGAGCTTTCGGCGCACGGCCGGCAGCGCGGCGATGCTGCTGGGGCTCTGGACGCTGGCGATGGCCGGCCTGGCCGTCTTCACCGTCCTGCACGTCGATGCCGCCGCGGGGAGCGCGGCGGCGATCCAGGCGCTCATGCCGGGCGGCAGGCTGACCTTCCCCTCGGGCTACACCAACGCCAACGCGGCGATGTGGATGATGGCGTTCTTCCCCGCATGGCTGCTGTCCTCATCGCGCGGCGTGCCCGCCGTGCTGCGGGGGCTCTTCGCGGGCGGCGCGGTCGCGCTCGCCGCCGCGGCGCTCTACAGCCAGAGCAGAGGCTCGGTCTACTCGATCCCGATCGTCCTGGCCCTGATGTTCGTGCTGCTGCCGGGCCGGGTGCGGAGCTTCGCGAGCCTGGTCCCGATCGCGATCGGCGTCGGCGTCTGCACGCCGGCGGTGCTGCATCTCGACAAACGCGTCGAAAGCGGCGCTTCGGCGGCCGCGGCGGCTCACACCGTCACGCTCGCGGTCCTGCTGGCGGCAGCGGTGGTCGGCGTGGTGGTCACGGCGCTGGCAGTGCTGGAGGCCAGAGGCCCTGCGGCGGGGCGGGCGAGGCGCCCGCTGCGCCACGGCATCGCGCTCGCCGGCGTGCTCGCGGCGCTGGCCGTGGCGATCGGAGGGCCGATCGCCGCCGGCAAACCGATCGGGCGCGTCGAACACGCCTGGAACACGTTCACGAGCCTGAAAGGCTACGAAGCCAACAGCACGCAAGAAAGCCGTCTGGTGGGCGGCTTCGGCAGCAACCGCTTCGACTTCTACCGGGTGGCCTGGCATGAGCTCCTCGCCCACCCACTGCTCGGCATCGGCGCGGACAACTTCGCCGAACAGTACCTGCGGCTCGGCCGCAGCCCGGAGACTCCTCATTATCCCCACAGCGTCGAGCTGCGCACGCTTGCGCAGACGGGCATCCTCGGCACGCTGGTGGTGATCGCCGGCCTGGCTGCAAGCTTCGTCGCAGTCAGGCGGGCTCTTCGCCGTGGCGGCCCGCTCGCGCGCGCGGTGACCGTGGGCGCCGTGGGCGGCTTCGGCTACTGGGCGATCCACGGCTCCTTCGACTGGTTCTTCGAGTACGCGGGCCTCGGCGCCGCCGCCTTCATGCTGCTCGGCATCTGCTGCTCCCTGGCTCCGGCGGCAGGCTCCTCGGGCGCGGCGCGGGAGTCGCCGGCGGGTCCGACGGCGGGGCTGGTGCGGGCCGCGCGCGGCAGGCGTGCGCGCGTGGCGCTCGGCGCGGCGGCGCTGGCGCTGATCGTCCCGGCGGTGCTGTCGCTCGCGGCGCCGTGGCTCTCGCGGATGGAGGTGGAGAGTGCCGCCAAAGCATGGAGAACGGCGCCCGCCGCCGCCTACAAACGGCTCAGCGAAGCGGCGCAGGTCAATCCGCTGAGCGCCGAACCAGATCTGGTCGCGGGCACCATCGCGCTGCGTCTGCAGGAACTGCCGCGTGCCCGCACGCAGTTCGAGCTGGCGCTCGAACGTGTTCCCGGAAACGCCTATGCGACGCTGGAGCTCGGAGCGATCGCCTCCAGCAACGGCGAAGCGACGCAGGCGCTGCGACTGCTGCGAAGAGCGGCCTACCTGAACCCGCGCAGCGAACTGACCCGCAGGGCGCTTGCCCTGCAACGCCGAGGCGGCCGCGTGAACATCGAGGAGCTGAACCTCGCGATCCTCCACGAAGCGCAGCAGTTCTCCTAGCTAGATCCGCGGGAGACTACTGAGCGTCGAGCCTCCTGAACTTGGGGTTTCTCCGCTCGACACGAGTGATGGCGTTCGCTACCGTTCATCGTGGCTCGGCAAAGTGGCCAACCTCGACGAGTTGCCAAGCGCCGAGGTTCGGCCGGGTCGCCGAAAGGGCCCGGGGGGAACCGCTGGGGCGGCATGGAGAGCTGGCTCGGGGCGCGGATCACACGAACGGCAGGGCAGGGACGCATGAGAACCAAGACGACAGTCATCACAGCGCTCGCGATCACAGCGACGCTTGGGTTGCCGGCGACCGCGGTTGCCGGCTCGCCCCTGCTCAGCGGATACGGCTCGCCCGGTGCCGGCGAACAGCAGATCGTGGGCGGTGGACTCGTCGGCGGCGCGGGTGGCTCCGGCAAAGGCGGCGGACACTCTGGCGGCGGCTCCGGCAACAGCGGCCCGGTCGGCGGCTCGAACCCCGGTGCTAGCGGCTCCGGCCAGGCGGGGCAGAGCTCGAGCGGCGGCGGGTCCGCGGGCCCGGGCGAAGGCACGGCAAGCCACGGCGCGACCGGCGGGCGGTCCACCACGGCCGGCAGCCGGGTCGCGGGGCGCTCCGGCGAGTCTGCCGGGCACGCAGCGACAGGCGCGCGCCCGTCGGGGACCGCGAGCGCCGGACGCACAGCATCTGCCACACCCGCGACGGCTGACGCCGCCACCGCCGCCTCCTCTTCGGCACTGCTCGGGCTCTCCTCGGACCAGCTGCTGCTGGCCGCGCTCGCGATCGTGGCGCTTGCCGCCATCGCCGTGCTGACGCGCCGCCTCGCGGCGCTGGAGCGCAGGCGCGAATCTGCCGATGGTAGGCCAATGACTCTCAGCAGCAGTCGCTAGGCGCGCCGATGGGCCTGTTGCGCCAGAGCACCACTCCGACCGCGCTGCCGCTCAACGGCAGCCAGTCCGCGCTGCGCGAGCGCGGACACGCCGCCCAGCGGCGCTGGGGCAGGCCCCGCCGGCCGCGTGGCCCGCTGCAGTGGATGCTGGAGGGAGCGGGCTGGAATCTGGCCCGCGCGATCGCCGACCTCGTGCTTCTCACCGCCGCGGTGCTGGTCGCGCTGGGTGCTCCCGGCTCTCTGAGCGTCTCCGCTGAAGCCGCGCCGCTGCTGGCGGTGCCGCCGCTGGCGATGCTCGCCCTCTACGTCAAGGGCCTGTACCGCGCGCGGATGAGGACGCTGGTGCTCGATGCCTTCCTGCCCGTGCTCAGCGCGGTCTCGGTCGCGGCGATGTCCGCCGCGACGATCGGGCTGCTGCTCAACGGCAGCATGTCCAGCGCGAGTCAGCTCGTGCGCACGTGGCTCTTCTCGCTGGTGGCCGTGGGAGCCGGCAGGACGGCGCTTGCCATCGCCCAGCGTCGCGCGAGGGTCGCCGGTGTCGTCGGCAAGCCGGTGCTGATCGTGGGGGCCGGCATCGTCGGCTCCCAGGTGGCCCGCAGGCTGGACAGCCATCCCGAGTATGGCCTGGTGCCGGTCGGCTTCCTGGACGACGATCCGCGCTCGATCGCCGAGGTCGGGGGACGCAACGTCCCGGTGCTCGGCCCGGTCGCCGACCTCGATCGGGTGGTCCGCCAGGAGCGCGTGCGAAACGTCGTCGTCGCGTTCTCGTCGGCCGCCGACGAGCGCCTGGCGCGCCTGATCCAGCGCTCGCAGGAGCTCGGCATCGAGGTCTCCGTCGTGCCGCGGATGTTCGACACGATCAACAACCGCATCGCCTACGACCCGGTCGGCGGCCTGCCGCTGCTCTCCTTCAGCGCCGTGAACCCGAAGGGCACGCAGTTCACGATCAAGCACGCGTTCGACCGGATCCTCGCGATGGTCCTGCTCGTCGTGCTTGCGCCCCTGCTGATCGCGGTCGCGGTCGCGGTGAGGCTCAGCTCGCCCGGCTCGGTCCTATACCGCCAGCGACGCGTCGGACGCGACGGCAAGGTCTTCGACCTCTACAAGTTCCGCTCGATGCGACCGGCCGCCGACGAGCAGGGCTCGCAGGCGCGGAGCGCGCTCGACGATCTGCTCGGCGGCGACACTGCGCCCGGCGGCGTCGAGGGCGCCGATCGCCGCACCGCCGTGGGTCGCTTCATCAGGCGAACCTCGCTGGACGAGCTGCCCCAGCTCTTCAACGTGCTGCGCGGTGAGATGAGCATCGTCGGCCCCCGGCCGGAGCGCCCCGAGTTCGTCGACCTGTTCACAGGCGACATCGTGCGCTACGCCGACCGTCATCGCGTCAGGTCGGGCATCACCGGATGGGCCCAGGTACACGGCCTGCGCGGCCAGACCTCGCTCGCCGAGCGGATCGAGCTCGACAACTACTACATCGCGCACTGGTCGCTGGGCCTGGACATGAAGGTGCTGCTGCTGACGCTGCTCGCCGTGTTCCACAGGGCCGAGTAGCGGGCTGCGTTCGGGCGCTCCCCGGCGCCGTTAGCGGCGTCTGGTCATGAATCGTCCTGGTCCTGAATCGTCCGGGGTCCTGTTCGGGATTGTCCGCTGGCATGACGGTGCTTTGTCCCCCACGAGGAGGTCCCTCGTCACGCTGCCGCGCGCATCCGGGAGGCACTGGTGGACTCGCGCATCGTTGCTGTCGAGGGCCCCAGACAGGCCGGCAAGTCGACTCTCTGCACGCGATCGCCTCGGAGCGGGGGATGCGCGTGCTCAACCTCGATGATCCGACGACGCGGCGCAATGCGACCGATGACCCGGTGGGCTTCGTCGCCGGTCTCGGCGAGAGAGGCGCCGGGCGCGCTCAGATGCTGCGCTGCGCGTCGTGCCCGCGGCCGAGCCAGTACTGGTAGACGCGGACCGTCAGGCCGTGCGTGCCAAGCACCTTCGGCAGCTTGAGCGAGTAGTCGTTGAACCGGTTGAGCGAGAAGATCAGGCGGTAGCGCAGGAGGCCATGCTGGAAGGCTTCGAGTTTGAGGTAGTCGCCGACCGGGCCCGAGCCGTTGGCGATGACCTGGCCGTTCTTGGCGTGGAGCTTCAGGGTTACGGGGCTGGGGGGAGCGAAGGGGGAGGCGAATGCTTTGGCGAGCGCGTAGAAGGACGGCTTGCGCTTGCCTTCCGGGCTAACGACGCCGAATTCTTCCTGCGCGGAGCCTTGAAGATCGTAAGAGGTGTCGGCAGCGACCCAGCTCGTGTGGGCGAGTTGTCTGATCATGTTCGCCAGGTTCTGCGCTTGGACGGCGGGAGTCACGCAGCCCTGTTCCTGCTCGACCTTGTACTTTGGCCAGCAACTGCTCCAGCCATACTCGTCCAGCCACAACGGCTTGTGGTCACCGTGAGCAAGCTGGTTTTCGTGGAAGACGCGCAGCGATCCAAGCGTGAGCGTGTAGAAGTGGACGGCGACGCCGTCGTAGTAGCCCTTGATGCCTGCTTTGTAGAGCGCGTTCATGAACGCGCCATTCGAGCCTACGAGCGAGCCGGCGAGAACCTTCACCTGGGCGTCGGCGTGCTTGATCGCCGGGTAGGCGGCGCGCAGCAGTTCGGCGTAATGCTGTGGCTTGTTCGGGCCGGTGAGGTAGTCCTGGTTGGCTTGGTCCGGCTCGTTCCAGACCTCTATCGCGGCGAGCTCCTTGCCGTAGCGCTGCGCGATCCAACCGACGAACTTGCCGTAATTGGCGGCGCTCTTCGGCGGCCACGCCGCCGAATGGCCGGGGGCTTCAGGAGCGCATGTGGCCAGCAGCGAAGCAGGTGCGGTGCTGGCCCAGCAGGGAGTGCTGTCGACTAGGGCGATCACCTTCAGATGTGCCTTGGAGGCGTCCTGCATGAGGCGGTCGGTCATCGCGACCGTTTCGGGATCCAACTGCCCCTGCATCTGCGGTTCGAACTGGGACCAGGGCAATTCGATGCGCACCAGCTTGGCTTTGAGCGACTGCGCTGCCGCGACTTCCGCGTCGATCCGCGAGATGCTCGCATCGTTGCCGATGCCGTTGATGTCGACTCCGCCGAGGGGCGCCTGCTTGCCCTTGCCATGTCCCGTGGCATGTGCCGCGTACGCCGGGGGCGTCTGCGCGCCCGCGGCCGGCGCAAGTGCCACCGCGATCACGAGCACCAGCACTGTGGCGCCAGCGAGTCTGGCTTTCAACGCCCCCATTCGCTTCTGACTGTAGACCATGGCGACACGTTGTGTGTCAGAGCCCCGAACTGAGGCGCGCTAAGCTTCGCCGCCCGATGTCCCCCACCTGGATATGGATGCAGGTGGCGATAGTGCTCTTCGTTCTGATCGGGATCGTGATCGCGATCACGCGACTTGCCTGAAGAGTCATCGCCTGTGCAGACGCGCGAAGAGCCCCGGCGGCTTGTCTGGAGCGAGACGTCCTGCCGGCCGCGGAGGCATCGCTTCTCCCCTCAGGATTGCGGCTGGCACTTCTTCTGTCAGCCAGCCGAGCATGCCTCCGAGGCCGGCCTGCTCGATCTCGGACGCGATGCCGGGAGGCCGGCCGAGCAGGTCGTGGGCGTCGGAGGCGACGCTGTGCGCAAGCTGCTCGTCGAACATCTCCAGAGCTAGTCGCCGTACGGTCTTGCCGAAGCGGCCGGAGAGCGCCCCCGCCGTTATCGAGGTTCTCGCTCCCGCCGTCACGAGTCGCCTCAGCATGTCCGTGTCGCGGTGAAACCCAGGACAGCGCTCAGGATGCGCGATCACGACCTCGTAGCCTTCTCGCATCAACGAAAAGGCGATGTCGTCGAAGCCTGTGATCACGGTCACGAACGGCGGCTCCAGCAGCAGCGATCGACTTTGCCCCAAGGTCAGCTTCGCAAGCTCGCCAGGCTCGATCTCCGCAATGCAGGTGGCGGCGATCTCGGCCCCGCGCAGCACTTCGATATCCAGATCCTCTGTGGCGAGGCGGTCGGTGAGAACCCGGAACGCGGTCTCGATGGTTGCGTCGTCATTTCGGTAGCGCCAGCTCACGTGGGGCGTGGCGACAATGGTTCTGACACCCGCTTGGTAGGCGGCCCTGACGAGCGCAAGCGACTCGTCGACGGTCGCGGGGCCATCATCGATGCCCGGCAGGACGTGACAATGGAGGTCGATCACGCACCCTACGTTACGAGGCATGCGCGCAACAAGTTGCCGCATCTGCTTTCCTTTGCGATGTGCAGGCAGGTTCGGCACCGACAGCACGGATCGCTGAGGCCGACCGGAGCGAGGATCTCGCTGCGAGAAGTCCATCTTCAGGAGTGGAGGAGGACCTCCGCGCGGTGCGCGAGGCGCTCGCCCAGTTGTGGACCCGGCAGGATGCCCAAGACGAGCGGCTGAGCTCTATCTCGGCCGACGTTGCCTCGCTGCGCGGATTCCAGGATCGCACGGAGTCGGAGCTCTCCACCCTGAGAGTCGATCTCTCGACTCTCGTTGAGGTGCTGGAGGAGCTCTCCGGTCTGCCCCCAGACGTACGCGCTCAATTCGATGCCGAGCTCGCCGGGGTACGTGCCGAGCTCAGTCGACAGACCTCGTTCTTCGTGGATGATGAGCTCATCGCGATGGCTGGCGATACGGTGGCGGCACGAATCGAGGCGGAGGCGTCAACCGCCCGAGAAGAGCCATCAGGGGCGGCGCCGAGCTGGGACGACATACCGACTGCCGCGTTGGACCTGCAGGCTCTCTCTGTGCCGCCGCGCAGCGGATGGTTTGCCGACGCGATCAAAGCTGTCGCGGTGCATCGCTCGGCGACTCTTGCAGGCGAACTCGTGCTCGAGCTCGTGCCCTTTCATGCTTTGCAGCCGGGTGCGCCGCTGACCTTCGCGCTCCAGATCGATGAGCTCGGTCGCTTCACCGTCGCGGTCGCCGACGGCGAGGTGGTCATCACGCCTAGCGAGGACGCCGACGGTCTCGAGCCGGACTTCCGTATGGCGGGCAATGCCGCTGCGTTCGCAGCGCTCGCGGGGCCTGGCTCACAGGCCAAGCTGCCGGGAGTGCAGGTGCGCGGGAGCAGACGGAAGGCGAAGCGATATCTCAGCGCGCTCTCCCAGCCGATCACTCTTGCCGACCTCGCTGGCGCGAACATCGCTGTCTGGCCAGGGCTGCTGCTTGCCGCGATGGCAGAAGCGGTCGCTCCGGCCTGGACCAAGGGCAGCCGCTTCGTCGTATGGCTCGAGGTCGTTGGCTGCGAAGCGGTTTTCGAGGTGAGGGCCACCGATGGAGCGCCGCTTGCCGTCAATCGCCCAGGCTCGGGTGCCACTCCATCCGCTGCCAAGATTGATGAGTCCTTTGCGCTCGTGAGCCTGAGCGAGCGTGGCTTCACCTGCCTGCTTGCCGGCATCCCATTGCCAGACGGAGAGCAGGTGGCCGTCAAGGGGGATCAGAGCGCGGTGCGAACGCTGCTCGATTGGTTCGCCCGCGCGCAGGCGCCTGCCGATCAGTCGCGGGACTGACGCGCTGCTGTCGCACGGAGATCGATCGCTTCTCGATACAGCATCGCCGTAGAGTTGGCGATCGTATCCCAGCTGAAGCGGTCGTTTGCGGTCTCGTGCGCCTGCTGGCCTCTCCTGCGGCACTCCGCACGCCCACTGCGCGTGACAGCCGCAAGTGTTTGTGCAAGCGATCGATGGTCGGGGCGCTCGCACATCCATCCCGTGTCGCCGTCGACCACGTACTCGGGAAGGCCCCCAACGGGATAGGCGATCACGGGGCGCTCATAGCCGTAGGCGAGCATCAGCACACCAGACGCGCTGGCCCGTGCATACGGCAACGCGACTACGTCACAGGCCAGGAACAGGCGTCCGGTCTGCTCCGGGTCCGCGAAGCCGGGAAGGATCTTCAGGCGCCGGCTGATATGCGGGTCCACAAGCAGGTCGCTCACTTCCTCCAGCGCGCCACAGTCTTCGCCTGCGAGCACGACGCGCACGTCTGGAGCGTCTGACATCGCGCAGACCAGGTCGCGGACTCCCTTGTCGCTGCGAAGCTGGCCGAACAGCAGTACGACGATCTCGTCATCGTCTGCTCCGAGCAGTCGCCTCGCCTCTGCTTCCGAGATGTCCGGTTTGCCGTGGCTAGCCAGATCGCCGTAGGTCCCATGCGGAATCACCCGGGTGCGCTTGCTCTCCGTGCTCCCGAGGCTAGAGAGGTCATACTGCGAATGCACGATCACGCGTGAGGCGAGTCGGCGAATCAGTGAGCGAGAGCGAGCCCATTGCTGCCGGCTGCGACTGAAGGTGTTGTGGGGTGTATAGAGCAGCGGCGAGCCGGATGCCTTGAGCAGCGCTGCCTCCAAGACGCCGAGTGGCGGCCACTCCTCGCCCTGCATGTGAACGACGTCGCACCTGCGTGCGATCGGCAGGAGGCGGATCGTCGCAAGGAGATGGCCGGCGCCGTTGAAGATGCGCGCGAGGCGCAACGCGCGCACTGCTTTGCCGGCGGGGGTGTGGCCCCGAATGTACGGGAACACGCGATGTACGTCGACGCCGGCAGGCAGCGCCGAGCGATGATCGGTCGCGGTTGCGAGGTGAACGCGCAAGCCCGCGGCATAGAGCGCGGCGGCGAGTTCACACGTGTAATCGGATACGCCGCCGCTGCCGCCCTCCTCCACCAGCAGAACTGCGGGAGCGCGTGGGTGGGAAGCTGTCACGGCGGTCATCCTATCCCGCCGTGCGAGCCTGTTCTGCAGCACAGAGACCAGGCGTGAGCATGCTAAGGTCTGGCCGCTTTGCATTCTAGCCAGTGGAAGTATGACCATCAGGCGACGAGCTTCGAGCCGCCGCGAGCCTATCTGTTGCGGGGACGGTTGAATGCGCTCGCGTGGCGGCTGCCCGTGTCGCACAGAGTCGCTTCGAGGTTGAGCGAGTTGGTCTACCGCAACCCTCCGATTCCCGCGGAGCTCGTGGTCGAGGTGATCTCCACGTTGGGCGCCGGGAACGTTTCGTGTTGGATCAGGGGAGGTTGGGGAGTGGATGCGCTGGTCGGACGGAGCACCCGCAGCCACGATGATCTCGACCTGCTCGTGGACGCGGGGGACCTTCCGCTCGCGGTGAGCCTGCTCGAACGGATTGGCTTCAAGGAGCACTACAGAGTCGACTCTGACCGCCCGCTGTTCTCGCGCGTGGTGATGCACGACCATGAGCTGGCTGGACACACGGTGGACCTACAGCCAATCGAGCCGGCATCTATGGAGTGGGCGTTTGCGAGCGGCATGATCGACGGGTCCCCGGTGCCATGCGTCTCGCGCGAGTTCCAGATCACACACCGCGCCAGCTATCGGCATCGACGGGTCGATCGCAAGGACCTGGCGGTCCTGCGCAAGTCGGCGGTTGACGCTTCGACTCCCGCCGTACCGCGCCGCATGAGAGCGATCGCTGCAACCGTATCGAGCGCAGCGGCTTCGCTTGCCGCGTCGCTGACGGGTCGAGCGGCGACCTCTCTGATCGTGCCTGTGCCTGCCGCACAGCGCCTGCTGGACCCTTCCGCGCGTGTCCGTGGCCTGCCCGCCCACATCACGGTGATGTACCCGTTCCTGCGGAGCAGGGAGATGAGCAGGAGGGAGCGGCGCAGACTGGCCGACGCTCTTTCCGCCGTGCCCGCGTTCGAGCTCACCGCGTCCTCGATCGGTCGCTTCCCAAACGTCGTCTATCTCAAGCCTGAGCCCACAAGCTCGTTCCTGGCGATCACCCACGCCGTGATGGCACTCTGGCCCCAGGTGCGGCCTTATGAAGGCGAGTTCGAGGAGATCGTGCCCCACCTGACAGTGTCATACGGAGACGAGGCGCCGAGCGGAATCGCGGAGCATCTGCCAATCACCGCGCCCATCGAAGAGGTGTGGCTGATGCGTCGCCTAGGCCGCGGCTGGGTTCGCAGCGCTCGCATTCCGCTGGGAGCGCAGAGCGGCTCGCGGCGATGATCGACTTCGCGTTGCTCGATCGACGCCTACGATGAGCGCGCGATGACAGAAGTCGTATCTCTCCAGACGACCAGCGAGCGGGGCGGCGCCGAGTACGCGAACGTCGATCTTCTGCAGGCTCTTGCACGTCGCGGTCACGATGTCGTGTTGATCACGAACCTGCCCGACCTCGCCGACGGAACTGGGGTTCGCACCCGGCCGGTGGACCTCGGCCCAAAGCTCGGGCGTCGGACGACGATCAAGCTTTTCCTGCAGACTCCGCGGCTCCTGGGGCGGCTGGTGGCCGCGTTGATGGCCGAGCGTCCGATCGACGTTCTGTTCCTGCACTTCAAGAAGGAGCAGATGCTGTGCGCGCTGCTCCCGCGGCGTCTGACCGGACGAATCGTCTGGGCAGAGTGGGGCCCGGTGCCGCCACCGATGCGCAGGGGGCCTGCGCGCCTGCTCTACGCTCTGGCGGCCGCCAGAGCAGATCGGATCGTGGCGATCTCGGAGGGCACGCGACGCACCGTGATCGACACGGGCGTGCCGGCGACCAAGGTCGACGTCGTGCCCAATCTCGTGGACGTGGACGCGGTCGAGCACGATCCGATCGGCCGTGGCCAGTTGAGAGCCCAGTGGGGCGTCGCTGAGCAGACGATGGTGATCGGGTGCATCTCCCGCTTTCAGAAGCGCAAGCGCAATGACGTGGTGATAGACGCGATGGCCCATCTGGAAGGCGACGTGCTGCTCGTGCTCGCCGGCGAGGGCGAGGATGAGCAGGCGCTGCGCGAGCGCGCAGCCGTGCATGGAGAACGCATCCGGTTTGAGCCCAACGTCCGCGGGCACGTCGAGCGCTTTCTCTCGGCATGCGACCTGCTCGTGTTCGCGCCGAGTCCCACAGAGGGGGAGCCACGCGTGATCGTGATGGCGCAGCTCGTCGGCGTGCCGGTCGTGGCCACCGACACAGAGGGTGCCGAGGGGCTCGTGTGCGCCGACGCCGGCGCAATAGTCTCGCCATCCCACGATCCGGTTGCGCTAGCTCGCGCGTTGGCCCAGTATCGAGACGACCCCGTGCGCAGGCGGCGAGAGGGCGCAAACGCGCGACTGGCGACGCGCGCGAGCCACGACCCCGGGCGTACGATCGCCGCAGTCGAAGCGAACCTTGGTATCGACCCTCCGGGCAGGGGCGTGGCGTAGCTTCAGCGTTCGTACTGGGAGATGGAGCTCGAGCCGCTGTTCGCTACGTAGACGCTTTTTCCATCCGGCGATATGGCGATGCCTTCGGGAAGTTCGCCAGAGCCCACATACGTCGGCGCAAGCGCGGTGAGAGCGCCGTCTTCGGCGGCGCGGGCGTATTGCGAGACCGTACCGGAGATCTCGTTGGTGACGTAGACATCTTCGCCATCCGGGCTGACCGCGACACATTCTGAGTATTTCCCGGCGGGTACGCTGGCGATGAAAGTGAGCGCTCCGCTGGTGAGGTTGCGCGAGAAGACTTGGACCGCGCCTGCCGAGGCGTTGTCCGCCACATAGACGCTTGTACCATCTGGCGATACGACCAGGTCGTGTGGGTTGGTGCCGGCTTTGACTGTGCCAACCGAGCTCAGCGCGCCTTCGCTCCCTACGCTGTACATGCTCACGGTGCCTGAGCCGTAGTTGCTCACGTACACGCTGTTGCCGTCCGGGCTGACGGCGACGCCATGAGCGTTGGCTTCAGCACCGAGCGTGCCTGTCGCGAGGGGCGTCAGCTCGCCGGTTTCCGCGTCGATCTTGTACTCCGACACTTCTTCGCTTTCGGACTCCGCCACGTAGACGTTTTCACCGTTGGGGCTGACTGCGACGCCGATCGGCTCGCTTTCGGCTGGCGCTGAAGCGGTCGCAAGCGGCGCAAGCGCGCCGGTTGTCGCGTTGCGCGAGTACTCGGAGACCGAGTTGGAACCCAGGTTGGCGACGTATACGTACTCTCCATTGGGAGTAACGGCGATCCCCTCCGGTTTGGCGCCGGACGCCACGGTCGGGGTGGAGAGCGCAATGAGGGCGCCCGTGGTCAGATTGCGGGCGTATTGCGAGACCGTGCCTTCACTGCGATTTGTAACATAGACGTTCTTGCCGTCAGGTGAGACGACAACGCGTGCGGGGCCTGCGCCGGAGGGCACAGAAGCGGGCGCGAGCGCCGTCAGCGGTCCGTTGGGAGGGTTGGCGACTTCCTCAGACAGCGCCGCAGAGCTCGATGATGGATGCGTGCCGTCACCTAGGTATTCCGCAACTACCAAGTGGGAGCCGGTAGCTGCGTATTCGACGTCGCAGGTAGCGCGGTAAGGGGCCGTCGCGGTCAGTCGCACTTCCGCGCATTCGCCTATCGTGGTGCCTGCTTCGGTGAAGCGCACAGCGCCTCCGGGCGTTCCCGAAGGCGCGACTTCCACCGTCGCGGCATAGGTCACCGGGCTGTTGGGCGTCGTGGGATCGGCGGAGCTCGCAAGGGTCGTCGAGGAGGTGTAGAAGGTGGCCGCTTCGGTCTGGACCGGGGTCGCCGTCCAGCTTCTGTAGCGAGCCGTGATCGCGTACTCGAAGGACCCGGGGCCGGGCTCATCTGTGCATTCGATCGTGCTCGCCGACGTTTCTTCGCCAGTTGCGAGCACGGTGCCGCACGTCGCCTGCGCGAGATATATCCCCGCGGAGCTGTACCGTGCCACCGTGTAGCTCGTGGCGTAGTTGCCTGCAGAGATCGTGGAGGGTTTCCAGGTTACGCGTACTCCCGCTTCTGTGACCGCGGCTTTTGCGGAGCCGGGAGCGTGGAGTGTCGCGATCGCCGCATGTGCCGACCCGCTTCCCGTCGAGGTGAGATACCCCTGCGCGCTCGTCGCGTCGGATGCGCAGATCGCAGCCGCGAGCGGCAGGCATAGTACGAGGGTTGCGAAAGCGCGGCGAGATCGGGGTCGGCGCCTCATCGGTGCGCCTTTCCCAAGGGAGCCCGACGCTTCTGTGTGGCGAAGATGCTGTTGTAGGCAAGCTTCAGTCGAGCTTCTGCACACCCGTCTTGGTTGACTGGCAGGTCCAGCATCTGCAGTGTCGGCCACAGGCGTTCCGGGACGCGATCCTTGCGCAGCGTGCTTGTCCCGACCGGCGCGAGGAAGGGTGGACCTCCATAGGCGCGAGCGGCAAAGTCGGCGCTCGTACATTTGCTGGAAGCGCTGTTGTGCGGCGCTTCGACCGTTTTGATGGTCACCGTGAGGTGCTTCACCAGGACGGGAGCGTCTCTGTGGTTGAAGATGATCAGGTCCAGCCTGGAAGGCGCCGCTCCGGGATAGAGGGGCGACGCCGCGTTTCCAGCCACCGTCACCCCGCCGGTTGACGGCATGATCCGCCACCGCCACGACGGCGGCGCGGCGCCAAGGTTGCCAACGCCCGCGACCAGATGGCCATCGCCGTCCATGGCGAGCACGGTGAACGAGTGCCACCCGGCTCTGAGATGGCGATAGACGATCCCGCTCTGGCAGCGTGTCAGGCTTCGGCGGTCGAGTCGGCAGCGGAAGCCGCGCACTGGAAGCTGCGGTGCTCGCCAGAGAAACCGCGCCTGATGACTGTAGGTGGCGCTTCGTGGTCCTGCGATGTGCGTCGGTGCGGAGGGCAGTTGCCTTGAGTTGCGCGCCTGCCGATGTGGTCTGATGCGAAGGGCTTGCCAGGGTGCGGCGAGCGTGAGTGCCAACGCGGCGATGCCCAGCAGCGCGCAGCGGAACGGCACCTGGCTGCGGCCGATCGACGACAGTCGCGTGCGGACGGTCTGCCGCCAGGTCGGCGGAGGATCAGATGGCCGTGGCAACGGCACTCCCGTCGACTCCGGTGCGCGTAGATCGTCGCTGGCTAGTTGCTTTCGAATGCCAAGGTCAGTTCGGCGCCCTGGCATTCATCCTGGTCTTCTTCGGTGTTGGCCATGTCCAGCTCGCCTTCGCTGCTCGTTTCGCCGCCGGGTGCGAGTGTCTTGTTTACGGTCACGGCCGCCATCGTGAAGGCGGACACCGTGCATCCTGCTTTGCTGCTCGTGACTTTGTCAAGGATGACTTCGTGGACCTGTGCCGACGACGATCCTTCGTTCTTGATCGCGAGTTTCACTTTCGCTGGCGTGCCACCGGGATAGAGTTCTCCTTCTACGGTGCCGACTATCTTTACCGTTGCGTTTGCGGTGCCGACGCTCGCGTGACCTACGCCCGAGCCTTTGGATGTGAAGTAGGCGTAGGCGACGACAGCGCCGGCCAGCACGGAGACCACGCCGATGGCGGTGGCTACGCGCAGGCTTCTCATTGTGCGCATGGACGATGCTCCTCGGTCTGGGATGTCGCGAGCCGCAGACCCGGCGGACCCGGCCTTTGGTTGGCCGCAGCTCTTGTCGAGGCGAAGCATACCGGAGCTTTCGCAATAGCCCATCAAAGTAACCGCATGTTGGAACGGCGGCCCGTATGACGGCGTTGGGTCTCGGCACGTCGCTCGGGGCTACGATTGTGTCCGTCTGCGCACGCGACGAACTCGTCATGTCCACCTCAGCACGCAACGCAACACGGCAACGTGCCGCAAGGGACATCGCGATGCAGGTCGTCGTTCGCATCCTCAATCTTGGGCTCGGAGCGGTCGTGACGGCGCTGGTCGCGCGGACTCTCGGCAAGGAGGGCTACGGGGAGTGGTCGACGATGTTCGTCGCGCTATCGCTCGTCGCCTTCTTCGCGAACCTCGGCATCGAAACGATCGCTTTGCGCGAGGCGGCGCGGCGGCCCGAGCAGGAGCGGGAATGGATCGGCAGCGCGGTGCTGCTGCGCTTGGGCGCGATCGGCCCTGTGGCGATCACTTCGTGCGGTGCGATTCTGCTGCTGCAGCAGAGCCATGCGATGCTGCTGTCGGGCCTGATTCTCGTGGCCTCCAGCCCGTTGAGCGGTCTGCGGCCGTTGCAGCTCGTCTTCGAGCTGCAGGTCAACAATCGGGTGCCGATGATCATCCTGACCCTGCGGAGCGTGCTGTGGGGGGCCGGAGTGGCGATCATCTATCTCTCCGGTGCCGGGATGGTCGCGCTCGCGATCGCGATGGCTGTGACCAACGTGATCTGCGCCGTGGTTGGTGCGGTTGTCGCACTGCGCCTGCTGGGCGGCTGGCCTGGCCTGCCTCGCACGAGGCTTGGCTCTCTGGTTAGAGCAGCGCTGCCGGTCGGCGTCTCCGGACTGCTTGTGATCGCATACGGGCGCATCGACCAGGTGATCGTCTTCGGGATGTTGGGGGCAGGCTCGGCGGGCCTCTATGGGAGCGTCTACACGCTGATCGAACAAGCGCAGTTCATTCCGATCTCCATCCTCACCACGCTCGCGCCCGTGATCGCGGCGGCGTGGCCTGACAGCAGGCAGCGAATGTTCCGTGCCGCTCGTCTGACCGCGGAGCTGATGGCGGTGATGTCCCTTGGTGGGCTTGCTTTCACGCTGGTTGGCTCGCAGCAGATCGTGAGGTTGGTGTTCGGTCCTGAATTCGTGCCCGCAGCGAGCGTGCTGCCGATTCTCGTCGGCGCCTTCACGTTGATGTGCTTCGGCTATCTGACGGACAACCTGCTCGTGACGTTGGGCATGCAGCGACAGATGATGCTCGCCAGCCTCCTGACGCTGATCGTCAATGTGGCGGGCAACCTCGCCCTCATTCCCGCCCTGGGCTTTGCCGGGGCGGCCTGGATGACTCTTCTGACCGAGCTTGTCGTGCTCTCGGTGAGCACCGCGATGATCATGCGCAGGCTCTCGCTGGCGTTCCCGAAGCCGGGTCGGATCGGGCGCACCGTGGTTGCCGCGGCGCTGCTCTGGGCGGGGCTCGCGGCGTTGCACGGCGTTGGCGCATCGCTGTTCGTGCTCGCGGTGGGCACCTGCCTCGGCTATCCGGCGCTGTTGCTGGCGTTGCGCGCGGTCGCGCCTGCCGACGTCCGCCTGATCGTCAGGCGCGAGCGGCCGGTGTAAAGACGCGCCTGCCGGCATGCTGCCGTAACACGCCGATAACATGGGCGCCAGGGGCCAAGATCTTGCACCTCTTCGCGATAGCAACGGACATCCCGAGCGTCCGGGCGGAAGATCTCCGACGGGCGCTGCTCGTGGAGGGGCAGGGGTTTGGTCTCGATCCTGAGACCGCGTGGCTGGCGACCTCGCCAGCCGGCGCTCTGGCGGCGGCAGGCGTTCATCACGGCGCGCAGGCGGCGCCGAGACGCTACCTCGCTCGCGACGCCGAGACGATCACGCTGCTGGACGGCCTTCCGGTCGATCCCTCAGGTGCGCATCGAGGCCACGATGCTGCCGCTCTGGCAGGCGGGTGGAGTACCTGGGCCGGCGATCTGGAGGGCCAGTTCTGTGCCGCACGTCTCGATCTTGCCCGGGAGCGCGTCGAGCTGCAGTTGGATGCCTTTGGTCTCGTGCCGGTGTTCGTCGCGCGACGTCGCAACGGTGCGCTCATCAGCAACAGCGTCGGGGTGATCCGTGGGCTTCTCGGTCTTCAGACGCCTGATCCGCTTGGCGTCGCCTCGATGATCGGGCTTGGCTGGGCGACAGCCAGGACGACGCTGCTCGACGGCTTGGTGGCGCTGGCGGGCGGCGGCAGGCACGAGGTCCACGGTGGCAGGATCACATCCCGCCTGCGGTTCGGGCCACGCGAGATTCGTCGCGAGGCGCCTGACGTCGGGCCCGTTGAGCTTGCCCATGGCATGACAGAGATGACCGCGAGCGCGCTGGGCGACCTGGCTCCGGTGCACTGCGCAGTCACCGCTGGACGCGACAGCCGCATGGCTCTAGCCCTCGTCCGTGCTGCCGACATCGATGTCTCCTGTTACACGATCGGCGACCCAGCGGACGACGATGTCCTCTGGGGCCACGCGCTGGCACGACGGTTCGGGCTGCCCTACGAGTCGCTCGGACTGTCTGACTGTGGCGAAATGGACTGGACGAGCGTCGCCGAGCGGCTCGTAAGGCAGACCGACGGGATGTCGGACCTCAGGCAGATGATCGACTACCTGCAGCCACGAGATCCGCGCGGCGGTGCCGCGCAGGTCGCCGGAATCGGCGTGAAGGTCTCCGGGGTCGGCGGTGAGATCGGCCGCAACGGTCCCTACGACAACACGATCGCAGCGGCCAACGTGCCCGTGCTCGGAACCATGACCGCCGTCCAGCGGCGCGTCCTGGGGATGAAGGCCAGCGCCTGCCGCGACCTGTTGACGCCAGCGGCCCGCTCGCTGCTCGATGCTTCGATCGGCGCCTTCTTCGACGATCGCCTCGCCGAGGGCTGGAGGGCAAACGAGGTGGCGGATCTCTTCTTTGCCTTTGAGCGCATCGGCTGTCATGCGGCGACCGCCTTTCGTCGGACCGCTGCCTGGGATGATCTCTTCACCCCGTTTTGCAGCCGCCTGTATGCCGAGTACTGTCTGCGCATGTCGCCCGCCGAACGCTATGTCGAGCTGCCTTTTCACCAGCTTCTGGAGCGAGTGTCGCCCGAGCTGTACCGGCATCCCTACGAGGACCCTCCGGCGAGCGCCAACCCGCACCTGGCGTCCTGGCGCGCGACGCGCAAGACAGCCGGATACGTGCTCGCCCGCCTACGCCACTCGTCGCAGTCGAGCCGCGGGGAGGAGAGCAAGCCGCCGTTCATGGCGGGCTGGCTGGAGCAGAACATGCCGCTGATCAGCGGCCTCTTCGACCACGCCGACTCTCCGCTGTGGGAGCTGGTCAGCCGTGAGCGGGTACAGTCGCTGCTGGTGGCGGAGCCTGCGGAGCGCGTCAATCGGCTCGACGGCCTGCTGCGGGTGGCCACCGTGTTCTGGTACTTCCACCGGGCGCCGTGCCCGGAGCCCGCTCTGAGCCGCTGAACGCACGTGCGGATAGCAGTCATCTCGAACCTCTACCCGCCGGTGGTGCGCGGAGGCTATGAGATGGAGTGCGCGGCGGTCGTCGATCGGCTGGGCGACAGCCACGACTTGCTCGTCCTCACCAGCACGCTCGGAAGAGACAGAACGGGCTCCGAAAGCGTCGTACGGCGGGAGCTGCCATATCTGAGCGACGACTGGCGCGGGGCGCTGCGCGCGCCGGCGGCGGCTTTGACGGGGGCTCGTCTCACCCGTGAGGTGCTTGCGTGGCGGCCAGATCTCGTCTACGCGTGGAACATGTCAGGACTGCCGCAGACCACGCTGAGGTTGCTCACAGATGCGGGTGTGCCGGTCGCCTTTCGTGCGTGCGCACATCTGCTGGGTGGCCTGTTCGTGGAGGACCAATTCATGCGGGAGCTATTGCCCGCCCGTCGCAGCCTGGCAAGGACGGCATGGCATTGCGGCTGCGTGGCGGCAAATGCGCTGCCGCTCCTGCGGCTGAAGCCAGCGAAGCCGATGCGAATCGCGATCTCGTGGAACTCCCATGCGCTGAAGAGGCTCGTGAGGCCGCCCTCGTTCGTCGAACCGGTGCTAGAACGCGTCGAACACCCCGTGCCATGCCACGGCGAGGTCTATGCCTCGGTGGCGCGCGTGCCCGCACCTGAGCCTGAGGTGCTGTTCCTCGGGCGGGTCACGCCGAGTAAGGGAGTGTCCGTCGCGATCGATGCTCTGGCGCTGCTGCGCACCCGACACGGCATCTCGGCGCGGCTCGTGGTGATGGGGCCGGAGGAAGACGGATATCTCGCGGAGCTCAGGGACAGGGCGCGGCGCCTCGGCGTCGAGGACGCGGTTGAGTGGCGCGATCAGGGAAACACCGAGCAGGTCGCCGAGGCGCTCGCCCGCGCGGCTGCGCTGATCGTTCCATCGCTGTGGGAGGAGCCCTTCGGCCTGGTCACGATCGAGGCGGCATTCGCACGGGTCCCCGTCGTCGCTTCAGACGTCGGGGGCATCGGCGAGGGACTGCGCGACGAGGAGCATGCGTTGCTCTTCCCGCGCGGCGATGCTGGTGCTGCTGCCGCCGCGCTTGCCCGCACCTTGACCAGCAGTCAGGAGACCGCATCTCGTGTGCAGCGCGCTCGTCTGCGAGCGGAGGACTTTCGGTTAGCGCCATATCTGGATCGCCAGGAACGATTCGTCGAGGACGCCCTTAGGTCGCTTAGCTCCCCGGCCTGAGCGACTGCAAGGAGACTTCTCCGTCGGAGATGTGCGCGGACTGGCGCAGCCTCGCCACGGTGGTCGGAATGGGACGCGGTGCCCGGAAGCGCGAGACCGCATAGCTTTCGGTTGCCGTGATGCCTACGAGCAGGAACCCCGGCGGCGGATGTCTGACCGTCGCCGGCGGCGACGGCGATCGGCCCGTTCGTCTGTTTCGCAGCGTGACTACGTCGACTTCTTCGACCGTCAGAGCCCCGCTGCGCAACGATCGCACGCCGGGCAGGTAGATCGACAGCGGCAGCGACGAGTTTTCTTCGCTGAGGACCGCCCTCCCGCCGCTGGGCAGCGTGGGCAGCGCGGATGCCGCGCCACGCCAGTTGTCGCGCTGATAGCCCGGGATCGCGTTGATCGCCGCGACGACTGCGAGAGACACGCAGCACAGAGCGATGCCTACGACCGCTCCTGTGCGTCCAGCTCTCTTGATGCCTAGCCCGATCGCGATCAGGACGGCCCAGGGGATCCACACCGCGATCACGTTGCGGCCGTCGAATACGTCAAGTACGTGAGCGATAGCGGGCAGTAGCGGGAGCAGCAACGCGGCAACCCCGACGATCGCCGCGTTTGCGGCGGTCGCACGCTCTCTGGAGTCTCCGCGCCGCAGCAGCAACAGCACCGCGGCCGCCCCGAGCAGGCCCATCACGGCCGCTGAGAGGATCTCGACCGGGCCGTAAAGCCCGACCATGAACTGCTTGACGGTCTCAGCGATCCGCGAGGCAAGCGAGCTCGTCTGGATCCATTCGGACTTGTGGCCGTTGCCGAGCTCGCCGACCGCCAGCGGCACGAGCGCGAGCCCGACGAGCGCGACCGCGCCGATCGGAGTCACGGTCCTTCGCCAGCCAAGCTTCCAGATCAAGACGATCGCCTCTGGCACGAACAGGAACGCCGCGAAGTAGTGGGTGAGCACCGCGAGGATCGATGCCGCCGCCCAGCCCGCCAGACGCCGGCCGGTCGGCTCATCCAGCACCGACTGCCAGAGCACGAACGCGATCGCGCTGAAGAAGATCAGCAGCATGTAGCAGCGAGCCTCTTGCGAGTAGTAGTACATCGCAGGATTGACTGCGGCGAGCGCCGCAGCCCATAGGCCAGCCCGTGCGGAGGTGCGGCGGCCAGCGAGATACAGGACGGGGATCGTGAGGGTTCCCACAAGCGCGGAGAAGGTCCTGAAGGCGACCGCACCGCTTCCAAGCACTTTCGTCCAGAGCCAGACGAGCATGTAGTAGAGCGGTGGCGCTGACTCGCTGCTCGAAAGATGCGAGAGCATGCCGGAGAGCCCGCGGTGGACGAGCGTGATGGTGGCCGACTCGTCCAGCCAGACGCTCTGAACGTCGATGGTTGCGAATCTCAGCGCGGCCGCGAACAGTGTGATCGCGATCAGCGCGCGCCGCGGGGTCAAGGCAGCGTGCCAACGTGACTGGCCACGGTCGCGCTCCTGGCGTGAGCCCGAGGAAAGGCGGCTGCGCTCTGCGGCGAAGGCCACGACCGGATTATCTCAGGAACTCGAGCGTGCGCGGAGCGGACGTGTGCGAGCGCAGCATGAGCTGCGTTCGCATCCGGTCATTCGCTCGCGAGCAGGCGCTCGACCGCGGTGGTGAATGCGCCCTTGGGCTGCAATTCGTGCTGCAAAGCGCCGAAGTAGGCCTCACGGTCGTTGGTCGAGCCGCTGCGCTGCTGGTCGCGGACCTGGTAGAGAATGAACATCCCCAGCCTCGAGCCGAGCATCCGACGCATTTCGGCGACCGTGCTGTCGAGAGCTCCTGCCGCTTCTTCGTAGGTCATGCACGGATTCCAGCCGTAGTTGTCGCTCAGGCATCTGCCATTGTCGGTTGCAAGGCCCCACTCGGTGACGTCGATCGGAATCGAGGCCGAAGCTCCATGCGACGTAGTCTGTTTGATCAGGTCGCGCACTCGTCCCTGCCATTCCGGGCCGTAGGGATGAATCGTCCACCCGGCTACGTAGCTGCTGAGGTTGGGCACCGCTTCGAACATCCCGTTCGCCCAGTCGCCCGTCCAGTCGTCCTCCTGGGCGAGGATCCCGACGTGCTGGGAGGTGGCGTCGATCGCTTCCGCGGCTTCCTTGACCCTGATCGCGTAGGTCCGTGCGCGTGCCTGATAGCTCGGTTCGCCCGCGTTGTCTCCGTACTGATAGCCATAGGAGGTCTCATTGCCGAACTCGATGTCGCGGATCGCGAGGTTGCCGTCGGGTCGACCGACCCAGAAGCTGCCGCCGGGCCCGAAGACGCTCGCCCATTCCGCGAGGTCGCGGGCCTGCTGCGGAGTCGGCATGCTGCCGTAGAAGCCTGCCAGTGGCAGCACCCTGATGCCCACTCTGGCGTAGGCGGCGATCACTGGTTCCATCTGCGTCGGGGTGTCGTCCACCGGAAACTCGATCCGCACGAGCCTCGCCTTGAGCGCTTGTGCTCCTTCGACGTCCAGTGCGAGGTTGGTGCCGCTGTCCAGCCCGGCTTCGAAGCTCGTCGAGCTTTCTTCGAGGGGCAGAGATGATGCTTCGCTGGACGGTGTCGAGCCTTCCACGGTGCTGGGGGCTTCTATTGTCGTGGGTTCCGAGGCTGTCGTGGGTTCCGAGGCTTCTTCTGTCGTGGATTGCGAGGGTTCCTTTGTCGTCGACCCCGGCGCTTCTTCAGTCGTGGATTCCACAGGTGGGCCAGAGTGCTTGTGCCCACGTTTGCGCTCCCGTAGTCGCGACATGCGTGCTGCTTGGGCCTCGCGTGCTCGCGAGATCTTCTTGGCGTCGACCTTCAGGCGACGCCGCAGCCGCGTCACGTGCGCGCTCGCGTCTGTCGCCGCGCTTCGTGCCAACGCGCAACGACGACGGTTGGACCGGCAGCGGCTCAATACGGATCGTGCGTGCCTCAGTGTGCTCTTGGCTTGGCTCAGCTCGCGACGGGTCAACTCCAGATCGCGCTGCGCGGACAGCAGGGTGTCTTGCACGGATGCCGCGCTCGCGGTCGTGGTCGCCAAGCAACGGGAGGCGACCTTGGCCTGTGCGCCAGGTGCGCCCATGCCGATCGGGAGTGCTGCCAGAGAGGCCGTCATGGCGGCCGCAGCCAGCCGCTGGAAGAGCTTGCGGGCGCGGAAAGTCCGCGCAGCGCTCGCGTGCGCGTTCGCGATCATGGTCGATCTCCTTCGGTAGCTGGGCGGTCTCAGGGAGACCCCTGGCTTTGCGAGCCCGCCTCACGACGGGTGTGCCTTTGTCGGGAGCCGCACGGATCGGGAGCTGTCCACGGTCCGGTCCGCCGGTCTCGTCTTGCCTACACCCAACGCGTCGGGTGTTGGGTACCGATGGCTGAGCAGTGCGGTCGCCCTTGGACGGATGACCACTCGCGGCCGCTGAAAGGGCATTTGAAGCCGTCGGAGGATCGACGCTCCACGGGTACCATGCTCCTTGTACGGCGCTGATGACCGTCGTGCGACGCTCGGCGAACGCTCAACTCGTGAGGGCGAGCGGACGATAGAAGCCCGACTATGCGACCTCAGACGACCACCACGCGACCCAGCGCACTCGCACTCTCTCCGACTGTCGGTGGGCCGGCGTGTCGATGAGCGCCTACGAGGGACTCGAGCGGGTGCGCGAGAGCGACGGCCTGAGGAACATGCTCGCGGCGATGCGCAGGCGATGGTTGCTTGTGGTCATCGTGATGATCGCCTCCACCGCGGTGGCCGTCGCGCTATACGAGCGCGCGACGAAGTCCTACTCGGCGACCGCTAGCGTCGCCTTCCAAGCCGGCACCCTCTCAGACTCCGCTCTGCAGATCTCGCCGGTCGGCACCAGCGAACCACAGCGGGAAGCGAATACCGAAGTGCTGATCGCTCACTCCCCCGAAGTGGCCGAAGCGGTGCGCAAGCAGCTTGGGCTCAACAGCACGAGCAAAGATCTCCTCAAAGAAGTCAAGGTCGAAGTCGCCCCAAGCGCAGACGTCCTTGAAATCGTCGCGGCGACGAGCGATCCCACGACCTCAGCACAGCTTGCCAATGCCTTCGCCGAACAGTACATAGCGTTTCGCGCGAACTCTGAGCTGGAAGGGATCAGCAAGGCGCAAACCAAGCTCCAGCAGCAGATCGCATCGCTGCCGGCCGGGTCCTCCGAACGCACGGCGCTTGCCCAGTCCGTACAGCGTCTGAGCGAGTTGCGCGCGGTTGCGGGCGGAGGCGCGAACATCATCGGTCGCGCGAGCGTGCCATCGGAACCATCCGGTTCGGGTCTGAAGACCACCGCCGCGATTGGACTGCTCGTCGGCATAGCGATCGCGTTCTCGCTCGTCTTCCTGCTGGAGTCGCTGGACCGCAGGGTGAAGTCGGCCGACGAGTTCGCGCGCGACTACAGGGCGCCGCTGCTGTCGTCCGTGCCCCAGTCCGCGTTTCGCCAGGCACTCGCGCAGCAACGCACCCATGCTCTGGAGCCATACCGTGTCCTGCGCAGCGCTCTCGACTTCGCCGCTGTCACTCGCGACCTGGACACCCTTTTGATCACGAGCGCGGTCTCGGGCGAGGGCAAGACCACAGTCGCCGTCGACCTCGCTCACGCGGTTGCCCTGACCGGGCGGCGCACTGTTCTGATGGAGCTCGACCTCCGCCGCCCGACGCTCGCACGGCACTTCGCCGTCGACGGTCGTACCGGCTTGTCCGATGCGCTTGTGGGCCACGCCTCGGCCGCGAGTCTGCTGGCCGAGCCTCTGGAGGGCGTGCCGGCGCTGCATGTGCTCTTTGCGGGCCGCCTGCCCCACAACCCGGCGGAGCTGCTGGCTTCAGGTCGTCTGATCGAGATCATCGCCGAGCTGGCCGAGCAAGGAACGATGGTGATCATCGACGCGCCGCCGCTCAACCCTGTCGCCGATGCCCAGTCGCTGCTCAACCTGTCGGTCATCGACGGTGCGCTCCTGGTCGCGCGGCTGGGCTTGACGACCAGAGACGACGTGCATAGGGCACGGACCGCTCTCGACAACCACATGGTGCGACCGGTCGGGGTGGTGGTGACGGGGCTGCGCGACTCATCTGGCTATGGCTATGAGGCCTATGAGACCCGCGAAGAGGAGTCTGCCGCTCCGCTGGAGCTCTCCGCTGACGTGCTGGCGCGTCCGCGTCGGACCTCACCCGCGAGGCAGCCGCGGGCTTAGCATGTCGGCCGGGCGTGCCTGGATGCCGGCGCTGCGGATCTCGCGTACGTCGATTTGGCGCGTGACGGCCTCTGGGCTTGTCGCGGGCTGTGGGGTGGCGGCGATCGGCCTGCTCGCCGGCCAGAAGGCCGGCGAGGTGGGGGTCGTGGCGCCGCTCGCACTCATTCTCGTCGCGATCCTCCTGACAAGGCCGGTCGTGTGCGTGGCTGGAGTCACGGCGGTAGTGATCCTCTGTGAGGGTTCGACGTTTGGCCTGCTCACGTTTACCTCGCACGTATACGGACAGCTCTACAAAGACATCTCGATCCTCGACGCGCTCGTGATCGTCGCAGCGCTGTCGGTGGCGCTCGACATGCTCGTGCGCCGCAGGCCGCTGGTGGTGCCGGGTCCGCTGGTGATCCCGCTCACGTTTCTGGCGTGCGCGATGGTCGCGGGGGTGATCTTGGGACATGCGGGGGGCAACAGCCTGCGCTTCTCCTTCTTCTCAGAGCACGTGCTCGCCTACCTGTTCTGGCTGCCGATCGCCGTCGCGAACCTCGACCTTGACCGACGTCAGATCAAGCGCCTGCTCGCCGGGGCCATGGCGCTCGCGATCGTGAAGGCGATCCTCGGGCTGATCGAGGTCGCCGGACACTTCGGTGCTCCGATAGAAGGCGCCACGACCCTCACCTACTACGAACCGACCGCCAACTGGCTGATCATGGTCGCGGCCCTGACGATCCTTGCGGTCGCGCTCGCTCGCGCTATCCGAATGCCTCGATGGGTGCTGCTCGGAATGCCGCTGCTGGTGGCCTGCCTGGTGCTCTCCTATCGGCGCTCCTTCTGGATCGCGGCGGTGCTCGGCATCCTCCTCCTGCTCCTGACGGCCACCACGCCGACCGGCCGGCGCCTGCTTGTGCCCGCGGCGCTCGTGATCGCTGGTGCCGTTTTCGTGCTCGGGTCGCTGCACGTCCAGGATCAGTCGCCGATCATCAAGCGCGCGGAATCGCTTGCGCCCTCGCGCCTGGAATCCAACGTGGAGGACAGCTACCGGCTGGATGAACGAGCGAACGTTCTCGCCGAGATCGCCGAACATCCGATCAGCGGGCTGGGCATGGCGGTGCCCTGGCGAGCCGACGTCCGCACGCTTTCGGTGGAACACGAAGGCGGACGGGACTACGTCCACTTCGCGCTGCTCTACTACTGGCTGAAGCTCGGGATCCTCGGCCTCTGCGCCTATGCTGGGATCGTGATCGCGAGTCTCGTGCTCGCCTTTCGTGCGTGGCGGGCCAAAGGCGACCAGTGGCTGAAAGCCTTCGGCCTCGCATCGATGTGCGCGTTCGTGGGGCTTGCCGTGATCGAGACGACCGCGAGTTTCACGGGCATCGAACCGCGTTTGACGGTCGTGCTCGCAGTGCAGATCGGGCTGCTCGCGCAACTGGCGCGCCCTACGGGCGCAGCAATGACGCGAGTGCCTCGATCGAGTAGCTCTCCTGCGCCAGACGGCACCCGCGGCTTGCCATCGAGGACGGCGCCTGGCCCCGCATGACCTGGAGCATCGCGTCCGCGAAGGCCTCCGCGCCGTCTGCGACCAGGCAATGCCCGCCGGCGCGGATCCGAAGGCCAGCGACCGCCCTGGAGGTTGCGACCACCGGCAGCCGATGGGCGAGCGCCTCGACAAGCTTGAGCGGGCTGCCGCCGCCCTGTAGCAGCGGTACCACGGCACACCCAGCTTCCGCGTAGGCGGAGCCGATGTCCTCGACAAATCCGAGGGTCTCCACGCGGCCGTCGCTCGTGGGCGGCTCTGGGAGCCCTCTGCCCACGACGGCGAGCGTTGCCTCCGGCAGGCTGGCCCACACCAACGGCATGACCTCGTCGATCAGGAAGCGCAAAGCTCGCCTGTTTGGCTCGTAGTCGAAGCTGCCCACGAAGATCGCCCGTTGAGCGCGGGCCTCAGGCAACTGAGCACCGTTGGCGGCATCGGCTGGGACGATCGCGGCGACATCGATCACGTTTGGCGCATATCTGAGGCGCGCGTGGGCGCAGAGGGCCTTCGCGCCGGCGATGTCTGCGTCGCTGACCATCCAGCACTCTGCGAAGCGGTCGAGCACCCTCGTCTCGAAGGCGCGCAGCTTTCGTCTGCGCAGCCTTCCGAGCAGCGCTGTGCTGTCCTCACTGTCCAGTTCGTGTCTAAAGCCAGACTCGAGGTTGTGTGCGTTGTAGATCACGGGTCGTGCGCGTGCGAGTGACATCAGCGCCGCCGCGACCGTGGGGCCGTCGGCGATCACTCTTGCTCGGCGCGGCGCCGATGCGAGATCTCGTGCTGCCTTTCGCAGATCTTCGGAGGCGCCGCGTGCCAGGTCTGAGGGCGCGCGGTCCACAAATCGGGCGCGCATGAATGCGAGTAGGCGGCCGATGTCCCTCGAGGGACGAATCTCGTGCATCTGGATGTCAGGGATTGAGCTGAATGCCGAATCGGGCCGATCGGCGCCGAAGCGTACGTAGAGCAGGTCCAGGGGGCGATGCGATGCGAGCGCCCGTGCGATGGCGTAGGTGCGCAGCGCACGCCCCGACCCAAGCGCAGGGGTGTGGCTCGTGATCAGCAGGTCCCGAGTTTCGGCGGGGGGAGAGTCGGGACGATCGCTCACGGGGCAATCATTACGCTCTGGCTCGGCGCTTCTGCTCGGCTCCGAGCACGGCTGCGCCGATCTCGTCCAGGCGCTTGTCCCAGGAGTGCTTCGATGCCTGCTCCGAGCGTTCACGGCGGTGCTGCTCGCCTGAGGCGGCAAGCGCCTGCTCGATCGCCGCGGCTATTCCTGCGGCATCCGCTGCGGTCGCGATCCCGCTCACTCCTTGCAGAGATGGCAGCGGCGTCGCCACGACGGGCACTCCGGCCGCGAGGTACTCGTAGACCTTCATCGGGAAGATGCTGCTCGTAAGGCGGTTGATGAGATAGGGGATCAGTCCGACATCCGCGCCCCTCAGGACCTCGGGCAGCCGGTCGTGCGGTCGGTGGCCGATCAGATGGATGTTCGGCTCCGCTCGCAGCGGGGAGACGTCTGTCGTCGGATCTCCTGGACCTATGGGTCCGACCAGAACGAGCGACCATTCTCGTCTCAGGCGAGCGAGTGCGACGACCATGTCGAAGTCGACCTTGATGCTCACGATCGCGCCGGTGAACACGATGCGTGGCGAGGGCAGCGCCTGGAGCGCCGCGTCCACGGGACCTGGCTGGAGCGCTCTGGCGAACAGGTCGACATCCGCCACGTTTGGTGCGTAGATCACGTTTTCCGAAAGCTGGCGCATCCGCTGTGCCAATGGCTTGGAGCTTGCGAGCACGATGTCCGCGGACTTGGCGAAACGCTCCTCGGCCTCCTTGAAGCTCGCACCATCGATGCGCTCCTGGGCGGCGATGTCATCGACGCAGTGGTAGATGATCAGCGAAGGCTTCAGCGTCTGCATCAGCATCTCGGCCTGCGGCACGTAGGCCCACAACACTGGATCGGTCATCCCCAGTCTCCGCGTCGCCCGTCGTACGAGGGCTCTGAGGAGGATCTGGTTGAACGCTCGCACCGCCGCATGGCGGTGCAGCGGGATCACGAGTGGCGAGATCACGTGTAGCCCGTCGATCTCACGCGGCCCTCTCAGCCCGGCGAGGAGCCTCCGTGCCATGCGCGAGAGGTCACGGCTGGCGAGCTGGGGACGCCGCAGGCCGAGGGACTCCACGAACAGGACCGCGTTCTGATCCGCAAGGCGGTGCATCAGGTGATGCTGGTTGGTCCACAGCTCCGTGTTCCAGTCGGCGAAGCCGACGCACACGATGTCATGCCCACACAGGGCGTTACGCTTGATCGGTGCTCCGCTGTCGAATGATCGTGGCAATTGTTGTATGCTCGGAGCGTCTGGTGACCGAGCTGCGCATCACACAGGGAAGTCTTGCAGGATCGCGACTTCCGGGACGGGGTGATGGCGTCCGCCTTTGCTGCTCTGGGATCCACGCCTGAGATCCTGAGCAGACACGAGTGATCATCCATCGATGAGGCGCATCCTGCTGGCACTCAGGCTTCTTGCCTATATGCCGCTGCGTCTTGGGATGCGCTTGGGAGGGCAAGCGACCGAGCGCGACGTTCGTCGTCAACTGCAACCGCGGCTTGATCGCGCCCTGCCTGACTCCTGTACACAGGCGCAGCTTGTCGAAGTCCTGTCCCATCGACCATTTCGCAGCATCCTCTATCACCGCTTGAGCTGCAGGAGCGTGATCGGCAGGTTTGTCGCCAAGGCGCTCGGTGTCGTATACAAGGGCGAGCCGGCGATGTTCATCAGCTGCGATCGCATCGGGCCCGGTCTGATGATGATGCACGGATTCGCGACGATCATCACCGCTCGTGAGATCGGAGTCGATTGCCAGGTCTCCCAGCAGGTGACGATCGGCTATGACGACCGCGGTGGGCCGCCGACGCTCGGCGATCGTGTACGCATCGGCGCGAACGCAGTGGTACTTGGTCCCATCACGGTCGGGGACGACGCGGTGGTGGGTGCGGGCGCCGTGGTCGTGCGGGATGTGCCCGCCGGCGCGGTCGTCGGCGGTGTGCCGGCCAAGGTCCTGCCGGGCGCCACGGATCGATTCAGCGCATTGAAGGCCGGAGATGCCAAGACGCGGCGCCGGAGCTGAGGAGCGCCGCCGAACGGCGCACCTGCTGCTCGATGGCGAGATCGGCGGCGCGGCGGGCGACGATGCCGATCCCCGAATCACGAGGATGGCCGCCGAGCTGCGGGACGCACGAGCTCCGCGCCCACGGGTGCGCAGGCTCCAGCGTGCGCTGCTTCGGCTTGGAGCGCTCGACTGGTCGCGTTCGATCGAGCGTCCGCTGCTGACCGCGCGGCGTGCGGCGCTTGGAGATGCCGCGCCGGCTCCACCGCGGTTCCTCGTCCGGGTGGACGAGTTCCCCAACTATCTCGCGTTCGATGCGGAAGGGGAGTACGGTGTACGAGCGTATCGGCGTTTTCATGAGCTGATGAGGGATGCAGGCGTGCCGTATCTGGTCGCCGTGCTGCCGTTCGTGAGCTTCGACCCGCTCGATCCACGTGGCCAGCGGTCACGTCCGCTCACCTCCGATGAGCAAGCGACGCTGCGCATGTTGGCCGACGAGGGTGTCGCGCTCGCGCTTCACGGTCGCGACCACAGGACGCGCTTCGCTTCGCCGAGGCGACATTCCGAGCTCTGCGGACTGGACGCCTCGGACACATGCCGGCTGCTGGATGAGTCGCTGTCCGAGCTCGAGTTGCTCGGCATCGAGCCGCGGGTGTTCGTCGCGCCATACAACCGGTTCGACGCAGGGCAGCTTCCGTTGCTCGCGCAGCGCTTCGAGGTCGTCTGCGGCGGGCCGGAGTCGGTCGGCAGGCTTGGGCTGCACAGCACGCCGCAATGGTGGGGCCGCTGCGTCTACTTGCCCTCCTATCCACCGTTCTACGGTCGCGCGTCGGAGATTCTGCCTGCCGCTGCCGAGGCGATCGAGCGTCAAACGGGCTTGTGGCTGCCGCTCACGCTGCATTGGGAGTGGGAGCAGCGCGACTCCTTCAGATCTCTCGGGCGCCTTGCGGATCTGATCGCGCCGTACACGGCTTCGTGGGATCACTTCTCGGAGGCGGTTCGGCGCAGCGCGAAGGTCGGTGGCGCTGCCTCCGCGGATGCCAAAGCGCGGGCCGGATCGTGAACGCGACGTTGGAGGATCTCAGGCGCCGCTTCCCGCGGGTCGCAGTCGTCCACGAGTGGCTGACGATCCCCGGTGGATCCGAGCAGGTGGTCCTCGAGCTGCTCGACATGTTCCCCCACGCCGAGCTGTTCACCTCGGTGTATGACCCGGGTCCGTGGCCGCCGCAGATCACTGATCGGCCCGTGCACGCCTCCTTTCTGAACCGGATCCCGGGGGCGGTGGGTCATTACCGACGGCTGCTGCCACTGATGAGCCGTGCGTATCGCTCCTTTGACCTCTCGCGCTTCGACCTCGTGCTCTCCAGCAACCACGCCAGCGCGAAGAACGTGCGCATGTCGAAGGATGCGCTCCACGTCTGCTATTGCCACACGCCGATGCGATACGCATGGGAGCCGGCCTTCCTCGCCGAAGAGGAGCTCGGACCGTTGGTGAGGCTGGGTCTTCCCGCATTGACCTGGTATCTGCGCCGCCAGGATCTGAAGGGCGCCTCGTGTCCAGACGCCTTTGTCGCCAACTCCAAGCATGTCGCAGACCGGATCGCGCGCTTCTATGGGCGCGAGGCCGAGGTCGTGCATCCGCCCGTGGATGTGGAGCCGCTGCTCAAGCTGCCAAGACGTCCAGACGATGCCTATCTCGTGTTCGGACGCGTCGTTCCTTACAAGAGGGTTGATCTGGCGGTGAATGGCTGCCGGTTGATCGGGCGCAGGCTGAAGGTGGCCGGCGACGGTAGGGCGATGTCCGCGATTCGCGCCCTTACAGGCGATCGAGCCGATGTCGAGCTGCTCGGCAAGGTGTCCATGATGCAGCGAGACGAGTTGCTCTCGTCGGCGCGCGCGCTTCTGTTCCCTGGGGAGGAGGATTTCGGCATCGTGCCGATCGAGGCGCAGGCGGCAGGCGTGCCGGTGATCGCGTACGGGACCGGCGGCGCCGAGGAGACGGTCATCGACGGCGTGACAGGCGCACTGTTCTCCGAGCAGAGCCCGAGCGCCCTCGCGGCCGCGATCGAGCGTTTCGAGTCGATGAGCCTGGATCCGGAATGTGCGCGCAGGCACGCCGCCTCCTTTGGGCGTGCGCGCTTCCAGCGCGAGATGGCCACCGCGATCGCGAAAGCGGCGGAGGCGAGGGCGCTGTGAGCGGGCCGGCGGGTAGGGAGGCGACGCGTATATCGACGGATCTCGCGAGCAGACCTCCTGCTCAAGAGAGGGCCATGTGGATCGGGCAGGCGCGGCCCGCATTTGCGGTCTATCACGAGCCCGCCACTGATCCTCACCCGCTCGCCGTCCTGTTCTGCGCCCCCTTCGGGTGGGAGGACATGGGCTCCTACGCGGTCAGACGGCTTTGGGCGCAGCGTCTGGCGCAGGCCGGCCATCCAGTTCTGCGATTCGACCTGCCGGGCACTGGCCAGAGCGCCGGAGAGCCCGGAGACGACGGCCAGCTGCGGCATTGGGTCGCTGCGATAGACGAGTGCGCCAGGTGGCTGCGGCAGAGCAGCGACAGCGACGCGGTTGCGGCGATCGGAATCGGCATGGGGGCTCTGCTCGCGCTTCATGCGAGCCGTGAGGGAGTGCCGCTCGACGACCTCGTGCTTTGGAGTCTGCCGTCGAGTGGGCGCGCACTCGTACGCAAGATGCACGCATTCGCGAAGCTGCAGGTAGAGGCCCAGACAGGAGACGATCCTGCGCTCGCACCGGGTTGGATGCAAAGCGGCGGCTACATGCTCAGCGCAGAGACGATGGATGAGCTTGGGGCCCTGCGGCTCGACGACGCTCCGCGCGACCGCCTGCGTCGAGTGCTCCTGCTTACCGAGAGCGGTGAGGTGGCCAAGGAGCAGAGCCGCCTTGTGAGCCGCCTGGGTGAGGCCGACGTGCAAGTGGAGGTCGCGGTGGGAGAGGGGTATGCGGAAATGATCGACAGCCCGCATCTCTCGGTCACACCGGATCGGACGATGGTGACGGTGGGGGCGTGGCTGGCTGATCTGCGCTCGCGCTCAGCATCGCCGGGCGGCGAGGAGCCCGTGGTGGAGCAGGAGATCGACTTGGAGGTGGACGGCGCGCTCGTCCGGGAGCGTCCATATGCCGTGACGGGAGCTGGGGGAAGCATGTTTGGGATACTCGCGACGCCGGTAGGGCGTCCGTTGCGCGAGGTCGCCTGCGTGGTTTGCCTGCCCGCTTTTGCCGAGCGTTGCGTTGGGCCGAGCCGCATGTGGGTCGAGATCGCGCGCCGCCATGCCGCGCTCGGTGTGCCCGTACTGCGGATCGACCTCGAATCGATCGGGGACAGCGATGGCTGTCCAGAGGATATGCGGGCGCCGAACGCGATTCACGATCCGGATCGGGTCGTCCAGATCCGACGTGTGATGGATGTGCTTGCCCAGCAGGAGAAATGGAGCCGGTTCGTGCTGATCGGGTTGTGTGCGGGAGGCTACTGGGCGCAGGCCACGGCGGCGTCTGACGGGCGCGTCGTGGGTGTGCTTGCGCTCAACCCGAGCGCGTCGCGGTGGGCACGGGATGCCCTGCGCCGCGACGCGGCGCTTCGCGTGTTCGCGGTTTTCAGCCCCGGTTGGTGGGCCAGGGTGATGCGTGGAGAAGTGAGCAGCAATGGCTTCAAAACGGTGGCGCGAGGGTTGCGCTACATAGCGATAGCGGCCGTGCGGTGGATGAGGCGCCGGCCCGTGCAATCTTCCGCCGACGGTGCTTGTGTGGACGACCCTTTTGCCTTCACCTACAGATCGCTGATCGCGAGCCTGGAAGGCAGGGATGGTCGCATGATCTGCGCGGTGGGGCGGTCCGAGCACGCTTACCGGACCATCGAGCTCGAAGGCCTCTCGGCCGGGCCGGAAAGCGGACCTTCGTTCAAGCTGCACTGCTTCGCCCACGCGGATCACAACCTGCGCTCCGCGAGCGACCAGCAGGTCGTCCATGCGCTCGTTGACGAGCTGCTCGCTGTCCACTGATTGTCAGAGTCTCTGTCGTGCCGTTCTGCCGGCGAGCGATGTGGCTTGTGTCGTAGCTGATGCCGCCGACATCCCTACTCGGTGGACACCCTCACCTGCCCTTCGAGGTTGATGGCGGTAAGCGCGATGTCAGGGTCAGTCTGATGCGTCGCGTTGCGTTCTCCCCGAAGCGTCAAGACACGTGGAACGCCCGGCTCAAGCGTGAGCGCGTCGTCAGAGGGGTGCAACTCGTCGGCATGGATTCTCACTCCATATGCGAGGCGTCTGCTCGTGAGCGTGAGCTCGTAGAAGCCTTCACCGACAGGCATGAGCGTGCCGTCCAAGCCGAGGCTCTGCGCCGGCTCGCGGCGCAGAGGACGCCCTGCTGGAAAGCGGAACGCTTGAGAGAGCACCTGCGGCAGGTCGACGTTGGGATCGTCACGTTCGAGCGTCACGGCGATCGCGTCGTGTGCGCTGGGACCGAATCGGTAAGCCCAGCTCGCGTCGACGAAGTGGCCGAGCATGGCCTCGGCGTCGCGTTCGCAGATCGAGCGGGGGTCGAGCGTGAGCTCCTCGCGGCCTTCGCCCACCCTCTGCTCCAGGTCGCGGTAGAAGGCGACCCGCAGCCGCGCCGCGAGCGGCTCACGACGGTCGTTGGCGA
Organism: Solirubrobacterales bacterium; assembly: GCA_027315115.1. Taxonomy (GTDB): domain Bacteria; phylum Actinomycetota; class Thermoleophilia; order Solirubrobacterales; family Solirubrobacteraceae; genus Palsa-744. The sequence goes on along the minus strand of DAHUYQ010000065.1, from coordinate 32,834 downwards.
CGTGGATGCGCACACCACCGAGTCCCTCGTCGGTCGTCCATACGGCCACAGGCGCCAGCGCGCGACGGAGATGGTGGTAGCAAAGCTTGGGCAGGCCGCGGTGATCGAGCACGCCCCAGCCGGCACCGGGCGCGAGATCCGCGAGCCACAGCACGAGCGCGCCACCGCACGGCGAGCGTTCGCGGCGCCACTCGCCGAAGGTCTCCGCCATCACCTCGCCGGTCACCGCTCGAGACAGCTCGAGGTAGCGCTCGGGGTCGACTCTGCGCAGCTCGTGAGGGTCTACGTTGAAGGTCAGCTTCAGATAGTGGTCCCTGACGTCCTCGAAATCCCAGTCCGTGCCCGCGTCCTTCGGCACGCCCGCCTTCCACGCGGGGTGGTGGACGACGATCGCGCTCGGACCCTCCGGCAGGACGGCTCGCACGCCCGCCTCATCAGGCACATTGGAGAACGCGAGGCACTCGGCGGCGAACCGCACTTCTGCGCGGCGGGCGTCCTCGATCGGCCGGCGGTAGCCGCCGACCCCGTAGTAGTTCGCGATGCCTTCGCCCGGGCGGAAGGGCAGCATGCCGCCGCATGGCGCTGAGGGCACGTAAATCGCGTCGCTTTGCGCCTCCGCGACCAGCCGCGGCAGGATCTCCCCGAACAGCTCGCCCCGTCCAAGCGCGGGATCGAGGCCGAGCATCGCTACCTGCTGCTCGATCTCGCTGTTGCCGCACAGCACCGCCAGGCTCGGGCGTCCCGCGAGCTGCGCAAGCTGAGTGCGGGCCTCCGCTTCCACCGTCGCCTTGAAGTCCTCGTCGGCGATCGGGTAGTCGAGGTTGGCGAACATGAAGTCCTGCCAGACCAGTAGCCCCAGCTCGTCGCAGAGGTCGTGGAACAGGGGGCTCTCGTAGTGGGCGGTGCCGGGGATCCGCAGCATGTTCATGCCGGCGTCCCTTGCGCGTTGCAGGCGCGCGCGCAGATCCGCCGGGTCGGGGGCCAGGCCGACCGGGTCGGCCGGGGTCCAGACCGCGCCGCGCGCGAAGGTGCGCACGCCGTTGACATGCAGGGCCAGGCCGTCCACCAGCACGTCGTGCTCGGGCGTGGCGCCTGCGCTCAGCGTGCGAAAGCCCACGCGCCCGGCATCCGCGATCGCCTCGCCCGTGGCGGTCTGGATCCTCAGGCGTACCTCGTGCAGGGCGGGCTCGCCGTGGGTGTGCGGCCACCAGCGGGTGACGGCGCCAACGCGCAGGCCACCCTCCGCGAGGGTGCGACCGTCTGCGTGCCGACTCAGCCGCAGCGGTGCGCTGTGCGTGCCCGACGGGCCGGAGAGCTCGAGCTCGGCGCGCTGGACCTCGGCCCCGTCGAGCGTCCGCGCGAGCAGACTTGCCTCCAGCAGGCCGTCGTCGCCCGCGAGCGCCGTGCGCAGTCGCACCTGCTCGATGCTCACCGTGTGCGCTCGCACCAGGCGAATCGGCCGCCATGGCCCCACGGCGGCCGGACCGGGCGCGAACCCGGGCGCACGGCCGAGCAGCATCGCGCGAAAGAAGCGCAGGTTGCCGTCGACGAGGCGCTGGCGCCATCGGGCTCGTGGCTTGCGGCTTTGAGCAAGCAGCGGCGCGAGCGCACAGCAGCGGATCGCGATCTCGTTCTCCTCCTCCTTAAGCAATTCGGCGACATGCGCGCTGTGCGGCTCAAACATGCTCTCGCCGGCGAGTAGCCTGGCGCCGTTGAGGAACACCTCGAAGACCGTGGCGATGCCGTCCAGCTGCAGGGTGAGCTCTTCGTTCTCGGCGGCCGGCGTCGCGGTGAAGCGGGTGCGAAACCACCAGTCCTCGGCGTCGAGGTCGCTCGGCTGGCCCGCCCGCCAGAGCCCGGCGTCGCGCAGCGCCGCTGCGACAGTGCCCGGCACTCGCGCGGGCAGCCAGTCGAGATCGTCCAGCCGCGCGGGATCGGTGTGGGAGTCGGGCGCGCAGCGGGCCGCCTGCCAGCCCCGATCGAGCGCGATCGTCTCCTCCGTGCTCAGCCGCGGACGCGCGGTGGTGCCGCGCTCCCCCGCGGTGACACCGCGCCGCGGCGCGCTCTCAGCGCAGGACATCGTCCAGGGCGCCGAACGCCCGCTCCCACGCCTGGGCCAGCTCTGCCAGCGCGGGCTCCGGGTCGAAGGCGCGGCGCCTGGCGAGCTTGAAGGAGAGCGCCTTGCTGCCCGCGACGATGGCGCTCATCTGCGCCGCCGCCTGCGCGGCGTCGTCTCCCAGCAGCCACTGCACGTGCGAGGCGCCCGCCTCGAAGGCCGAGCCCACCATCCGCACGGTCGCGAAGGCGTAGTCGTGGTAGGCGGCCTGGTCGCCCTCCAGCAGGCGCGGCAGCTCGGCGGAGAGCTGCTCCCCGAAGCGCCTGAAAGGGTTGGTGCTCGGGCGCCTGGCCAGATGTCCTCTCAGCAGCTCCACCGAGGCTTCGCGCAGATCCGCTCCCTCCAACGCCTTGCGGGCGTCGAGCCGCACGAGCTCGGTGTAGGGAGGCAGGGCGGCCTCGGAGGCGTGCTCGCCGAGCCGGAAGACGCCCCGGTAGTCATCGCCGCTCAGCTCGAAATAGCCGGTGCCGTGGAAGTAGCGCAACGTTTCTCGCTCTGGATCGATTGCCTCGGGCACGATCGAGCTCTTGACGTGCGCGTTGCGATAGCTGGTGGCGGCGGTGTCGGGCAGGTGCCACGAGTCGAGCTCGACCGTGATCGTGCGCCCCGCCGCGAGCTGCTGCTCGATCTGCTGCGGCAGCGGGCGGTAGGGCTGCATCTCGTGGATGTCGATGCCGTAAAGCAGCTCGACGTCTCGGTCCAGCGGCTTGAAGAACGTCCACTGGTCGCCCTCGAAGTCGATCGGCAGCGCACAGCCCATCATCGCCAGCGGCTCGTGGCCGAGCGCGTGCACTAGCTCGATCAGGATGTCGGTGTAGCAGTTCGTTTCCGGGTAGGCGCGCGTGCTGGCGTGCAGCGTGTGCGAGACGTAGCTGCCCGGGTCGAGCCCCAGCAGGCTGCGCGCACTCGCACCCGCACCCGCACCGGCGCCGGTCGCCGCGCTCACGTGAGCTCCAGCCGCTCGCGGACCTCCGCCGGCCAGCGGTCGAGCTCCAGCCCGTGCGCGCGCAGCAGCGCCAGCGAGATCCGCTCCAGGCCGAACCCCAGACAGGCCGTGTGGGCCGCGCTCGCGGGCTGGCCGTCGGACGCGGCGATCGTGAGGCCGTGCACCTCGGCGAAGTGCTCCTGGTGGTAGTTGAAGGACGCAACGGCGGTCGGCTGCGGGCTCGCGATCGGCACCAGCACCTCGAACTTCAGCTCCTGCGCGCGCTGGCTGCGCGCCAGCATCCGACCGCTGCGGCCGAAGAAGGGATCGTTGGCGACATCGAAGCGGGCATCCAGGCCGATCGAGCGCAGCAGCTCCACCGCCCGGTCGCGCCACCGTGCGCGCCAATCGAGCACCGCCTCCGGGGCGCCGATGCGAACCATCTCGCGCTGATGGAACATCTGCAGTCGCGCCGGGTCGCCGGACGGCTCGTGCCGGAAGACGTAGGCGCCGCCCGCGTCGACCACCACTCCCTCCGGCGGCAGCGGCCCGCGTGCCGCGATCGCCGGGTAGACCGGGTAGCAGGCGGCGGGCGTGAGCACTAGATCGGTCTGCGACTGGTGCTCGCTCCAATCCTGGTGCAGGCTCGCCTTGCGCTCCTGCTCGGCTGCGGCCGCTTCGTCGCCTTCGAAGGAGAACACGCTGCCTGCGAGGTGGGGGAAGGACTTGAGATAGCCGATCTGCTCAAGCTGCCGGCGCGGGATCAGGGGTGGAAAGGCCATCCGCTCGGGCTCCTCGTCGGCGCCGGCGCGGGTGATCAGAGCGTCGACGGCCGCCCTGATCCGCTCGAAGCGCTCACCGCGACCGAGAAGGCCCGGCACCCCGCTGCCGATCAGCATTCTGGCGTCGATTAGCTCTGCCAGGAAGGCGCTCTCCTCCGGCGTGCCGGCCTGGAGCTCGGCCATCCTCAGACCTCCTTGGCGATCAGCAGCAGGCCAGCGTTGGTCTGATGGATGCGCTCGTTGGCGATCATCAGAGACGCGGACATCGTGTCGCGCAGGTGGCGCCCGACGCTGAAGGGAGTGTCGTTCTTGAAGCCCACGATGCCGCAGACGCCGAGCGCCGCCTGGCAGATCCGGGGCGCCTGCTCGGAGGCGGCGATCTTCAGGCTGTTGAAGCGCACGGCGGCGGTCATCGTCGAGAGCCGGGGGCGGCCCGGCTCCGCCGACATCTCCAGAAAGTCGGTCAGCCCGGCGCGCACCTCCGCGCGCAGCAGCCCGAGCTCGCTGAGAAGCTGCGAGAGCCGCAGCGCCGCCGGCGGCGGCTCGCCCGGATTGCGCTTGGCGGCGGCTCGCACGAACTCGCGAGCGCGATCGAAGGCATCGGTGGCGATGCCCAGCCACAGGTGAGACCAGAGGATGTGAGAGACCGGCACCATCGTCTCGGCGGCGATGCGCGGGAACGGCGTGGAAAGCGCCTGCTCGGCGGGCAGCGTGGCGGAGACCAGGTAGCCGGGCGAGCAGGTTCCGCGCATGCCGAGTGGGTCCCAGGTGCCGTTCTGCCGCAGCGTGGTCTGGTCGCGCTGGGCCAGGACCAGCACCTGGTCGCCGGGCTCCGCCTCGGGGCCGCGACGCAACGTGACCAGCAGGTCGTCGGCATGCGCGCCGTAGCTGACCGTCGGCGCCTGCTTCTCAAAGCTCAGGCGGCCCTCGCCCGCCTCGGTGAGCGCCGCGATCGAGCGCCCCATGTCCCCGCCGGTGCCGACCTCCGAGGTGACCGAGGCGATCAGCCGCTGCTCGTTGGCCACGCGGCGCAGGTAGTCCGCGAGCCACGGCTCTCCGCCCACGTGGCGCACGATGCAGGCGACCTGGATCTGGTGCATCGCGAAGACCATCGCGCTCGCGCCGCAGCGGCGCCCGAGCTCGAAGCAGGCGGCGGCGACCGTCTCGAAAGGCACGCCATCGCCGCCGAGCTCCACCGGCACGAGCGCCGAGAGCGCGCGAGCCTCACGCAGCGCCTGCACCGTCTCGACCGGGAAGCGGGCCTCCCTGTCGACCATGTCGGCGTTTGGCGCAGCGACCCGCTCGGCGATGTCGCGGACCGTGGTCAGGAAGTCGGTGTCGGTGGCCGAGACGGCGCTCATGCGCTGCTGCCCACCGCCAGCTCGGAGAGCGCGGCGGCGATCGCGTCGATGCTTTCGAAGACCTCGCGCGTGAGCATCCGATCGGGAAACTCGACGTCGAACGCGTCCTCGAGCGCGAGCATCACGCTTACGCTGGCATGCGAGGTCATGCCGGCCTCGTACAGGCTCGCCCCGGCGGGCAGGTCGGCGGCCTCGCCCGGCAGCCGGGCGTGCTCTGCGATGACGTTGCGGATCTGCTCGATGACTGTCGCGTCGCTCATAGGCTGCTCATCGGGTTTCGGCGTCGTTTTCTGAAGGGCGGCCTTGGGGCGCAGGCTGACGCGCGTCAGTCGTGAGCGGCGACTTGGTCAGGACGTTGTGCGGGTGCGCTGCGCCACCGTGGTGCAGATGTCTGCGTAGGATTGTGCCACGGCGTCCCAGGTGACCGGCGCCGCGTGTCTACGTCCGCGCAGCTCACACGCGGTTCGCAGACCTCGCGCGAGATCGTTGGGATCGCCTGGTTGCACCAACACTCCACCGGTGTAGCCGGCGGTGGCGTCCACCAGCCCGCCGACGGCCGTCACCACTACGGGCAGGCCGAACGCCTGTGCGATCGCAAGCGGTCCGCTTGCGGATGAGCGCAAGTATGGCAAGGCGACTATGTCGGCGCGTCGAAAGAAGCCGGCGGCTTCATCGTCGGTCACGTATCGATTGACCAGCTCGATGTCGTCGCGGCAAGGGCTGCTCTCGATCAGTTCGAGCGGCAGCGTCCATCCTTCCCATGTCTCCCCGACGACCAGCAGCTTCCATGGAAGGTCTGAGCTGCGCCGGACCCGCTCGAAGGCCCCGATCAGGTGCTCGAGCCCCTTGTACGGGCGGATGGTGCCGAAGTACAGCACGGTGAGCTGCGAGCGGTCGTGCGGGGCGCTGTGCGTCGCCGATCGCTCCTCGAAGGGGTGAGTCTGCTTTCGATGCTCCACTTCGCCTTCGGTGGCGGCGAAGATCGGATACGGACCATGCGGGATTACGCGAAGTCGGTGAGCGCTGACGCCAAGCGACACCGACATGCGGTCCCGGTCCCACGCAGAGTGGACCACGAGGGCCTTCGCCTGGCGACACAATGCCTTCAACCCGCGTCGTGCCAGCCGGCCAACGAGCGGAAGTCGCGCTTCCCCACTGTCAAGATCCTCGTGAAGCTCGAGCACTACTGCGCTTCCGCCCCGAGTGGCCTGCCACGCCAGCAGGAGGTACCAGGGCAGAACGGACGCCGACCACCACTGGAGGATCAGAACGTCGGGTTGCTCTGACCGAAGGAAGAACAGCGCCCGGGGAACAGACGGCAAGCCCCACCAGTCGACGCCGTCGAACGTAGGTGCCTCATCGGAAATGTCATATGACATCACGTCGTGGCCGACGCGTTCGCGACCGGGATACCAGCGTGTCGGGATCAGATGCCGCATGAGGATCACCGAGACGTCATGGCGCTCCTTCAGAGCACGGGACAGGAAGTAGGTGTAGTAGCTGATTCCGCTCACGAATCGGCTGCCGGACCCCACGACGCACACCTTCAGGCGGTCGGTGGGCTGCTCGGGTCCACCCACCGGGGAAGTGCGGGCATCGGACAGCTCCAGGGTACGCTCGGATGCGCTCCCCGCCTGCGCGCTGCCGAAGCCCACCGCTGGCTAACCTCTGGCGAGCGGGCGACGATCAACCTTCGACCGTCCCTTTGAGCCCGTGATCGGCCTTGCCGGCTCTCTGTCTCTGTCTCCCGGCTCCGGCGGATCCTCCAGCCCGGTCGCCTGCTCCAGCTCGGCCGCCAGGCGCTCCAGTGGGTCGTCCGTATCCGCGAGATGCCGCTCCGCGTCGCTTGGGGTCTTGGCCGGCTTGTGCGGCAGCGTCAGCAGCGGTCGATCGCGCTCGTCCGGCGCGCCTCCGCGAGCCGTGGTCGCGATCGGCTCCTCCAATGGCTGCGCCTGTACGCCGCCAGGAGACGCTATTCGCAGCGCTCTGCTCTCGCGAGCGATGATCGAGAGCACCCGCCAACCATCCGCGAACGCACGCAGGTTGCTGCTCCCGTGCAGGCGAACTCCCTCGAACGATGGCACCTCTGTCACGTTGAGTCCGGCGCTGTGGACCCGGATGTTGATCAGAGTCTCGACCTCGAACCCATCGCCCCAGCGGCGAGCGGTGCCCTCGCCGACCTCCAGCCCCAAGACCGGGAGGATGCGGCGCCAGAAGGCGTTGAAGCCGTAGCACAGATCTGTGAACGAAGTCTGGTGGATGAGCCCGGTGAGCGCGTTGAGCACGTGATTGCCGGCGGCTCGGAAGCGGGTTATGTCCGACGAGCCGCCCCCGGGAGCGAATCGGCTCCCCTTGGCGTAGTCGGCGTTTCGGACGAGCGCGGCGACGAAATAGGGGATCTCACCCGGGTCCATCGAGCCATCGGCGTCGATCATCACGATGATTTCGCATGTGGCCGCGGCGAAGCCGCAGGCGAGCGCGTTTCCCTTTCCACGTCGGGTCTGACTGACGATGCGGACGTCCGGCCACAGGTGCTGGGCGACCGCGATCGTGTCGTCCGTCGAGTGCCCGTCGACGACAATGATCTCGCCGACCCCGGCCGGCATTCGACTGGCGAGCCATGGCAGGTTGCGGGCCTCGTTGAGCGTCGGGATAACGACCGACACCGAGGGGCCGCTCGGGTCGAGATCTATCCGTGGCGCGGCGATCCGGACCTGCAGGTGCTCGCTCGGCGGCGCAGCCGCCAACGAGGACGCCCGCCCGACGTCCGAGTCCCGCTTTCGCTCTCCATGCGTGATGCCGCGGCTCGTGCCGTTCGTTGTGGCCAACTCTCCCCCTCGTCCTTTGGGGTTGTGCCGCTCCGAGTCCCCCCTGGATGCGGCAGTGTTCATGTCGTCCCTGTCCCCGTTCGGGGCACAACTCGGCAATGCGCCGCCCCGCGCGGGACCGATAGCCTAACACGTCGATCGCTAACTGGAACTACGGGGATCGCTAGCTGGAACGATGTCGATCGCTAGCTGGAACGCTTGTCACGGTTCGGCCGGCGCGGGCCGGCCGCTTTCGTGCGAGCCTCGTCATCTCATGTCTTGGCTCGCACATGCCTCAGGCGGATGGTGGCGTGTTGCGTGTAGGCTTTCACGCGGCATGGCCAGACAAGACGATCCTTTGGCGGGTACCGGGCTGCTGCAGTCCCGAGAGGAGTGGGCGGTACGTGGCCGCGCGCTCGCCGGCAGCTTGGCGGATCTGCTCCGAGCCAACCTGCCGGAGCCGGGTGGTCGAGGTCTCGACGTCGGATGCCAGCGAGGTGGCCTCATCGACCAGATCACGGCCGAAACGGGCCTGACGTGGACAGGAATCGACCCGATCCTCGAGGAGACCTCGTTCACCGAGAAGGGCGCCCAGATCGGCCCAGGCAAGGCGGACGACATCCCGTACCCGGACGCGTACTTCGACGCGGTCCTTCTGGCGAACGTCTTCGAGCACATCCTTCCGGAGGCCCGCCAAAAGTCGTTTGACGAGATCTGGCGGGCGCTGAAGCCGGGGGGAGTGCTCGTCGGCCAGATTCCCAACCCGTACTTTCCCATCGAGTCCCACAGTCGGCTGCCGTTCATGGGCTATCTGCCGATCGGATTGCAGCGACGCTACTGGGGACTAAGTCGGGTGCCCTGGGAGCACGACTTCTTCGTCGTCACGATGCGTCATCTGCAGCGCCACGCCATCGCCGCAGGCTTCCAGTTGCGCCTGCGTCGGTCGTTCAACTATCCGCCCGAGGCGATCCCCACCCGTGTCCGCCCGCTCGCCCGCGCCGCGGCGCCGATCATGCGCGTCTTTCCGTGGTCCTGGCAGTTCGTGCTCGTCAAGCCCGAGTGGAGCGAGGCAGCTCGACATGCTGACTGACTCGTCAGACGAAGCCGCACTTCGCATCGCCAACTTCATCGTCTCCGAGCTGAACTACGGCGGAGCAGTGGCAGACCTGGTCGGCAGCGATCCGGTGCGGCTGACCGAGGCGATCGACTCGGCCGCCCTACTTGAGTTGGCAACTTTCGTGGAAGACGACTTCGGCGTGCAGATCGAGGACAACGAGATCGTGGCCGAGAACTTCGCCACGGTCGCCGACCTCGTCGCGCTCCTCCGCGCCAAAGCCGCTCTCGCCACGCACGCGGCGAGTGACCAGACAGGCCAACCGCACAGCCGTTCGTGATCGTCTTGAGAAGGCTTTCCCTCCGAACCGCGGTAGCGACTGGACTGCTGAGCGTTCTCTGCGTCGGTCTCGCTGGTTGCGGGCCCACGCCGGGCACGGCGTCGCAGCCGGTGCAGGTGCAACAGAACCTGGTCTACGGCCGGTCGAACGGCGGGCAGCCTCTCACGGAGGACGTCTATTCGCCGAAGAAGCGGACCAAGCCGGCCCCGCTGGTGTTCGTGATCCACGGCGGCGGCTTCACCAGCGGTGACAAGCAGGGCACCGCGGCATACGCCGCCGCGCTCGCGGCGGCCGGGTTCGTCACCATCAACCTCAACTACTCCCTGACCAGTCCCGGGTACCCCGAACAGGTGAAGGAGATCCAGCGCGCGATCCAGTGGAACGTAGCCCGCGCACGCAAGGTCGAGGGCGATCCACGCCGGGTCGGGATACTCGGCTTCTCTGCCGGCGGCTATCTCGGAGCGATGGCTTCGCTGCTCGACAACGAGCAGCAGCATGCACCGAGGGTGGACGCCGTGGCCACGCTGTCGGCACCGCTCGATCTGCCGGCTTTGGATCAGCTTCTTCGCGCACGACTCGCTGCTTGCGGCTATCGATCGTTCTGTCCGCAGATGCCGCACATGCCCCCGCTGGGCGCCTTCGGCACCCTGTTTCGCTTTCTTGGGTGTCCGACCGGAAAGTGCTCCTCGCGGCTGATCAGCGAAGCGTCGCCCAGCAGCCACGTGACCGCGCGGGCTCCGGCTTTCCTGCTGTTCAACTCGACCGATGAGCTGATTCCCAGCAGCCAGCCTACGGACATGGCAAATGCGTTGCGGGGCTCCGGAGCGCCCGTGAAGGTCGTGAGCATTGCGGGCACGGCGCACGCAGCCGGCTACGTGTCCCAGGTGAGCCCGGCCATCCTCAAATTCCTGCGCAAACGACTTGGGGTCTCGACGCTCCGCGTCCAGACTGGCGCGGATCCGTCCGCGCCCTCAGGGGGCATCACGCTGCTCGTGATCTGCTGTGCGCTCATCGTGGCCGGGAGCCTTGCTCTGGTTCTTCTCGCCGTGCGCAGACGGCGGCGAGACGGCGATCGGCACGCCACAGCATCGAGATGACCGCTTCGATCGCCACGGCGCAGACCTTCCTCGGCGCGGTGCAGCGGACGCTTGCAGCGGGTGGAGATAGGCCGGTGTTCACCTTCCTGGAGGGCGGTGAGGTGCAGGGCGCCGAAACGCTTTCGTGCGCCGAGCTGGATCGCGAGGCACGGATCGTCGCGGCCGACCTGCAGGCAAAGGGCGTGCGGTGTGGCGACCGGGTGATGCTTCTGCAGGATCCGGGGCGCCACATGGTCGCCGGCTTTCTGGGGGCCGCCTACGCGGGCGCGGTCGCCGTGCCCTGCTATCCGCCGAGCTCGCTCATGGGCGCCAAGGGCCATGAGCGGTTCCACATCGTTGTCGATGATGCCGAGGCGACGGCGGCGGTGACCACGTCTGTCCTGGCTCCCGCCCTGGACTTTCTCAAGGAGACGCATCCGGAGCTGTCGTGGGCGTTCACCGACACGGCCTCCATCTCGCCCGATGCTTACGCGCCGGTCGACGTTGGCCCCCATGACCTGGCCTTTCTTCAATACACGTCAGGCTCGACATCCGCCCCCCGTGGCGTCCGGGTGACCCAGGCCTCTCTGGCATCGAACATCGGGATGATGGTCGATGTCTTCGGCCTGACTGAAGAAGCGATCATGTGTAGCTGGTTGCCGCCGTTTCACGACATGGGCCTCATCGCGACGATCCTGATGCCGCTGGCGATCGGATGCAGGACGGTTCAGATGGCCCCCTGGGCGTTTCTGCGTCGCCCCGATCGATGGCTGAGGGCGATCACCGCGTTTCGGGGGACATGGTCCGCAGCACCGAACTTCGCATACGAGCTGTGCATACGGCGCGTCGCTGATCTCGACGGCATCGACTTGCGGAGCTGGACGGTGGCGGTCAACGGCGCGGAGCCGGTGAAGGAGCGCACGCTGGCGGAGTTCGCGCGCAAGTTCGCGGAGTGCGGTCTGCGGCCGAGCACTCTTTGGCCCGGGTACGGGCTCGCCGAGGCGACGCTGCTCGTGAGCGCTCGCTCGCGCGGGCCTGGGTCGACGTTGTGGGTCGATTCCGACCAGCTCTCTCAGGGCCGGCTCGTGCCGGTGGATCCTGAGATCGGCCGGCCGCTCGTCTCCTGCGGGCCTCCAAGTCCGGGGACGACCGTGACCGTCTGTGATCCAGCGACCGGTGAGCCGGTCGAGGACCGCGTCGTTGGCGAGATCCGGGTCAGCGGACCCCACGTGTGTGACGGATACTGGGGAGATACGGATCTGAGCGCGGAGGTCTTCCCTGAGGGCGTTCTGCGTACCGGCGACCTGGGCGCGCTCTGGCAGGGATCTGTATATGTGACCGGCCGGCTGAAGGACGTGCTGATCGTCCGTGGACGTAATCACTACCCCCACGACGTCGAGCAGACGATGCAGGCGGCCGATCCGAGTCTGCGTCCCGGGTGTGGCGTGGCGGTGTCTGTGCCTGCCGATGCGGGGGACCTGGTGGTCCTGATCCAGGAGATCGTGGACGACAGGCCCGGCGAGCCGGAGCGGATCGTTGAGAAGATTCGCCGCTCCGTCAGCGAGCAGCACGGCATCAGCGTTGACGCGGTCGTGTTGGTCGAGCGATCATCGGTGCCCAAGACGACGTCCGGGAAGCTGAGGCGCTCCGCGGCTGCCGAAGCCTTCCGGAAGGGAGGGTTGTGCACCGTGCACGAGTGGATCGCGACGGCTGGAAGCATCGACAGGTGAGGCCGGGCGTTCATTCGCAGGCGGGCGCCGCCCTGCAGCCGTGCGCTGGCCCAGGACAGGAGGCCGGCGGACCAGGAGCCGACCAGGGCACCGGCCTGGTCAATGTAGCTCGTACAGTTGTCGGCACGGTGCGAGAGGACGCGGGCTTCCTGGCGCGCCCCGAGGGGGCCTTGTTCGTCGTGCTGCACCGTCCCGTGGACCGTGCGCCGTCGGGCTTGCTGACGGTGTGTGGCTCCCTGTTCGCCGAGCAGCACACCGACTACCGGCGCGAGGTCCGCCTCGCCCGCGTGCTCGCGTCCGCGGGAGTCGCCGTCGCTCGCTTCCACTACCGGGGCGTCGGCAACAGCGGTGCAGGATCCACTTCGCTGCATGCCTTCAGCCGTGACGTGCTCGACGTTACCCGCGCCGTCGCACACGCGGGATCACTGCGTCGTGTCGCGTTTCTCGGTGTCGGGATGGGGTCGCTGATCGCCGCGCAAGCCCTGTTCGATTATCCGGATGCGCCGCTCGTGCTGTGGAAGCCGGTGCTCGACGGCACGAAGTTCTTCAAGGACTTCTTCCGCGCTCGCCTGGCGGCCGCGACTCGGATCGGTGGATCGCGGCCCGCCCCCACCGAGGATCTGCTTGCCACACTGGCCCATGAGGGACAGGTCGACGTGATGGGATTCACGGTCACCGCCAGCCTCTACGAGTCTGTCCGCGGGTCTCACCTGGCCCAGACGGTCCCCCGGCAGCCGCGCCCTATCCTCGTCCAGCCGTTTCGCGGCAGTCGTGCGACCGGTCTGGAGCAACTTGTCGCGGACTGGAAGAACGGAGGCTCTGACGTTCGCCTGGAGCCCGTGAAACTTGCCGAGGACCCCTGGTTCATTCCGGACGGAGCTGAGATCGCGGCCTCGATCTTGGCCACGGAGGAGCAACTCATGAGCAGCGTCCGCGAGTGGCTGGTGGGAGCGTGGAGGACCGACGAATGAGCTCTGAGGGTGGGCGGGCGTCCGAGAGTCACCTGGGATGCGCCATGTACCTCGACTCGGGGTCCGAGACCGTTTTTGCACTCCACACCGCGCCGGCTCCCACAACGCCCGCGTCGAGCGTCGGCGTCGTGCTGGCGCACAGCGGGGCGAACAACTTCTCGGCGCACCGCAACGGCGTCTGGACGAGCATCTCGCGGCGGCTGGCGCAAGAAGGCATCCCGTCGCTGAGATTCGACTTCGCCGGGACAGGGGAGAGCTCGGGCGATCTCGTCCTGGGAGTGACCGGGCAGCCGGTCAGCGACGTGGTGGCGGCGATGAACGCGCTGCGGGCGGCCGGCTGCCAAGCGCTCCTGATCGTCGGAAGTTGCTTCGGCGCGATCCCCAGCATCGCCGCGGCCGCCGGCAGGGGAGACGTAGCCGGTTTGATTCTGTTCAGCCCGCCGCTCGTGCTTCCAGGCCGGAGCCGCATCGGGTCTGTGCGCGAGCGTATCGGCGAGGTCATCAATCTCCCCACCGTGCGCCTGGTCGGCACCAACGGCGATTACAGGCGCTGGTTCTTCGCGCGCCTGGTCTCGATCGTCCGTACTCGCGTGAGTGTGAAGCTCCAGCGGCTCATGGGGCGTTCTCTGCCGACGTCTGGTGCGGCGCCCGGCGGCGATGCCGGCACCTTGCGGGGGCTGTTGATGGAGGATGAGCTAGCTCGTCTCATCACCAGCGAAACCGACATTGAGGTCGTGTACGGGACGGCGGATCGCAACCTGGCACAAGTGGCGGCAGACGCAGATGCCTCGCGTGCGATCGCGTTGCTTCGTCGGCGCGGCCAGGGCCGCCTGGCATGGACCATTCTCGAGGGCCCGGTACACGGGCTGGAGGATGTGGCGGTCCAAGAGCAGCTCGTGCAGCTCGTGCTCCAGCGTGCCCGCGGCCTGAAGGAGCCGACCTGAGAGAAGGTTCTGACCGCCGTCTCTAGTCGGTTCAGGGATTCAAGATCCGGACGTGAACCCCTGGCGCACGACGGCGGCCGCCGGCTTCGCGGTTCCGTTCACGGTGTACAGCCCGTAGTTGTACTGCGCCTGGTTTTCGGCCGTCGGACTCGGTGGAATCGCGCCTGGAGCGAAGTCGTTGAGGGTCCACGGCGCAGGCGCGGGCAGTTCCAACGCTGCGGTCGCGGAAAAGATCGCCCGGTAGTACGCGGCCTGCGCTTCGTCCCCAGCGGAAGGGTTTCCTTCCGTCCCCGCTGTGGTGTAGCCGGTCTCGCCGACGAACAGAGGTCGGGGAGCAGCGAGCGCCTTGAGCCAGGTCAGCCGGGTGGAGGCATCCTGCGGTGGTCCGTAGTAGTGGTAGTCCCAGAAGTCCGGCGGCGAGTCCGCCAGCTCCTGCGTGAAGATCTGGAACAGCAGTGGGGGTATGTTGGCCACCGAGACCGTTCGTGGCGTGCCGGGCAGGACGGCGGAGAGATAGGGAAGCATCTGCTGGACCCAGGCCATCTCCTGCGCATCCTGAGGATTGACCTCGTTCTTCAGCTCGACGACCGCTATGCGCGGGTCTCCGCGATACGGGGACAGCAGCGATGAGACCCATTCCTTGCTGCCGGTCACATCGGTGAACTGTGACCACAAGTCGAACAGCGTAAGGTGGACGCGCAGCGAGTTCTGCGCCGCAAGCTCGATCACCTGGGAGAGGCGCGCCGCCATAGTCGGATTGACGGCCGGATAGCCGAAGACCAGCGGCTGGATGAAGATGCGGACCGTGTTCGCGCCCAAGGCGCGAATCCGTCCGAAGTCGGTGTCGATCTCCGCCGGGTCGAACTTCGTCCACATATAGGTCCACCCGCCGCTGGCCGGGTAATAGTTGATCTCCTTGAGTTCCCTGGTCGTGCTCGTCTGGCTCGGCGGCAAGAGCGCGGACGGGGCGGTGGGCGCGCTGAGTGAGGCGGCTCCGCGTGAGGCGGCTCCGCGTGAGGCGGCTCGCTTGGCCAAACGCTTTCTCAAGCGTTTCCCCTTGGCGCATCTGAGCAGGTGCGCTGCCCGCGGGTGCGCTGCCCGCGGGTGCTTTGGCCGCGGAGCCTTCGTCCGCTGGTGCCCCGCCTGTCTGGCTCGGCACGCGCTCACATGGGGCTTCATCCGCATGGCCGTCGCGTGCCGGCTCGGCCCGGGTGCCGCAGAGCGTGCGGCTGCGCCTGACTGAAGCGGCGCGATCGCCAGAATCCCTGCGACGAGGATGCTGATGGCAACGGTTCGGATGTTCCTGCCATCGATGTCCCTCGCTGGATGCTGGAGATCTCGCGGCCAACCTGGACATGTCGCCGATGGCGAGTGGTTGGATCGCGCCGCGAATCGCCAGCGTGGTCAGGTCTCGAAGCTACCGATGTCGCGAGCCCATGATACAAGCGTGATTTGGAGCGGCGCGCTCATACGAGGCCCCATCGCTAGTAGGATCGACCCGGGTTCTGGATCTATGGGGGACAAGTTGCACGTACCGATTGACACGATCCGCGGCTGCGGGGCGCAGGTGAGGCGCATGCATCGCCGTGCGCAGAAGGCACGCGGAGCGTCGCTCGTGCCAGGCGCGGCAGCCGGGCTGCGTCTCCCTGCCAAGCCTTCGGCCTGCGTGGCTCTGCTACTGGCGGCCGGTGGACTGGCGCTGCCCGAGGCGGCGCCCGCGGTTGCGGCAGCGCGCACCGCCGCAGTCGCTCGCCTGACACCCATGAACCCGACTCCGGTCGCCATGGGGACGCTTCCCGGTGGCAGCGACAGCCGGGCGTTGGGGGAGAACGAAAAGGGGCAGGTGGTCGGCTGGAGCTACACCCTCCTGGCCAACCACGCAGCGGTCCATGCGTTCTCATGGACGCAGAGGGGCGGGCTGGTCGATCTGAGCGCTCTCGTCGGCCTCGGCGGAAACGACAGCGTCGCCTCCGAGGTGAGCGACTACGGCCAGATCGCCGGCTACAGCTTCACCCCCAGCCAGCATCCAAACGCCTACTCGTGGACCGCGGCGACCGGCGTCGTGGACCTGGGGACGCTTCCAGGCGGCAGCGAGAGCCGGGCCACCAGGGTGAGCGACCGCGGTCAGATCGTCGGATGGGCGGACACCACCAGCATTCCGGCGGGCGCGGACAGCGGTATCAGACATGGGTTTTCATGGACCGCGGCGGGGGGGATGGTCGACCTCGGCACTTTCGGCGGCAGTGCCAGCACCGCCGCGGCCGTGAACGACGTCGGTCAGGTCGTCGGCTACAGCGACCTCGCGAGCGGCGCCTGGCATGCGTTCTTGTGGACGAAGGCGGCCGGGATGCGCGATTTGGGAACGCTCGGCGGCTCCACCAGCACCGCTCACGCGATCAACGAGGATGGTCAGGTGGTCGGCCAGAGCACGACCGCCAAAGACGGTCCCACCCATGCGTTTTCGTGGACTGCGGCGGGGGGGATGGTCGACCTCGGCACCCTTGGGGGCGCCATCAGCGTCGCCCGCGGGGTCAGCAACAACGGTGAGGTGGTCGGCTACAGCGACACCGGCGGCGGCACCGTCCACGCGTTCTCCTGGACGCAGGCGGGCGGGATGGTCGACCTCGGCCCGCTGCCCGGTGACACCAGCAGCTACGCCGAAGCGGTCAACGACAGCGGCCAGGTCGTTGGTTGGAGCGTGGACGCCGCCGGCCACGATCACGCGGCGCTGTGGCAATTGCCGGCGACGCGGATCTCCGGCCTGCGACTGACGCTCGCCAGCTTCCGCGCCGAGCGGCACGGCTCTTCTACCTACCTGAAGGTCACGAGAGCCGGGAAGATCACGTTCCGTCTGTCAACGCCTGCGCTGGTCACGTTCACACTCGATCGAGTGTTCTCCGGTCGCCTGCGTGGCAAGGACTGCGTGCGCGACTCTCCGTTGCTGCACAGACTACGGCGCTGCGAGGGGCAGGCGCTCAGGGGAAGCTTCAGGCAAGTCGGGCACGCCGGCGCGAACGCCTTCCTGCTGCCGGCGGCGCGCCTGTCCGCCGCGCGGCTGGGTCCGGGCAACTATCTCCTGAGCGCCAGCGCTCCCGGTGCTAACGGCACGCTGGCGGGTCCGATTCGCTTCAGGTTTACGGTCAAGCGTCCCTGACCGGGCCGATCGTAAGGACAAGCGCGGCAGCGCCCGGGGCTGGTTGCTTGGCGGGAGTGCTCAAGCGAGCATCTGGGAGGTCGTCCGCAGCGCCTCCTCAAATCGAGGGACCCCGTGCGCGGCGGCGAACAGCTCTCCGCGCGCACGCCCGGCACGTCGCATCGCGTCGGTGCGGTCGGACCTGGCGAGCAGCCTGGATATTCGGTCGGCCAGCGCCTGCTCGTCGGCGACCGGGACCAGCCATCCCGTCTGCCCATCGACCACCTGCTCCGGTATGCCGCCGACTGCGGATGCGATCACGGGAACGCCGCAGTTCTGTGCCTCGCTGACGGTCATCGGGAGTGGGTCGGCCCAGACCGACGGGACCACCACGCAGGCGGACCGCACCATTGCCGCGATCACGCTCTCATGCGGGACGTTGGTTTGCATCGTGACGCCTGGCGGTAGGCGGTCGGGAGCTGGACCTGTCGGATGTCGCGTTCCGAGAAGTACCAGTGGTGGGGGCGATGGCAGATGCCGATAGGCGTCGAGCAACACGTTGACGCCCTTGTGCGAAGAGAGCTGCCCCACGTACAGAAGATAGTCGTCCGCGGGTGGCAGGAAGCTCGGACGCTCGGTCTGCCAACCGCTTTCGTAGAGCCCGTCGGGAACGAAGGAATGCAGAGTCTCTACAGGGCTTCCGCTAACCCGCCCGACGGTAGGCGCGAGCTGGTTCGCCACATAGTCGCTAACAGCGGTGAACTTAGTCACCCGTTCGAGCAGACGCAGGCTGTGGAGCGATGCCGTCGCCAGGACATTGCCCTTGACGGCGCCGTACTGGGTGCTCGCGCACGGCCCACACCGCGTCCAGGTTGGACCTGCGCAGTGGGCGCCGGATCTGTCTACCAGCGACTTCTTCGCGCAAACGAGACCATAGTCGTGGGCGCTCACCATCACGGGCGTCGGCGGGAGCGCTCGGGATAGAGAGGAGAAGACGCTCCAGGAGTGGGCGTGAATGACGTCGGGACGTACCTCGGCGACGATCCTGCGCAGTCGACGCGCGAACCAAGGATCCGGAGCGGGCGGGTGGAATGGCCGAGCGGCGTCTTCTCCCAGTTTGGGCGCCAGCTTCTGGTAGAGCAGAGGCAGACGGTGGATGCTCACGCCGGCCGTGCGCTCGACTGCCGGGGCTCCCGGCAGCGCGCTTGCGACCACATGAACCTCGTGACCGCGACGAGCGAGTTCCTCGGACAGCAGGACTACGAACCTCTCCAGCCCCCCGATCGCGGGCGGGTAGAGATCGGTCAGCTCGATCACTCGCATCGAGCTCTCACCCCAGCGAACGGTAGATCGCTTCGTATCGCCGAGCCGTCGACGACCAGTCGAAGGTCCCGTCCGCCAGCGGACTCAGACGCCCCATCTCGACATGGTGGTCCAATGCCACGGCGACGACCCCCACATCGGGTTCCATGACAGCCATGCGCGCGTCCTCGCCCCCGAGCCGCTGCGCGAGCTCGGCATGGGCGGGGATGTCGGAGGCGACGACCCGGCCACCCGCGACGACACCCTCCAAGAGCACGAGTCCGAATGCCTCCCGCCGCGACAGGCTGACGGTCACGACGGCTGTCCGCTGCCATCGGCGCAACTCCGCGTCGTCGACCATTCCGCGAAACGTGGTCCGGCTCGCCACCCCCATGTCCTCCGCGAGACGTCGGAGGGCGGCGAGCTGGGGGCCCGCGCCGCAGATAACCATCTCCGCATCGCTGCGCATGCGCGCAAAGGCCCGGATCGCCATGTCGACTCGCTTGTAAGGCTCCAGGCGACCGGCGATGAGGATCACCGGTCGATCGCGCACGAACGGCTCGGCTGCGAGCAGCGCCTGGGTGTCCACGCCGAGCGGCACGATGGAAAGCCGGGGCTCCACGAACGCGTACCGCGCCAACAGAAGATCGGACTCGGCTGTCGACGCGCACGTCACCTTGTCCGCGCGTCGAAACAGGTAGGTCGCCAGTGGGTCGTAGAAGGTGTGCAGAGCCGACGCGATCCTGGTGTGGCCAACCGCATGGAAATGCGGCGTGAACACCAGCGGGACCTTCGGAATGGTCGCCGCCATCATTGAGGGCACTGCGTGGAAGCTGTGCGCATGGATGACGTCGAACGTCGCTCTGTCCCGCCACAGCGCGGCAATCAGCCCAGGCGCGACCTGAAACTGGCGCGTGCCGGTCCAGTCCGCGAACCGGTGCACCGCGTAGCCGCGATCGTTCGGAAACGAGGCGCCCCGCGGCCGCTGGGCGTACACCGCGACCCGATGACCGCGCTCGCAGAGCTCATCCGCCAGACGTTCGGTTACGGTCTCCACACCACCAAGTTGCGGGGGGAACCCTGGGGCGACGAGCGAGACTTTCATTCCGGTCACGTGTGCATCGGCGTCTGGCGCGGCCAGCACAACATCGCCGGTCTGGCGGATGGTAGCCTATCCGCCGTGTGTATCTCCGTTAGGGTAACGAGCGTGCCCGCGACAAATCCCGCTCAGGGCCCATGCGGCACGGGCCGCGTCGCTCGCGGGGCGGCGTGCGCTCCCACCGGCGCGCCACGCACGCGGGGTCGGCAAATGGTCAACTCGGCCACGGGCAAGCAGTAGAGCATGGTTGAAGGCGAGCTGGGACAGGGTCCCGGCGCAGCCCCTACGGCCCCTGCCCAGGTTGCCGCGGCACCCGCCCGGACTCCTTCCAACCGGCGGTCTTCAGGTCTCCGCGGGAACGGCCAGCCAAGCCGGCGGCGGTCTGTGAGCGGATCGCGGGCGAACCTGATCGCGGCCGCTTTGATCCTCGCCGGCGCCGCGCTCGTCGTGTGGGCGTACAGCATCGCGCCGACCAGTCGGATCGAATCCTACGATCCGATCTTCTGGGCCGGGATGGTGCTCGTCTATCTGACCGTGACGTGGCGGGCCCTGTCGGGGCGCCACGTGCCTCTCTGGCTCGCGTTCCTTGGTCTGTTCGCGGTCTTGCCGAAGTTCTGGATGAGCCCGAATGGTCCAATCTATTTCGACGAGACCGCCCACTTCGCTCTCCTGCGGGAGGTCATTTCGACCGGGCATCTGTTTCAGAGCACCCCCCTGCTGCCGATCGGGAAGTTCTATCCGGGCATGGAAAGCGTCGCAGCCGCGATCCACTGGCTGACCGGCCTCTCGCCCTGGGAGTCTGCTCTGGTCCTCGTCGCTGTGGCTCATTGCCTGCTTCCCGTCCAGGTTTACTACATCGCGCGAGCGCTGCCGGTTCGCGAGCGTTGGGCCGTCGTGGCCGCTGTCGTCTACGCCGCGAATCCGAGTTTCATGTACGAGGACGTCCAGTTCGCCTACGAAACGGTGGCGATCCTGCTCATGTTCACGATCGTCCGCATCTACACGGAGGCATTGGCGGCCGAGCGATCGGGAGGTCGCACGTGGCGAGCAAGCCTGTCGACCACGTTGCTGATCGCGCTGATGTGCGTCGCCTGCGTGGTGACGCACCACCTCACCAGCCTCACCGGCATCGGGCTCTTGCTGGTGAGCGCCGTCACCATCGGCCCAATGTCCGGGCTGCTGGACCGCAAGGGCGGGGCGCGCAGGCTGTTCGTGAGATACACGCCGCCGTTGATGCTCGCGGGATGCTTCACGCTGTGGGTCGTCTTCGTCGCCCCGGGGACGTGGCCCTATCTTTTCCCACACGTCTCACAGCCGGTCCAGCAGGTTCTCAAGCTGGTGGGGATTGGGCATGGCACAAGCAATCCACTGCGGACGCTCTTCGGCCACTCGGTCGCTCCCGAATACGAGCGAATCGCGGCGATCGCGGCTCCGGTTCTGATTTCGCTTGCTCTGCTGTTCGCCGGGCTTCGCTGGCTGCGAAGGCATCGGTCCCAGACGGTGTTCCTGTGGTCGTTCGCGCTGGCGGCGGTCTACCTGGTCACCTTGCCCCTGACGCTCCTCGGGGGAGGAGCCGCGGGCGCTCACCGCACCTGGGCCTCGACGTTCTTGGGGGTGGGAGTGCTGCCGGCGGCCGTAGCGACATTGTTCGCGCTTGACAAGCGCAAGCCGTGGCTGAGGCATACGGCTGTGACCGTGGGCGTGGCGAGCCTGGTCGTCCTGCTGGTTGGGAACGTCACTGCCGGCATGCCGGTGGACTATCGCTTCCCAGGGCCCTACCAGTTCGGCTCGGACACCCTCAGCGTCACGCCCGAAACCCTTCGGCTGGACGGCTGGGTTCGCACGCATCTGGGCACTGCGAGCGGCGTGGTGACCGACCGCTACACCGCGCTGTCATTGACAGCCCACGCGGCCGCGATCACGCCACTGCAAGTTCCTGGCCTCCCGATCGCGGCCATCTGGTACAACCGTCGTCCACCTGAACCGTCTCTGATGTTCGGTCTGCAACGCCAGGGGGACGACTACCTCGCGGTGGATCTCCGTGACGGGCTGCATCATCCGACGGAGTCGCCTCTATTCGTTCCCGGCGAGCCGTATCAAGTGCGAGAGAAAGACATGACGCGCTTGGCGCGCTGGCCGTGGCTGCACCTCTTGTACGCCTCACCGAACTATCGGCTGTACAAGATTGACTTCAACCGGTACTACCTGTGGTATCCGTTTCACGCCGAGGACGAATGACATGAAAATAGGAGGATGGCATAGCCGCCTATACGGGGCGTGCGACCCTGGTCTCCTGGCGCTGGGAGCCGTTTTGCTCATCTGCAGCCCGATCCTGCCTGGGCTGCTGCGCCTCGCTGTGCTGCCCGCGCTGCTGCTGTCCCCTGGCTATGCGCTCATGCGTCTCTTGGGCCGTGACGTCGAGTGGCGGTCCGCCGGGATTGCGGTGCCGGTGTCGATCATGCTCGTGATCTTGTGCTCGCTGGCTCTATACGTGAGCAGCGTTCGGCTCGACCGACTCTCGCTCGGTCCCGTGCTCGGTGCCGTCACCGCCCTGTTCTTGGCGGGTTCCTACAGCCGCCAAATGCGCTTCAGCCGGAGTGAAAACCCGCGGCGCCGCGCCGCGGTTCATGCCTCCGGCCACGCCGATGACGGTGTCGACGTGCGCGAGCGGGCGACTTCACGATGACCAATGGGGTAATGGTCGTGGGCATGCACCGCAGCGGAACGTCGGCGGTGACACGGGCGATCAACCTCATGGGCGTGCCCCTCGGGCGAGCCGACGATATCTACACCGCGAACGACAATCCCAGCGGACACTGGGAGAGTCGCACGCTATGCGATCTCAACGACGTGATCTTGCGCGCGTTCGGGGGTTTCGAGATGGCGATGCCGCCGATGCCTCGGTCATGGCTCACATCGCGGCGCGCGCAGTCGCTCCGAGACGTGATGCGGGCCAGCTTCCGGGACGTGTACAGAACCGACAGGTGGCTGTGGAAGGATCCGCGAACCTGTTTGACCCTCCCGCTCTGGCGAGAGGTGCTTGACGACTTCTGCGTCGTTTTCGTCGTGCGGAACGCCGGGCCGGTGACGCGCTCGTTGAACCGTCGAGAAGGTTGGCCGATTCCTCTTTGCTACGCCGTCTGGGACGACTACAACCGGCGCGCTGTCGCCGGATTGTCTGGGCTGCCTGTCGTCAGAGTCGACTTCGACTCGATGATGAGCGATCCGGTTCGGCAGGTCGAGCGGCTTGCCGACGGCCTTGCCACGCTCGGCGTCGAGGTCAACGATGACATAGGCGACGCGGCGGCATCGCTGAACCCGCGCTCCGACGGTACCGGCGCGTCTGAAGCTGGTCGCGGGCGCCGACTCGCCGCGGTGCTCAGAGCGGGCCCTGACGTAACTCACAGCTTTCGCGCGCCGTCGCTGCCCCCTCAGCCGTGGTGGGTCAGGCGCATGCTGCGCGCAAGATGCTCCTGGCTCAAGATCCGTGAGCGCTTGACAGAGAGTGTGGGGGACCCAGATCTGGGTGCCAAGGAGAGCTGAGGGCTTGCCTGACCGTGCCCAGTTGGACGCCCGTTCGTCCAGGCATAGTCGATATGTCTGAGGGACCCCGCTGGACGAGGGCGGGTGGGCGAGTGGATTACGACCAGTTTGAGAGCGAAGCAGCCGACGCTTCGGTGATCGTCGCGGAGGGTCACCGAGCATCTGCCGAGGCGCTGCGTGGCATGTTCACGCGCGATTTCGTTTACCTCGGTGTGTCTGTCCTGCAGGTCGTGCTTGCGGCCGGGGTGACGCCTATCCTGACGCGACTTGTCAGCACGGGCGCATTCGGGCAACTCGTTCTTGCCATCGCGGTCATGCAGATCGTGGGGCCGATCTTGAGCTTCGGGCTGCCCTTCGCGACGCAAGAGGCGTTCGCGGGCGAGGACGGAGATCGTCGAGCTCGCGGCGTGGTTGCCGTTTCGGTCGCCTTTGGCGTCGCGGCGTCGGTCATCGTGATCTTCGCCGCGCCGGCATGGGGGCCTGCCGTGGGGCTGGACCATCTGGTCGACGCACGCTTGGCCGCATTGTGGGGTGCCTGTTTTGCGCTGACATGGACGTGTCTTGCCATGCTGCGCTCGAAGGAAAAGCTCGGCATCGTGATCGTCATAGGTGGCCTTCAGTCGCTTGGAGCACAAGCGCTCGGCGTGACGCTGTTGCTCTTGTGGGCACCTGACGTGAGAAGCTACCTCTGCGGCGTGATCGTGTGCCAAGCCGCGGCCGCGCTCGGCGGCTTGCTCGCGCTGCGACCAGATTGGGCGGCGTTGTCCGCGGTTCGTCGCTACGGGCGCGCGTTCGCGTTTGGTCTGCCGATGGTGCCTCAGCAGTTGAGCGTCTTCGTTCTGTTTGCCGGTGACAGGATAGTCATCCGACATTACGTCGGATCGGCCGCTACCGGACGCTACTCCGTCGCGTATAACGTCGGCAGCCTCGGGGTTCTGCTGCTCGTGTTCGTCAATCAGGCGTGGTTGCCGCGCATATATTCCGTCACAGACAGCCTCGCCCGGTCACGACTGCTGGCCAGCAGCCGCGACATGATGAGCCTGCTGCTGGTGCCGGTCATGTGCGGTCTGGCCGCCGCCGCGCCAGTGGTGTTGCGGCTGTGGGCGCCGCGATCGTTCGGGCCGGAAGGGTTGACGTCGATCGTCGCGATCGTCGCCGTGGCGACCATTCCCTACGGATTGTTCCTGTCCAACGTGAGGGCGCTGATGAGTGAGGCGATGACGGTCCGGGTCGCAGTGGCGACGGCAGTCGGAGCCGCGATCAACGTAGCCTTGAACCTTGTGATGGTGCCGCTCTTCGGCCTCGCTGGATCGGCCATCGCCACGGTTGTCTCCTACGTTCTGCTTGCCGGACTCACCCGGCCGCCGATGCGCTCGGGCCTGAGGATACCCCGCACGCCGATCCGGTCAGGCGCCATCATCGGGAGCGGCCTCGCGGTCACCTTGGCGATGGCGGCAGTGCCGACATCGCACGCCTGGCTCGCAATTCGGGTGGGTGTGTGTCTCGTGGCGGTACTCGCATTCCTCGTCCTGCTGCGCAGGGCAGTATCAGGGTTTGCGGGTGGCGGGCTCAGCCGCTAGGCGGGAGGCTTGCCGGGGCCGCTGAGGACCTCGCCGGTCGGGCGTTGCTGCCGTGCTCGGTTACCTTCGATGTCAGGTATCTCGGGGGTGGGCCGTCCGCCCGGGCGACGCCGCGCTCGGAGACGAGCTCGCGACTACACCGCAACGGGCGCCGGAGGCGCCGCCCGCCGCGCTACTTGCGGACGTCGGCCGCCCGCGGCGCGAACCGCGAGGAGACGCCGACGCGGTGTGCCGCCGCCTCGAGGCGATAGCCGCACCTGGGGGCGCGCTGGAGGCGCGCCGGCGCTGCCTGCTCGGGCCGGGAGGCCTCGTCGGCGTCGCGGGACGGCTTGCTGTGTCGAGGACGAAGGCGCATCAGTTAGGTGACCCTAAGAATAGCGCGCGGGCGGGTGCCCGCCGTCATTCGCCGGTGTAGAGCCGATCCAGATCGACGAGCTCCACGTCGCGGCTCGCACGCGCAGCGGCACGCAGGCGGCCGTCGAAGCCGCTTGCGGAGAACAGGAGCAGCTTCACGTCGGGCGCGACCTGCACTTGGCTGCCTATCAGATCTCGTGCGCGCTGCAGACGCCGGAGCACGTCAGGGAGGATAGGACGAGCCTGGAGCTCCTGCTGACTTGTGCTGATCGAGCCGCCCGAGACGACGGGGCCCTGATCCCGCGCCCCCTACGCCCCCTCGAACACCGGGTCCTCGCTCGCGCGGCGCTCACCGCCCGTGTCCCGGCTCTCGCCGCCCGTGTACACGGCAGCCGCCTGCCCGCCGGCGTAGTTGGCCCTGAACGCATCGAGCATCCTCTGCAGCGGCACGCCGGTCCAGGTGCCGTGGTCGTTGACGTACTCCATGTGGCGCCGTCCCTTGCCGTCGTAGGCGTGCAGCAGCGCGTCGGAGCGTCCGTCGAAGTGAAGCGGCGGCACGCCGAATCGCTCGCAGAGCTCGGCGTTGAAGGCGGGGCTCGCCTTCAGCCACCTGCCGTCGATGTGCAGCGCGGCGTAGCCGTGGAAGACGAAGAGGTCGCTGCCCATCCGCTCACGCAGCTTCTCGCTGGAGAGATGGTTGCGAACGTCGGCGAACCCGATCCGCGCGGGGATCCCGGCCGCCCGCGCCCCGGCGACGAGCAGGATCGCCTTCGGCACGCACCAGCTCCGCCCCTGCGCGAGCGTCACGCTCGCGGAGAATGCCTCGGGACGCAGGTCGATCGCGTAGGGGTCGTAGCGGATCTGGTCACGCACGGCGGCGAACAGCCGCGAGGCCCGCTCCACGTCGTGCTCCGCGCCGGCGATCGTCCCGAGCGCCCACTCCCGCACGGCGTCGCTGTCGTGGTCGAAGCTCTCGGTGGCCAGCAGGTCGGCCTCGGTCGGCGTGCCTTCCACGGCCTCGGCCTCGGTGTCGGTGTCGGTGTCGGCGGCAAAGCTCATGCTGACATGATCGCATCGCGCCGCGGGCGGCTTGTTCAGACCGGAGGCCACTTCAGAGGTCGCGGCCCAGGCGCCGCATCCTGTCAATGCACTTTTGGTATGGCAAGTTGCTCAACGTGCTGAGTGATTTTACTCATGGCGTTGTAGGGCCGATCCCATATACAATCGTATATAATGCCTTTTCTGGACCCCATGACAATGATTCGGAGCGCGCGAAGAGCCGCCGGCATCACGCAGGCCGAGCTCGCCGAGCGGGCTGCCACGACGCAGTCTGCCGTCGCCGCATATGAGTCGGGCGCGAGGAGGCCGAATCTCGCGACGCTCACGCGGCTGCTCGAGGGCTGCGAGCACGACGTGGAGGTGCTTGCGCGTCCGCGCGTGCGGCGGGGCGCTGCGTCGCTTGCCGAGCTCTGCCCTGTGATCTCGGAGGACCTGGCCGGCGGTCGCGAGAACGACGCGGTGCGGCTGCTCTTCGGGTTCGCCGACGATTTCCGGGGATCTTCGCGGCCCGGGCGGATCGCGCTGATCGCCGAGGATCCACCGCCGACCGGCGACCCGCGCTTCGACGCCGCCCTCGCGGGGCTCGCCGAGTTCTTCGCCGCCGAGGCGGGGGTCGCGGCGCCGCCATGGGTGAACGGTTCGCGGCGCTTCGTGGAGCCGTGGTGGTTCGTGGCAAGCCGCCCGGCGTTCGATGCGTACACCCTCGCCAACACCCCGGCGGTGTTCGCCCGTCATGGCGTGTTCATCGCCCGGGAGGTGTTCGACCGTGTCTGAGCGCGAGTTCACAAAGGCCCGGATCGTGGAGGCGCTCCAAGCCCTGGGCGCCGAGCTGACCCGAGAGGGAGTGAGGGCGCAGATCTTCATCGTCGGTGGCGCGGCGATGGCACTCGCCTACTCGACCCGGCGAGTCACTAAGGACGTCGACGCCGTCTTCGAGCCCAAGCAGACCGTCTACGCCGCCGCCGCCAAGGTGGCCGAGGAGCTTGGGCTGCCCGAGGGCTGGCTCAATGACGCGGTCAAGGGCTTCATGCCAGGCCCCGACGACGCGCCTCGCCCTGTCCCGGCCATCCAGGGCATCGAGGTCACCACGGCGTCGCCCCGCTACCTGCTCGCGATGAAGCTCATGGCGATGCGCTTCGGAGAGGACGACCAGGACATCGAGATCCTCCTGCGCGAGTGCGACATCCACAGCGCCGGGGAGGCGCTGGCGGTGCTCGAGCAGGTCTATCCCGCCAAGGAGCCGCCGGCGAAGACGCGGTTCTTCTTGGAAGAGCTGCTCAGCCGCTGACGCTATGAAAGCCAGCTTTCGATCGGACCCCCGGGAGCGGCCCGTTATTAAAGTTTCCAGCCCAGATTTTGAATAAGCTATGCTTCGCACATGTGCGCAGCCGAGCATCGAGCGGGTCGGTTCATAACGCAGCCGAGCGGCTATCGCGCGTTCATCCCGGCACCTCTGCCGCCCGTGCCGCCACTCGATCTCGAAGGCGAGTTGCGCGGCCTGCTTTCCAGTGCCGATCAGGCGATCGGGCGCTTGGACGGTGTCGTGCGCTTCGTTCCCGATCCAGATGTCTTCGTGGCGATGTACGTCCGGCGCGAGGCTGTCCTGAGCTCCCAAATCGAGGGCACGCAGAGCACCTTGGAGGACGTGCTCGAGGTCGAGCTCGATCCCGATTCAAGCCACGGCGACGTCGGCGAAATCGTCAACTACGTCGCTGCGATGAACTACGGGCTCGACCGACTCCGAGATCTGCCGCTGTCATTGCGCCTGATCAGGGAGATCCATGGCGAGCTGCTTCGCGGCGGCCGCGGGGCGCACGCGACTCCTGGTGAGTTCCGTACGACGCAGAACTGGATCGGCCCGCGTGGGGCGGGACTGAAGCAGGCGACCTACGTTCCGCCTCCGGTCCCGGACATGAAGACGGCCCTTGGCGACTTTGAGAAGTTTCTCCACTCCGATGATCAGCCGCCTCTGCTCGTCCTGGCGGGTCTTGCCCACGCACAGTTCGAGACCATCCACCCGTTCCTCGACGGAAACGGCCGAGTCGGACGCCTGCTGATCACTTTCCTTCTGTGCCGCGGCGGCGCTCTGCGCGCGCCACTGCTCTACCTGAGCCACTACCTGAAGCGGCACCGTTCAGAGTATTACGACCGTCTGATGGCTGTCCGCATCAGCGGCGATTGGGAGGGGTGGCTGCGATTCTTCCTGCGCGGTGTGGCCGAGACCGCCACCGAGGCCAACGCCACCGCCGAGCGGATCGTGGAGCTCCGCGAATCCACCCGGACTCGTGTGATGGAGGACACCGGCACCAACGGTCTCAGGCTCCTCTCGCTCCTGTTCCAGCGGCCGCTGGTGAACGTCAACCGCGTCAAGGACGAACTGGAAGTCACCTTCCCCACGGCCAGCCGCCTCGTCAAGCACTTCGAAGACCTCGGACTCTTGCGAGAGCTCACCGGCCGAAGCCGATCGCGTCGCTACAGGTTCGAGCCATATTTCAGCTTGTTCGACGACTCTCAGGCGCCGGAGCCCGAGGAGGCGCCTGTCGAGCCTGGCCGCCGAGCTGACCCCGAGAGGTCTTCTGGCTGGTGAGGACGATCTCTCGACCATTAGCCGCGAGAGGATGAGGTCCTGCTCGACCTGGTGAGTCGCCAGTCGCGGCCCTGCCGGAACGGTTACGGTGTACCCCGTGGTAGACGGTCGGCTGAAGACCGCCAATGCCGCCGCCGTGACGCTTGGGGCGGGCGAATCAACACAGGTGCCGGTGCAGGTGTTGACTGGTATCACGGCAGGACGTCATAGGGTGGGCATTGCGCGAGTAGTCAAATATGCTGCGGCAGGTGAAGGAACGGTGCGCGTTACCTCCACAACTGCCGTGGTAGCCCAGTTGCCTTAACGTCAACCGACAAGCCAGCCTGTGCGGCGCACGAGCGCGAGGCCTCGGGGGCTCGCCATTCGTGCGAGCGTCGATCCGCTGCAGCTCAGCGCCGCGGAAGTTCAGGCCGGCTTTGCGGTGGGCTGCCCGGCCGTCCGACCGGCTGCCCCGGCTGCCCCGGCTGCCCCGGCTGCACCGGCTGCCCCGGCTGCCCGCCCGGAGGACTCGCTGTGAGCACGCCGGTCGCCGGGGCGAGGCTCGCGCATTCGGGCGCGCCCGCGAGGTCGGCGCTGGCCATAAGCCGCCGGCGCGCCACCGACAGCTCGTGTTGCGTGACGCTCCCGGCCTGTGGGTTTGCGGCCAAGAGCTGTGCGTGCTGGAGTTGCCGCAAGGAGTCGATCAGCTCTGCGAGCGAGGCCCGCTCCGATGCAGGCGCCTTCAGACGTGAGAGCTTCTGGGTCAGGATGAGCACGCCGAACGCGCGGCGCTGCGCCTGATAGGCGGAGGTCGCCAGACTGCTTCCGCCGCGCGCCGTGCTCTGCGCCGTGCTCTCCACGGTGGAGCGAGCCGCGTCGCAGGCAGCGTTGACGGCCGCCTCGAATGAGCTGCGGCCGCCTGCGCCCGCGCCCGCGCCGCCGCCGGAGCGAGCACCTGCCGCGGCATTCGCGTGGGCGGCCGCCGCGGAGGCGCCGGCTGAAGATGCTGTGCCGCCCGTCGGGGACGCTGCGTGGCCCGCGCCCGCCGAGGGCGCAGAGCCCGCCTGGCCTGCCGTGGTCGCAGTCGAGTGCGGATGCGTCTCCGCTGCGTGTCCTGCCGAGGAGGAGCCGCAGCCGCCGAGCGAGAGCGCGACGGCAGCGGCCCCGGCAAGCATGAGCGGCATCGCGGGGAGCCTGGACCCAACGGCTCCCCGCGATGTCCTGCTGCTCAGCACGGTGGGGCGTTCCCCGGCCGTCGCTCAGCCTTTCTTGTGTTTCGAGTGGCCATGCTTGCCTTTGTGCTTGGCTTTCTTCTTCGGCGGATGCACGACGGTGGAGACCTTCTGCGTGGAGGGCGAGCCTCCGAGCGCAGACTGGAACGTGAAGGTGCCGCTCACGTGCAGCGTGTGATGGTCCTTGAGTGCTTTCAGCGCCTTCTTGGACGCCGGCACTTCGACCGTCACCGTGCCGGGCGCCGCCACGTTCTGGGTCCCCGAGCCGAATGGCACGAGTATCCGCACGCACTTGCCCTTGTGCTTGGTGAAGCCTTTCTTGCACTTGGCCTTGTGGCGCTTGTGGTGCTTGCGCGCAGCTTCGGCGGACGGCCCGCCTTCGCCAAGCGAGATCGCCAGCGAGTCCGCGAAGCCCACGTCGGCATTGCGGAAGAACAGGCTCCAGCTCAGGCTGCCGGCGTTCGCGAATTCGATCGTGAAGATGAGCTTGCCTGTCTTCGAGTTGAACTTCGGCTTGCCCTTGATCTTGAACGCGCTGATCGGAGCCGGCACCGCGAGCGCGTTGCTCTTCGCGCTGGCAGAGGCCGCGGCGGCGCTGTTGGGGGTGGCGCAGCTTGTGAACGATTCACTGGACGCGCACACGCTCACGCTCGTGAGACCCGCGTGCGTGCCGGCGTCGGTCACTCGGCCGGTGATTTGTCCTCCTGGCGACAGTTCCGCGTTCGCGCCAGATGCCGTGTTCGGTGCGGTGACGGAGATGCCGCTAATGGCGGTGCTCAGGTAGTTCTGCTGGGCGCAGCCGCTTTCGTTGCAGCTAAAAGCAGCGAACGAGACTTCGTATTGGCCGGTCGGCAGCCCAATCACGGTGTATTCGCCGGCGGTATTGGTCTGCGCGCAGCCGGCGTAGAATTTGGTGCCTGATTCGAGGCCGCAGACCTCGACGTTTGCGATCGGCGAATGCGTCGTCGCATCGGTGACCTTGCCGCTGATCTTGCCGCCTTCCTTCAGTTTGCCGTCTGCGGTAGCCGTTTTGGAGATGCTCACCGAGACGGTTGGGCCATTTTGGCTGAGATAGCCGGTGGAGGAGGCATAGAAGAAGACTTCATAGCTGCCGGCCTCCAGCCCGCTGATCGTGTATTTGCCGTTTGCTTCCGTGGTCGTGCACGCGCCTACATGGACTTTGCTGACTTCCCCGGCGGCACACACCTCGACATGTGCGATCGGGACGGAGCCACTTTCGTTTGTGACGCTGCCTTCGATTTGTCCGCCGGGCTGCAGTTTGGCGTCGAGTGTCGCGGGATTCGGCGCGGTGACTTCCACTTCGCCCTTGAATTCGATGAAGTTCTGCTGCGTGCAGCCGCTTTCGGCGCAGCTATAGGTGCTGAACGAGACTTCGTACTTGCCGGTCGGTAGCCCGATGATGGTGTATTCGCCGGCGGCATTGGTCTGAGCGCAGTGTCCGTAGAATTCGGTGGTCACTTCGGCGGCGCACACGTAGACACCCGCGATCGCGGCTCCGGGCGCCTGTGCTTCGGTGACCGTGCCGGTGATCTGCCCGCCGTCCTGCAGTTCGGCGTTGACGTTCAACGTTGGGGTCGGTGCCGTGACTTTGACGCCGCTCGTAGATGTCGGCAGGTTGTTGCTTCCGTATCGGGAGAAGGACACGGTGTAGGCGCCGGTGGGCAGTCCGACGATCGTGTATTCGCCCGCAGCGTTCGTTGGTGCGCAGCCGCCTGCGAATTCTTCAGATTTGATTTCCGTGGATGCACATGCTTCGGCGCCGGCGAGCGCGGCGTGCGTGATCGCATCGGTGATCTTGCCGCTGATCTCACCGCCGGCCTGCAGTTCGGCGTTGACGTTCGGTGTGGCGCCCGGAGCGGTCACGGAGACCGGCGTCGCTGCAGAGTAGGTGGCCTGTCCATTGAAGTACTGTTCGAGATAGTTGCCTTCGAACGGGTAGAACGAGACCTTGTAGGAGCCGCTCGGCAGCCCGACGATCGTGTATTCACCGCCTCCGTTGGAGGCCGTGACCTGGCAGGAGATCGAATGTCCCTGGTCGGCGCTCTGCACGACGTAGGTGCTGCCGCTCTGGCCGGCGATCGGCTGTCCGTCCCGCAGCCAGGCGTAGGCGAAGCCGCTCGGGTTGCCCGACCAACTGCCGGTGGAGCACGTGAGCGTCTGTCCCGGCGCAGGCGTGCCCGTGAGCGTCGGTGCGCCGGTGCTCGCGGGAGTGGACGCGGCCGCGGATTTCGACGGCAGCCCGTCTCCAACGGCCAGCGACGCGCCGACCAGCATGGCGAGCACCGCGATCGCGGCCGCCAGGCTCGTGCGGCGGATTGCCGAAGTCCGGTTCTCGTTCCGTCTCGCCGTCCGTGCAGGACGGCCTTCTCTATCGAGCTGTGCTCGCATGCGCATTGCCTCCAATGTGGACTGATGCCAAGCCAGTGAGTCGATGCGGTCAGACAAATCGACTTTCCCCCCGGCGACTCATAACGTGCGGCGAAAAGATACGACAAGCGCCTCGATCCGTCAAGAGAGCCGAACCCGCGGCAGCGATCCGGCGGCGGGCGCATAGACTCGAGGCGGCCCGCCCGGACGCTTGCTCTAGGCTGGAGCGGAGATGTCCGGCTCCCCCCGCTTCACCGCCGACCAGGCCCGCGCTGCCGGTGAGCGCGTCGGCATCGACTGGGCGACCTGCCCCTTCGACGTCGAGCAGCTACGGATGGGCATGGACGTCGAGCTCGAGCACGGCACGCATGACCTGCGCACCAACGTGACCGACGACGACGAGACGCTCACCGCCAAGATCGCCTGGGCGCACCTGAACGAGTTCCCCGACTACTACACGCGCCTGGCGGCG